>NZ_JBFBCC010000001.1:0-859707 GCF_040682955.1 Amycolatopsis sp. NPDC051045
AATTTAATGCTCTCAAAGGAACCTCATACGAGGTTCATAAATAAGCTCTACTGGCTTAGTTCACTAGCACACTGTTGAGTTCTCAAGCAACACACTCTGAATCCATCCGCGTTATCGGCGGCTAAATCCTCGGCAGTTGTTCCAAGCGATATTCACAAGCTTTTGGTCGAGCATGCCTAAACCTACGGGTTTACTCGTAGGGAGTCGGCGGCCGCTCGTGGGCCGACGCTGAACATTACCCGGTCCGATCCGCGGTGTCAACCCGCTCGTCCCGGCCTGGTCTCCGGGGCTTGCGGCCCCGGTGTGACCCGGTGTTCCTGGCGACGAAGAGAAGATTACATGCCCCCGAACGGCCCCAAAACAGGGGGGTCACTTAACGACGTCGTCGCAGGTCAGAGGGTCACTGAGGGCTACGACGGCAGCGTCGGCAGATACCGGGGCGGGACCCGCGCCGGCGCGACCCGCTCGAAGTCGGCCGCGAGCGCCAGCATCCGGGCGTCGGACCACCGCGCCCCCATGAACGAGATCCCGACCGGCAGCGGTCCGGCGAACCCGGCCGGCACGGTCACGTCCGGGTAGCCGGCCACCGCGGCCGGCGTCGACGACGGGATCACGTCGTTGTCCCCCACCGCGCAGTCGGTCTTCCACGCCGGCGGGTTGGTCGGCGACGCGATCGCGTCGAGGTGGTACTTCGCCAGCGTCTCGTCCAGGGACCGGAGCGAAAGGTCCGCGAGCTCGGCGCGCCCGGCCAGGTAGCCGGGGTCGGTCGGCGGCGGCGCGGCCAGTGCCTGCTCGAACAGCTCCTGACCGGCGAAGCACGTCCGCTCGAGCGGATCCGCACGGTTGTAGGCGATCAGCTCGGCCAGGTTCCGCGGGCCACGGGGGCGGGTCGCCAGGTACGCGTCGATGTCGCGGTGGAACTCCGTGAGCAGGGCCGGGAACTCCAGCTCCACCAGCCGCGCTTGGTACGGCAGCGTCACTTCGACGACCGTCGCACCGGCCTTGACCAGGGAGTTCCGCGCCGACGTCATGATCGCGCCGGTGGCCGGGCCGAGCACCGGCAGCCGCCACAGGCCGATCCGCGCGCCGCGCAGGACCCCGGGGCGGAGCAGCTTCGCGTAGTCCGTCGGCTGGGTGCGCGGGTACTCCGCGGTCGCCGGATCCGCCGGGTCCCGCCCCTGCAGCACCGACAGGGTCAGCGCGACGTCGACGACGTTGCGGGCGATCGGGCCCGCGGTGTCCTGCTCGGCGGAGATCGGCACCACGCCGGTGCGGCTGACCAGGCCGAGGCTGGGTTTGTGCCCGACCGTGGCGGTCATCCCGGCGGGGCACACGATCGAGCCGTCCGTCTCCGACCCGATCGCCACCTGGGCCAGCGACGCGGCGACGCCGGCCGCGGACCCGGCGGACGACCCGCACGGGTTGCGGTCCAGCACGTACGGGTTGTTCGTCTGCCCACCCACGCCCGACCAGCCGGACGTCGGCTTCGCGGCGCGGAAGTTCGCCCATTCGGAGAGGTTCGCCTTGCCGAGGATCACCGCGCCCGCAGTCCGCAGCCGGGTGATCAGCGTGGCGTCCTTCGCCGGGTAGCTGCGCAACGCCCGCGACCCCGCTGTCGTCCACTGGTCGCGGGTGTCGACGTTGTCCTTGACCAGCACCGGGATGCCGTCGAGCGGGCCGCGCAGGCGGTGCGCGCGACGCCGGGCGTCACTCTCGCGAGCCTGCCCGAGAGCGGCCGGGTTCAGCGCCAGGACGGCGTTCACCCTTCCGTCGATCCGGTGAATCCGGTCGAGGTACAGCCCGGTCAACCCGGCCGCGCTGAGCCGGCCGGACGCCATCCGCGCCTGCAGGGCCGGGATGTCGGCCGAGTCCAGATCGAACCTCGCCGGGGCGGAAGACGCGGGCGCCGCGGGGGCGAGCAGGAGTGCGGCGGCCAGGATCGCGAGGAACACCGGCCGCCGCCCCATCAGAGCACCGGGAGGAGCGTGCGGAGTTCGTACGGGGTGACCGCGCTGCGGTAGTTGTCCCACTCCACGCGCTTGTTCCGGAGGAAGAAGTCGTAGACGTGTTCACCGAGAGCTTCCGGCAGGAGCTCGGACTTCTCCATCTCGGCCAGCGCCTCCCCCAGGTTCTGCGGTAGCTGCGAGTACCCGGCGGCGCGCCGCTCGGAGTCGCTCAGCTGCCAGATGTTGTCCTCGGCGGGTGGCGGCAGCTCGTAGCCCTTCTCGATCCCCTTCAGCCCGGCGGCCAGGATGACCGAGTACGCCAGGTACGGGTTGCACGCCGAGTCCAGCGTACGGATTTCCACCCGCCGGGATGACGCCTTTCCGGGTGAATACATCGGGACCCGGACGAGCGCGGAACGGTTCGCGCGGCCCCACGAGACCGTCGTCGGCGCCTCGCTCCCGCTGATCAGGCGCTTGTAGGAGTTCACCCACTGGTTGGTGACCGCCGAGATCTCCTTCGCGTGGTGCAGCACCCCGGCGACGAAGGCCTTGCCGGTGTCCGACAGCTCGTGCGGATCTTCGGCGTCGTAGAACGCGTTGCGGTCGCCCTCGAACAGGCTGACGTGGGTGTGCATCCCCGAGCCGGGCTGGTCGGTGAACGGCTTCGGCATGAAGGTGGCGCGCACGCCCTGGGTCAGCGCGACCTCCTTGACGACGTAGCGGAACGTCATCACGTTGTCGGCCATGGTCAGCGCGTCGGCGTAGCGGAGGTCGATCTCCTGCTGGCCGGGGGCACCCTCGTGGTGGCTGAACTCGACCGAGATGCCCATCGCCTCGAGGGTCTCGATGGCGTGCCGCCGGAAGTGCGTCGCCGTGGCGTGGCTGGCCTGGTCGAAGTAGCCGCCGTTGTCCGCGGGCTCCGGCTCGCTGCCGTCGTCCGGCATGGTCGAGAGCAGGAAGAACTCGATCTCGGGGTGGACGTAGCACGTGAAGCCGGCTTCCGCGGCCTTCGACAGCTGGCGGCGCAGCACGTGCCGCGGGTCGGCCCACGACGGCGAGCCGTCCGGCATCGCGATGTCGCAGAACATGCGGGCCGAGTACGGGCCGCCGTCGGGGGTCTCCCACGGCAGAACCTGGAAGGTGGAGGGGTCGGGTTTGGCGACCATGTCCGATTCGTAGACGCGCGCAAAGCCTTCGATGGCCGAGCCGTCGAAGCCGATGCCGTCGTTGAAAGCGCCTTCGAGTTCCGCCGGCGCCACCGCGACGGACTTGAGGAACCCCAGCACATCGGTGAACCAGAGACGGACGAAACGGATGTCGCGCTCCTCGAGCGTGCGGAGCACGAATTCCTGCTGGCGATCCATGGCCGCACCCTAACCACAGCGTGTTAACGGGATGTTTCACGACGCGCCGAGGCCGGCAAAGTCACGTCGCGAGCACCGCAACGGATTTCTTCGCGCGCGTGATGGCCAGCGAAGCGACCGACGCGATGACGGCCAGCACGGCCGCGGAGTACCAGGCCAGGGTGTAGTTCCCGAGCTGGTCGCGGACCAGGCCGGCGGCCGAGGCGGCGAACGCGGCCCCGAGCTGGTGGCTGGCGAAAACCCAGCCGAACACGATCGGGCCGGCGTCCCCGAAGGCACGGACGCAGAGCGCGACGGTCGGCGGGACCGTGGCCACCCAGTCGAGGCCGTAGAACAGGATGAACGCCCACATGCTCGGCTGCACCGAACCGGTGAACAGCTGCGGCAGCAGCGCCAGCGAGAGCCCGCGCAGGGCGTAGTAGACGCCGAGCAGGATCCGCGGGTCGACGCGGTCGGTGAGCCAGCCGGAGAAGATCGTCCCGATGACGTCGAAGACGCCGACCAGGGCCAGCAGGCTCGCCGCGGTCGTCTGCGGCATGCCGTGGTCGTGCGCGGCCGGGACGAAGTGGGTGCCGATCAGGCCGTTGGTCGTCGCGCCGCAGATCGCGAACCCGATCGCGAGCAGCCAGAACGTCCGGGTCCGGGCGGCCTGGCCCAGCACGGAGAGGGCGCGGCGGACCGAGCCGGTCCGCGCTGCCGGGCGCGCGGCCTCGACGTCGGCGGGCGCGCCGTAGGCCGTGGTGCCGACGTCGGCCGGGTGGTCGCGGATGACCAGCAGGACCACCGGGACGACGGCGAGCGCGGCGATCGCGATCACCAGCGAGGCCGTGCGCCAGCCGGAGCCGACCGCGAGGTTCGCGATGAGCGGGAGGAAGATCAGCTGGCCGGTGGCGCCCGCCGCGGTCAGGACGCCGGTGACGACGCCGCGGCTGCGGACGAACCACCGGGCCGCGACCATCGCGGCGAAGCCCATGGCCATCGAGCCGGTGCCCAGGCCGACCAGCACGCCCCAGCACAGCACGAGCTGCCAGCTCGCGGTCATGAACACCGTGCCGCCCGCGCCCAGGGCGATGACGGCCAACGCCGTCGCCGAGACCCGCCGGATGCCGAACCGCTCCATCAACGCGGCCGCGAAGGGCGCGAAGAGGCCGAAGAGCACCAGGTTCACCGAGACGGCCGAGCTGATGGTGGTGCGGGACCAGCCGAACTCCTCGTGCAGCGGGTCGATGAGGACGCCGGGAGCGGCGCGGAAACCGGCGGAGGCGAGCAGCGCGACGAAGGCGGCGCCGGCGATCAACCAGGCGCGGTGCAGCTTCGGGGCAGGACGGGTCTCAACAGTCACTCAGGCAGTTTCACCGCGCGCGCGGTGAGCCGAAAGTGGCCGGAAGGACATCATCCGCAAGGATCAGGCCAACAGTAGGCTCTGGGGATGCGCCGCCTCGCCCTCCTGCTCGTGTTCCTGCTGACGGCCGGCTGCACCGGGTCGCCCGACACGCGCGGGCCGTTCCCGGCGGGCGCCGAGCTGGTCCGCGACGCCGCGACGTCGTTCGCCTCGGTGCGGAGCGTGCACTTCGCGGCCGGCGTCAACGGCGTGCTGCCGGGCTTCCCGCTCCGCCTGATCGAGGGCGACGCGACCCTCGACGACGGCGGCGCCGCGACCGGCACGGCCGACGTCCAGGACGGGGACGGGCACACCAAGTTCCCCTTCGACGTACGCGACGGCCAGGGTTCGCTGCCCGACGCGTACGCGGTCAGCGCGTTCCTCGGCCCGGCCGGCGGGCTGAAGCGGCTGCTCGACGGGTTGACCGACGCCAAGACCGAAGGTCGCGAGAACGTCGACGGCTCGGCCGCGTTGCGGGTCGGCGGCCGGGTGCCGGCCGCCGTCGCGCACGGCGTGCTCGCGCCGATCAACGCCGACCTCAACGCCAAGGTGTGGGTCTCCGACGCCCTGCCCCGGCGGTTCGTCCGGCTGTGGGTGCAGATCCCGCCGGTCGACAACCACCTCAGCCCGGTGATGATCGAGCTGTCGCTGACCAAACAGGCATAGCGCTTTGCGGGGGTCCGGGTGGCGAAGCCCCCGGCCCGGGGCGAAGCCCCGATTGTCACAGCTACTGCCCGGAGCACCGGGTCCCCTCCGGCGGCACCGTGCCGTCGACCAGGTAGTCCGTGCCCGCCTCGTCGACGCACTTCACGCCCTGCAGGAACACCGTGTGCTGGGTGCCCTCGAAGGTGAGCAGCGCGCCCTTCAGGCCCTTCGCGAGGTTGACGCCGGCCTGGTACGGCGTCGCCGGGTCGTTGGTCGTCGAGATGACCAGCGTCTTCGCCAGGCCTCCGACGTTCGGCACGTGCGGCTCCGAGGTGTTCGGCACCGGCCAGAACGCGCACGCGTCGCGGGCCGCGCTCGCCGGGCGGCCGTCGTCGAGGAACGGCGCGACCTTCACGTACTGCTCCTGCGCCTTGAGGATGACGTCCGGGTCGGTGACGCGCGGGTCGTCGACGCAGCGGATCGCCGTGAACGCGTCCTGCGTGGTGCCGTAGCGGCCGTCGGAGTCGCGCTCGTTGTAGATGTCGGCGAGCTTCTCCAGCGTCGCGCCACGTTGCTGCTTCAGCTCGTTGAGGCCCGAGTTCAGGGTGTCCCAGAGGCTTTCCTGGTAGAGCGCCTGGATGACGCCGGTGGTCGCGTCCTCGTAGGAGAGCTTGCGGCCGTCGCCGACCGCCACCGGGAAGTCGATCAGCGGCCGGACCAGGTCCTGGAACGCCTTCACCGCGCCGCCGGGGTCGGAGCCGAGCGCGCAGTCCTGCTGGGCCGCGCACCACTTCGCGAACTGCGTGAACGCCGTCCCGAAGCCCTGGCCCTGCGCGACCAGCGACTCGACCGCGTCCTGTTCCGGGTCGACCGCGCCGTCGAGGACCATCGCGCGGACGTTCTTCGGGAACGCCTCGGCGTAGGCCGACCCGATCCGGGTGCCGTAGGAGTAGCCCAAATAGGTGAGCTTTTCGTCGCCGAGGACCGAGCGGAGGACGTCCAGGTCCTTCACGACGTCGCGGGTGCCGACGTTGGCCAGCATCCCGGTGCCGTCCTCGGTGCGCTGGGCGCACTTGGCGGCGAAGTCCTTTTCCTGCGTCTCCTGCTTGAGCACGCCCGGCGGCGAGCCGTCGGTCTCGCTGTCGTCGGCGCGGTCGGCGTCCCGCTCCTGGTCGGTCAGGCAGTGGATGGCCGGCTGGCTGGCCCCGATCCCCCGCGGGTCGAAGCCGACCAGGTCGAAGCGCTTGGCCAGGCCGGTGCTCGTCACCGGCTTGACCAGCCCGGCGGCCGCGACCATGCCCGACGCGCCCGGGCCACCCGGGTTGACCACGAGCGACCCGATCCGCGAGCCGGCGTCCGTGGCCTTGTGCCGGAGCAGGCCCAGCGTGATCGTCTCCCCCGCCGGTTTCGCGTAGTCCAACGGCACGGTCAGGCGCGCGCACTGGATGTCTTTCGCCTGGAAGGCCGACCTCGCATCCTCCGACGTCGCGTAAGGTGCGCAGTCGGCCCAGCTCAGGCTCTGGCCGTAGAACCGCTCCAGCCCGGCGGGCACCGGCCCGGACGGCGGGTGCGATTCGGTCGTCGGCGCGGGCGGCGCGGTCTTGCCGGTGGACGTGCAGGCGGTCAGCGAGGCCGCGAACAGCACGGATGTCGCAATTGCGGTGATCCGGCGGGCGCGGGACCTGGCGCTGGGATGTGGGAACACGGTTGGATCGTCCCATCCGGCCGCGGAACTCGAACGCACCACCGCCGCGTTGGGTGGTGGAGGCCGGTCGAGCGAGAGAGAACGGGAGACCAGGGGTGGCAGCACTGATCAGCCGGGTGGGCAAGAAGCTCCGCCGGATCATCCAGCGTCCGGGCAGCGTCGAGCTGACCCGCTACGAAGCACTGCTGCCCGCGGTCGGAAAGCTCGAACCCGAGCTCGAAAAGCTCTCCGACGAGGAGCTGACCGAGCGGGCGGGCAAGCTTCGCGAGAAGCTGAAGAACACCGCTTTCGGCGACGAACAGCTGATCGAGGTGTGCGCGCTGGGTCGCGAGGCCGCCCGGCGGGCGCTCGGCGAGCGCGCGTTCGACGTCCAGGTGCTGGGCACGATGGGCCTGCTCACCAAGCACGTCGTGCAGATGGAGACCGGTGAGGGCAAGACCCTCGCCGGCGCGCTGGCCGCGGCGGGGTACGCCCTGCGCGGAAAGCGCGTGCACGTCGTCACCGTCAACGACTACCTGGCCCGCCGCGACGCGGAGTGGATGGGCCCGGTGTACGCGCTGCTCGGCGTGTCGGTCGGCTGGGTCCAGCCGGGGGACTCGCGGGAGGAGCGCCGGGAGGCCTACGCCAAGGACGTCACCTACGGCGCCGTCGCCGAAATCGGCTTCGACGTGCTGCGGGACCGGCTGGTCACGAAGGTCGACGACCTCGCGCAGCCCGATCCGGAGGTCGCGATCGTCGACGAGGCGGACTCGGTGCTCGTCGACGAGGCCCGCGTCCCGCTGGTGATGGCCGGCTCGATCGACCGCAGCGACGCCGACGAAGAGGTCGCGAAGATCGTCCGGCGGCTGCGGCTCAACCTGCACTACGAGACCGACAGCGAAGGCCGCAACGCCTGGCTGACCGACGCCGGCTCGTCCGTGGTCGCGAAGTCGCTCGGGCTCGAGGTCGACGACCTGTTCAACGAACAGGCCTCCGACCGGCTCGCCGCCGTCAACGTCGCGCTGCACGCCCACGCGCTGCTCACCCGCGACGTCGACTACCTGGTCCGCGACGGCAAGGTGCAGCTCATCAACGCCGCCCGCGGCCGCGTCGCCGAGCTGCAGCGCTGGCCGGACGGCCTGCAGGCCGCCGTGGAGGCGAAGGAACAGGTCGCCGCGACCGACCGCGGCGAGATCCTCGACTCGATCACCGTCCAGGCCCTGCTCGCGCGCTACCCCGAGGTGGCCGGCATGACCGGGACCGCGGTCGCCGTCGCCGAGCAGCTGCGGGAGTTCTACGAGCTCGAGGTCGCGGTCATCCCGCCGAACACGCCGAACATCCGGGAAGACCTCGAAGACCGGGTCTTCGCGTCGCCGTCGCAGAAGCTGCGGGCGATCGAGGAGGAGATCCGCACGGTGCACGAGACCGGGCGGCCGATCCTCGTCGGCACCCAGGACGTCGCCGAGTCGGAAGAGCTGGCCGAGAAGCTCGCGAAGGTCGACCTCGAGTGCGTCGTGCTCAACGCGCGCAACGACGCCGAAGAGGCCGCGATCATCGCCGAGGCCGGCAAGAAGGGCGCGGTCACCGTGTCCACGCAGATGGCCGGCCGCGGTACCGACATCCGGCTGGGCGGCACCGACGGCGCGAGCCGCGAAGAGGTCGTCGAGCTGGGCGGGCTGCACGTCATCGGCACCGCGCGGTACCCGTCGAGCCGGCTCGACGGGCAGCTGCGCGGCCGCTCCGGCCGCCAGGGCGACCCGGGCAGCGCGATCTTCTTCGCCAGCCTCAACGACGAGCTCGTGCTGTCGAACGCGCCGGACGTGCCCGAGGGCATCACCGCCGACGAGGAGACCGGCGAGATCACCGACCCGGCGGCGCTGCGGCAGCTCAACCACGCCCAGCGCGTCGCCGAGGGCGTCGACCTGGAGATCCACCGCAACACCTGGCGCTACACGCGGCTGATCGAGCGGCAGCGGCGTGACCTGCTGGTGCACCGCGACAAGGTGCTTCGCACCGCGTACGCGGCGGAGGCGCTGGAGAAGGCGCACCCGGAGAAGTTCGGCGAGCTCAAGGAGAAGCTGGACGACCAGGACAAGCTGGAGCAGATGTGCCGCGAGGTGCTGCTGTTCCACATCGACCAGCTCTGGTCCGACCACCTGGCGTACCTGACCGACGTCCGCGAGAGCATCCACCTGCGCGCGCTGGCGCGGGAGACGCCTTTGGACGAGTTCCACCGCGCGGCGATCCCGGAGTTCCACAAGATCATCGGCGAGGCCGACTCGCGGGCGGCGAAGACCCTCGAAGAGGCCGAGCTGACCGACGAGGGCATCGACCTCGGGGACGCGGGCGTCCGGCGGGCGAACACGACGTGGACGTACCTGGTGCACGACAACCCGTTCGATTCGGACTTCGAACAGACCATCAAAAAGGTCCGGAGCATGATCAAGCGCAAGTAGGCTTTTCCGTCGGCGAAGGCCCCGTCCGGTACTCCGGGCGGGGCCTTGGCGTTTCGCCCACATTCGCTCGGCCGGACGGGTGGCGGTACGCCAGAATGGCGGCATGCCGCAACTGCGCATCGCGCTCGCCCAGGTCAACCCCACCGTCGGCGATCTCGACGGCAACGCCGATCTGCACGTCGAGTGGACCCGCCGGGCCGCCGAAGCCGGCGCCCACGTCGTCGTCTTCCCCGAAATGTCCCTGACCGGCTACCCCGTCGAGGACCTTTCCCTGCGGAAGACCTTCGCCGCCGCCTCCCGGCAGGGCGTCGAGTCGCTGGCGCGCCGGCTCGACGAGGCCGGCTGCGGCGAAGTGCTCACCTACATCGGCTACCTCGACCTCGACGAGGTCGGCCCGCGCGACGCCGCGGCGGCGCTGTACCGCGGCGAGGTCGTCGCGCGGCAGTTCAAGCACCACCTGCCCAACTACGGCGTCTTCGACGAGCACCGCTGGTTCAAGCCGGGCACCACGCTCGACGTCGTCCGGTTCCACGGGCTCGACATCGGCATGGTCGTCTGCGAGGACATCTGGCAGGACGGCGGGCCGATCTCGGCCCTGGGCCGCGCCGGCGTCGACCTCGTCGTGGCGCCGAACGCGTCGCCGTACGAGCGGTCCAAGGACGAGCAGCGGCTGCCGCTCATCGCGCGGCGCGCCGCCGAAGCGGGTGCCCCGCTCGTCTACACCAACCAGGTCGGCGGCCAGGACGACCTCGTCTTCGACGGCGACTCGCTCGTCGCCGCCGCGGATGGCGCGGTGGTGGCGCGCGCACCGCAGTTCGTCGAGCACCTGCTCGTCCTGGACATGGACCTCGCCGCGGGCGGGCACGCCGGCGACGGCGAGCTCGAAGGCCTGCACGTCCGGCGCCGGGTGCTGAGCTCCGAGCCGCTGCCCGCGTACGAACCGACGGCCGAGCCGGTGATCAGCGAGCCGCTGTCGGACGAGGCCGAGGTGTGGTCGGCGCTCGTCGTCGGCCTGCGGGACTACGTGCACAAGAACGGGTTCTCGTCGGTGATCTTCGGGTTCTCCGGCGGCATCGACTCGGCGGTCTGCGCGGCACTGGCCGCGGACGCGCTGGGCGGCGACAACGTCTACGGCGTCTCGATGCCTTCGAAGTACTCGTCGGGCCATTCGAAGGACGACGCCGCCGACCTCGCCCGCCGGATCGGCGCGCACTACCGGGTCGAGCCGGTCGAGGACATGGTCCGCGTGTACGTCGACCAGCTTTCCTTGACGGGCTTGGCCGAAGAGAACATCCAGGCGCGCACGCGGGGCATGCTCCTCATGGCACTGTCCAACCTGGACGGTCACCTCGTGCTCGCCACCGGCAACAAGACCGAGCTCGCCGTCGGCTACTCGACGATCTACGGGGACGCGGTCGGCGCGTTCGCCCCGATCAAGGACGTCTTCAAGACGCACGTGTGGCAGCTGGCCCGCTGGCGCAACGCCGAAGCGGCGAAACGCGGCGAGACCCCGCCGATCCCGGAGAACTCCATCAGCAAGCCGCCGTCGGCCGAGCTGCGGCCGGGCCAGGTGGACACCGACTCGCTGCCGGACTACGCGCTGCTCGACGACATCCTCGACGACTACGTCGAGGGCGACCGCGGGTACGCCGACCTGGTTTCCGCGGGCTTCGAGCCGGAGACCATCGACCGCGTGGTGCGGATGGTCGACAAGGCCGAGTACAAGCGGCGCCAGTACCCGCCGGGCACGAAGATCACGTTCAAGGCCTTCGGCCGCGACCGGCGGCTCCCGATGACCAACCTGTGGCGCGAGGGCAAGGTCTGAGGTCCGTGAATGCCACCTTCAGGGACGCCAAGTCCGTGAAGGTGGCATTCACGGCTTTCAGCTGAGGGCGACCTGGCGGCCTTCCGGGGTCCGGAGGGCTGCCGTCAGACCGGCGCGGCCGGCGCGGCGGACCAGCAGCTCCAGGCCGAGCGCGTCCGTCACCGCCAGCACCGAATCCGGGTCGGGGTGGGTGCCGGTGACCATCAGCAGCGGCAGGGACGGCAGGCCGCGCGTCGTCGGGTGCGGCGCGGCGCCCCAGTCGATGAGGAACGGGTGCAGGGTGCCCGGGGCGGTCGGCGGGGTCAGGCGCCAGCGCAGCTGCTCGCCGTCGCCGGTTTCGCGGGACATCTCGATCGCGTCGCCCGGGTCGAAGCCGTGGGCGCGGGCCGCGGCGATCGTCGCGTCGATGTCGGTGGTGCGGACCGCCCAGCCGACCAGCGCGGGCTCGGTCAGCTCGTCGATGCCGAACGGGCGGGGCCGGTCGGGCTCGGGCTGCGCCGGGTCGGGGCCGATCACCTCCAGGTACATCCCCGCGCCGAGGTCGGCGAGGTGGTTGGCCGTGCCCACGCCGATGTGGCGGCCACCGGGCGTGGGCGTGACCCCGGTGAGGGCGGTGACGCGGGCGACGGCCTCGGCGAGGTCCGGGCCGGCGTAGACGAGGTGATCGAGCACGAACGCCATCATCCCGCGCCGACGGCGCTCGCCGCATCGACCATCCCGTGGCCGTAGTAGGTCGTTCCGTCTCTTGTGGACGCGCAGACGGCGTCCGGGCAGGGCAGCGGCGTCGCGGAGGCGTAGAGGGCGCGCTTGATCCGCTCGGCGCTCCAGTGCGGGTGCTCGCTCGCGATCAGGGCGGCGACGCCGCTCGCGTGCGGCGCGGCCATCGACGTCCCGCTCGCCGACCGGTATTCGCCGTTCGGCCAGGTCGACCAGATGCGCGCGCCCGGCGCGGCGACGCTGATCCGGGACGCCGAGTAGTTCGAGAAGCTCGCCTTGAGCAGCTTCTCGTCGAGCGCGCCGGTGCCGACGACGCCGGGCAGCTCGTGCGGCAGCCGGGTGCAGGTCGGGTTGATCGAGCGTTCCACCGGGGTGCTGTCGGCCGGGCTTTCGCGGTCGACCGAGCGGGTGTCGAGGTTGATCCCGGCGTTGCCGGCGGAGGCGACCACGAGGACGTTCCGGCGCTGGGCGTACGCGACCGCCCGGCCGACGGCGAGCTTCGCCGCGGCCTGGTCAGGCTGGTCGTCGCAGTTGTAGCGCCACGGGATCGAGCGGTAGCTGTTGTTGGTCACGGCGAACCCGTGCTCGGCGGCCCAGACGAACCCGCAGACCATGCTCTCGGCCGTCTCGGTGTCGTCGAGCTCGGCCAGTTTCACCGCGGCGATCTTCGTCCCCGGGGCGATCCCGACGACGCCGGCCCCGTTGCGCGCCGCGGCGATCGTGCCCGCGACGTGCGTGCCGTGGCCGTCGAGCGTGGGCCGCCAGGCGCCGGGGCCGCGGTCGGGCCAGCCGGACAGGCAGGAGACCGAGTTCCTGGCGTCGAAGGCGTCCTTCAGCTCGGGATGGGTGTCATCGACTCCGACGTCGAGCACGCCCACGACGGTGCGTTTGCTGCCTTCGGTGACCTGGTGCGCTTCGGGAAGGCGCAGCGCCGGGACGTCCCAGGCGGTGCCCTCCGGCGGGACCTGGCCGGAGTTGGGCGAGTTCGGGCCGGTGTAGCGGACGTCCTTGCGGGGCGCGAAGAACTCCTTCGGGATCTTCGCGGTGCGCGTCGCGCCGACGGCGTCGATGCCCGGTGTTCTCCGGACCTTCGCGGCGAAGTCGTCCTTCGCCGTGTACGCGACGACGACGCCGACCTGCGGGTAACTCGCGACGACGGTGCCGCCGGCTCTTTCGATCACCCGCTCGGCCCACCCGGTGTGGTGCGCGACGACGACGTGCGGCATGACCAGGGGGTCCGCGGCCGCCGGCGTGGCGCTCAGACCGAGCACCAGCAGTGCCGTCACCAGGATTGCTCGCCGCACACGTCCTCCTCGAATCCGCCCAAAACCGAACTTAGCGATCATTCTCGGCGGCGGTACCCCTCTTCGGTCGTAGGCTTGGCGGCATGACGACGGGGTTCACGGTGTTCGACACGGCGATCGGGGTGTGCGGGCTCGCCTGGCGCGACGACGTCGTGATCGGGACGTCCCTGCCCGAAGGCAGCGCGGAACGGACCCGCGCCTGGCTGGTCAGGCGGTTCCCGGACGCCGTCGAGGGGACACCGCCGGCGCCGGTGCAGGCCGCGGTGGACGGGATCGCGGCGTTGCTGGGCGGCGCGCGTCAGGATCTGGCCTCGATTCCGCTGGACTTCTCCGGAGTGCCGGAGTTCAACCGGCGCGCGTACGACGTCGCGCGGACGATCCCGCCCGGCCGGACGCTGACCTACGGCGACATCGCGCACCGGCTCGGGCAGCCGGGGTCGGCGCAGGCCGTCGGGCAGGCCATGGGGCACAACCCGTTCCCGATCATCGTGCCGTGCCACCGGGTGCTGGCGGCCGGCGGCAAGGACGGCGGGTTCTCCGCGCGGGGCGGGGTCGGGACGAAACGCCGGATGCTCGTGATCGAGGGCGCGCTGGCGGACGAGCCGACGCTGTTCTGAGCCGGCCGGCCGTGATTCGGCGGGCATCTCGCGTGATTGAGGGTCGACTCGCGTGATTTGGAGGGTCGACTCGCGTACCTGGAGGGTCGACTCGCGTGATTTGGAGGGTCGACTCGCGTACCTGGAGGGTCGACTCGCGTACCTGGAGGGTCGACTCGCGTGATTTGGAGGGTCGACTCGCGTACCTGGACGGTCGGCTCGCGGCGGGAGGCGGCCGCGAGCCGAGCCGGTCAGGCCGGCTGGGACTCCGGGGCCCAGGGCTGGATCCACGGGGACTCCGGCCAGCCCTCGGCCGCCGCCATCAGCGGCATCGCCGTGCCGCCGTCGATGTGCTCGCGGATGATGTCCGCGTGGCCCGCGTGGCGGGCCGTCTCCTGGATCAGGTGCAGCAGGACCCAGCGGACCGACCACGCCTCGACGTCCCGCGGGAACCACGGCACGCCCTTGGGCACCGGGACCGCCTGGCCGAGGTCTTCGATGCCCGCGATGACCTCCACCGTGCGGGCGGCCACCTCGTCGTAGCGGGCCAGCGTGCCCTCCAGGGTCTCGTCCGGGCCCAGGCGGTGCGCTGCCTCGTACTCCGCCACCGCCTCGCCGAACGGCTTCTGCGGCACCTGCAGCACCGTGTCGATCCAGCTGTCCTCGGTGGTCGCGACGTGCTTGATCAGCCCGCCCACCGACAGCGAGCTCTTCGTCGAGGTGAGTCTCGCCTGGTCGTCGGTCAGGCCGTGGGCGGCCAGCTTGAGCACGTACCGCTGCTGCTCCAGGAAGCTCAGCAGCCCGTCACGCTCGTCGGCCACCGGGCGCACGTTTCCCGCCATTGTCGATCCTTCCGCCTAGGGACACTGCGGCGATCGTGCCACCCACCACCGACACTCCGGGCGGCAATTCCGCTATCGGTGAGCGTGCCGCGGGGCGGGCTTGACGAAGGCGTACACCCCGCCGACGCCGTACAGGGCGGCACGCACCACGAGCTGGGCCCGCGTGAAGACACCCTCGAAGGAGCCCAGCTGCCGGGCGAGCACGACGGCCAGCCAGGTGGCCATCACCAGCACCAGGCCGATGACCGCGAGCCCGCGCCAGCCCGGTGGCCACCACAGGATCAGGCTGATCACCCCGACCACCAGGACGACGCTGAGCAGCGACGACAGCACGTCGCTGTGCTCGGGGTAGGCGGCCTGCAGCAGCACGAGCAGGCCGAACGCGCTCACCGAGATCGAACTGAGCCGCGCCGACCACTGGACCGGTCCGAGCCGGTGCAGCGGCGGCCCGGCGAGCAGGAACCCGACGCCCGACACGGCGAGGAGGACCCGGAACACCGGCGGCCCGGCGAGCAGCGCCTCGGCCGGGTCCCGCACCGGGGACACCCCGGTGGGCAGGAAGAACTCCAGCAGCCAGCCCGAATACGCCAGGACAGCCATCCCCATCAGGAGGGCCGAGGCGATCCGAGCCGTGCGCACGAGGCAGAGCGTAAGCGACCGGCCGCCTCAAGGCCCGTCGCCGTGAGCAGGTCCACCGAGTCGTTATGCCTGCGGCCGGACGAAGGGGAACAGGACCGTCTGGCGGATCGAGGCCCCGGTGAGCATCATGAGCAGCCGATCGACGCCCAAACCGAGCCCGCCGGTCGGCGGCATGCCGTGCTCCAGGGCGAGCAGGAAGTCCTCGTCCAGCTCCATCGCCTCGACGTCACCGCTCGCCGCGCGCAGCGACTGCCCTTCCAGCCGCCGCCGCTGCTCGATCGGGTCGGTGAGCTCGGTGTAGGCGGTGCCGACCTCGGAGCCGAACGCGATGAGGTCCCAGCGCTCGGCCAGCAGCGGGTCCACGCGGTGCCGGCGGGTCAGCGGCGAGACGTCGGTCGGGTAGTCGGTGTAGAAGGTCGGCAGCACGGTCGCGCCCTCGACGAGGTGCTCGAACGCCTTGAGCACGAGATCGCCGTGGCTCGGGTCCTCCCCCACCGGCACTCCCGCGGCGACGCACAGGCGGCGCAGCTCGGCCACCGGCGTCCCCGAGCCGACCTCCTCGCCGAAGACCGCCGAAACGGCTTCGTGCACCGGGATCACCGGCCAGTCGCCGGAGATGTCGTACTCGGCGACCTTCCCGTCGGCGTCGGGCCTCCGGACGACCTGGGCGCCGTACGCCGCCTCGGCCGCGTGCTGGACGAGTTCGCGGGTCAGCGTCCGCATCGTGTCGTAGTCCGCGTACGCCTGGTACGCCTCGAGCATCGTGAATTCGGGGTTGTGGGTCGCGTCGACGCCTTCGTTGCGGAAGTTGCGGTTGAGCTCGAAGACGCGCTCGACACCGGCGACGCACAGCCGCTTCAGGTACAGCTCGGGCGCGATCCGCAGGTACATCCGCATGTCGTAGGCGTTGATGTGGGTGACGAACGGGCGGGCGTTGGCGCCGCCGTGCACCCTCTGCAGCATCGGCGTCTCGACCTCGAGGTAGTCGGCGTGGTGCAGCCGGTCGCGCACCGCGCGGACCACGGTGGACCGCAGTCGCAGCATGTTCGTCGAGTCCGGGTTGACGGCCAGGTCGAGGTAGCGCTGCCGGACCCGCGTCTCGGGGTCGGTGAGGCCCTTCCGCTTGTCGGGCAGGGGGTGCAGGCACTTCGCGGTGACCGTCCACTCGTCGACGAGCACCGAGAGCTCGCCCCGCTTCGACGTCACGACCTGGCCGCTGACCCCCACGTGGTCGCCGAGGTCGACGCCGGTCCGCCAGCCGGTGAGGTCCAGCTCGCCGGCCTCGAGCATCAGCTGGATCTCGCCGCTGAAGTCCTTGACGCGGGCGAAGCACAGGCCGCCGAGGATGCGCATCGCCAGCACGCGCCCGGCGATCCGGACCCGGTGCCCGGTCGTGGTGTCCGGCTCCAAGCCGGTGAACTTCCGGACGACGTCCCCGATGTGGTCGTCGCGCCGGAACCCGACCGGGTACGGGTCGATCCCCGCCTCGCGCAGCTTGTCGAGCTTGGCCATGCGGACGCGGACCTGGTCGGGCCGCCGCACGGCCTTCGGCACCGGCGTCGCCGCCGACTCCTCGATCTCCCGGACGCGCGCGACGAAGCCGTCGCCGACCGTCTCCAGCCGCAGCGAACGCGACCGTCCGGTCGGGACGAACCCTTCGAGCGCGCCCGCGACGATGCCGACGCGCGGCAGCCGGCGCGCCGAGGAGTAGCAGAGGAACCGCGGCTCCCAGTCCGGCCCGTACTTGGCGTTGGACCGGTACAGCGACTCCAGCTGGAAGAACCGCGAGAACACGCTCAGGATCCCGCGCCAAGCACGCAGCACCGGGCCGGCGCCGATCCGCTCGCCCTCGGAGAACACCGCGCGGAACATCGCGAAGTTGAGCGAGATTCGCTGCGCGCCGAGGTGCTGCGCGGCCGCGACGACCTCGGCGATCATGTACTCGTTGAGGCCGTTCTCGGCGTCGCGGTCACGGCGCATGAGGTCCAGCGAAAGCCCGCGCCGCCCCCACGGGACGAACGACAGCAGCCCGCGCAGCTCGCCGTGGGCGTCGTACGCCTCGACCATCACGCTGCGGGCGTCGCTGGGGTCGCCGAGCCGGCCCAGCGCCATCGAGAACCCGCGTTCGGTCTCGGCGCCGCGCCAGGCCTGCGCCCGCGCGAGCAGCTCGGTCATCTCGACGTCGGGGATCTCGCCGTGGCGGCGGACCCGCGAGGTGTACCCGGCGCGCTGGATGCGCTTGACGGCCTGGCGCACCGAGCGCCGCTCCGGGCCGGCCAGGCTGAACTCGCGGACGTCGAGCACCGCTTCGTCGCCGATCTCCAGCGCACGCAGGCCCGCCCCGGTGTACGCCTTCGCGCCGCGTTCGCTCGCCCCGAGCACGCCCGGGGTCCAGCCGTACGTGCGCGTCTCGTCGAGCCACGCGCGGACCGCGTCGGGCCACGCCTCCGGGTCGCCGACCGGGTCGGCACTGGCGACGCTGGTGCCGCCGAGGACGCGGTAGGTCACCGCCGCACGGCCGTTCGGCGCGAAGACGACGCTCTTGTCGCGCCGGGTGGCGAAGTAGCCGAGGGAGTCGTCTTCGCCGTGTTCGGCGAGCAGCTGACGCAGGCGGAGCTCGTCTTCGTCCGTCCGCAGGCCCCGGCTGCGCACGCCGCGGAAGAGCAGGTACAGCGCCGCGGTGGCGACCGCGGTCGCGCTGAGGTCGAGGAGCACGTCCAGCCAGGCGGGTCCCTCGCCGACGCCGATCCGGCGCAGCTGCAGGTTCTCGCCGGTGGCGTGGTTGACGACCCAGGCGAAGCGCTCCCACGCGTCACCGAGGTGGCCGGGGAACGCCTCCGTCAGCGCCCAGCCGACCAGGATGACCACGGCGATCCCGCCGAACAGCATGCTCAGGCCGTCGCGCCAGGCGCTCGGCGCGAGCCGGGCCGGGAACGCCGGGCGCAGTGCGAGCAGCAACACGATCAGCCCGATGGAGATGATGTCGGCGACGGTCAGCACCCACAGCTGCGCGGGGATGTGGCGGACCTGCTTCGGGCCGAGCGTCAGCAGTTCGGGTGACCACAGCAGCGTCGCCTGCAGGCCAAGGGTGAGCAGCAGCCCGCCGACCTGGAACAGCACCAGCGTGTAGAGCGCCGCCTTCTTGCGGCGGCGCAGGGCGCCCCCGAGGACCACCAGGAGCAGCACCATGATCAGGCTCTCGCTGGTCGGCACGCTGAGGGCGGAGAACCCCATGTCGATGCCGTTGAGGAAGCGGCCGTGCGGGCCGTCGGTGAACAGCAGGATCACCGAGAACACGGCGGCCAGCTGGACCACGGTCGCGATGATGCCGCCCGCCTTCGCCTGCCAGGCGGGAATGCGCGGACGCGAGCTCGCGGGGTTTCCCATCGTTGGTTTCGTCGCCTTTCGCGGCCGATCGGTGGTCATGCCCTCTTCTTGACGTAAGTGAACCCAGGTTGGTTGTCCCCGGACATCAACCTGGAGGCTGACGGCTCGTGGTCCCCGGGGGTGTGAAGCTTGTCGCACGTGGTTGGGGGCGGTCCGGGGGCGTGTCACGCTTTGGGACACCCCTGCTCCACGACCCGGGGACCTCACCGAGGCCTCGAGGGAAGGACGGTCGACGACGATGTCCACTGCCACCGCGAACGGGCCTGAGGAAACCGCCCCCTACGGCACCGGATCCGCCGCTCCCGCGGCCCCGGCCCCGGGCCGGAAGGTCCGCGTCCACCACCTGCGCGAGCTCAAGGAACGCGGCGAGCCGTGGCCCATGCTCACCGCGTACGACATGTACACCGCCGCGCTGTTCGACGAGGCGGGGATCCCCGTGCTGCTCGTCGGCGACTCCGCGGCCAACAACGTCTTCGGCTACGACACCTCGCTGCCGGTGACGGTCGACGAGCTGCTGCCGCTGGTCCGGGCGGTCACCCGGTCGGTCAAGCGGGCCCTCGTGGTCGCCGACCTGCCGTTCGGCTCCTACCAGCTCTCGCCGCAGCAGGCGCTGGAGACGTCGGTGCGGTTCATGAAGGAAGGCCGGGCGCACGCCGTGAAGCTCGAGGGCGGCCGCCGGTTCGCCGCGCACGTCGAGGCGCTGACGTCGGCGGGCGTGCCGGTGATGGGTCACATCGGATTCACCCCGCAGAGTGAACACAACCTCGGTGGCTACCGGGTGCAGGGGCGCGGCGAAGCGGCGGACGTGCTGCTCGCCGACGCGCTGGCCCTGCAGGAAGCCGGCGCGTTCGCGGTCGTGATGGAGATGGTGCCCGCCGAAGCCGCGAAGCGCGTCACGGCGGAGCTGAAGATCCCGACGGTCGGCATCGGCGCGGGCCCGGACTGCGACGCGCAGGTGCTCGTCTGGCAGGACATGGCCGGGCTGCGGCGCGGCAAGGCACCACGGTTCGTCAAGCGCTACGCCGACGTCGCGACGGTGCTGCAGAACGCGGCGACGGCGTTCGCGGAGGACGTCCGCCGCGGCGAATTCCCGGCGCCGGAGCACGCGTTCCACGACTAACCCCGGCCCTTGAACCGGTCCGAAAGGGCCGGGTCGTTCTCCCACCAAAGTCCCGACGTCGATGCGGCGCCCGAGGCGGCTTCCTCGTCCAACTGGACGTCGATCTGCTTCGCGCGCCGCTCGTCGTCGCGGGCCCAGCGGACGAACAACGCCACCACGAACGGCAGGCCCGCGACGTCGCCGCCGATCCACAGCACGCCCGCACCGATGATCTGGTCCGTGCGGGGATCCGGCCCCCGGCCCGGGTGGGCGGCCGCGTAGTACGCCGGGGCGAGCAGCGGGCCGAGCCACAGCACCAGCCCGAGCGCCCCGTCGAAGATCACCTCGGTGAACGCGATCCACACCGACACCAGGTGCGGGTCCTCCCGCGGCGTCGGGTCGAGGCCGAGCCGGGTCCAGAAGTACGTGAAGCCGGCGGCCACGAGCACCACGCGGACCAGCCCGTCGGCCACCGGCGACCGCAGCACGAGGTCGTAGAGCGGAGTCAGGTAGAGCACCAGCACCGGCACGACCAGCGCCAGCGTGACGACCGGCGGGAACGTCAGCGCGCGGGCCAGCGGGCCGCGGCCGTGCCGCCGCAGCCACCGGGCCGGGACGGTGTCCAGCAGGAGCCGGAGGGGGGCGCCGAGAGCCAGCAGCAGGGGCGTGACCATCAGCAGCGTGGTGGTCTGGACCGCGCGGACCCAGAAGAAGGTCGTGTCGTAGACCGCCAGCGCCGAACAGGTGACGACCAGGATCGTCGCGAGCCCGGCGAGGAACGCCGTCGTGCGGCCCGGCGGCCAGTCGCGGCGGCGCGCCGCGCGGATGTAAAGCGTGCCCAGGACGAGCACGCAGAAGACCGCCGGGGCGTCGAAGGTCAACGGCACGTCAGACCGCGAAGAAGAGCAGGCTGCCGATTCCGGCGAGCACGCAGTAAATGGCGAACGGCGTCAAAGTGCGCGTTTCGAAGTATCCGGTCAGGAACCGGACAGAAATGTACGAAGCGATCCCGGCGACGACGCTGCCGGCGAGCGCGGGGCCGAGCGAGGCGTGGTTCTCCGGGGCGAACAGCGTGGGCATCTTCAGCACGCCGGCGGCGAGGATCACCGGCGTGGCGAGCAGGAACGCGAACCGCGCGGCGTCTTCGTGGCCGAGCCCGCGGCGCAACCCGGCGACCATCGTGATGCCCGAGCGGCTGATGCCCGGCAGCAGCGCGAGGATCTGTGCGGCGCCGATGAGAACCGCCTCGCCGACCCGCAGCTTCGCCAGCCGGACATCGGTCGCTTCCTCGGTCGAGACGGCCCGCATGACCAGCGTCTCCTCGGCCGAGAAGTCCACAGTGTCCGCTTCGGCGTCCGGCCGCCGGCGGGAGAACTTCTCGGCGGCGTAAAGGACACCGCCGTTGAGCGCGAGGAAGATGGCCGACGGCACCGGCTTGCCGAGGAAGTCGCGCAGCAGGCCTTCGAGCAGCAGGCCGGCCAGCCCGACCGGGATCGTGGCGAGCACGAGCAGCCACGCGAGCCGCTGGTCGGGAGTGCGGACCTCGCGGTGGCGGAGCGACGTCCACAGGCCGCCGATGATCCGCACCCAGTCCTTGCGGAAGAACAGCACGAGCGCCAGCGCGGTGGCGACGTGCATCGCGACGAGCACCGCGAGGTACGGCGAATCCTTGCCGATGCTCAGGTCCCGTTGCCACTGCCCGCCGAGCCAGGCGGGCAGCAGGATGCTGTGGCCGAGACTGGACACCGGAAACAATTCCGACACCCCCTGCAAGGCGCCGACGACAATCGCCTCGAGATAGGACACCGTGGACATTCCGCGCCTTTCCGTGCCACTTTTCGAAACCCCGACACCGGAACGTACCTACCTATTCGTTAACCCCGGGCAAGGGGCATGGCCGCGCTCAGCGTCCCCTCAGCCTGCGTTCACGTATATGAACTTCAGTCATGTTCTTGACTGACGTTCGGGCCTTGGCTTAGCGTTTAGCCCGTCGCCGCCACGACGAACATTCGAACCTCGACGAGGAGGACGGAAATGCGTGTGCGGATCACCGGCCGTCGTGCTCACACCGACGGCGTCGCCTCCTCGAACCCGGCTGTCACCCCCGCTTCTGGCGGCTGACACCACGGACGGGAGCCCGCTCAGCCCGGCGGCGGGGGCGGGCTCCCACCTTTCTTGGCCGCCGTTCCGGCCCTGGCGGCGGGGCGTCGGAACGGCGGCCAGGACCACGGCGGCCAAGATCGATCGGGCAGAGTGTCGGGCATGGACGAGCTCTACCCGCCGATCGCCGCGCGCGCCGAAGGGTTCCTGGACGTGGGTGACGGGCACCGGATCCGGTGCCAGGAGGCGGGCAACCCGGCCGGGAAGCCGGTCGTGGTGCTGCACGGCGGTCCCGGCAGCGGGCTCGCCCCGATGGCCCGGCGGCACTTCGACCCCGAGGCCTACCGGATCGTCCTGTTCGACCAGCGCGGGTCGGGGCAATCCACGCCCGGCGCCGGCGACCTCACCGCCAACACCCTGTGGCACCTGGTCGCGGACATGGAACTGCTGCGCGAACGGCTCGGCATCGAGCGCTGGCAGCTCTTCGGCGGCTCCTGGGGCGCGACCCTCGCTCTCGCCTACGCCGAGACCCACCCTTCGCGCGTCAGCGAAATCATCCTGCGCGGGGTGTTCACCGTGCGGCAGAGCGAACTCGACTGGATGTACCGGGGCGGCGCGGCGCACCTGTTCCCCCGCGAGTGGGAAGCCTTCCTCGCGCCCGTTCCGGCCGCTCTGCAGGACGACCCGCTGGCCGCGTACGCCGGGTTGCTCGACGACCCGGCCGAGGAGATCCGCCACCGCGCGGCGGTCGCGTGGAGCACCTGGGAAGGCGCGACGGTTTCGGTGCGGCCGCAGGAGGCGTTCGTCCGCCAGTACGCCGACCCGGCGTTCGCGCTGACCTTCGCCCGGCTCGCCGTCCACTACTTCACGCACGGCGCGTGGCTCGAGGACGGGCAGCTGATCCGCGACGCGGGCAAGCTCGCGGGGATCCCCGGCGTGATCGTGCAGGGCCGGTACGACACGGTGTGCCCGCCGATCACGGCGTACGAGCTGCACCAGGCGTGGCCCGGCTCGGAGCTGAAGGTGCTGGAAGGCGCCGGGCACGCGGTGACCGACCCGGGCGTGCTCGCCGCGTTGCGCGCGGCGACGGACTCGTTCCGGCCCTGAAGCCGGCCGCCCGAAGCCGTGTCGCTGCGCCAGGTACACGGTGCCGGCGCTTCAAGCCTGCAGCGCCACCCAAAGTTCCGCACGTACTCCCGGTGAATCCAGGTCGCGGCCCAGCAGTTCCTGCACCTTGGTGATCCGGTTCCGCAGCGTGTGCCGGTGAACGCCGAGGCGCGCGGCTGCCACGTCCCAGTGGCCGTGGTGCTCCAGCCAGCAGCGCAGCGACGCCACCAGGTCGCCGCGGCCCGTTTCGTCGTGGCGGCGCAGCGGGGCCAGCAAACCGTGGGCGAACGCCTGCGCCACCGTCGGATCGATGAGGGACAGCAGGCCCCGGCCGGTGTGCTCGGCCGCCGAGATGAGGATCTTGTCCTCGGCCTCCGCGGCGCGGGCCGCCAGCTCCGCCTGCTCCAGCCCGGCCGCGAAGTCTTCGGCCGGGACCGGCCCGGCGACCCCGCCGTGCAGGCCACCGATCCGCAACGCCGCCTCGGCCACCGTGTCGACCACCGCGCCCCCGCCGAACGCCACGACCGACGAGCCGGAGCGCGCCGCGAAGACCTCCCCGTCCAGCGCTTCGAGCAGCTTTCGCCGAGCCGCGGGTGGCCCGAGGAACACCAGCACCGACCACGGCGCTCGCGGCGGCTCGCCACCCGTGGTCTCCAGCACCCGCAACGCCAGCTCGGCCTGGCCGCCGGACAGGAGCTCCAGCAGCCCGGTCCGCAACGCCTGCCGGGCCGCCGCCTGGGCACGATCCTGTTCCAGCGCCAGGGAAAGCACCGACACCGCGGTGTTGACGATGTGCCGTCCGGCGGTGTCGAGCGGCGTGCCGGTGCCGACCGCGAGCACGCGCCGCGCGGCGGTGTCCAAGGTCTGCAGCACGACCTCGTGGCCGTCGAGCGCGAAAACCCGCGTGCCGGTGCGAAGCCGCTCCAGCTCTTCGCGCAGCAACGTGCCGTACTCGCGTGCGCCGGCCGGAGCCGCTTCGGCGACGGTGGTGCGTTCGAACAGCAGCACCCAGCCGTCGACCAGCTTCGCCAGCTTCCGCAGCACCCCGGCCGGGCCGCCCTTGCCGACCGCCGTGCGGGTCAGTTCCTGCTGGGCGCGGCCGATGCGGACCGTCGTCGCGTACTCGTCGGCCGCCACCGCCCGCGAGACCGCGCGGGTGATCGCGATGAACGGCGTCTCACGAGCCACCTCCAGGACCGGCAGTCCCACTTCGGCCGCGGTCGCCACGAGCGAGCGCGGAACGGACTCGTGGCTCAGCCCGACGCCGAAGCCGAGCCCGGCGACCCCGGCGGCCACCAGCCGGCGCACGTAAGCCGGTGCCGTGTCTTCGGCCAGGGCCAGGCCGGTGGTGAGCAGCAGCTCGCCGCCTTCGAGGAAGGCCTGCGGGTCGGTCAGTTCCGTCGGGTGCACCCAGCCGATGGGGCGGTCCAGCCCGTCTTCGCCGGTCAGCACCCGCAGCCCGAGCGGGCGGTCGGCGGCCAGTCCGGCCAGCGTGAGTGCCATAACGGCCAATTCTACGCGCCAACTTCGCCGGAAAGGCCAGCTGACGGTGGTGGTCGCGGGACTCATCCTGAGGACGTCCGCCCACCCGCGTCCGCAGGAGCACGCCGTGACCGCAAGCACCACCGCCGACCCGCAGGCCCCGGCGCCCCGGCAGCGCAGGCTGCAGACCGAAATCCCCGGCCCCCTCTCGCGCGAACTTCAGGAGCGGCGCGCCAACGCCGTCGCCGCCGGCGTCAGTTCGGTGCTGCCCGTCTACGTCACCTCCGCCAGCGGCGGCCTGCTCACCGACGCCGACGGCAACGTGCTGATCGACTTCGGCTCCGGCATCGCAGTGACCAACGTCGGGCACTCGGCGCCGGCGGTCGTGGACCGCGTCCGCAAGCAGGCCTGCTGGTTCACCCACACCTGTTTCATGGTCACGCCGTACGAGGGGTACGTCGAGGTCTGCGAAGCGCTCGCCGAACTGACGCCGGGCGACCACGCGAAGAAGTCGGTGCTGTTCAACTCCGGCGCCGAAGCGGTCGAAAACGCCGTCAAGATCGCGCGGGTGGCGACCGGGCGCCAAGCCGTCGTCGTGTTCGACCACGCCTACCACGGGCGCACCAACCTGACGATGGGCATGACCGCGAAGTCCGTGCCCTACAAGCACGGCTTCGGCCCGTTCGCACCGGAGGTCTACCGCGTGCCGGGCTCGTACCCGTTCCGCGACGGCCTGTCCGGCCCCGAGGCGGCCGCGCTGGCCATCGACCGGATCGAGAAGCAGATCGGCGGCGACCAGGTCGCGGCGGTCGTGCTCGAGCCGATCCAGGGCGAGGGCGGGTTCATCGAGCCCGCGCCCGGTTTCCTGCCCGCCATCGCGGCTTGGTGCCGCGAAAACGGCGTCGTGTACGTCGCCGACGAGGTCCAGACGGGCTTCTGCCGCACCGGTTCCTGGTTCGCGTCCACCGACGAGGACGTGGTGCCGGACCTGATCGCGACGGCCAAGGGCATCGCGGGCGGCCTGCCGCTGTCCGCCGTCACCGGCCGCGCGGAACTGCTCGACGCCGTCCCGCCGGGTGGCCTCGGCGGCACGTACGGCGGCAACCCGATCGCCTGCGCCGCGGCGCTCGGTTCGATCGAGACGATGAAGAGCGAGGACCTCGCCGCGTCGGCCAAGCGCATCGAAGGCGTCGTGCTGCCGCGGCTGCGGGCGCTGGCGGCCGAGACCGGCGTCATCGGCGACATCCGCGGGCGCGGCGCGATGCTGGCCGCGGAGTTCGTGCGGCCCGGTTCCACCGAGCCCGACGCCGACCTGACCAAGCGCGTCGCAGCCGCGTGCCACCGCGCCGGGGTCGTGGTGCTGACCTGCGGCACCTACGGCAACGTCGTCCGGCTGCTGCCGCCGCTGTCACTGCCCAACGACCTGCTCGACGAGGGCCTGGCGGTCCTCGAGCACGCTGTCCGGACGGAGGCCCGCGCATGACGTTCCCGTTCTGGGTCGCCGGGAAGCCGGTGACCGCCGGGGCGACGGCCGTCGTCCACCATCCGTTCGACGGTTCTTCCGCCGGATCCCATTTCGTGCCCTCCCCCGCGGACGTCGAAGCCGCGGTGCAGGCCGCGCACGACGTCGCCGACGAGTTCGCGACGCTGCCCGCGCACGTCCGCGCCGGGGCGTTGGACCACGTGTCCCGGTCCTTGGGCGAGCGGTCCGAAGAGCTCGCCGCGCTCATCACGGCGGAGTCGGGCAAGCCGCTGAAGTGGGCGCGCGGTGAGGTCGGACGCGCGGTGTCGACGTTCCGCTGGGCCGCCGAGGAAGCCCGGCGCTTTTCGGGCGAGCTGCAGCGGCTCGACACCGACCCGGGCGGCACCGGCCGGCTCGCGCTGGTGCGGCGCGTGCCGCGCGGGCCGGTGCTGGGCATCACGCCGTTCAACTTCCCGCTGAACCTGGCGGCGCACAAGGTGGCCCCGGCGATCGCGGTCGGCGCGCCGATCGTGCTCAAGCCCGCACCGGCCACGCCGCTGACGGCGTTGCTGCTCGGCGAGATCCTGGCGGCGGCGGATCTGCCGGCGGGGTCGTGGTCGATCCTGCCGGTGGACAACGAAACGTCGTCGCGGCTGGTCGAGGACCCGCGGCTGCCGGTGGTGTCGTTCACCGGCTCGGTCCCGGTGGGCTGGGCCATCCGCGACCGCGTGCCGCGCAAGCACGTGGCGCTGGAACTGGGCGGCAACGGCGCGGTGCTCGTCTGTCCGGATTGGACCGACCTGGACTTCGCGGCGCAGCGGATCGCGACGTTCGCGATGTACCAGGCGGGCCAGTCGTGCATCTCGGTGCAGCGGGTGTACGCGCACGATTCCGTTTACGACGCGTTGGAAGAGAAAGTGCTTTCGCAGGTCCGCGCCCTGAAGACGGGCGACCCGCTCACCGACGGCGTGGACGTCGGCCCGCTGATCAGCCTGGACGCCGCTTCCCGGGTTTCGTCGTGGATTTCCTCGGCGGTGTCTGCCGGCGGCCGCCTGCTGACCGGCGGCGGACGGTCGGGCGCCACGGTCGAGCCGACGGTGCTGGCGGACGTCCCGGAGGACGCGGCGGTCATGGCCGAGGAGGTGTTCGGCCCGGTGGTCTCGCTGGTCCGGGTGGCCTCGGTGGCGGACGGGGTTTCGCGCATCAACGCGTCCCGCTTCGGGCTGCAGGCGGGGGTGTTCACGCGTGACGTCCCGACGGCGTTCGAGGTCTCGGCGGCGCTTCGCGTGGGTGGTGTGATCGTCGGCGATGTCCCGAGTTTCCGGGCCGATCAGATGCCGTACGGCGGGGTGAAGGACTCCGGAGTGGGCCGGGAGGGCCCGGCGGCGGCGATGGCGGACTTCACGGAGGAGCGGGTAACGGTCTTGACCGGCTTGACGCTCTAAGCACGGCCTGGGACGGCGAGGCCGGTTTCGTAGGCGACGATCACCGCCTGCACCCGGTCTCGCAGCCCGAGCTTGCTCAGCAGATTGCTCACGTGCGTCTTCACCGTGTGCTCGCTGACCACCAGCTCCGCGGCGATCTCGGCGTTCGAGAGCCCACGAGCGAGCATCGCCAGCGTCTGCCGCTCCCGCGCGGTCAGCTCCGCCAGCCGCTCCGGGGACGGGGACAGCGGCGTCGCCGGGCGGGCGGTGTACTGCGCGATCAGCCGCCGGGTCACCGACGGCGCCAGCAGCGCGTCGCCGGCCGCGACCACGCGGACCGCCTGCACGAGGTCGTCCCGCCGGACGTCCTTGAGCAGGAAGCCGCTCGCGCCGGCGCGCAAGGCCTCGTACACGTAGTCGTCCAGGTCGAACGTCGTCAGCATGAGCACCTGGCAGGGCGTCTCGGCGCAGACGATCTTCGCCGCCTCGATGCCGTCCATCCGGGGCATCCGGATGTCGAGCAGCAGCACGTCCGGCCGGTGCGCGCGGACCGCGTCGACGGCCTCGGCGCCGTCGCCCGCCTCGGCGACGACTTCGATGTCGGGCTGCGCGCCCAGTATCATCGCGAACCCGGCCCGGACCAGCTCCTGGTCGTCGGCGACGACCACGCGCACGGTCATGCCCGCACCCCGAACCGCACCCGGACGCGGAAACCCCGCCCGTCCGGCCGCGGACCGGCTGTCACTTCGCCGCCGCACGCCGTGGCGCGTTCGCGGATGCCGATCAGGCCGTGCCCGCCCGGGCCGGTGCCGCGCCCGCCGCGGCCGTCGTCGGTGATCTCGAGGGTCAAGGTGCCGTCCTGCCAGTCGAGGCGGACGCCCGCGTGCCGGGCCTCCGCGTGCTTGACGATGTTGGTGAGGGCTTCCTGCGTGATGCGGTAGGCGGCGACCTCGGCGTCCGGGGTGAGCTCGCCCGGCTCCCCGTGGACGGCGAACGCGATGTCCGTGCCCGCCCCGGACGCGCCTTCGACCAGGCGGGGCAGGTCGGCGAGGGTCGGCTGCGGGTCGTGCGGGCCGTCGTCGGTCTTGAGCACCGTGAGCATCCGGCGCAGCTGGGCCATCGCGTCCCGCCCGGACGACGCGATCGCGTCGAACGCCGCCTCCGCGCGGGCCGGATCACCGGGCAGCGCCACCGGGCCCGCTTCCGCCTGCACGACCATGAGGCTGACCGCGTGCGACAGGATGTCGTGCATGTCCCGGGCGATCCGGGCGCGTTCCCGGTCCGCCGCCCGCGCGGCTTCGGCGAGCCGCTCGCGGTCGAGCCACTCGGCCCGCTCGCGCAGGGCCTCGGCGTGCGCCCGGGACGTCACCGCGGCCCGGCCGATCGCGTAGGCGGCGACGAACAGGATCCCGCTGCGCAACGCGGTTTCCGACGACGCCGTCAGCAGGCTCCCGCCGACCGTGACCGCCAAGGCGGCGACCCGCGGCCACGGTGCCGAGCGCACGGCGACGGTGTAGAGCGCGATGAGCACGCCGTACCAGACGGGCTGGGCCGGGACGTTGCGGGCGAAGTCGTAGGCCCACGCGCCCAGCAGGCCGCACAGCAGCACCGCGACCGGGAACCGCCGCCGCCACAGCAGGCAGCCGGCCGCGGCCAGCACGACGACGACGCCCCAGGCGTGCCACGGCCCGCCGGCCGGGTTCGTGCGGGAGAAGAACGGCCACAGCCCGGCCACCGCCACCCCGGCCGCCAGCACGGCGTCGACACCCGCGGCGGGGAGCGCGCGCAGGCGGCGGCTCAGGGGTTCGAGAACCGGCGAGGCGGACACAGGACGTGATCCTGCCCCCTCCCCGGTTCCCGGCGCCCACCCGGTCATCCGCGCGCGGTCAGCGTCATCCCGGCCACCACGATCTTCTGCGTGACGGGAGTCGGGTTGTCGCCGTTCTTGGCGTCGTTGGCCGTCAGGCCGTAGACCAGCCGGCGTTGGCCGTCGCGCGTGCCGCCGAGACCGGCGAGGTAGCCGTACCAGCCGCCGCTCTTGCCCCAGACCTCGCCCACGCCCGGCAGCTCGAACCGCTGCAGCCCGATGCCGAAGCTCGCCGCCTTGCCGTTGACGTCCTTGACCGCCGGCACGGCGAACAGCTCCGGCTGGACCGGCGGCGGCAGCAGCTTCCCGCCCAGCAGTGCTTCGGTGAAGACGTCGAGGTCACGCGTCGTCGAGACGATGCTGCTGGAGGCCCAGCCGAACGACTGGTCCCAGCGCGTCACGTCCTGGAGCGAGCCGTCGGTCATGGTCTGGTAGCCGTGCACGTACGGGCCGTGGAGCGCGGGGTCGTGCCCGGGCGCGGTGGTGCCGGTCAGGTGCAGCGGGCGCACGATCCGGTCCCGGACCTGGCTTTCGTAGCTGCGCCCGGTGACCTTCTCGACGAGCATCCCGGCGACGACGTACCCGATGTTGCGGTAGTGCTGGGCCGAGCCGGGCTCGAACTCCTTCTGCCCCTGCGAGAAGGCCGCCGCCACGTAGCGCTCCGGCGTCCAGCGGTCGAAGCGGTGCGCCACCAGGTACTCGATGCTTTCGTCCTCCAGCACGGGGCTCGGCAGGCCGCTGGTGTAGTCCAGCAGCTGCCGGACGGTCACCGCGGGATACCCGGCCGGCAGCAGGCCCGGCAGGTATTCCTGCACGGTGCCGTCCAGGGCGATCCGCTGCTCGGCCACCAGCTGCAGCACGACGACGGCGGTGAACACCTTGGTGACGCTGCCGATCCGGAACCGCGCGTCCGGATTCACCGGCGCCCCGGTGCGGCGGTCGGCGACGCCGGCGGTGCCCGCCCAGCAGCCGTCCGGGCCGGTGGCGCGGATCAGCGCGGCGGTCACGTCGTCGTTCGGCAGGCCCTTGATCGCTTGCTCGAGAGCCGCGGTGTCCAAGGGTTTCTGCGCGATGCAGGCGTGGCCGGGCGTGGCGGCGAACGCCGGTGTGGCGGTGCCCGCCAGAGTGGCGGCGAGCAGGGCGGCGGCAACGAGCTTGATCATGGTGAAGGCTCCTCGGGAGTGATCCGGTGCTGCCTCCGATCATGGTTTTCCGCGGCCCGCGGCGGATCGCCGGTGAGAGCGATTCCCGAACTCACTCTTGAGGACTAGAGAGCGGCCAGCGTCTCCGTCAACGCCGCGTGGGCGTCGACCAGCGACGGCCCGTACCAGGTGAGGTGGCGGCCCGAGACCAGGACGTACGGCCCGTCCGGGAAGTGGTCCGGGCCGTCGTCGTCGGTGAACGCGTACGGCTCGTCCGGCAGCACCAGCAGGTCCGCGTCCGTGCGCAGGTGCGCCCGCAGCTCTTCGACGTCCGGGCGCGGGTAGCGCTCGGCGTCGTGGGCGTAGACGTTCGCCACGCCGACGCGGCGCAGGACGTCACCCGCGAAGGTGTCGCGGCCCAAGACGATCCACGGCTTGCGCCACACCGGCACCACCGCGTGGAACCGCACCGGCCGGACCTCGCGCCAGAGGTCCTCGGCCTCGACCAGCCAGTCCGGCTCGTCCAGCTCGTACGCCTGCGTCAGGATCCGCCGCAGGGAGCCCAGCGCGGCCGGCACGGACGCCGCCGCGGCCATCACCCACACCGGGATCCCGTTGGCGCGCAGGCGTTCCACGTCCTCCGGGCGATTCTCCTCCGAGTTCGCCAGCACGAGATCGGGCGCCAGCTCCTGCACCCGGTCGAGGTCCGGGTACTTCGACCCGCCGACGCGCGGAACGTCCAGAGTGGACGGATGCGTGCAGTAGTCCGTGGCGCCGGCGAGCCGTCCCGGCGCGCTGACCTCGACCGCCTCGGTGAGCGACGGCACGAGCGACACCACCCGGGACACCGTGCCCTCGACCGGCACCGTCTCACCCAGGTCGTCCACGAGCACTGTTCTCATGCCGCCTCCGCGGAAGAGAGTACGTCGGCGGACGTCCTCATGCGCGTTCGAACGACACCTTCCGCTTCTCGACGTCGACCGCGGTGAGCCGGACCGCGATCCGCTCCCCCGCGGTCAGCTTCTCCCCCGCGCACTTCGCCATCACCGTCGGGTCCTCGACGAGGATCTCCGCCTTGTTCTCGTCCGCGCGCAGCACCACCGCGCTGAACTCGCCGCCGACGTGCTCGGCCAGCACCCACGCCTCGACCTGGTCGATGCACGCCCGCTCGACCTTCGCGGCGAGGGTGTCCGACGCGCTCATCCGCTCCGGGACGTCCGCCAGCGCCGCGCGCACCCACTCCGGAACTTCGCGCCCGGCGGACACCGCGAGGCAGATCTCGGTGGCGAACCGGTCGACCAGCCGCCGGATCGGGGCCGTGACGTGCGCGTACGCGCCGCCGATGCCCGCGTGCGTCGTCAGCGCGGGCAGCTCGCCGTCGAACGCGGTGTAGCCCGCGCCACGCAGCAGCCGTGTCGTGTCGGCGTAGAGCGCCATCGACGCGGGCTGCCCCGGGTCCAATCGGGACAGGAACTCCGAGACGGTGGTTTCGGGCGCCCAGGCGATGTTCAGCGCCTCGGCCGAGCGGCGCAGCCAGTCGACGGCCTCGGGGTCGGGGTCGGGCAGCGTGCGCAGGACGCCGATCCGCGCGTCGATCATGATCCGGGCCGCGGCCATCCCGGTGAGCAGCGAGATCTCGGCGTTCCAGGCGTCGACGGCCGTGCGCGGGCGGCGGGCGAGCACCCAGCCGCTGTCCGGGTCGCCGGTGATCTCCTGCTCCGGCAGCTGCAGCTCGACCGCGCCGCGCCCGACGGCCAGTTCGCGCCGCCGCCGGCCCAGCTCCGGCAGCGCGGCCACCGACGGGTGCGGGCGCCCCGCGTCGAGCGCGGCCTGCACGGTCTCGTAGTCGAACTGCTCGGTGGACCGGACCAGCGCGCGGCGCACCCGGGTGGCGGTCGGCTCGCCCGCCTCGTCGGTCTCGATGGTCCAGAGCACGGCGGGCCGGATCTCGCCGGGCAGCAGGCTGGCCGCGCCTTCGGACAGCACCGGCGGGTGCAGCGGGACGTTCCCGTCGGGCAGGTAGAGCGTCTGCCCGCGCAGGCGCGATTCGCGGTCGAGCGCGCCGCCGGGCGGCACGAACGCGGCGAGGTCGGCGATCGCGTAGTGCACCCGGAAGCCGTACGCGGTCTTCTCCACGACCATCGCCTGGTCGAGGTCCTTGGCGCCGGGCGGGTCGATGGTCACCAGCGGCAGGTCCGTCGCGTCCTCACGGGGGCCGGCGCTCGCGAGCGGGTCGAGGACCGCCGCCTCCGCCTCGGCCAGCACGTCGGGCCCGAACGACTCCGGCAGCGAGAACTCGGCGCGCAGGGGGCCGAAGTCCCCGCCCGCCGAGTGTGTCCTGATCACGAGGGGAGGCACCCCCCAACCCTAACCCGAGCCGGGGCCGGCGATCGCCCGATCGGGTGCGGGCCGGTCGGGTGTACGTTGCCGGTAATAATGAAAACCGTCTTCATTGCCAGAAGGGGATTCCACCGTGAAGATCGCGTTCGTCGGCAAGGGCGGCAGCGGCAAGACCACGCTGTCGTCGCTGTTCGTCGCGTACCTCGCCGACGCCGGCCTGCCGGTGCTCGCCATCGACGCCGACATCAACCAGCACCTCGCGGTGGCGCTCGGCGCGACCGAGGAGGAAGCGCTCGCCTGGCCGACCCTCGGCGACAACATGGCTCTGATCAAGGACTACCTGCGCGGCGACAACCCGCGGATCCCCGATGCGGCGTCGATGATCAAGACGACACCGCCGGGGCGCGGCTCGCGGCTGGTCCGGCCGTTCGAGGACAACCCGGTGTTTTCGGCGTGCTTCCGGCAGCTGGGCGGGGTGCGCCTCGGCGTCACCGGGCAGTTCGACGAGGACGACCTCGGCGTCAAGTGCTACCACTCGAAGGTCGGGGCGGCGGAGCTGCTGCTGAACCACATGGTCGACGTCGACGGCGAGTACGTCGTGATGGACATGACGGCGGGCGCCGACGCGTTCGCTTCCGGGTTGTTCACCCGGTTCGACGTGACGTTCCTGGTGTGCGAGCCGACGGTGCGCAGTGTGGGCGTGTACCGCCAGTACGCGGACTACGCGCGCGACTTCGGCGTGCGGCTCGTGGTGGTCGGGAACAAGGTGACGGACGCCGACGACGTCGGGTTCCTGCAGGACCAGGTCGGCGGAGCGCTGCTGGGGTGGATGTCGGCCTCGCGGCACGTACGCGCGGCGGAGCGCGGCGCGGCCCGGCCGATCGCCGAGCTCGAGCCGCGCAACCTCGAGACGCTGCGTTCGATGCGGGAAACGGTCGACGCCGAGCAGCGCGACTGGACGCGCTACCAGCGTCAGGCCGTCGAGTTCCACCTGCGAAACGCGCAGGCTTGGGCGGGCGCCGACCTCGTCTCGCAGGTGGACCCGGAGTTCGTGCTGAGCCCGCGGCTGACGGTCTAGTCGTCGTTCCAGGACGCGTCGGCGGCGTCGGCTTGCCGGGTGCGTTCCTTGGCGATGTCGAGCGCCCGCCGGGCGGTGGCCTCGTCCGGGTACGGGCCGAGCAGGTCGACGCTGCGGCTGCGTTCCAGGTGCTCGACCTGGCGGGTGCGGGTGTTGTAGTACCACCCCTGGTCCGGGTTCGGGTCTTTGGACATGTCTCCAGGTTCGCACCCCCGGGCCCGGCTGTCAGCGCTTGAACCGATAAGGGATCTCGGTCGGCTGGCCGGTGGGCCCGAAGTCCTGGGGTTCTTCGGTCTCGGCAGGCTGCTCGGGGAACTCGTCGAACCAGCCACGAGGAGTCCCCCGCGGCGGAGTGGCGGGCTCTTGCCGGGCGGTCGAGGGCTGCGGCAGCGGCGTGTCCCGGCCGGGGAACACCGGCCGGGCGTTCGGAGCCGCCGGCGGAACGGGAGGCATGGTCCCGGGCCCCGGGAAGACGGGACGGGCGGGGGCGGCGTGCCGGGTGGGGAACGGCTGGGGGGTCGACTCCGGGCCGGGGAAGACCGGCTTGGTGCGTGGGGGCGGGGGTGGGTTGGTGGCCTGGGCCGGGGGTGTTCCTGGCTGGGGGCTGGGAGCCGGGTTGGGGCTCGGTGCTGGGGCGGTGCCTTGCGCGGAGCCGGGAGCCGGGGTGGAGCTCGGTGCTGGGGCGGTGCCTTGCGCGGAGCCGGGAGCCGGGGTGGAGCTCGGTGCTGGGGCGGAGCCCGGCGCTGGGGTGGAGCCCGGGGCTGGGGTGGAGCCCGGGGCTGGGGTGGAGCCCGGCGCTGGGGTGGAGCCCGGGGCTGGGGTGGAGCCCGGCGCTGGGGTGGAGCCCGGCGCTGGGGTGGAGCCCGGCGCTGGGGTGGAGCCCGGTGCCGAGGCGGGGCTAGGGGTCGGCGCAGCGCTGGCCGGGCCCGTGTCTTGGACGGGCCCGGCGCCCGGCTGGGGGCTGATGCCGTGTGTGGGAGCCGGGCTCGAAGGCTGTGCGGCGCCCGGACCCGGGCCGAAGTTGGGAGCGGGGGCGGTGCTCGGTGCGACGGGTGAGCCGGCCGGACTGATGCCCTGGGCGGGAGCGGCGCCAGGCGCCGGGTTTGAAGCCAGGTCTGGAGCCAGGCCCCGACCGGCACTCGCAGCCGACAGATCGGCGGTCCCCCAAGGCGGCCTGGGCAGATGAGAACCGACCACAGGAGTCTGCTCCTGCGGGGAGGCAGGCTGGGGCACGTCGACCGACGCAGCCGGAGGCTGCGAAATGGCGCCGGGTGCGGTTTGCCCTTCGGAACTGGACTGCGCACTGCCCGACGCAACCGACGGCTGTGACGTGAGACCGGTTGCGGCTTGCCCTTCAGCGGCCGACTGTCCACCGCCCGGCGCAGCCGGGGCCTGCGGCTGCGGCTGCGGCTGCGGCTGCGGCTGCGAAACGGCAGACGGCACCCCCTGCGGCGCGGTGGGCAGCCCCGGCTGGGAATCAGGCGCCACCGGATGGACAGGCTTCTGTTCCACCGGTGTGGGCGCAGCCGCCTCAGTTCGGCCTGCATCGCCAGTCGAGAACTCGGCGGAGGTTGGTGCGGGCGCCTCAGTCGAGGGCTCATCCGACGGTGCCGATTCGGCCACCACAGGTTCGCCCGCCTCCGAATGACCCGCATCCCGCGGCACCGGTTCACCCAAGGCCGATGCGGCAACTTCCGGCTGCTCCGGTTCAACGGAAGCCGACGCAGGAACCTCCGGCTGATCCACATCCAGCGCCGAGTCACCCAGTGCCAGCGCAGCACCTTCGGGCTGGTCGGAGCCCTCTGGCGCCGGTACGACCGTTGCCGCAGCCTCCGGCCGACCCGCATCCCGCGGCACCGGTTCACCCGATGCCGTTGCGGCGCCTTCCGGCTGATCGGCATCCGCCGGTTCAACCGGCACCGCATCCGGAAGCACCGGCTCGGCCTCAGGCCGAGACACCTCTCCCGGCGCCGACGCAGCCGCCTGCCCCTCGGACTGAAGGACCTCAGACGATGGCGAAGCAACGTCGGGCTCGACAGGCGCCGAACCCTCCGGCACGGCTTCGGCAGGAGCCCCCACCGGTGGGGTCGATACGAATGCAGCAGGACTCTCAGGCCGAGGCCCAGGCCCGTCGGTTGTCGGTGGTTGCGAGACAGCGGGTCCGTCCGCCGACGCCCGTGGCTCCGTTGCCGCACCGCGGACGGCTGCCTGAGGCGGCTCGCCGACCGCGTGCCGAGGAGGTGACTGCGGTGCCTTCACCGGTCCCGGCAGGTCCGATTCCGCCGCCACCGACCACTCCGGCTCGACAACCGGCGCCGCGGATGACGCCCCCGGACGCGGCCCCGGGCGCTCCCACCCCGGCCCGGGCACTCCCGCCCTCGGCTCCTCGTACCCCGCCGGCACGTGCTGCTCCGGCGTTCCCGGTACCGGCTGCGTCTGCTGGACGTGCGGGACCGTGCGCCACACCGGTGCCGGGCCGATGTTCATCGGGGCCGGGGCCTGGCCGGACGGGGCTGCCGCCGGTGGGGCCGGGCGGGCCGCCGGCCTGGGGATCGGGTCCAGGCACGACACCAGCACCGACGTGTTCTCGGGGTCCTCGACCTTGCGGCCGCTTCGCTCGCGGTAGACCATCTCGCCGTCCGCGTCCATCTCCACCAGGTAGCCCGCCTCCGCGAGCTGCTCCTCGTCGAGGTCCGCCAGCTTCTCGTACCGCGAGGGCACCACCCGGTAGATCGGCCACGCCAGCGCCGCGTGCTCCGCGTGGAACTGGGCCAGCAACGCCGCCATCTGCTGCTGCCACGGCAGCGACATCCCCTCGGCCAGCGAACGCGGCAGCACGACGTACCCCGCGTCCACCCCCGGGTACCCCTGGCTCAGCTGGTCGGCGAGCGGAGTGCTCGACGCGGGACGGGCGCTCTGCCGGGGCGGCTGAGGTGCGCCGAACAGCGCCGCCGGGTCCCGGGGCTCGCCCGCGCCGGACTTGCCCCGCCTGCCGAATTTCCGTCCCACGTGCTCATCCTCTGCCTGTACGCGGCCACCTGCTCGTGGAAGCGCCGCGACGTCGGGTGAATCGGCCGATTCGTGTCAAGGCCCTCGCCCCATGCTAAACGCCGGGGCGGACCGCCTGCGGCACCAGTTCGCGCTCGTCGAACGAGAAGGCCCGGGTGTGCACCGGGACGCCGGTCTGCTGCGCTTCGACGATCTTGTTGTCACCCAGGTACATCATCACGTGGTGAATAGAGGTCGGGTCCGACGGGTCGGTGGCGAGGAACAGCAGGTCACCGGGCTGCGCCTCGCGTACCGGCAGCAACGCGCCGGCGTGGTACTGGTCCTGCGAGACGCGCGGCAGGATGATCCCGGCGGACTCGTACGCCCGCAGCATCAGCCCCGAGCAGTCGTACGAATTCGGTCCCGTGGCGCCCCACACATACGGCTTGCCCTGCTCGCCCAGCGCGAACTTGATCGCCTGCCCGGCGGCCTGGCTCGGCGGCAGCAGCGCGCCCATGCCGGTGCCGCAGGCGACCACGTCGACGACCTGGCCGACGTTCTCCACCAGCGTCGCCGCCATCGGCTCCCACTTGTGGTAGCGGTCCGGGAAACCCGAGCGCTCGACGGCCTGGGCCGCGTCGCCCGGCCGCTTGTTCTCCCAGTCCGGGACGCCCAGCAGGACGTCGTAGAACTTGTTGACCTCGTACGTCGGGTCGGTGACCTGCGCCACCGTCCCCCAGCCCATCGACGGGCGCATCTGGAAGACGCCCAGGGAGTCGCGGTCACCGAAGGTCAGGTTGTGCAGCCCGGACTCGGTCATCCCGGCCTGGATCGCGACCTGCCAGGCGCGCGGCGCCAGCGACCGCTGCTTGCCGATCGAGATGATCAGCGCGACGATCCCGCGCTGCTCTTCGTCCAGTTTCGAGGCGTCGACCGTGCCGCGGTCGCCCTGGCCGGGCTGCGTCGGCCCGACCGAAGCGTCGCAGCTCATCAGGGACACGCCCCGGGCCTGCGCCTGCTGGTTGTCGATGACGACCTTCGCGGCGACCGCGGTCACGACCAGGGCGCCGATCGCGACGAACACGATCAGCCCCAGCCACAACCCCAGGCGCCGCACGGTCAGCTCGCCTGGTCGTAGTCGGCGACCCGCCAGCCGGCGTTGGTGCTCACCACCGTGATGGCCAGCTTCGGCCCGTCGGTCGGGATGGTCACCTGCAGCGACTTCGGGTACGACGTGCCGGGCACCGGCTCACCGGTGACCTTCGTCGCCGGGATGTTCGCCGGGTCCACCGTCGACATCACCGGCAGGTACTCCTCGGTGGTCAACGGCTTCAGCTGCGCCAGCCACTGCTCGGAGGTGATGCCGGCCGGGTGGTTCACCCAGGCCGCGGCCCACGCCTTGGCGACGCGGATCGCGTCGCCGTTCGGCGTCGTCGGCGTCGGGGTGGCCAGCGGCGTGGCCAGCCGCGTCGGCAGGTTCGACGTCGGGACCGGCGCGGCGAGACCCGACGGGGTCGCCGTGACGGACGTGGTCGTCCCGGTGGTGGGCGACGCCTTGGCCTGCGGTTTGCCGACCACCTTCGGCAGCACGACGCCGAGCGCGGTGACCAGGATCGCCAGGAACACCAGCGTCCCCATCAGGTGGCGGGGCGAGCGCAGCGGCCAGCCCCACAGGCGGCGGTAGACCGCGGTGCGGCCGCGGTTGGTGCGGATCGGCATCGGTCACCGCCCCATCGCTTGGTCGGTGTCACGGGGTTCCTCGCGGACTTCGATGCCCCGCGACGGCCGGTACAGCACGAAGACCGGCTTGCCGGCGACGACTTCGGGGTCGACGCGACGCGGCTGGGCCCGCACGCCCGGCATCCGCGGGCCGTCCTGCGCCGGGTAGTCGCTGAAGCCCGATTCCGGCGTGCGCAGGTCGGACGGCACGACGACGGGCTCGGGTTCGTCGCTCCAGCGCCGATCGGCCACCGGGGAGGTGTCGACGCGCCGGCTCTCCTCCCGCGTCACCGGACGGCCACCGGCCCCGACGACGACGTATTCGCCGCCGTCGCCGTTGGCCGGGTTGTACTGGCCGAACACCGGCGCGCCGGGGCGGCGGCCGCCGGCGGGCAGCGCGCCCGCGGATCCGCCGCCGATGGCCCCCGGCCAGGCACCGGACCACGCGGCGGCCGGTCGGGACGCACCGGAGGTGCTGTCGAGCCGCTGGGCGTTGGCGAAGATCGTGGCTTCCGGCCGGAACCGGCCCCCGCCGGCGGTGGCACCGAGCGGGCCGCGCTGCTCGCCGTCGACGACGTCGTCGGTTTCGCGCACGTGCTGCCAGAACTCGTCCTGCGGCGTGGGGCCGTTGTTGTTGCGCCGGAACCGGGAGAAGATCCCGCCGCCGGGCGACGGCACCGCGGCGCCGACCATGCTGACCGACATCTCGACCATCTGCCACAGCCGCCGCACCGGGCGCCCGACCATGAACAGCAGAACGGTGATGAGCCCGGCGAGGACCATCTGCGTGAGCATGTTCAGCGAGTTGCCGGCGTCAAAGATGGCTTGCAGCAGCAGCGCGTGCACCCCGGCGAGCACGGAGAGCACGACGAGGTTGAACGCGACCCCGCCGGCGACCTTGAGCACGCGGCGCAGGATCTCCGGGTGCAGCAGCGCGACGAGCCCGATCAGCGGCGCGGTGAGCGCGAACAGGCGGATGAGGACCTGGGCGAGGAGGACGCTCGCCTTCGCGAGGAGCTGGAAGAGCGAGTAGACGAGCGCCTGGCCGAGGGAGAGGAACCCGGCACCGGTGCGGCCGCCGGCTTCGCCGGTGAAGTAGCCCGTGGCGGGGCCGAGCTTGGTGGAGATGTCCTTGTAGGCGTTCTTCTTGCCGTCGATGACGGCCTGGTTGCCGTCGTCGCCGTTGCGCAGCTGTCCCCACGTGAACGCCTGCGCGTCCAGCAGCGGACGGCCGAACTGGTCGGCCTGCGGCGCGGTCGGCGTGCCGAACTCCCCGCGCAACCAGTTCTTGTAGACGATCTCGTTGTGCAGGTTCGTCGGTAGCACGTGCCGGATGACGCGGTTCTCGGACTCGTCGACGAACCCGGCCTGGATGTTCGTCGTGGTCTGGACGATCGCTTTGTCGATCGGGTCGAAGTACCGCAGCATCGCCAGCGACGACGCGGCCAGCCACACGCCGGCCAGGCCGTACAACGCCCGTTTGCTGACCGCGGCGAGGTCGCCGCGCCAGATGTTGCGGAACAACATGATCGACATGACCAGCGCGACCAGCCCGAACAGCTGGGCGTAGATGTTGTTGTAGACCTTCTCCGCACCCGCCTTCACCGCGCTGTAGAGCGGGTTGAGCAGTCCGCCCTCGAGCACGGTGTAGTGCAGGGAATTCGTCGCGCCGACGATGTTCTTGCCCAGGTTGAACAGCTGGTTGCCGCCCCAGGTGTCGAGCGTCGAGCCCGCCGGGGTCAGGCTCAGCCCGGAGCAGTTCGTCTCGAAGGTGTTCCAGACGAACCCGGCGTAGCTGTAGTCGACGTACGGACTGCCCGCTTCGCCGTGGCCTTCGGCGGGGTCGACCGCGCCGACCATGCCCGCGCCGGGGCGTTCCGGGTTGGGGGCCTCGCCACAGGCCGCCGCGCTCGCCGCCGGGGCGGTCGCGATGGCCTGCAGACCGAGGACGAGCATGACGGCGAACATCGTCGCCTTGCGCCCCGGCGTGCGCCGCCCCGGCCGCGGACCTTCCTTGATCCGCCGCTTCAGCGAGTGCCACCCCGCGGCCAACGTCAGCAGGACCGCCAGCGTCAGCACGGTGTTCATGCGGCGTCCCGGCCGGTGCCGCCCTTTCCACCCGTGCGGGCGGGTTGCTGGCCGTTCGGTGGCTGGACGCCGCCCTCTACTTCGCCGGTCTCCGACGCCAGGGGGTCCGGGGCGCCCAGGAGGTTTTCGTCGGCCAGGCCGACCTCCAGTTCCGCCGCCAGCTCGAAGTCCTGCTCCAGCGCGATGTCGTCCTCCGGAGGTACCGCGACGTACGGCTTCTTCTCCTCCGCAGGCAGGGCCAGCTCGTTGCCCGGACGCCGTGACGGCGCCGCGTCCTTCGAACCCGGCGTCGTGTCCATGACCGCGCGCAGGTGCTCCAGGTGGGGGCCCGAGAAGTCGACGCGGATGCGCTCCACCCCGCCCGCGCCGTCGCCGAAGATGAACTGGCGGGGCTCCACGTCACGCTCCAGGCCGCGCTGGGCGCCCGGACGGCGGCCCAAGGCCGCGACGACCTGCTCGTACCCCACGCCCACCGGGACCTTCAGCAGCCGCAGGGCGTCGGCCTGGGCGTCGTCGTCGTCCAGACGACCGACGAACACCGAGTCCAGCAGGGTCACGAAACCCTGGATCTTCAGGAAGTCCGCCGGGATCTGGGACGACAGCAGCACGCGGACGTTCCACTTGCGCGAGTCACGCGCGAAGCGGTTCATCAGCACGCGGCCGGTCGGGACCTCGGACAGGAAGAACGCCTCGTCGATCCAGACGCCCTTGCGCATGTCCTTCGGCTTCTCGTACACCGACCGCTGGGTCAGCCACGCCGCCAGGTTCAGCATTTCGACGCCGAGGGACTCCGCGTCCGTCCAGTACTCGCGGGGGACGCCGTCCTTCGGCAGGGTCAGGCCCGCCATCGTCAGCACCGTCAAGCGGTCGTCGCGGGTCTCCGCGTACGGGTCCGCGTCGGTCTCCGGGATGAGCAGCGCCATCCGCTCGCGCATCTCGTCGAGGAAGTCCGCCACGACGCTCGCGTGCTCGTGGTGCTCGCTCGAGTCCCGCCGCAGGGCATCGATTACCTGGCCCGGATCAGCGTCGAAACGGCCGCCGACGGTGCGGACCGCGCGCAGCAGCACGATCCGCGTCTGCGCCATGCGCGACACCTCGTACGGCAGGACCCCCGTGAGCACGTCCAGCACGAGACGCCGCCGCGTCGCGCCCGCAAGGGCTTTCTCGCGGCGCCAGGAGCGCTCGGGGTCGTCCTCGTCCATGAAGTGCTCGATCAGCGGCTCGGCGACCACCCGGTACGGGTTCAAGATCCCCGGCTGGGCGTTGAGCAGGTTGATCGGCCGCGCGTACGGCCGCAGCTCCGGCAGGTCGCACAGCCGCGACAGCGGGCCGGACGGGTCGAGGATCGTCCAGCTCGCCCCGGCCCGCAGCGTCTTGTAGACGATGCCGCCGCCGAGGAACGACTTGCCGGCACCCAGGCCCGCGACCATCGCCGTCAGGCCGGAGCCGTCGCGGATCTCCTGGGCCATCCACGGGTCCCAGGCCACCGGGCGCCGGGTCGCCGTGCACGTTTCGCCGAGCAGGATGCCACGGCGGTCGCCGACCTCCGCGGTCGCCGTCGGGACCGCCGAGGACGCCCAGACCACCGAACCGCGGCGCATGTACGCCGCCGACGCCAGCGGCTCGCCGGGGATGAACTCCCGGGCCATTGCGTACTGGGCCTCGGGGTGCTCGATGGCGATCTTCGGCTTGTACAGGTCGAGCAGCTGCTGGGCCAGGCGCAGCGCGTCGCGCTCGGTCGGGCCGGACACCGCCAGCCGCCACCAGGACCGCACGCGGGTGGCGAGCGCGGTGAAGCCCGACGTCATCTCGTCGTCGATCTCCAGCACCCGGCCGGCTTGGCGGGACAGCGACTGCGGTGGTTCCAGCTCGTGTTCGTCGGTGTAGTGCTTGACCTGCGAGCGGACCTTGTTCATCTGGCGCTGCAGTTCGCTGGCGACCTCTTCGGGGCGCCGGACGTAGATGCGCGCGGACACCTCGACGGCGGCGGGCAGCCGGTCGGCGTGCTGGATCCACGGGTCGTCGACCTCGGGGATCTGCAGGCCGTGCATCTGCCCCACCGTCAAGATCGCCAGGTGCCGGGAGACGCCGGCGTTGGAGCCGGTGCGGCCGCGGACGGTCACCGTCGGCGCGTACGGGTCGGCGTAGTAGTCGGCGGCGTCGGTGAAGCTGGCGAGGTCCTCCGGCTCCCAGGCCGCGCCCGGCACGGCGGGCATGTTCCGCGGCGCGGGCAGGCCGAGGGAGCACGAGCGGTGCATCAGCCAGGACATCTCCTCGGCGTGCACCGGACGGCCTTCCAGCCCGGCGCTGCCGATGACCTGGTCGAGGTGCTCGACCTCGGAGTCCAGCGCGGTCAGCTCGGCGTCCACGGCTTCGGGCAGGATCTTGCGCAGCATCGGCGCCGCCCGCTCGACCGCGCGGTCGACCATCCGCCGGGTCTGCACCTGGACGCCGATGTAGACCTCTTTTTCGGCCATCGAGCGGCCCATCAGCTGCTGCTGCTCGCCGATCAGGTAGTCGTCGAACGACAGCGCGCCCGGGACGTCCGGCGGGCGGCCGTGCGCGTTGTAGACGTGCGCCTCGGCCCACATCCGGATCGGGTACGGCCGGTTCGTCACGCGCAGGTGGAGCCAGCGGCCCTGCAGCTCGGCGTACTGGCCGGCGATGGCCGCGATCAGGTCGCGCCGCTGCGAGTCCGAGCGGAACGACCAGCGCTGCGGCGCCAGCCGGTACCAGGCGTAGACCTCGACGCCCGTGCGGACCAGGTGCCCGTCGATGCTTCGCACCGCGATCGACGGGGTATACGCGGGAATCGCCTGCTCACCGGGCAGGCGCGCCTTGTTCCCCGAGCCGTTCCGCGACGCGCGGACCTGCTCGGGCGGTTGCCATGCGCCCGAGTGCGAGTCCCGACCCCGTTTACCTCGGCTACCGCCGCGACCGAACAACGACTACCTCCCGGCCCGAGCCGCATTGCTGCGGCCCCGGCGCGCTCGTGGTGTTCCCTGGTGAACCGGCGCTGTGGCGCGAAGCGCCCCCGTCAACGGCGATGGGGGCACGGATGGGGTTGCCGCACCCGGCCGGCCGCCGTGGTGCTGGTACTGCCGCCGGCGGCGGTGCTTCGGCAGCGGGCGCTCGGCCCGCACCCGGACGCGGCTGGCGCTGACCGCGCCGCCCGTGCCGGTGGTCCGCTCCCGGGGGGTGTTGAGCTCGCGCCCGGCCATCGAGACCACGGTGCCGAGCGGGCGCTCGTGGCTGATCTTGGCCGTGAGCAGCCGGGTGATCGCGATGGTGGCGACGAAACCCCACGCCGTCGAGAAGAACCCGAAGCTCCACCCCGCCCAGCGTTCGATGCCGAGGACCACGAAGAACGTCGGGATACCGATGAGCCAGGCGACGTACCGGGCTCTCCAGGGAAAAGTCGCTTTCGGCGGGCCGAGCCACACGGCGTCGACCCGGTACACCTCGTCATCGGTCCTGATGCGCACGCGGGCCCCGCCTCAGCCGGTGAACAGGCCGGCGATCCACTGGCCCACGTTCACGCCCGCGCCGCTGACCGCGAGACCGATGATGGCGAGCGCGATGACCACGCCGGCGAGCCGCCGCATGACACCGGCGTTGTCGCCCTTGCCGCCGCCCAGCCAGAGAAGCAGGAGGGCAACGGCCAGCAGCACCAGGGGGATGACGTTGTCGAGCAGCCACTGGCGCACGTTTCCCGTGCCCAGTTCGCCGGCGGCCAGCGTGTCGAGGGTGGTCAAGGTCATCATGGTGATACTCCCGGTGCGCGGTGGGGGCCGCGCGGTTCTGGCTCAGGCAGTGCTTCGAACAACATCATGGGGGCTACGAGGGGTAGTGGTCAAAGTGCACAGCGTAGAGACCGGCTGGCTCGTCAACCGGTTTGGTGCTCCAGGCACACGAAAACTCCACGCCCCCATCATCGCGGCAAGGGCCCTCGGGTTGAACCCCGGCCACCCATACTTCTCAGTGTGCTGACGAACTCACCCCCATGCCCGGGATTTGCTCACTCTGAGTACTTGCGCTGTGGTCGTTGTGCGGCCTGGAACAGTGTGACATGACACGAATGGCCGTGTCGCGTGAGTCCGCTCTGTCACGGCCCTCGGCCGGTCGGCGAGCATTTCGATCTTGACGGTCCGCGCTGTCCGTCACAGGGTGCTCCGTACCCCACCCGCTTTTCACTACATAGCGTGATCTTTAAGCCGTTCAGGCCCGCCCCTGAGCGAAGACGCCGTCCGGGAAGGCCCCCGCTTCGACGACGCGGCGGCTGAGCCCACGGCCCAGCTCCTCGAGCCGGGCGGTCCGCTCGGCTCCGAGGTGCTCCCACGGCCCCTGGGCGGCGGCTTCGGTGGCGATCTCGACGCGGTCGCGGAGCGCGGCACCCGCTTCGGTGAGCCCGCCGCCGGCGTCGAGGATCCCGCGGTCGGCGAGCCCGGCTTCGGCGGCGGCCCACTGCTCGTCGCTCCAGCCGCGGGTCAGCTTGGCGGCGCCGGTGACGAAGCCGCGTCCGGTGGCCACGTGGGTGAGCAGGGCTTCGAGGCCGCTCAGGCCGTTGAGGACCAGTGCGGCGACGTGGCCGTCGCCGCGGTACTCGCGGATCAGGGTGATGGCGTGCCAGAGGACCAGGTGCGGCTCCCCCGGCCAATCGAGGCCCGCGTGCGCGGCGTAGAGCGGACGGCCTTCGCCGGTGCACCCGGCGGCGGCTTCGCGCGCGAGCTCGGCGGCCTCGGCGACCTCGTCGCTCTTCACGTGGTCGCCGAGCAGGCGGGTCAGCGCCTGGTCCACGCCGTCGAGCCGCGCGGCCAGGACCTGCTCCGGCGTCGCCAGGGTCCAGGCGCGCGGGATCACGCGGGCGACGACCTCGGGGTTGAAGTTGTAGAAGGTGGCCGCGACGACCTCGGGGCCGACGGCACCCATGGCCGCGGACCGCCCGGCGAAGTAGGGCATCCGGCCCGGCCGCAAGCCGGTGCCGGTGAGCGCGGCATCGACCTCGGGCGCGAAGTACGCCAGTGCGTGCAAGGAGTCGAACGCCGACTTGAACCGCTTCTCGTCACCCGCCATGGCCGCACCCTACTACCGGGTAACCACGCGGGGGAACCACGAACCGGCGTGCCTGCCAGGGCATCACTCGTGCCCCGGCAGGCAGCACGCCGATGCCCCTTCGATCACGGGTGACGCCCGTGGGGGCGCGGGTGGCGCGGACGAGCCGGCATGTAAGCCGGATCCTGTTCCCCGGTCGCCTTGCGGCTTCCGGGGCGGCGGCCATCCATCTCGGCCTGCCGTTGCCGGCAGGCTCCAGCGGCCTACCCGCAGACTCGGACGGGCCGTCCTCGAACGCCTGCGCAGGAGCTCGTGAGCTCCCTCTTGGCCTTGCTCCGGGTGGGGTTTACCTAGCCGTCCCGGTCGCCCGGAACGCTGGTGGTCTCTTACACCACCGTTTCACCCTTACCCCGGTCCTCGCGGACCGGGGCGGTCTGTTTTCTGTGGCACTTTCCCGCGGGTCACCCCGGGTTGCCGTTAGCAACCACCCTGCCCTGCGGAGTCCGGACTTTCCTCGGACCGGGTCACCCCGGCTCGCGACCGCCCTGCCAGCTCGTCCGCAGGCTGGATCGTAGCTCAGTACCCGGCCACCGCCTCGCTGTGGTGGCGGGGCCGGACCGCGGGCGGGGACTCGGCGGGCGTCGGGTGCTGGCGGGCGAGTTCGGCGGTCCAGTGGAGGACGGCGGCCGGGCTGTCGAGGCCGATCAGGCCGACGAGCCGGCCCTGGCGGACGAAGCCGGTGATGGGCCGGGTGCCGGGGACGGGCGATTCGAGCAGGACGGTGTCGGTGGCGAGGGCGGGGCGGCCGGCGACCTGGATGCGGACGCCGTGCTGTTCGGACCAGTAGCGGGGCACCGGGGTGTAGGCCGGGGCGCCCTGGGGGCCGGTGAGGAGGTTCTGCGCGGCGGCGCGGCTCATTTCGACGGCGTTGAGCCAGTGCTCGTCGCGGTGGGGCGCGGAGCCGAAGCGGAGGTTGGGCCAGCGGGCGACGTCGCCGGCGGCGACGATCGTCGACGAGCCGACGACGTGGCAGGTGGGTCCGCAGACGACGCCGTCGTCGAGCGGGAGCTTGGCGCCGCGCAGCCAGGACACGGCCGGCACACTGCCCACGGCGACGACGACGCAGGCGACGTCGAGCGCGCGGCCGTCGGCGAACTCGATACCGACGGAGGTGGGGGCGGGGCGCCAGCGGCGGATGGTGGTGCCGAGTTCGAGGCGGACGCCGCGGGCGGTGTGCAGGGCCGTGAGCCAGTCGCCGATGTCGGGGCCGAGGACGTCGGCGAGCAGGGCTCTCGCGCGTCCGAAGAGGACTACCTCGCGGTCCATCTCACGGAGGCTGGAGGCGACTTCGCAGCCGATGAAGCCGTCACCGATGACGGCGACCGGGCCGGGGTTGGTGGCCAGGGCGCGCTGGAGGGCGATCGTGTCGGCGAGGGTGCGGACGACGACCACGCGCGGGTGACCGTGGGGCGCGCCGGGCATCCGGCGGGGTTCGACACCGGTGGCGATGATCAGGCCGTCGTAGCGGAGTTCCTCGTCGCGGAGGTGGACGACCTGCCGGTTCGGCGAGAGTGCGGTGACGGGCGTGTCGAACCGCCATTCGGCGTCGACTTCGAGGGGATCGGCGAGCAGGGTGTCGGCGCGGCTCACCGCGCCGGTGAGCAGCTGCTTGGACAGCGCCGGGCGGTGGTAGGCGATGCCGGGTTCGGCGCCGAGGACGACCACTTCGCCGTCGAACCCGAGTTCGCGCAGCCGTTCGGCCGCGCGCAGGCCGGCCAGGCCGGCTCCGGCGATGACGATGCGTTCGCTCATCGGGTGGCTCCCAACAGGTGGATGGCTCGCATGGGGCAGGCGCGCGCGGCGGCCTGGATGTCCGGGACCAGCTGGGCGCCCGGGCTCTTCTCGTACTCGAGCTGCCCGTCCTGGCCGAGCTGGAAGACCTGGGGCGCCTCGGACTGGCAGACCCCGTAGGCGTGGCAGCGCTGGCTGTCGACGTCGACGCGCACGGTGGCCGGCTCCGGGCCGGACCCGGCGGGCGGGGGCGTGACCAGGCCGGCGCGAGCAAGCACTGCCGCAGGCAGCACGCGCAGGACCGACAGCAGCACCGGCGGGACGATCAGGGTGATGCCCGCGAGCCAGACGACGGCGAGGTGCCCGCTCGCGACGGCGCCGAGCCAGGCGTGCATGGCGAGCAGGCCGATGGCGAGGTACCCCGCCTGGTGGAAGCGCAGCCAGCGGCCTTCGCGGGCGCCGCGGCGCAGGCCGGCGGTCACGGACACGGCGACGACGAGCTCGAGGCCGACGATGCCCAGTGCGTGCCGCGGGGTGCCGTCGTAGAAGGGGAGGAGCAGGTCGGCGACGCCGAAGGGGTCGTCTTCGAGGAAGAGGAAGGTCAGCCCGTGCAAGGTGCCCGTGGCGAGGGTGAACGCGGCGAGCAGGACGTGCCCGGTGCGGATCGCGTCCTGGCCGCTGACCCGGCGGACCCAGCCGGTGGCGGCGAGGACGCCCCAGCAGAGCGTCAGGCACATGCAGAGGTAGGTGAGGCGGCCGGACAGGGCGGCGGCCTCGGCGATCCCGATGTCGTGCGGCGACACCGGGAGCAGCGCGGCGGAAAGGGACATGGGGCGGCTTACCTCCGGGTGCGCGGCGAGGTCGGGGCGGGGGTGCCGAGCAGGCGGAGCAGCCCGAACGTGGCGGCGGCGGCGAGGGCCACGAGAACGGCACCGAGGGCGATGGCCCCGCCGCCGAGGGTGTCGTCCTCGGTGGCGGAGACGAGCAGGGAGGTGGTCTCGGCGAGCCCGGTGCTCTCCAGCAGCGTCAGGTGCCCGAGGGAGGTGTCGACGGCGGTCTGGGCGAACGCACGGACGTCGTCGTCGCGGGTGCCCGCGCGGACGTCGGAGGCGAGCGCGAAGAGAGTGCCGTACTCGGCGCGGAGGCGGTTGACGTAGGCGCGGTCGAACTCGTCGCCGGAGTCGGCGGCGATCTCGCCGGCCCAGGTGCGCTCCTGGTCCGTGGGCTCCCCCGGCAGGGTGAAGGCGAGCCGGTCGGCGACCGCGCGCAGGGCGACGTCGAGGCGGGCCTGATCGTCGGCGATGCGGACGGCGACGGCGCGGACGCGCCGGTTGGTGGCCCGCTCTACGGCGAGCCTGCTCGACGGCACGGCCCACAGCGTGTGCTGTTTGAGCCGGGTCAGCAGGGCGCGGTCGGTCTGCTGCAGTTCCCCGGCCGATGCCGGGAGAGCACAGCCGAGCACGAGCGCGGTCGCAGCGGCCAGCAACGCCACGAATCGGAGCGGCATCCCCGTTGTCCCTTCGCGAAGGAGTCCTCACCTCCTGTTACGAGGAGAACGGGCGATCCGGTTCTCGTCGTCACCTTTTAGTGACTGTGACCTACATCACAAGACACATTGTGAGCGTCTCTTCGACAGACATCGTCGATGCATCGTCGAATTGAGCGGCAAATCTGACGCATATGGCCTATTAAGTATTTTTGCGCTACGCTCCGACGACCCCTCGGTCCGCCAGTCAGGTGAGGTTGCGAGCTTAATGGAAGCACTGGGCAGAGAAAGTCGGGGCCACGTCGGCTTCGCCTCGTCCGCCACCGCGGTCGACACCGGCCCCGCCGCGGGAGACGACTTCGTCCCGCTGCTCTACAAGGACTTCCGCGCCACCCTGTTTGCGCAGGTACTGTCCCTGACGAACCACGACCGGCAGTGGACCGAGGATGTGGTGCAGGAGACCATGATCCGCGCCTGGCAGCACTCCGACACCCTCGAACGCGAGCCCGGAATGCTGCGCGGATGGCTGCTCACGGTGGCGCGGCGGATCGTCATCGACGGCTGGAGGAATCGCCGCGTCCGCCCGCAGGAGGTCGCTCTGGAGATCCCGGAAAACGCCGAGTCTGCCGACCGCGCAGACAGCTCGTTAGCCGCGCTAACGATTACTCGGGCATTGCGGGAACTGGACGCGAAATATCAGTCCGTCGTCCATGAGACCTATCTCGCAGGAAACACCGTTCGACACGCGGCCGAAATTCTCGGAATTCCGGAGGGAACTGTCAAATCGCGGTTGTACACGGCGATGCGGCAATTGCGTAAGGCACTCGGGGAAGTGACGATCCGATGAGGGGGCGGCGCGGAGACGCCGCGGCCTACGAGCTCGGCGTCCACGACGATCCGGAAGAGTTCGAGACCCACCTGCTCGGCTACGCCCGCTGCCGGGACCGGGCCGCCGGGTTGACCCCGGTGGCCGGCGCGCTGGCGGAGGCGGTCCGGCTGGGCTACCTGCCGCCGGGTGACGGTGCGGCCGGGCGGCCGAAGCCGGCGGAGGCCGGGGCACGGCGGGGGCCGGTGGCCGGCCCGCTCCTGCTGCTCGCGCTCGGCGTGGCCGCGACGGCCTTCTGCGCGGCCCGGCCGGCCACCGGGAAGATCCGGTTCGCATCGCCTGCGTCCATCGTCTCCCCTGGTCAGGTCGTCGCCGGTACCGGCAGCGCTCCGCGGTGTCTCCCGTGTTCGGCCGGTTTCCAGTAGTCTGCCCCAACCCAACATGAAAGTCCTTACGGTGGATACCGAAGTAAATCCCGAGCACCCCGTCAGCGGGGCTTCGGTACCGAAGCGTCCCGCCCCGCGGCTCCCCGGCCGCGAGCCCGAGCTCAGCCGCCTGACCGGACTCTTCCCGGTCGCGCTGGGCGGCACGGCCGCCAGCGCGGTGCTGATCGGCGAGTTCGGCATGGGCAAGAGCGCCACCCTGCGCACCGTCGCGGCGCTGGCCGCGGACGCGGGCTTCACCGTCGCGCTCGCCACCGGGTCGCGGCTGGAGAGCCACCTGCCCGGCGGGCTCGTCCGCCAGCTGGCCGACGCGCTCGAGGAACCGGGCTCCCCGCGCCCGCCCGTCTCCGAGCTGTGCGGGCCGGCCGGCGAGAGCGAAGCCCTCGACCTCTTCTTCCGGATCGTCCGCGACGCGACCGAGCGGGGCCCGCTGCTCATCGGCATCGACAACGTCCACCTCGCCGACGTCTGGTCCATGCGGTGCCTGGCCTACATCCGCAACCGCGTGCTCGACCTGCCGGTCCTGATCATCCTGACGTCACTGACCGGGCACCCCCCGCACCGCGAGGTCGCGCTGCTGGACATGGCGGGCTGCACGCCGGCCACGATCGCGCTGAACGGTCTGGGTGACGCGGCCGCGGCGGAGATCCTCGGCCTCGCCCCCGGTGAGCTCGCCTCCGCCTGCCGCGAGGCGACCGGCGGCAACCCGTACCTGCTGCAGGCCCTGCGGCCGCGGCTGCTGCCCGGCGCGGACCCGCACGAGCTCGGCTCGTCGCAGATCGGGCAGGTGCTCCACATGCGGGTGCAGGAGTTCCCGCACGCGCCGGCCATCCTGCACGCGGCGGCGATCCTCGGCGAGGACGCCGACTTCGACCTGCTGGCCCGGCTGGCCGGCGTCGACGAGCTCGACGCGCTGCAGGCGATCGACACCATGGTGCGGCTGCACGTGCTCGCCAACAGCAGCCGGCCGGCGCTGACCTATTCGTTCGCCCGCAACTCCCTGCTGAAGGACATGCCGCAGACCACGCGGGCGGTCAACCACTCCCGGGCGGCGAAGCTGCTGAGCGAGGCGGGGGCGCCGCCCGAGCGGGTGGCCGCCCACCTGCTGGAAGCGACGTCGATCCGGATCCCGTGGGCCGTGGACGTGCTCCGGCTGAGCGCGCGCGACGCCGTGTTCTCCGGGCGGCCCGAGCTGGCCGCCCGCCACCTGCGGCGGGCGCTGGAGGAACGGCTCACCTCCGGGCGCCGGATGGCCGTGCTGCTGCAGCTCGCGCACGCGGAGTTCCAGTTCGACCCGCCCGCCGCGGCGAAGCGGGTGCGGGAAGCCGTCGACACCGTCGGCAACCGCGAGACCGCCGCGTTCATCGCCACCGCGATGCTGCTGTCGCTCTGCGGCGGCCAGGACGCCCGGCTCGGGATCAGCGCGGCGGGCCAGATCGCGGCGCGGCTCGACGCCGGCGGACCGGACGCCGTGTGGCCGCTGCTGTGCATGACCTACCTCGCCGAGGCCGGCAGCCGGCTCGGGCCGCCCCCGGAGTTCCGCGACTTCGAGGAACAGTGGGCGCCGCTGACCGACCCGGCGGCGCAGCGCAGTCGCTCGGCGCTGCTGGCGCTCGACGCCGTCCGCAGCGGCGAGTCGGCGCAGGACGCCGTCGCGCACTTCGCGGATGCCCTGTCTCTGGCCGGGGCTCCGCCCCGGGACGGGGGCTCCGCCACCCGGACCCCCCGCGAGGAGACGGGCGACGACGGCCAGCTCTTCGAGCAGCACTACTTCTTCACCCTGGCCACCGCGGTGCTCGCGGACGAGTCGGCGCACGTCGACCGCCTCTGCCGGGTCCTCGACGTCGAGCGCGAGCCGTGGGACGTGCACGTGCCACACGGCGCGCTGCCCACCCTGGCCCGCGGGATCGCGCTGCAGGCCAGCGGTGACCTGCAGCGGGCCAGCGTGCACTTCGAGTCCCTGCTGCGCCGCTTCGACGAGCGCGGCGGCACGACGACCTGCCCGGTCGGCGTGCTGTGCGCGGCTAAGCTCGTCGAGTGCTGGGTGGACCTCGGCCGGTTCGAGGCGGCGACGTCACTGCTGGACCGGATGGACTTCGTCGCCAGCCAGGGCCTGTTCACCCACACGTACCTGCTGTACGCGCGGGGCCGCCTGCGCGTCGCGACCGGGTACACGCGCTTCGGGTTCGAGGACCTGCTCAGCTGCGGGCGGCGGCTGGCCCACCACGGCATGCGGTTCCCGGGGTTCGTGCCCTGGCGCGCGCACGCCGCACGCGCCGCGCTGGCGCTCGGCCAGACCGACGACGCGGCCCGGCTGGCCGACGAGGACATGACCGCCTCGGCCCGCTGGGGTGCGCCGCGCCCGCTGGGCACGGCACTCACGACGCTCGGGCTCGTCCGGGAGGACGACGAAGCCGACCGGGCGCTGCAGAAGGCGATCGCGACGCTGCGGTCGTCGCCGGCCCGGCTGCAGCTGGCGACGGCGCTGACCGAGCTCGGCACGCTGCAGTCCCGGCACGGTCAGTCCGAAAAGGCCATCGAGACGCTCCGGCAGGCGGTCGAGCTGAGCGAGCAGTGCGGCGCGCGTCCGCTGGCCCGGCGCGCGGCGGAGGAGCTGCGCTCGTCGCGGCGCGCGCTGACCCCGGCGAAGGACAACGAGCACGGCCTGACCCGGCAGGAGAACCGCATCGCCGTGATGGCCGCGCAGGGCCTGACCAACCGCGAGATCGCGACGGCGCTGCACCTGACGCGGCGGACCGTGGAGCTGCACCTGTCGGGTGCGTACCGCAAGCTCGGCATCCCCGGGCGCGCGGAACTCGGTGGTGCGCTGGCGAAGTCTTCCCAGCGCGGCAGCTGAGTCCACTTCGGACGGTGGAGTGCGCAGCCCCCGGTTTCCACCGTAGCGGAAGGGGCTGACAAAACCGGCCGGCGGGCGAGCGGCCCAGCGGAATTGTCGGTGCCTGCCGGTAGTGTGGAAGTCGGGGGGCGGCGCCGCGTCCACCGTCGTCGGTTAGCGTGCACAGGGTGAACTTCTGGGCCGGGGCGGGAAGCCTGGCGCTCTTGGCTGCCGTGTTGGTCTTCGCCATCGTCCGGCCGCGGGGCTGGCCGGAAGCGGTGGCCGCCGTGCCGGCCGCGGGTGTCGCGCTCCTGCTCGGCTTGGTGCGACCCGCCGCGGCCGGGCACCGGGCCGTCGAAATCCTGCCGACGCTGGGCTTCCTGGCCGCGATCCTCCTTTTGTCCTTTCTGGCCAATGTGGACGGTGTGTTCAGCTGGCTCGGCAACCGGCTCGTCGAGGCGTGCCACGGCCGGCCGCGACGCTTGCTGGTGCTGACCTTCGCCGCCGCGGCCGGTGTCACCGCCGTCCTCAGCCTGGACGCCACCGTCGTGCTGCTCACCCCGGTCGTCCTCGCGACGGCGACGAGCCTCGAGCTGCCGGCCCGGCCGCACGTCTACGCGTGCGCGCACCTGGCCAACTCGGCGTCGACGCTGCTGCCGGTGTCCAACCTGACGAACCTGCTGGCCTTCGCCGCGTCGGGGCTGACCTTCGCCGGGTTCACCGCGCTGATGGCGCTGCCGTGGCTGATCACGCTCGGCATCGAACTGGTCGTCTTCCTGTGGTTCTTCGCCTCGGATCTGCGGCCGCGCGAAACGCCCGAACCGCGGCAGCACCTCGAGACGCCGACGTTCGCGCTCGTCATCCTCGGCCTGACGCTCGCCGGGTTCGCGGTGGGGCAGCTCGGGCACGTCGAGCCGGTGTGGATCGCGGCGCTGGCAGCGCTGATCCTCGGCGTGCGCGCGCTGGCGCGGGACAAGATCCGGCCGTGGCAGCTGGTCACCGAGGCGGCGCCGCAGCTGTGCCTGTTCGTGCTGGGGCTGGCGGTGGTCGTGGAGGCAGTGTCGGAGCACCTCCTCGGCGGCCTGCTCCGGGACGTCCTACCGACGTCGACGGGCCTGGTCGAGCTGCTGGTGGCAGCCGGGGTGGCGGCGCTGCTGGCCAACCTGGTCAACAACCTGCCGGCGACGCTGATCCTGCTGTCCGTGCTCGGCCCGCACCCGGCGCCGGGCGTGCTGCTGGCGGTGCTGCTGGGCGTCAACATCGGCCCGAACGCGAGCTACCTCGGTTCGCTGGCGACCCTGCTGTGGCGCCGGACGCTCCCCGAACCGCCCTCGGCCCGGACGTTCCACGCGCTGGGAGCGATCACGACGCCGCTGTGCCTGGCCGCGGCGACCGTCGCCCTCTGGCTGAGCCTCGGCTGGGCCTCGTGAACGGGCACCACCCACCACCGAACCCGGAACTCGCGTGATCGAAGCCGGAACTCGCGTGATCAAGGCCGGAAGTCGCGAGTTACGGCTCTGATCACGCGAGTTACGGCTCTGATCACGCGAGTTACGGCTCTGATCACGCGGGTTCCGGATTCAGCTGGGCATCGTGATCGTCTGGCCCGGCTTCATCGTCGGGCCGCAGTCGTCCAGCGGGCCGCCGAAGCGGTCCGCGGCCACCGCCGGGATCGTCTTCGCCGCGTACTCCTGGGCCGCCTTCAGCTTCGCCGGGTCGGTGACCGCGTCGCGGCGGACCCAGTCGCCGTTGCGAAGACCCTCGATCGGGGAGCTGTAGATCAGCACGTAGTCGCGGTCGAGGCGCGGGTCGAGCGCGATGCCGTTGCCCGCCGCCCACGGGCCCCACGAGTGGATGAACGTCGGCTTCACCGTGTCGAACACGTAGTTCCGCAGGCCCGCCAGGTCGTTGTCGTGCACCAAGTCGGCAATCGGCTTGTTCACCAGGCCCGCCATGTCGACCAGTTCCAGCCGGCTGGTCATCGACGAGCCGCCGAGGTCGGGCAGCAGCAGCGACGCCTCCTGCACGCCGAGGAGGTCGGCGTAGGTGTTGAAGCCGCGGCCGAAGCGGTCGGCCACCAGGCACGCCGTGATGTTCGGGTTCTTCGCGAAGTTGTCCGCGGCCTGGGCGAACCCGACGGCGGACGGGACGAACGCGGCGACCAAGACGGCGAGCACGCCGACGCGCAGCAGCGCCCGCCGGTGGCGCAGCAGCTCACCGGCCGAGAGGGTGCCCGCGATGACGGCCAGCGCCCAGATCGGGCTGGCGAACCGGTGCTGGTACATCCAGTCGGCGACCATCACGCCGTACGCGACGATCCCGAGCCCCAGCGGCACCAGCAGCGCGATCAGCGAACGTCGCCACGGCGCCTTGACCAGCGCGAACACGATCACCAGCGCGAGCGCGAGCACGCCGGCCCAGCCCGCGTAGCCGGCCAGCTCGAACGGCCGCTTCACGGCGTCGAACCCCGGCAGGCCCTGCTGCTTCGCCACCGACGGGTTGGCCAGCAGCCGTCCGAACTCCGCGTGCCGCCAGACGACGTACGCGCCGAACGGCACGGCGAACGCCGCCACCGATAGCAGCGCGAGCCGGAAGCTCTTCCAGAACAGGCCGGACCGCAGCAGGAACAGCGCCGCGAGCGGGTACGCGCCCGCGTAGATCAGGCCTTCGGGCCGGGTCAGCGCGGCGAACGCCACCATGACCCCGGCCCAGAGCGCCACCTTCGGCGTCAGCAGCACATCGCGCTTCACCGAGACGAACAGCGTCACACCCAGCGTGACGACCGCGAACGCGAACAGCGAGTTCTCCAGGCCGGACACGACCCAGATGACGTACGACGGGATCGTCGCCAGCGTCAAACCGGCGATCAGCGTCACCAGCCACGCGAAGCGGGTGAAGATCTGCTTCGCCGCGATGTAGCAGGCCGTCAGGACGCCACCGGTGAACAGCAGGCCCAGCAGCTTCGGGAACAGCACGTAGTCCGGGAAGCCGAAGAGGGTGCCGTGGTCGAAGAGGCCGACGAGCTTGCCGAGGCCGAGCAGCACCATCCACGTCGGGTCGGAGAAGCCCTCGACCGGCGGCGCGCCCGGCTGCAGCACCGGGCCGAGGCCGTCGGCGAAGCTGCGGGCGTAGGAGAAGGTGATCGCGGCGTCGTCGACGATCCAGTGGCCGTAGCGGATGGCGTGGACGGCGACCGCCGCTACGCCGGCGAGCACGGCCAGCACCGGCGCCAGCCGGGCGCCCCAGCCCCGCGTGGTCGTGCCGGTGGCCGGGTCGTCGGGCACGTCGCTTTCGGAGGTCTCGGTGAGTGCGCTAGCCGTCATGTCCTCGTCACTGTTCCGCCCGCAGGCTTCTGCCGGTGGGATACGCGCGAGCTGGCGCCCCCTTAGTGAGCCCGAACGCCGGACCCGCCACCGCGGCGACGCGGTCGAGACACTGTAGCCAATACTCCATCCGGGGTCCGCCAGGCGTCGGGGTCGAGCGTGATCCACCCCACATTTCCGCGGGTCAGGCCAGGTGCGAGGTGTCGTTGGCCAAGCGGACCGAGGCGTTCCCGTCCGGGTAGAACTCGACGATCGACAGGGACGCCAGGTCGAGGTGCAGCCGGAACAGCAGCTGCGGCCCGGCGTCGAGGCCCATCCGGAGCAGCGTCTTGATCGGCGTCACGTGGCTGACCAGCACCAACGTCCGGCCGCCGTGCTCGGCGATCAGCTCGTCGCGGGCCTTGCGGACGCGCCGGTGCACGACGTCGAAGCTCTCCCCGCCCGGCGGCGGGACCGAACTGTCCCCCAGCCAGGAGCGGTGCAGTTCGGGGTCGCGCTCGGCCGCTTCGGCGAACGTCAGCCCTTCCCAGTCGCCGAAGTCGGTCTCGATGAGCCCGGGGTGGGTCTCGACGCGCCCGCCGAGCGCGTCGGCGACGGCCTGCGCGGTCTGCTTGGTGCGGGTGAGCGGCGAGGCGATGATCGGCACGGCCTCGCCGTCGACGACCAGGCCGTCGGTGGCGGCCAGCCGCTTCGCCGCCGCCGCGGCCTGCGCGCGGCCCAGTTCGGTGAGCGGGACGTCACCGCGGCCGGAGTAGCGGCGCAGCGCCGACATCTCCGTCTGGCCGTGGCGCAGCAGGAGCAGCCGGGTCGGCGTGCCGCGCGCGCCGGTCCAGGCCACCGCCGCGCGGTCCGGGCGCCGGGTCGGCAGCTTCGGCGGGGTGGCGGGCGTGCCTGCGGCGCCTGTTCCGCCCGCTGCGGCGCCGGTCTTCGCGGCCGCCGCGGTCTTGCCGGGCCGGCCGGCCGCGGGCTTGCCGGTCGCCTCGTCCATGGCTTCGTTGGCCAGCCGGTCGGCGTGGGAGTTCTGCGCCCGCGGGATCCACTCGTACTTGACGCGGGCGAACCCGGCGGCCAGTTCCTTGGCCTGCGCGGCGAGCGGCTGCATGTCCGGGTGCTTGATCTTCCAGCGCCCGGACAGCTGCTCCACCACGAGCTTCGAGTCCATCCGAACGTCCACAGTGGACGCCCCCAGCTCGACGGCGGCGGTCAGGCCGGCGATCAGCCCGCGGTATTCGGCGACGTTGTTCGTGACCACGCCGAGGCTTTCCTTGCGCTCGGCCAGGACGTCGCCGGTGGCGGCGTCCTTGACCACCGCGCCGTAACCGGCCGGGCCCGGATTGCCCCGGGAGCCGCCGTCGGCTTCGACCACCACGTGCTTCGGGGGGTCCGTGGGGGCGGAGCCCCTCGGGTGGGGTGCGGGGGTTGCACCCCCGACGACACCGTGCGAAGTCACAGACCCGACTCCAAGGTCCGGACCAGGATCGCACCGCAGTTCTCGCACTGGATGATGTCGTCCTCGGGGGCGCCCTTGATCTCGTTGACGGTGTTGCGGTCCAGCTCCAGCTGGCAGGCCCCGCAGCGGCGGGCGCGCAGCAGCGCGGCCCCGATGCCCTTCTGCTCGCGGACGCGCTCGTACAGCTTGAGCAGCGGCTCCGGGAAGCGCGGCAGCAGCTTCGCGCGGTCTTCGTCGCGGCGCGCGCGGGTGGTGTCGAGGTCCTTGAACGCCTCGTCGCGGCGGGCGATCGCGGCGGCGACCCCGGCCTCGGCCTTGTCGACCTCGGCGCCGGTGCGCTGCGCGTCCAGGCCGAGGGCCTCGCGCTGCTCCATCAGCTCCAGCAGGTCGTCCTCCAAGGCGCGCTGGCGGCGTTCCAGCGACTGCAGCTCGTGCTCGATGTCGGTCATCTGCTTCGAGTTGACGGAACCGGACGCCAGGAGCTTGCGGTCGCGGTCCTCGCGGGCGCGGACCGACTCGATCTCCTTCTCCTGCCGGGCGATCTCGCGGTCGAGGTCGGAGGCGGCGGTGTCCACCGACACGAGCGCGTCGCGGCGCTCGCGGACGGTCTGCTCCCCCGCGTCGATCTCGGCCAGTTCGGGCAGGGTGCGACGGCGGTGTGCGGTGCGCGAGAGCTCGGCGTCCACCTTGGCGAGCTCGAGCAACTGACGCTGCACGGCGGGTTCGGCCTTCACGGTGCTCCTCTTAGATTGGCTTGCGCTCGGCGCGGACGTTCCACGGGTCGGTGCACCGCGTGGAGACGTGAACGTCGACGTTACCCGCAAACGCTTCCGCCACGACCGTCGAGGCTTGCCCGCACCAGGGCCACTCGCTGGCCCAGTGGGTCAGTCCGACCAGCGCGGGCACCGGGCCCCGGCCCGCGAGGTGCTCGCCGGCGGGGTGATGCCGCAGGTCGGCGGTGACGAAGGCGTCGACGCCGGCCGCGGTGGCCTGCTTCAGGTAGGAGTCACCGGCGCCACCGGACACGGCGACGGTGCGGATCGGGCGGTCCTCCTCGCCCGCCCCGAGCACGCCGGGCACGGTCGCGGGCAGGGCGTCGGCGACGCGCTGGACGAACGCGGCGAACGGCTCGGGCTCGGCCAGCTCACCCACGCGGCCGATGCCGGTGACCCCGTCGTCGTTCGGTTCCAGCGGGCCGGTCACGCGCAGCCCGATCGCCGTGGCGAGCGCGTCGGAGACGCCCGGGTCGGCGGAGTCGGCGTTGGTGTGCGCGCAGTAGAGCGCGATGCCTTCGCGGATCATCCGGTGCACCAGCGCGCCCTTGGCGGTGTCGGCGGGCACGCCGTGCACGCCGCGCAGCAGCAGCGGGTGGTGGGCGACGATCAGCTGTGCCCCGAGTTCGACGGCCTCGTCGACGGTCTCGGCGACCGGGTCGACGCAGAACAGCACCCGCGAGACGGGTTCGCCGGGGTCGCCGCAGACGAGGCCGACGGCGTCCCACGACTCGGCGAGCGCGGGCGGGTAAGCCCGTTCGAGCACGGCGATGACTTCGGAAATGGCGGAGGGCGCGGACACGCGGTGATTTTCGCATGTCCCGTTCCCGGCCGGGCGCCTTCGGTCCTTGCTCGTCACGGTGACGGCGGCCCTCGCCCGCTTCCCTCTGTTCGGCGGGTTGGGGGCGCCCCGGCGGCCTCAGGCCGCCGCGGGCGCCGGGTGCGGTCAGTTGCAGTTGCCGCAGCAGCCGCAGCCCTGACCCGTGCACTTCGAGCAGCACCCGTGCATGATCGCTCTCCTTCCGGTTCGCGTCCTCGCCCGATCGACGCTAAGTGCGCGGCGCGGGCCGCGGATACCGCCGAGCGGGCGGGTGACCGGGTGAACCCGGTGGTTACGCTCGGGACGTGACGCACATCGTCTTCGTCTGCTCCGGCAACATCTGCCGCTCCCCGATGGCCGAGCTGGTGTTCCGGTCCCGGCTCGACGACGCCGGCCTCGGTGACGCCGTCCGCGTGACGAGCGCGGGCACCGGCCCGTGGCACGCCGGGGAGCCCGCCGACAAGCGCGCCCGCGCGACGCTGAAGGCGCACGGTTACCCGACCGCGCACGTCGCCTCCGAAGTGTCCGACGAAGACCTGGCGGCCGATCTGCTGGTGGCGGCCGACTCGGGGCACGCGGAGTTCCTGCGCGCGCAGGTCGGCGACCCGGCGAAGGTGCGGCTGCTGCGGTCGTTCGACCCGTCGGCGCCCGAGGGCGCCGAGGTCCCGGACCCGTACTACGGCGGCGACGACGGCTTCGAAGACGTCCTCGGCATGATCGAGCGCGCCGTGCCCGGTTTGCTGGAGTGGGTGCGTACGAGCCGGGGCTGACGTCACAGGTGACGGAGGTCGGCGGGCGGCGCGGGCGGGGCACGGCCTACCGTGGTGGGGTGCGGTTGCGGTTCCTGCTCCGGCCCGGGTGGCTGGCTCTGACGGCGGTGGTGTTCACCTTCGCCATCTGCTGCTTCACGCTGCTCTCGCCGTGGCAGTTCAGCCGCAACGCCGAACGCGAGCAGCAGAACGCCGCGCTGGAGGCGTCGTTCACCGCGGCGCCGGTGCCGCTGGCGCAGCTGCTGCCGCCGGGGAGCGTGCCCGGCGAGCGCACCGAGTGGCACCTCGTCTCGATCACCGGGCAGTATCTGCCGGACAAGGAAGTCGTCGCGCGGCTGCGGACGGTCCAGGGCGAAGGCGCCTTCGAGGTGCTCACGCCGCTGCGGACCACCGACGGCACGATCGTGCTGATCGACCGCGGCTACGTCCGGCTGGACAGCAAGTCCGCCGCGCTGCCGCATCCACCGCCGCCGTCGGGGACCGTGCAGGTCACCGCGCGGGTGCGCGCGGACGAAACCGACCCGAAGAACCGCGACGCGTTCGCCGACGCCTCGACCGGCGGCCAGCTGCAGAGCTACGTCGTCGACTCCCGGGTCGTGGCGCGTGCGGGCCGGCTCGACATCCGGCCCGGCTACTTCCAGCTCGACGTCGGCCAGCCCGGCGTGCTCGGGGCGTTGCCGCTGCCGCAGACGGACTCGGGGCCGTTCCTGTCCTACGCGCTGCAGTGGATCGCGTTCGGGGCGATGGCGCTGCTCGGCTGGCTGTACTTCACGGTCCGCGAGCTGAAGCCGGGCGGGGCGCTGGCTTCGGAGTCCTCGCCGGGCCGGACGCGCCGGAAGTCCGTCGCGGAGATCCTGGCCGAGGACGAGTACGCGGAAAGCGGCCCTCAGCGGTAGGCCGGAAGGGCCCTGCGGTGAGGCCGGGGCTGACTCAGCTCGAGCGCCGCCGGAGTCCGGCCACCACGGCCAGTACCACCGATGTCGCCCCCGCCAGCCAGCCCACCACGCGGGACAGCTCCACCGCCCGCGTGACGTGCCCCGCGTCCGGGTTCCGGCCCACGCCCAGCACCGGCAGCTCCGCCACCCCGTGCGGGTACACCGTCCGGCCGCCGACGCGGATCTCCAGTGCTCCCGCGAACGCCGCCTCCACGCGGCCCGCGTTCGGGCTCGGGTGGGCGATCGTGTCGCGGCGCCACGCCCGCCACGCGCCGCCCGCCGAACCGCCGACCACCGGGGCCGCCAGCACCGTCAGGGCCGCCGCCACGCGCGTCGGGACCAAGTAGACCAGCTCGTCGAGGCGGTCGATCGCCCAGTGGCCGCGGCGGCCGGCGCGGGACCGGCGTAGCAGGCTCACCGCCCGCGCCCCCAGCAGGCCCGGCACGCCCGCCAGCGCGCCCCACACCAGCGGGGCCACGACCGCGTCGGACGTGTTCTCCGCCAACGTCTCCACCGAGGCACGGGACAGCGCGATCGCGCCCAGGCCGTCGGCCACCCGGGGGTCCAGTTCGGACAGTGTCGAGCGCGCCGGCTCGAAGCGGCATTCCTCGAGGTCGCGGGCCAGCTCGGTGCCCTGCAGCGCCAGCCCGGCCGCGCCGAGCACCGCCCACGTCGTCACCGCCGTCGCCGACGCCTGCACCAGCGGGCGGCCGCGGCCGGCGCGCTCCAGCACCGCCCCGCCCAAGACCACCGCGCCCGCGACCAGGACGCCCGCGCCGTGCGGGAGACGGCGGAACGCCGTCACCGGGGGCCGTCGCCGGGGGTCGCCGAGGGCGCCGTCGGCCGCCACACCCAACACCAGTCCGATCGCGCGTGCCGCGCTCACCCGTGCCCCCCGGGGAAAGAAAGTCCAGTTCCCGAGGAGGCTACTCGACCTCGGGACCCCCCTCCGATACCAGGGCGGCGATCTCCTCCCGCGCCTGGACGACGATGTCCCGCATCGCCCGCTCCGCCCGGTCCGCGTCCCCGGCGGCCACCGCCGCGGCCACCGCCAGGTGCAGCGCCACCGCCTCGGGCTGCGGCTCCGGCGGCATCAGGCCGTGCCCGGTCCGCCCGGTGAGCACCTCCGCGACGATCTCGGACAGCTGCGCGAACATCGGGTTCCGGGACGCGGTCAGCAGCAGGTCGTGGAAGGCGATGTCGAACCCGAGGAACGCCGAGAGGTCGCGGGCCTTGGCCGTCCGCGCCAGCCGCTCCCCCAGCGCGCCCAGCCGGCCGCGCTCCTCCGGGGTCGCCCGCAGGGCCGCGAACCGCGCCGCGCACGGCTCGATCGCCGACCGCAGCTCGTTCAGCGTGGCGAGCGCCGCCGGGCGGCCCGGGCCGTCGAGCTGCCAGCGGATCAGCCGCGGGTCGTAGTGGTTCCACTCCACCGGTTCCCGGACGATCACCCCGACCCGCCGCTTGCTGCTGGTCAGCCGCATCGTCTCCAGGACGCGGACGACTTCGCGGGCCACGGTCCGCGAAGCTCCGAAGTGCTCCTGCAGCTCTTCGGAGCGCAGCACTGTGCCCGGCACCAGCGACCCGTTCGCGATCGCCGCGCCCAGCGCGTCCAGCACCTGCTCGTGCCTGTCGGTCCCCACCGGACCAACCTAACGTCTGATTCGATTAAGTAGTACTTCATCTTGAATAAGTAGTACTTTTGAGTTTCACTCACCTGGGCACAACGAAGTGGGAGGTGCGGATGACCGTCATCGTGGTGATGGGGGTGTCAGGCTCCGGGAAGACGACGATCGGCACGGCGCTCGCGAACGCCCTCGACGTCGAGTACGCCGAAGCCGACACGTTCCATCCGAAGGCCAACATCGACAAGATGACCGCCGGCACCCCGCTGACGGACACCGACCGCGCGCCGTGGCTCGAAGCCATCGCCGGCTGGATCCGCGAGCACGAGGCCACCGGCGGCGTCGTGACGTCGTCCGCGCTCAAGCGCCGCTACCGCGACGTCCTGCGCAGCGGTGGCGACGTCTGGTTCGCCCACCTCAACGGCCCGCGCGCGCTCCTGGCCGAGCGCATGAAGACCCGCTCGGGCCACTTCATGCCGGTGTCGCTGCTGGACTCGCAGCTGGCCGCCCTCGAACCCCTCCAGCCCGACGAGCCCGGCGCGATCTTCGACATCACCGGCACTCCGGAGGAGATCACCGAGGCCGCCCTGACCGCCTTCCGGGAGCACGCGTGAACACCGTCGTCGCCGCCGGCTGGACCGGCCACGACACCCGCCTGATCGCCGCGACCCTCATCGCGATCGCCGTCATCGTCGTGCTGATCACCAAGGTGAAGCTGCACCCGTTCCTGTCGCTGGTGCTCGGTTCGCTCGCGCTGGGCCTGATCGCCGGGATGCCGATCGCCGACCTGATCAAGAAGTTCTCCGCCGGCGTCGGCAGCACGGTGGCATCCGTCGGCATCCTCATCGCCCTCGGCGCGATGCTCGGCAAGCTGCTGGCCGACTCCGGCGGCGCCGACCAGATCGTCGACACCGTGCTCGGCAAGGCCCGCGACAAGAGCCTCCCGTGGGCGATGGCGCTCGTCGCGGCGCTGATCGGGCTGCCGATGTTCTTCGAGATCGGCCTCGTCATGCTGATCCCCGTGGTGCTGCTCGCGGTCAAGCGCACCGGAAAGCCGTTGATGCTGCTGGGGATTCCCGCGGTGGCCGGGCTTTCGGTGCTGCACGGGCTCGTCCCGCCGCACCCCGGTCCGCTCGCCGCGGCGGGCGCGCTGAACGCGAACGTCGGGCTCACGCTGGCGTTCGGCCTGCTCGTCGGCATTCCGACCCTGATCGTCGCGGGCCCGCTGTTCGGCAGGCTCGCGGCCCGGCTGGTGCCGGACGCCGCGCCGCCGGAGCGGCTGATCCCGGAACGCGCCGACCCGGACAAGCCGCGCCCGAGCTTCGCCGCGACGCTCACGACGGTGCTGCTGCCGGTCGTGCTCATGCTGGCGAAGGCGCTGTCGGACATCCTGCTGGCCAAGGACAGCCAGGCCCGCAAGATCCTGGACTTCGTCGGCGACCCGCTCATCGCGCTGCTGGCGGCGGTGCTGGTCGGCATGGTGCTGCTCGGCCGCCCGGCCGGGCTCGACCGCGGGAAGCTGTCCACTGTGGTCGGTGACTCGCTCGGCCCGATCGCCGGGATCATCCTCATCGTCGGCGCCGGCGGCGGGTTCAAGCAGACCCTGGTCGACGCCGGGGTCGGCGACGTCATCACCGGGCTGGCCAAGGACGCGAGCCTGTCGCCGCTGCTGCTCGGCTGGCTGGTCGCGGTGGCGATCCGGCTGGCGACGGGCTCGGCCACGGTCGCGACGGTCTCCGCGGCGGGCATCGTCGCCCCGCTCGCCGCGGACATGGACCCGTCGCAGAGTGCCCTGCTGGTGCTCGCCATCGGGGCCGGCTCGCTGTTCTTCTCGCACGTCAACGACGCCGGCTTCTGGCTGGTCAAGGAGTACTTCGGGCTCTCGGTCGGTCAGACGCTGAAGAGCTGGTCGGTGATGGAGACCCTGATCTCGGTGGTCGCCATCGCGCTGATCCTGCCGCTTTCGCTGCTGGTCTAGCTCAAGGGCCGTGAATGCCACCTTGAGGGACTTGGCGTCCCTCAAGGTGGCATTCACGGCTTTGGCGTCCGTTGACAGGTGACCTTTTGGTCACCTATTCTCGGTGGCGTGCCCGACGACGACCAGGTGTTCAAGGCGCTGGCGGATCCGACCCGCCGGTTCCTGCTCGACCTGCTCTTCGAACGTGACGGCCGCACGCTCACCGAGCTGGAGACCCAGGTGGACATGACCCGCTTCGGCGTCATGAAGCACCTGAAGCTCCTGGAAGAGGCCGGGCTCGTCGTCGCACGCAAGGAAGGCCGCGAGAAGCGGCACTTCCTCAACCCCGTCCCGATCCGCCAGATCCACGACCGGTGGATCGACAAGTACACCGAGCGCCAGGTCACCGCGCTGCTCGACCTCAAGAACGAACTGGAAGGCGAAGAACCATGACGAACACCGTGCAGGTCCACCGCGTCTACATCAAGGCGACCCCGGAGCGCATCTGGGAGGCCATCACCAAGCCGGAGTGGACGCAGAAGTACGGCTACACCGGCCTCGTCGACTTCGACCTCAAGCCCGGTGGCAAGCACCGCACCCGCCCGACGCCGGAGTTCATCGACGCCGGCTTCACCGGCGACCTCGTCGACGGCGAAGTGCTCGAGGTCGACCCGCCGCGCAAGCTCGTCGTCACGTGGAAGCTGCTGATGGGCCCGAACGTCGCCGAGGAGCCCTACAGCACCCTCACCTACGACATCGAGGAAACCAAGACCGCGGGCACCAGACTCACCGTCACCCACGACCTCACCGGCGCCCCGAACACCGCCGCGCTGGTGAGCGGCGAGCTCGACGACGTCAACGCCGGTCCCGGCGAGAACGCGGGTGGCGGCTGGGCGTGGATCCTCTCGGACCTCAAGTCCCTGCTGGAGACGGGCGAAGTCATCGTCCCCGCGCCGTAAGGGGGTCTGGCGGCCTGCCTCGCGCCGCTTCGAGGCAGGCCGCCAGGGCTATGCGCGCTGGGTCGCCGCCTTGAGAGCCGCCTTCGCGGCCTCGGACGCGCCCAGCGTGTCCAATCCGGACAACGCCGCCCCCACCACCGGGTTCACGTCGACGACCCGGACCACCGCGCGCGGCGCCACTTTGAGGCACCGGCGCTCGATCTCCGCGATCACCGGCGCGCCGATCCCGGTCAGCACGCCACCGCCGAGGACGATCTCCGGGGCGTCCGCCGTCAGGTCCAGCTCGCGGAGGATCACCGTCGCGAACACGCTGACCTCTTCGACGAACCGGGTGACGATGTCCTGCGCGACCTCGTCGCCGGCCGCCGCCACCTCGAACAGCAGCGGGCACAGGCCGTGGATCGACGCCGGGTCGATCTCCTCGAAGTGCAGGCCCTGCACCACGTCCAGCAGCGTCGGCCTGCCGAAGTAACCGGCCACCGCGGGCTGGAGCGCGGTCCGCGGGCCGCGGCCGTCCTCGGCGCGCACGGCCCACCACAGGGCTTCCTCGCCGAGCCGGTAGCCGCCGCCCCAGTCGCCGGAGATCTTGCCCAGCGCGGGAAAGCGGTGCACGCGGCCGTCCGGGCCGACGCCGGCGCCGTTGATCCCGGCGCCGCACACCACCGCGACGCCCACTCCCGCGCTGCCCGCCCGAAGCAGCGCGAGGGTGTCGTTGCCGACGGTCAGGGTGTCGCTCCAGCCGCGGGCCGCGAGCGCCGCGTGCAGCGCCTCCTCCTCGCGCGGGAAGTCGAGCCCGGCGAGGTAGGCGGAGGTGTGCGTCGCGAACGGCTTGTCCCCGAATTCGGGGTACGCCTGCAGCACCAGGTCTTCCAGCGCCGCGACGCACGCCGCGACGCCGATGTTCTGCGGTGACGCCCCGGGGCCGCGCGACTTCCCCAGCACGACACCGTCTTCCGAGATCACCAGGACCTCGGTCTTGCTGTTGCCGCCGTCGATCGCGATGACGGCCGCCGACGTACTCTTCCCCGCGGAGGCGGAATCGGACACGCTCATCCGCGCGCCCAGGGCAGGTACTCGCGGTTGATCTGCACCAGTGAATCGGCGAGGGTGTCGGCCTTCGTGTACTGCCCGACCAGCGGGTGCGCCAGCAGGGCGTCGGCGACGCGGTCGCGACCGCCCCTGATCGCCGCCTCCAGCGCCAGGAACTCGTACGCCGTGGTCGCCGCGACGAGCCCGGAGTACTGCGGCTCCACCGGCGGCTGCGGGATCGGCGTCGCGCCCTTGGAGTCCACAGTGGATCGTGTCTCGATGACGGCGTCGTCCGGGAGGAACGGGAAGGTGCCGTCGTTGCGGACGTTCACCACGTGCTCCTCGGCCGGGCCGCCCGCGGTCAGCGCGTGCACCAGCTGCACGGCGGCCTCGGAGTAGTACGCCCCGCCGCGCTTCTCCAGCGACTCCGGCTTGGTGTTCTGCTCCGGGTCGAGGTAGATCTTGAGCAGCTCTTCCTCGACATCGCTGACCACGTCCGCGCGCGGGCGTTCGGTGCGCTGCTTGGCGACCTGCTCGTCGTGCGCGTAGAAGTACTTCAGGTAGTACGACGGCACGACGTTCATCCGCCGCAGCCACTTCTCGGGCACGCTGACCTCGTTCGAGAGGTATTCGAGGTGCTGGTCCAGCAGCTCGGGCAGCCGGTCGACACCGTCGACGAGCGCGCCGCGCTCCCAGCTCAGGTGGTTCAGTCCCGTATGGACGAGCTTGACGTCGTCCGCGCCGACACCCAGGAGCTTGCCGAACTGCCTCTGCAGGTTGATGGCGACGTTGCACAGCCCGACCGCGCGGTGCCCCTCGTTGAGCAGCGCGCGGGTGACGATGCCGACCGGGTTGGTGAAGTTGACGATCCACGTGTCATCGCCGGCGATCTTGCGGACGCGCTCGGCGATGTCGAGCACCACCGGCACGGTCCGCAGGGCTTTCGCCAGGCCGCCCGCACCGGTCGTCTCCTGGCCGACGCAGCCGCAGGCGTGCGGGAACGTCTCGTCGGACCGCCGCGCCCGCTGGCCGCCGACGCGCAGCTGGATCAGCACGGCCGACGCGCCGTCGACACCCTCTTCGAGCGACTGCGTGGTCCGCACCCGCGCCGGGTGGCCGGCGTGGTCGAGGATGCGTTGGCTGAACCCGCCGACGGCCTCGACGCGGTAGGCGTCCGGATCGACCAGCACGATTTCGTCGACGTCCAAAGTGGAACGTCGGCCGGCGATCCCGTCGATCAGCTCCGGCGTGTAGGTGGACCCGCCACCGACGACTGCCAGCTTCATCCCTTGACTCCCGTGAATGTGATGCCCTTGACGAACGACTTCTGCGCGAACACGAACAGCACGATCACCGGCGCCATGATCAGCGCGGTCGCCGCCATCGTCAGGTTCCACTCGACGTGGTGCATGCCGCGGAAGGACGCGATCGCCAGCGACAGCGGCCAGTGGTCCTGGTTCTCGCCGGTGTAGAGCAACGGCCCGAAGTAGTCGTTCCAGGTGAACAGGAAGCAGAACATCGCGGTGGCCGCGATCCCCGGCTTGGCCATCGGGATCAGCACGCGGTACATGGCCTGGAACTCGTTGCAGCCGTCGATCTTCGCCGCTTCCAGGTAGTCCTTCGGAATGGTGAGGAAGAACTGCCGGAGCAGGAAGATCGAGAACGCGTCGAAGAAGAAGTACGGCACGACCAGCGGCACCAGTGTGCCGGTGAGCCCCATCCGCACCCACAGGTCGTACAGCGGCACGACGGTGACCTGCGGCGGCAGCAGCATCGCCGCCACGGTCAGCATGAAGAACAGGTTCTGCCCGCGCCACCGCAGTTTCGCCAGCGCGTACGCCGCCGGGATCGCCGAAAGCAGCGCACCCCCGGTCGCCAGCGCCGAATACAGCAGGCTGTTGCCGAAGTATTCGAGCAGCGGCGCCTTCTGGAACACCTTGACGAAGTTCTCGAAGTGCCATTCGCTCGGCCACAGGCTCGCCGTCATCGCCTGGTCGTTCGCCATCACCGCGGTGAGGAACACGAACAGCAGCGGCAGCATGAAGATGACGCCGAGCGCGATCCCGATCGCGTGGGTGGCGATGAAGGACAGCCGCTTGTCCCAGTTGCGCTTGAACCGCACTTTCGGCGGCACGCCCGCCGGTTTCTGCGGCGCTTCGGCCAACGCGGTCATGCCCCCTCCTCCTGGTGCTGGGACTTCCGCAGCTGCCGGACCAGAATCCACGTGAAGGCCGACGAAACGATGAACAGCAGCACCGCCATCGCCGCCGCGTAACCCATGTTGAAGTAGCGGAAACCCTGGACGTACAGCCAGATCGGATAAGTCAGCGTCGAGTTCTGCGGCGCCCCGATGAGTTTCGAGTTGCCGGCGACGTCGGCCGTGCCTGCCGAGGCGGACGCCGCGACGATCGCCTGCGTGAAGAACTGCAGCGCGTAGATGATCGAGTTGACCACGCCGAACAGCAGCACCGGCGAGATCGATGGCAGCGTGACGTGCCAGAACCGGCGGACCGCGCCGGCGCCGTCGAGCTCCGCGGCTTCGTATTGCTCGGTCGGCACGTCCAGCAGCGCGGCCAGGATGATGATCATCAGCTCGCCGGAGCCCCACAGCGCGAGCAGCGTCAGCGCGGGCTTCGACATCGCCGGGCTGTTGAACCAGAGCCCGCCGTCGATGCCGACGAGCCGCAGGAACCGGTTGACCGGACCGAATTCGGGGTTGAACACGAAGACGAACGCCAGCGTGGCCGCCGCGGGCGGGGCGAGCGTCGGCAGGTAGCACAGGGTCCGGACCAGCCCGACCCCCGACTTCAGCCGCGAGATGACCGAGGCGATGCCGAGGGAGAACACCACGCGGCAGACGGTCAGGATGACCACCAGCCACAGCGTGTTGTACGCGGCCGTACCGACCAGCGGCTCGGTGGTGAACATCCGGACGTAGTTGCCGAAGCCGATGAACTGCGGCGGGTTGATCAGGTCGTACCGGGTGAAGGAGTAGTAGACCGTGGCGATCAGCGGGTAGCCGAAGAAGATCAGGAACCCGAGGAACGCCGGGGCCATGAAGAAGAAGACGGTCCGGCGGCGCTTGGCCCGGCGGGCCCCCGCCCGCGCCTTCTCAGGCGCGGCCGGGGAAGCCTTCTCCGCGAGCGTGCGGGGCGAGGGACTCTTCACCGCCGAGGCCCCATCGGACAGAGTCATCCGCCCGCGCCCTTCTGCTTCAGTTCGTCGTCGATCTGCGCGTCCACCTTCTTCAGGCCTTCGGTCAGCTCGGGTACCGAACCGGCCTGCCACTTCTCGGCGAAGTCGTTGACCGCCTTGAGGTGCGCGTCGCCGATCGGGGTGGTCTGGTTGGCCACCAGCTTGCCGCTGTCGTAGATGTCGAGGAACGTCTTGAACTGCGGCTGCAGGTCCAGCTTCGGCGAGGTGAGCGCCGCCTTGGTGCTGGGCACGTTCTTCAGGCCGTTGGCCATGTCCACCAGGGTGTCGGTGTCCAGGGTGACCTGCTTGATCAGCTCCCACGCGGCACCGGGGTTCTTGGCGCCCTTGGGGATCGCGATGATCGTGCCGGTGGTGAAGCCGCCGCCGTAGTGGTCGGCCATGGTGTCGAGCACCGGCGCGGGCGCGGTGGCGTAGTTGACGTTCGGCGCCTGGTCCTTGAGGAACGCGGTGCGGAATTCACCGTCGTAGATCATCGCCAGCTTGCCCTTGTGGAAGCCGTTGTCGGCGGAGTACTCGTCGCCGAGACCGGCCTTGAACTGCTCGACCTTGGCGTGGCCGCCGTAGAAGTCGATGAGCTGCTTCTGGAACTCGAACATCGCCTTCCAGCCGGGGTTGGTGGCGAGGTCGGACTTGCCGTCCGGGCCGAGGAACGGCGCGCCGAAGTTCGGTGCCCAGTACTGGGCCTGGTTGGCGTAGAACGGCATCGAGGGCAGGAAGCCGGCGACCTTGATCGAGCCGTCCGGGTTGAACTCGGTCAGCTTCTTGGTGGCCTCGAACAGTTCCGAGGTGGTCTTCGGCGGCGAGGTGATGCCCTTCGCCGCGAACATGTCCTTGTTGTAGTAGAGGCCGTAGACGTCGGCGAGCATCGGCATCGCGCACCGCTTGCCCTGGTACTCGGTGTAGTTGCGAACGGCCTCGGGGATCTGGTTGAGGTCGATCTTGTCGCGCTCGATGTAGGGCTTCAGGTCCTGGAAGCTGCCGGTGGAGCACCAGGCGCCGAGGTTGTCGGTGTAGAAGGAGATCGCGACGTCGGGCGGGTTGCCACCGCGGATCGACTGGGTGAGCTTGTCGTCGTCCTGGTTGCCTTCGTGCTTGATCTCGATGTTGGGGAACTTCGCCTTGAGCTTGTTCAGGCCCGCGGTGACCACGCCGTACTCGCGGTCGGTGAACTTGGAGTACACCGTGATGGTCAGCTTGTCGTCCTTACCGGGCGCGGCGGCCGCGGCACCCCCGCTCGGGGCGGCGGCGCCGGAACAGGCGCTGGTCAGCAGGACGGACGCCGCGGCGGCAACCGCTAACAGCGAGCCGCGGCGGATCCGGGTGGTAGGGGGCATGGCCCTCCTCCTCATCGGTTGGGGCTACTCGGTCGGGGACGGGTGCTGCCGCCCTCGGGCCTGCGCGACCCGAGGAGCGTGGGGGTGACGACGCCGAAGACGTCCTCACGGGTGGTGGCGAGCGCGGACTGCAGCGCACCCGCCCGGACGGCGTTGCCCTGCACCGAAGCGCAGCCGACGGGCGTGCGCGGCAGGACGAGTTCGTGCAGCTTTTCCTGCACCAGCGCGGCGAACTCCTCGCCACCGGCGCGGCTGGTGTCGCCGCAGAGGAGCACGAGCTGCGGGTCGGCGACCGCGACGAGGTTCGCGACGCCGCCGGCGACCCGCCTGGCGAGGTCGTCGAGGAAGGGGTGTTGTGCCCCGGCTTTCGTTACGGCGTCCCAAGCGGTTTCGGCCTGGATGCCGTGAGCCGCGGCGAGGCGGCAGATGGCGGGTGAGTCGACGAGGTTGCCGAACCGGGCACCGGCCTCGGGCCAGACGTCACCGGTGTCCACGGTGGCCGGGTCGGGCACGCGCATCCAGTCGATCTCGCCACCGCCGCCGGTGGCGCCACGCAGCAGCCGCCGTCCGATGACGACCGCGCCACCGACGCCTTCGGACAGCCACACCATGACGAAGTCGTCGACGTCCTGGGCTTTCCCGGCGGTCATCTCCTCGACGGCGACGAGGTTGACGTCGTTCTCGATGAGGACGTCGACACCGAGTTCGTCGCTGAGCTTCTGCGGGACGTCGAAGCCGAGCCAGCCGGGGATGTGCGGGGCGGAGGAGAGCAGGCCGGTCCGCGGATCGAACGCCCCCTGCGCACCGATCACGACGTGGGCGAGCTCTTGCCGGGTGATGCCCGCTTCCCCGGCGACTTGACTCAGGGCTTCGCCGAAGGTCCCGACGACGTCGGCGCCCTCGTGGACGGGCAGCGGAACCTGGTGTTCGGCGAGCACGACCCCGGCGACGTCCGCGACGACGAAGTCCGCGATGTGCGGGGTGAGGTCGACGGCGGCGACGAAGGCGAGGCTGCCGTTGGCCGCCCAGAGCTGAGCCCGGGGTCCCCGTCCGCCACCGCGGACGCCGGCCTTGACGACCAGGTCGTCCAGCTCCAGCCGGGTGAGCAGCTGCGCGGTGGCGGGCTTGGAGAGCCCGATGGCGAGCTCGAGTTCGGCCCGCGTGAGCGGGCCCTCCCGCAGGAGGACCTCGATGGCGGCGCGATCGTTGATCTCGCGCAGCATCCGCGGGCTGCCGGCTCGCACTCGTCGTCTCCCGACTTAATTAGGATACTTTACAGACGGTTTCGCAGGACTGTAGTGAGCCGGGGCACAGTCGTCAACGGTCTGGTGAAACGAGCAGGTAACGCCTGCCCCCAGTGCGCAGGGCGCAACCACGAACGGCCCCGGCGGGGAGCCGAGGCCGTTCGTGGTTGCACGGTGGCGGGGGTTACTCCTCCGCGTCCGCCCAGGCCTTGAGCATCACGCGGGCGATGGACGAGTTACCCGGCAGGATGATCTCGGCCTTGCCGTCCGCGATCGGCGTCGGCTTCGAACCCTCGCCCCGCACCGCACTGTTCGCGAACGCCTCACGCACTTCCGCGCGGGACACCCACAGCGCCTCTTCGATCTCCCCGTCCGCCGGGACCAGCGGCAACGCACGGTCCGCCCGGGCCGTGAAACCCAGCATGATCGACCGCGGGAACGGCCACGGCTGGCTCCCGAGGTACCGGACGTCCGAAACGTCCGCACCCACCTCTTCGCGGATCTCGCGGACCACGCAGGCTTCCAGGGACTCCCCCGCCTCGACGAACCCGGCCAGCACCGAGTACCGCCCGGCCGGCCAGATCGGCTGGCGGGCCAGCAGCACGTGCGAGCCGTTGACCCCCTCCTGCGAGTGGACCAGGCAGATCACCGCCGGGTCCGTGCGGGGGTACTCCTCGCGGCCGTCGTTGGTGCACTTGCTCGCCCAGCCGAACTGGATCAGCTCCGTCGGGTGGCCGCAGCGGGTGCAGAACTTGGCTTGGCGCCGCCAGAACCTCAGCGCCTGCGCCGTCGTGAACAGGCCCGCCGACGTGTCGTCCAGCAGGTCTCCGTAACCACGCAGCTCGACCCAAACCTCGCCGTCGGCGCGCGGGACCTCCTCGACGAAGCCCCAGCTGCCCGCCATCTTCACCGTGTCGGCTTCGCCCGACGGGCCGCCCGGCAGCGACCAGTAGTCGACGCCCTGCCACTCGCCGAGGAAGACCGCGTCCGCGGGGGGCGCCGCGCCGAAGTCGACGGCTTTGCGCAAGGCCAGCGTCGAAGAGCCTTCGACGACCGGCGTGCGCCCGGCGTCGTCCAAGAGGACGACCCGGGCGTCGGCCCACCGCGACAACAGCCGCGAAGGGTTGGTGCGCAAGCCTTCCTGGCGGTCCACTGTGGACCGGGACAGGGTCGGCAGGGCACCGAGGGTGAACGGGACGGACATCAGGCCGGCTCACCCACGACGACGTCGCCGAGGGCCAGCAGCTTGCGCTCCAGCACCGCCGCGTCGCCGACCACCACACCGGTGAACCGCTGGGGAGCGAAGTACTTCAGCGCCGCGTCGGCCACCTCCTCCGCGGTGACCGCGGCCACCCGCGCCGGGTGCTCGCTCAGCCACTCCAGGCCCAGCCCGGTCGAGGCCAGCGCCAGCACCTGCCCGGCCAGCCCGGACTGCGACGACGTCGAGGTCAGCAGCGAACCGATCGCGTACTGCCGCACCGACTCCAGCTCGTCGCCGGCCGGCGGGACCTGGCCGAGGCGGCCCAGCTCGTAGCGCGTCTCCAGCAGCGCCGGCGCCGTCGCGTCGGTGGCGGTGTCCGCGTCGACGTTGACCACGGCGGTGCCGTCGGTGAACTCGAACCCGGAGTGCGCGGAGTAGGTGTACCCCTTGTTCTCGCGGATGTTCTCCACCAGCCGCGACGAGAAGTACCCGCCGTAGGCCAGGTTCGCCAGCTGCACCGCGGCGTAACCCGGGTCGGTGCGCGGCACGGTCTGCGCCGAAAGCCGGATCTGCGACTGCACGGCACCGGCGCGCGGCACCAGCAGCACGCTCGGCCCGGTCAGGTCGGGCAGCGGCGGCAGCCGCACGGCCGAGCGGTCGGACGCCCAGCCGCCGAGCACCTTCTCCAGCTCGCCGATCACCCCCGAGGGGTCGAGGTCGCCGACGAGCACCAGCACCGAACCCCGCGGCAGCACCGACGCCTGGTGCAGCGCCCGGACCTGCTCGGGCGTCACGACGGCGACGTCCTCGGCCTTCGGCACCTCGCGCGTGGCCGGGTGGTCGCCGTAGCGGTGCTTCTGCAGAGCCTCCCGCGCGATCGTGCGCGGCTGGGTCCGCGAGACGGCGATCCGCTCGACCAGCCGCTCCTTCTCGCGGCCGATCTCGTCGTCGGCGTACGTCGCTCCGGTGAGGACGTCGCCGAGCACGTCGAGGAACGTCGGCAGCTTGTCGGCCAGCGCGGACCCGTTGAGCACCAGACGTTCCGGGTCGACGCCGGCGCCGATGTCGCCGCCGATCAGCGCCAGCTCGGCGTCGATCTCGATGCGGTTGCGGCGCGCGGTGCCGGTCAGGATCGTCTCGGCGAGCACTTCGGCGATCGCCGGGTGCAGCGCGTCGTCACCCGCGAACGGGATCCACAGGCGCGCCTCGACCATCGGCACGGTCGCCTTGCGCACGGCCAGCACCCGCAGGCCGTTCGAAAGCTTGGTGTCCACATGGGACAGATCGACGGCGGCCCGCTGCTCGCCGAGCGGCGGCAGCGGCCGCGGCCCCCGCGCGGTGCGGCCGATCTCCTCCGCGCTGCGGTGCGTTGCTGAAGTCACTGCTCGTTGTTCCCTTCCGAAGCGGGCTTGACCACCAGCACGGCGCGCGCGTCCGGGCGCAGCGCCTTCGCCGCCGCCGACACGGCTTCCGAGGTGACGGCGGACATCCGGTCCGCGAGCCGGTACACCAGCGACGCGTCGCCGTAGAGCAGTTCGAACGAGCCGAGGGCCAGGGTCCGGGAGACCAGCCGGTCGTGCTCCGAGTGCAGGCTCGCCGCCCAGCGGGCGGTGACCTTGCGGAGTTCCTCGTCGCTCGGCGGGGTCTCGGCGAGCTTCTCCAGCTCGTCGTCGAGCGCGGCGAGCACGCGCTCGCGGGACACCTCGTGCGGGTGGATCAGGGTGATGGTGAACGTGTCGGGGTCGCGGGCCTCGAACGGCCCGAAGAGCCCGGCGCCGGCGCCGATGTCGACGACCAGGGGCTCGCGGTGCACCAGCCGCTGCTGCAGGCGGGAGCCGTCGCCGTCGGTGAGCACGCCGGCCAGCACCAGGTAGACCAGGTAGCCGTCGACGTCGTTGATCGGGTCCGGCATCCGGTAGCCGATGCCCAGCGCGGGCAGCGGGGCGTGCGGGTCTTCGACCTCGCCCTGCAGCTCGGTGGTCGGCAGCGGCTCAGCGAAGGACGGCCGCTGCGGCGCCGGCCGGTGCGGCACGTCGCCGAAGTGGTCCTCGATCAGTTTCTTGGCGTTGTCCAGCTCGAAGTCGCCCGCCACCGTGAGCACGGCGTTCGCCGGCGAGTAGTAGGTGTCGAAGAACGCCGCGCAGTCGTCCACCGTGGCGCTCTCGAGGTCCTCGAAGCCGCCGTAGCCGTTGTGCGCGTTGGGGAACGTCGAGTACAGCACCGGCGGCAGGGTGATCCACGGGAACCCGCCGTACGGCCGGTTCAGCACGTTGAGCCGGATCTCTTCCTTGACGACGTCGATCTGGTTCGCCAGGTTCTCCGCCGTCAGCTTCGGCGCGCGCATCCGGTCGGCTTCGAGGAACAGCGCGCGCTCGAGCGCGGCGCTCGGGAGCACCTCGAAGTAGTCGGTGTAGTCCGGGTGGGTGGACCCGTTGAAGGTCCCGCCGCTGGACTGCACGTGCCGGAAGTGCGCGAGTTTCTCCAGGCTCTCGGAGCCCTGGAACATCAGGTGCTCGAAGAGGTGCGCAAAACCCGTGCGCCCCTCCGGCTCGGAGCGGAAACCCACGTCGTAGTGCACGCTGACGCCGACCACCGGCGCGGTCGCGTCGGGGGCGAGGACCACCCGCAGACCGTTGTCGAGGGTGTATCGGACGAGCTCGGGATCGGCCATGACCCCACCCTACGACGGGACGGCGGTTCCCGGCGTCCCGGCTGGCGGGTGAGCACCGGTGTCCCGCCCCACGCCGTCGAGGAGACGCCCGCGGCGGGCGGCGGCGAAGGTGCCGGCGAGCGCCGTCGCGAAGGATCCGGCCTGGTCAGGGGTGATTTCGCCGTCGTGCCAGTAGATCGGCGGCGGCGTCTTGAGCCCGGCGAACGCGGCCACCCACGGAGCCAGTTCGCCCAGAGCGAGCGCGTACGGCAAGCCGCGGGAGAAGACCAGTTCCCGTTGCGGCTCGCCGAGCTCCTCGGCCTTCGCCGACGCGAGCGTCGCGCCGACGCCGCGCAGGCGCCGCGCCACGTCTGAACCCGCCCGGCGCCGCGCGGGCAGCGCGGCCGATGCGGCGACGACGGCGACGCCGGTCAGCACGACGATGACGCCGAGCTGGGCGTAGCCGACGGTCAAGGCCGGCAGCACGGTGAGGAACCCGCCGTAGAAGACGACCCGGATGCCCGCGCGGCCGAGGCGCCGGGGACGCCGGGCGAGCCAGCCGCGGCCGGCGACGTCGGCGTACAGCTCGGCCCAGGGCACGGTGACGTGCCGCCGCCGCAGTTCGGCGAGGGTCACCGGCTCGTCCGGCACGACGGCCGCGTAGACCGCGCGTTCGAAGGCGGTGAGGTGCTCGTCGGGCGGGTTGCGGCGGGTCAGCCGCCGGCCGCCGTCGTCCTCGGCGCTCACCCAGAGGTAGTTGCGGACGGCGAGGTCGAGCACGGTCGCGGCGAGGTCGGCGGGCCCGGGACGGCCGTGCAGGAGGACGCCGGCGTGCCCGGGCAGCACGCCTTCGGGCGACGCGAACTCGCCGTTCGCGGCGACCAGGCCGGCCTTCTTCGCCTCGCCCGCGTCGGCGTCACGGCGACGCGCCGCCCAAACCAGCGCGGCCATGGCCAAGAGCAGCGCGCCGAAGGCCGCCCAGGCCCAGCCGACCGGGGTGGTGAGCACGAACGCGCCGGCGATCGTCTTGGCCGGGACCAGGACTTCGTTCGCGGGAACCGTGCCCGCGGGCAGCTCGACGGTCGCCGTCATCCGCTGGCCCGCCGCGAGGTTCTGCTGGCTGAACCGGGTCAGCCCGGCGTGGTCGATCTGCGCGGCGGCGCACGGGAAATCGGAGCCCGGCGGTCCGGCCAGGCAGTCGACGGCGGTCGGGATCTTCGGCGCGGCGAAGGAGGCACGGAGGAACTTCAGCTCGGTGCTCCAGCCGCCGGCCAGCTCCCAGGTGACCCGGTTCCCGGCGACCGCACCGTCCACTGTGTACCGGACGATCGACGTGCCGCCGGTGAGGTGGACGGTGAACGCGCCGGAGTCCACGCTCGCCGTCCCGCGGCCTTCCAGGACGACGTCGCGGACGCCGTAGACGCGGTCGCGGTGGTGGGGTGCCGGGACCCGCAGGGCGACCCGGCGGTCCATCGTGCCGCCGTCGGGGACCGAGATCGCTTCGGCGACCGACAACGAGCCGTCGCGCTGGACCTTGAGCTGGATCTCGGCGCTCTGCGCCACGGTCGGCAGGGGCGGCTCGTCCACGGGGGCCGCGGCCAGGAAGAGCGCCAGGAGCGCCCCCGCGAGCACGGTCAGCGGGCCGCGGCGGCGCGGCCCGCGGCGGTGAGCACACCGTCGAGCGCGGTCAGGAACGACGGGAAGTGCGTGCCGAACCGGCGCAGGTCGTGCTCGGTCTCCATACCGCCGTACCAGTACAGCCCGGCTGAGCCGTCCGCCGACGGGTTGAGCCCGGCGAAGGCGCCGAGCCAGCGTTCGGTGTCGCCCAGCACCACCGCGTAGGGCAGCGAGCGGGAGAACACCAGCTCGCGGTCGGCGGGCGGGATGTCCTCGGCTTTCGCGGTGTGCAGGTAGTCGAGCAGGCCCCGGACCTGACCGGCCAGTGCCCGGCCGCGGGCGGTGCGGGAGGGCAGGAGCGCGGCCACCGCGACGACGGCGAGCCCGGCCAGCGCGACGGCGACGCCCAGCAGCGCGTACCCGGCGGTGAAGGTGAGCACCGCGGTGGCGACGAGGCCGAGCGTGAAGATACCGGCGCCGAGCCAGGTCAGCCGGCCGCGGGCGGTGTCCGGGCGGCGGGAGAACCAGCGCTTGGTGACGACGTCGGCGTACATCGCGTCGCTGATCCGGCGCAGGTCGAGCCCGCCGCGGGCGCGCAGCTGCGACACCAGCACGGTGTCGGTGCCCGGCGGCAGCAGGGTTTCGTAGACGGCGCGCTCGAAGTCGTGGAGGTGCTCGTCCGGGGGGTTGCGGCGGGCGAGCTGCCAATCGTTCCCGGGGACTTCGGCCAGCCAGAGGTAGTTGCGGACGGCGAGGTCGACCACGGTGGCGCTGATGTCGACGACGTCGACGGTCTCGTCGACGACCGTGCCGACCTGACCGGGCAGCACGCCGTCGGGGCTGGCGAAGAAGACGCGGTCGCCGTCACGCAGGAGGACCTCGACCGGGCCGGTCGAGGTGAGCAGCGCGCCGGCGTCCTGCTTGCGGCGCCGCCACACGAAGAGCGCGGCCGCCACGAGGAAGGCGAGCAGGACGGCGAAGGCGATGCCGGTCAATGGCGTCAGCGCGAAGGCGTTGGCCAGCAGGCCGATGTCGGCGAACTGCGCGTTCGCCGGGGTGGTGCCGGCGGGCAGGCCGACGAGGAGGTCGACGCGGTCGCCGGGCCGGACGTCGTTCTGTTCGAGGCGCACGACGCCGGTGTGGTCGAGTTCGGCGAGGGTGCAGCGCTGGTTCGAGCCGGCCGGGCCGGCGAAACAGTCCACAGGGGACAATTGCGGCGACGGGGCGAGCAAGGACGCGGTGAGCTTGGCCAGCGGGGTGTCGAAGCCGCTGGCGACCTGCCAGCGGGCCTGCTGGCGGCCGTTCTGGTCAGCGATGGCGCCGTCGACGGTGTACGTGACGCTTCCGGTGCCGCCCCCGAAGGTGAGGACGAGCTGGTCGCCGGTCAGCTGGCTGCTGGCGGTGCCGTCGGTCTTGACGTCGCGGACCGCGAAGACGCGGTCCTGGTCGTCGCTCGCGGGAACTCTGAGGGGGACGCGGGAGACCAGCTGCCGGCCGCCGGGGACGGTGACGTGTTCGGTGACGGAGAGGGTGCCGTCGCGCAGGACCTTGAGGGCGACGTCGGCGGTGGCCCCTTCGGGCGGCTGGACGTCTTGCCCGGTGAGCAGTTGGGGTTTCTTGGCCTGGTCGGCGGGCAGGTTCGGCAGGACGGGCCCGGCCGACGGCCCTTGCGCGGCGGCGGGACCGGCGGCCAGCAGCACGGCGGCGACGGCCAGCGCGGCCGCGGTCCCCCATTTCATCGACACAGCACCACACCCTAGAGCACCCGATCTATGCTGACGCCCGGAACGGCGCGATCACCGCAGGTACGCCGCTTCCGACGGGGAAATCGCACGGGGGGTTCCACTCGATGACGCACGGCCCGCAGGGTCCTGTTCCTGGTCCTGGTCCTGGTCCTGGTCCACACGACCCGCGCCGGCCGCAACCGCCGGGCCGGCCGCCGCTGCCACCCCCGGGAGCGCGGCCGCTGCCGCCGCCGGCCGCGCGGCCGCTGCCGCAGGGCCGGCCGGAGCCGGGATCGGGCCGGGTGCCGGGGCGCGGCAATGCGCCTGGGCAGGGCCCGAACCGCTTCGGCGGGCCCGCACAGCCACCGCCGCAGGGGCCCGGCGGCGCACCCGGACAAGCCGGGCCGCCAACCAGCGTGCCGGGGCACAACCCCGGCAGTCCTCCTGGACCCCCGAATCCCTTCGGCGGGCCCACACAGCCACCGCCACAAGGCCCCGGCCGCGGCCCGCAGCCGCCGTACGGGCTGCCGACCGGGGCGTTCGGCCGCCCCCTGCCGCCGCCCGCGCGGGCTCCCCTGCCGCCGCCGGCCGCCGTCGCTCCGCCCGTTTTCGCCCCCGGCTACGCCGGGCCGGCCGCTTTCGGCCCGCGCTTCGCGCCCGGCTACCGGCCCTACGTCGCCAAGAAGTCGAACGCCGGGGTGATCGTCGCCGTCGCGATCTTCGCGATCGTGGCCGTCGGGGGCGGGCTCGTCGCCGCCGTTGCGCTGTCCGGGAACCACCAGCGGCACGTCGCCGACGCCGGCTACTCGAGCACCTACCCGACCACCACCGAAGAAAGCACCACCGAAGAAACCACCGCGACCACCTCGTCGACCGAAGGAACGACCACGCGCCCGGCCCGCACCACCGAGCGCGGGACACCGACGTCGCAGCCCCCGGCCGGGCCGCGCTCGGTCGTGGCCACCGGGAACAACCCGCTCTTCGGCCGTCCGGACTACGGCCTGCAGAACGTCCCGTGCTCGCTGAGCCGCTGGGCGACCGACCAGAACAGCGCCACCCGGTTCTTCCAGTCCGGCATCGGCTGCCTCGACGCGATGTGGTCCCGCATGCTCGGCGCGGTGGACCTGCCGTTCCGGTCACCGAACCTGTCGGTGCCGCGGTCGCTGTCGGAATCGTCGACCCCGTGCGGCAGCGGGGGCACGACCACCGGCGTCACGCCGTTCTACTGCCCGGCGAACAACACGATCTACATGCCGATGGACCGGATCGAGATCCAGGCGTGGGGCAACCACCCCGGGCCGTACCTTTCGATCCTGGCCCACGAGTACGGCCACCACGTGCAGAACCTGTCCGGCATCACCGAGGCGTTCGGCAACCAGCGGTACGACGCGGGCGCCGACTCGGCGGCCGGCCTGGAGCTGTCGCGGCGGATGGAACTCGAGGCGCAGTGCTTCTCGGGGATGTTCCTCGGCTCGGCGTCGGTCTCCGGCGGCTCGGTCGACAAGAACATCTACAACGAGGCCTGGAACGCCCAGGACCGCGGCGACGACTACGCCCGCAACGGCAAACGCGACCACGGCAGCGCCAAGCACAACATCGCCTGGTGGCAGCACGGCGCGGCGAAGAACCGCAACCAGCAGTGCAACACGTGGCTCTCGGCGTCGGGGGATGTCTCGTAGCCGAAAGCCGGATCAGCTCGGCGGGGTGAACGGGTTTTCCACCGGCACCGGAGTGCCGGACGGCGGCGTCGGCGGATCCGGCTGCGTCGCGGGCGCCGGGACCGCAGCTCCGGACGGCGCCCAAGGCGAAGGCGCCGGTTGCCCCGGATGAGGCTGTGCTGAATAGGACTGGGCCGGAGAGGACGGCCGGGCCTGGGCGTGGGCCGCGTACGCCTGGAACGCCCGGGCGTGGTCGCGGTTGCGCCGCTCCGCCAGTACCGCCGCCAGGAACGCCCACGGCGGCACCCCGGGCGGCACCGGCGTGCCCAGCGCGTTGCCGACCTGCTGCGCGAGCCCCCAGCCGAGCGCGTGCGACGCCTCCGGCCGCAGCTCGCCGAACCGGGCGAGGAACTGGCGGCTCGCCAGCGCGAGGTCGTCCGGCAGCCGCGTCAGGTCGAGCTGGGCCGCCCAGCCCTCGAGGCCCGGCGGCATGCCGACCGCCGCAAACGCGGCGCTCTCCGGGACGCGCTCGCGGACCACCAGGGTCCCGGCCAGGAAGTCGCCCACGCGCCGGCCGTTCGACGAGCACAGCGACACGATCACCGCGACCGCGCCGAACAGCCCGAGCGCCCAGAAGTCCACGACGAACCCGGCGAGCCCGCGCACCAGCGCGTGCCGGAACCGGATCGGGCCGCCGTCGACGCGCACCACCCGCAGCCCGACCGCCATCTTGCCCAGCGAGCGGCCCCGCGAAAGCGTCTCGAACAGCACCGGGTAGCCGACCATGACCAGCACCACGAACACCAGCAGCAAGGCCAGGAAGAGCGACTCGTCGTCGCCCGGTACCGCGAACGCCAGCAGCATGACCGCGCCGAGCAGCAGCGCGAACTGCACGAGCACGTCCAGCGCCATCGCCAGCGCGCGGCTGGCGAGCTTGGCCACGCGCAGGTCCAGGACGACCGCTTCGCCGGTGACCAGCTCCGATTCCTCGTGCACGAAGCCCAGCGTAACGACGGATAGGGTGGTGGGCGTGGATGTGGACGTCTTCGTCGCGGCGCACGCGGCCGAGTGGAACCGGCTCGGCGAGCTGACCCGGCGCGGCGGCAAGCTGACCGGGCCCGAAGCCGACGAGCTGGTGACGCTCTACCAGCGAACCGCGACGCACCTGTCGATCGTCCGGTCGGTCGCGCCGGACCCCGCCCTGGTCGGGCGGCTGTCCGGGCTGGTCGCCCGGGGCCGGTCGGCGGTCTCCGGGGCGCACAACCCGGCCTGGCGCGAGGTGGCGCTGTTCTTCACGCGCCGGTTCCCCGCTGCGGTCTACCTCTCGCGGCGCTGGTGGATCCCGGCCGCGCTGGTGTCGATCGCGGTGATGGCGGTGATCGCCGTCTGGGTCGCGCGCGACCCACTGGTGCGCGCGACGATCGCGACGCCCGACGAGCTGAACGCGCTGACCAAGCCCGGCGGCGAGGCCGAAAGCTACTACTCGACCGGGCCCGCGACGTCCTTCGCGGCGCGCGTGTGGACGAACAACGCCTGGGTGACGGCGACCTGCCTGTTCCTCGGCATCGCACTGGGCCTGCCGGTGATCGGCGCGCTCTGGCTGAACTCGCTCAACGCCGGGGTCATCATCGGCGCGATGAGCGCGGCCGGCCGCGGCGACGTGATGATCGGCCTCCTGCTGCCCCACGGCCTCCTGGAGCTGACGGCGGTGTTCGTCGCGGCGGGCACCGGCCTGAAGCTGGGCTGGACGGTGATCGACCCGGGCCGCCGCTCCCGCACGGCGGCGCTCGCCGAGCAGGGCCGGTCGGTGGTGGTGATGGCCCTCGGGCTGACGTGCGTGCTGTTCGTGACCGGGATCATCGAGGCGTTCGTGACGCCGTCGGGCTGGCCGACGTGGCTGCGCGTGGGCATCGGCGTGGTGGCCGAACTGGCGTTCCTGGTCTACGTCTTCACGCTCGGCCGGCGCGCGGCGAAGGAAGGCGAGGTCGGCGACCTCGACGCCCGAGACGTCGGGGACGCACTGCCCGAATCGGCGTGAACTACAGCCGGCCCGCGGCTTTCAGGGCCAGGTAGCGGTCCGCCAGCGCCGGCGGCAGTTCCTCCGGGACCGCGTCCACCACACTCACCCCGTGCCGCGCGAGCCGCTCGGTCACGCGCAGGCGCTCGGCCGTCGTCCGGGCCGCCGCCGCCGCGTCGTAGACCGCTTCCGCGTCGCCGCGGCCCGCCAGCATCTCCGCCACCCGCGGGTCCGCCACCGATGCCACCACCAGCTCGTGCCGGCCGGTCAGCGAACCGAGCACCGGGAACAACCCCTCCTCCAGCGGCGCCGCGTCCAGCCCGGTCAGCAACACGACCAGCGCCCGGCGGCGGGTCCGCCGGAGCACCTCCGCGACCATGCCCCGCGCGTCCGTCTCGACCAGCGACGGCTCCAGCGGTGCCATCGCGTTCACCAGCGACGTCAGCAAAGAAGCTCCCGACGAACCCTGCACCGCCGCCCGCAGCCGCCGGTCGTAGGCCAGCAGGTCGACGCGGTCGCCGGCCCGGGAAGCCAGCGCCGCCAGCAGCAACGCCGCGTCCATCGCCGCGTCGAGCCGGGGCGCGTCGCCCACCCGGCCCGCCGAGACGCGGCCCGTGTCGAGCACCAGCACCACGTGCCGGTCGCGCTCGGGGCGCCAGGTCCGGACCATGACGTCCGCCGCGCGCGCGGTCGCGCGCCAGTCGATGGACCGCACGTCGTCGCCGATGACGTACTCGCGCAGTGAGTCGAATTCCGTGCCCTGACCCCGGATCAGCACCGCGTTGCGGCCGTCCAGCTGCTGCAGCCGCGCCAGCCGCGACGGCAGGTGCTTGCGGCTGTGGAACGGCGGCAGCACGCGCACGGTCCACGGCACCGCGTGCGACCCCTGCCGCGCGGCCAAGCCCAGCGGGCCCACCGACCGGACCGTCACGCGCGCGGCCGTCCGATCACCCCGCCGCGAAGGCCGCAGGGCAGTCACCAAAGCCCGCCGCTCCCCCGGCGGGACACGCAGCGCATGCCGGTCGGTGGCCCCCGCGCTCGGCGGCCACGCGTCGCGCAGCTGCCCGCGCACCGTGCGGCGCCCCGGGTTGGCCACCACGAGCGTCACCTCGCACGGCTCGCCGAGCCGCACCGACGTGTCGCCCGACCGCTGGAACGTCAGCGGCCGCACGCCTCCCGCCAGCACCAGGTCGACGCCGACGAGCACCAGCAGCACCGCGCCGACCACCAGCACCCCGGTGCTCGACGGCAGGAGCAGCCCGACCACCAGCGCACCGAACAGCGCGAGCAGCCCGAGCCTTCCGGTGACGGCCATGTCAGCGCGGCACGGGCACGGACGCGAGCACGCGGTCCAGCACGCCGTCCGCGGTGACGCCTTCGAGCTCGGCCTCCGGCCGCACGTCCAGGCGGTGCCGCAGCGCGGGCCGGGCGAGGGCCTTGACGTCGTCGGGGGTCGCGTAGTCGCGCCCGGCGAGCCAGGCCCAGGCCCGGGCGACCGCCAGCAGCGCCGTGGCGCCGCGCGGGGAAACGCCGATCCGCACCGACGGCAGCTGCCGCGTCGCCCGGCACAGGTCGACGACGTACCCGATCACCTCGGGCCCGACCGTCACGCGGGCCACGGCTTCGCGCGCGGCCGCCAGTTCCGTCGCCCCCGCGACCGCCTTGAGCCCCGCCGCCGCGAGGTTGCGCGGGTCGAAGCCCTGCGCGTGCCGCCACAGGATCCCGATCTCGTCCTCGCGCGAGGGCGCCGCCATGGTCAGCTTGAGCAGGAAGCGGTCCAGCTGCGCCTCCGGCAGCGGGTAGGTGCCCTCGTACTCCACCGGGTTCTGGGTGGCGATCACGATGAACGGGTCCGGCAGCGGCCGCGACTTGCCGTCGAGCGAGACCTGCCGCTCCTCCATCGCCTCCAGCAGCGACGACTGCGTCTTCGGCGGCGTCCGGTTGATCTCGTCGGCGAGCAGCAGGTTCGTGAAGACCGGCCCCTCGCGGAAGGAGAACTCGCCGCTGTGTGCGTCGTAGACGATCGAGCCGGTGACGTCACCGGGCATCAGGTCGGGCGTGAACTGCACGCGCGTGGTCTCCAGGTCCAGCGCCGCGGCCAGGGCCCGCACGAGCAGCGTCTTCGCCACGCCCGGGACGCCTTCGAGGAGGACGTGCCCCCGGCAGAGCAGCGCCAGGATCAGCCCGGTGACCGCGGCGTCGTTGCCGACGACGGCCTTGCCGACCTCGGCGCGCAACGCGATCAGCGCGTCGCGGGCTCCGGTCGCGTTTTCGGTACCGCTGGTCACGTTCGCCCCACCTCTCGTTCCACCCTGTCCAGTTCGCCGGCCAGCCGGACCAGCGCGGAGTCGTCCGGCACCGGCGGGCCGTAGAGGACCGCGCCGACGTCGTTGGCCTGCCGGCCGGTCCGCGTGCTCACCGAGGCCACCAGCGCCGCCGGGCCGGCGTCGCGCGGCAGGCCCAGTGTGGTCCGCAGCCGCGTCCGCGCCGCTTCCCGCAGCGTCTCACCCGCGTGCCCGGCCGCCTTCGCCCGCCGGTACAGCCGGGCGCGGCCCTCGGCCGTTTCGGCCGCGCGGACGACGATCGGCAGCGGCTCGGTGACCACCGGGCCGAGCCGCCGCGCCCGCCACAACGCCAGCAGAGCCACGGCGACGAAGGCCTGCGCGGCCCCGTAGTACCAGCCGGCCGGGATCAGGTCGAAGATCGACTTGCGGGAGCCGTCCAGCGCCGGGTCCGCCGCGGTCGGCAGGTACCAGACGAGCTTCGGGTGCGCGCCGAGCAGGTGCAGCACCAGCGCCGCGTTGCCCTCTTCGGCGAGCCGCGCGTTGGTCAGCGGCGCCGGCGAGCCGAGCAGCGTGGTCGTGCCGCCCGCGTCGGCGAGCTGCAGCAGCGTGCCGCCGCCGTCCTCGCCGGGGTAGCACGAGCGCGCGCCGGGGGAGGCGTAACCGATCCCGCCGAGCGTGACGTCGCCCGCCACCACCGCCGCGGCGACCGTGCACTGCGGCCCCAAGGTCCCGACTTCGCTGCGGCCCACCGGGTGCACCAGGGGCAGCGAGTCGCGCAGCGTCGGTTCCCCCGGCGTCACCAGGACGACGGCGGCGGCGCGCTCCCGCAGCGGGTCGAGCCGCTTCGCCGGAACCAGGTCGGGCTGGGTGACGAGCAGCGTCGCGTCTTCGCCGATCTCGCCGTCCGCTTCGCCGGCCGTGCGGACCGTCCGGACGTCCACGCCTTGGTCTTCCAGCAGCTTAGCGAGGGCGTGCGCGCCACCGGGTTCGTACGAGCCGGGCTCGAGCGCACCGTGGACCTGCTCACCGCGGGCGAGCAGGAGCAGGGCGGCAGCGACGAAGATCAGAGCGACGAGCGCCAAGGGAACCCGGGCACCGCGCCAGATCCGGCGCAGGTCGGGCGAGACCGAGGTGCTCACGAGCCCGCCATGGCGACCGGCCGCTCGCGGCGGCAGCGTTCGTCGAGCTCGGTCAGCGCACGGTAGGCCGCTTCCGTGCCTTCACGGCCGCCGTAGTGGACGTCGTCGAAGAGCCGTGCCCCCTGCCGCAGCTGGTCGGCGACGTTCGGCAGCAGCAGTCCCGCCTCGGCGGCGGCCTCGTCCGCGGTCCGGCCGGAGCGGGTGTCGAGCAGCGCGCGTTCCTCCAGGGCCCGCACGACGGCGCGGAACCGGTCCCGGACGGCGTCGCCGAACCGGCCGGCGGCGGCGGCTTCCGCGGCCGACCGGCGGTAGTCGTCGGCACTCTTGCGCTGCCCGCCGAAGACGACCCCGCCGGCCCGGGAGGTGCGGGCGATCTTGCCGGTGCGCAGCCGGATCACCACGACGAGCACGATCAGCAGCACGAGGACCAGCACCAGCCCGAAGATCCCGCCGGGGACGTCCGACGACAAAGCGGCCAGCAGCCTGTCCAGTCGCTCCCCGAGCCACTGCCCGGTCTGCTGCAGGAAGTTCGGCCGCGCGTCCCGGTACTTCGGGTCGGACAGCTCCTCCGCGGCCGCGCGGCGGGCCGAATCCCGGTCGATGTCGACCGGGACGTCGGCGAGCACCGACTTCACCACGCCTGCGGAGGCTGGACCCCGGCCGCACGGGCCAGCTCGATGTCCATGCCTTCGCGGCGCATCCGCTGGTCGAGGTACACGATCACGGTGACCAGCGCGACGAACGGGATCGCGATGGTGCCGGAGACGATCTGCCCGGCCGACTGCAGCAGCAGGTCGCCGGTGTCCGGCACGGTCACCTTGCCCGGGTTGAACATCTGGCCGAACAAGCCGGTGCCGAGCGCGAACGGCAGCTGGATGATCTCCTCGAAGAACGACTCGATGATCCGGGCCAGCAGCAGGATGCCGAACACCCGCCAGAACGCACCGCCGACCAGTTTGACCGAGCGCGCGAGCGCCTGCCGGAAGGTGCCGCGCTCGAGCACGAGCGCCGGGGCGGCCAGCGCCCAGAACACCCAGACGAGCACGCCCGGGACGATGCAGAGCATCACTCCGATGGTGCTGAGGAGCGCGTAGACGAACGCCACGCCGAGCAGCGGCAGCAGCCGGGGCTGCACCTCACGCCAGGCGATGCCCAAGGTGACTTCGCGGCCCAGCGCGGCGCGGCCCATCACCGCGGCCATCAGGCCGGTGGTGACGGTCAGCAGCAGCGTCGAGATCAGGATCGAGGAGATCAGCACGAGGAAGACGTCGCCGAACGTGCCGAACAGGGCGTTGCGCAGCTCCGCTTCGGTCGCGGCCGGGCCGAGCTGGACCGTCGAGGCGAAGCCCTGCAGTTCGGCCATCGCGTACTTCTGCAGGACGAAGGTGATCGCGGCGGTGATCACCGCCATCACCGCGCCGATGCCGAGGATGAGCAGCGGGTGACGGCGGATCGCGGTGATCGCGCCGTCGAGGATGTCGCCGATGTTGAGCGGCCGCAGCGCGATCACGCCGGGCTTGCCGAGCCCGTGCGGGTTCCACCGCGGCTGCGGCGGCTGCGGCGCGTACTGCGGACCGCCGTAGGGCGGCGGCTGGTTCGGCGCCTGCCAGCCGGGCGGCGGTGCGGCCTGCGGGCCGGGTGCCTGCCAGCCGGACGGCGGAGTGGCCTGCGTGTCCGGCGCCTGCCAGCCTCGCGGCGGCGTCGCCGGTGACTCGGCGTGATCTTCAGGCGGCTTCGGCTCACCCGATCCGGGGGCGGGAGCCTGGGGGATGCCCTGGCTCGGTGTCGGCGTGTCGGCGCCCTCGCCGCCGGGCGCGCCACCGGTGTTTGTCATCGAAGCCCCTCGCCTGCAGTGCCTGCTTGACGACACTCTCTCAGAGCCGGTTGTACCCGGCCAGACCTGGGGTGACGTCGGTGCGCCGTGCCGGCATGCGCACGGACGGGTGCGAGACGGCCCGTTCCCCCGATATGCTGAATGGCGGGATCGGGTACCCCCGGTCCGTACCGAGACCCTTCGGGACTGCCTAGATGACGCAACCGCCCCCCGGCCAGGTACCGCCCCGCGGAACCGTCCAGCCGCCGCCGGTGCCGGATGCGCAACCGGATCTCCCGTGGCTCGGCCGCCCGCACACCGTGTCCGCGCCGAAGCGCCGTTCGCCCGCGGCGGTGATCGGCGTGTGCCTCGGCGCGGTGGCCGTGCTGGTGCTCGGGCTGGTCGCGATCGTGGCCCTCAACCGCGAAGACACGCCGCTGGCGAACCCGAACCTCCGCGACGTCCCGTCGTCGCAGGACGTCACCTCGCAGCTGCCGCCGGGTGGCGCCGGTGCCCCGGCCTCCGCGCCGCCGAGCCCGTCGACCGACCTGCCGACGCCCAGCCCGACCGGCCCGCAGAAGATCCTCAAGCTCGCCGACCACCCGATCCTGCAGGACCCGAACGCCGGCCTGCAGAACCGCGTCTGCACGCTGCCGACGTGGCAGAGCACCCAGGCGGGCGCGGAAGCGTTCTTCACCGCCGCCAGCAAGTGCCTCGACGCGGCGTGGGGCCCGTTCCTCGACGCCTACCACCTGCCGTTCACGCCGCCGGCGCTGCACTTCCCGACCGGCGCGAGCTTCGAGACCGAGTGCGGCACCATCCAGGTCGGCATCGCGACCGCCGCCTACTACTGCGAAAACAACCTGTACGTCCCGTTCCGCGGCCTGCAGACCGACCAGTACGGCAACAACCCCGGCGTCTACCTGGCCCTGTTCGCCCACGAGTACGGCCACCACGTGCAGGAGGTCGCCGGGCTGATGGACGCGGCCTGGCAGAAGATCTACGAGGCGGGCCAGAACAGCCCGGCCGGGCTCGAGATGTCGCGGCGGAAGGAACTGCAGGCCCAGTGCTTCTCGGGCATGTTCCTCGGCGCGCACGTCGACCAGGGCGGCACGATCAGCCGCGAAATGTACAACAAGGCCTGGAACGACCAGGAGACCCGCGGCGACAACACCTCCCGCAGCCACGACCACGGCACCAACGCGCACTACGCGTCCTGGTGGCGGACGGGCGCGACGAGCAACCGGATCGCCGACTGCAACACCTTCTCGGCGCCGTCGTCCGAGGTCAGCTGACCTTCGCGACCTTCGGGGATCGTGCGGGGATCCGCAGCACCAGGTAGACGTACATCCCGCCCGAGAAGCACGCGAACACCAGCAGCGCGAGCCCGACCGGGCGCCGGGCGTCCGACGCGCCCATCGACGTGTCCGCGGCGTGGACGGCGACCGCGCCCTGGTCCGGCAGCACCTCCGGGACGGCGACCTCGACGCGTTCGCCCTGGCCGTGCCCGCAGCCGTCGAGCGTGCCTTCGTGGACCTTCCCGGTGATGGTGAACCGCACGGTTTCCTTCGTGCCCGGCTGGTCGCACGGCGCCGGCTTGGTCACCTCCGCCTGCACCGGCGCGCCGAGGACGTCGTTGCCGATGCCCAGCAGCCCGGGCCCGGCCAGCCAGGCGAGCAGCACGACGAGCACGCCCGCCGCGGCGGGGATCGCCACCGTGGGCCACTTGAGGGCGAGAGATCGCGGGGGCACCCGGTCATGGTTCCAGATCCGGCGGGCAAAACCCAGGTGCCCTGGTTACCGCTCGATCTTCTCCGTCTGCGTGACCTTCTTGACGTACAGCAGCTTGTCGCCGGGTTCGATGGCGTCGGCCTGCGGGGCGTCGATGCGGTACAGGACGCCGTCGCGGACCAGGCCGAGGACGAGGTCGGACAGGTGTCGCGGCGACCCGCCCTCCTCCGCCGGCTCGACCGGCCGCTCGGCGATCGCCAGGCCGGACTCGGGCGTGAGCAGGTCCTCCATGATGTCCACGACCAGCGGCGTCGACGTCGCCATGCCGAGCAGCCGCCCGGCCGTCTCACTGGAGACGACGACCTGGTCCGCGCCCGACTGCTTGAGCAGGTGGACGTTCTCCGCTTCCCGCACCGACGCGACGATGTGCGCCTTGGGCGCCAGTTCGCGGGCGGTGAGCGTGACGAGCACCGCCGTGTCGTCGCGGTTCGGGGCGACCACGACCGCGCGCGCGTGCTGGACGGCGGCCACGCGCAGGACGTCGGACCGGGTGGCCGAGCCGTGCACGGCGACGAGGCCGAGCGCGCTCGCCGCGTCGAGGGCCTGCTGGTCGGTGTCGACGACGACGATCTGGCCCGGGGCGATGTTTTCGTCGCCGAGCAACGCGTTGACGGCGGACCGGCCCTTGGTGCCGAACCCGACGACGACCGTGTGGTCGCGCACCTTCGCCCTCCACTTCTGGATCTTGAACGCCTGGCGGGAGCGCTCGGTGAGCACTTCCAGGGTGGTGCCGACCAGGACGATGAGGAAGAGCACCCGCAGCGGGGTGATGACCAGCACGTTCACCAGCCGGGCGGACGACGTGGCCGGTGCGATGTCGCCGTAACCGGTCGTCGACAGCGAGACGGTGGCGTAGTACAGGCTGTCCAGCAGGGACAGGCCGTCGCCGTTCGCGTCGCGGTAGCCGTCGCGGTCGAGGTAGACGAGGATCACCGTGGCCAGCAGCGCGAGCGCCGCGCCGATGATCCGCTTGACGATCGAGCGGAGCGGGCTGATCGTCAGCTCCGGCATCCGCAGGACGCCGACGAGCTCGTGATCGGGCCGATCGGTGAGACTGCCCAGCGGCAACCGCTTCAGGGCCTTCATGCACCGGCTCCCGGTGGCGGGTGTCGAGCGTCACTCACGCCCGGAGGATAGCCGAACCGGGTGAGCCGCCGCCGCGTGGAACGATGAGTTCATGGCAACCTCGCAACGGCCCGCGCACCTCCTGGCCGGCGTGCTGGGCGCGATGGGCGTCCTGCACTTCGCCGTGCCCAAGCCGTTCGACGGGCTGATCCCGCGGTCGCTCCCGGGTTCCCGGCGGGCCTGGACCTACGGCTCGGGCGTCGCGGAATTGGCGGTCGCGGCCGCGGTGGCCGCCCCGCGCACCCGCCGTCTCGGCGGCCTGGCGGCGGCCCTGCTGTTCCTGGGCGTCTTCCCGGGAAACGTCAAGATGGCGGTGGACGCCCGCCGCGCCCCGCTCCCGCAACGCGCGATCGCCTGGGCCCGCCTCCCCCTCCAGTGGCCCCTGATCGCCTGGGCCCTGAAAGTCCGCGACAACGCCTGACCCGCGTGATCAGCCCCGCAACTCGCGTGATCAGAGCCGGAACTCGCGTGATTGAAGCCGGAACTCGCGAGTTACGGCCCCAATCACGTCAAGTACGGCTTTGATCACGTTGGTTACGGGTCTGATCACGTTGGTTGCGAGGCTGATCACGCCTCGGGGAGGTCGCGGAGGAGCCTTCGGAGGCCTTCCGGGTCCAGGAGGTCGGCCGGGCGGATCGTGCGGTTCGCCCGGACGTAGTGGAACGCCGCGCGGACCTGCTCCACCGGGACGCCCTTCAGCGCCGCCCACGCCATCCGGTACGCCGCCAGCTGGACCGACAGGGCCGGCAGCCGGGACTCCGGCGGGACCGCACCGGTCTTCCAGTCGACCACCGTCCAGCCGCCGTCGGGGTCGGCGAAGACCGCGTCCATGCGGCCGCGCAGGGTGATGCCTTCGACGTCGGCCGAGAACGTCACCTCCACCGCCACCGGGACCCGCGACGCCCACTCGCTCTTCTCGAACTCCGTCTGCAGTTCCTCGAAGTCCGCGTCGGGGGCCTCGCCGAAGTCCGCGGCGCCCGGGAGGTCGTCGATCTCGATGAGCTGGTCGCCCCCGAACCGGCGTTCCAGCCAGCCGTGGAACTCCGTGCCGCGGCGGGCGAAGCTGTTGGGCTCCACCGGGAGCGGCCGGCGCAGGTCGCCGGCGAGCCGGGCGGCGTCGTCGGCCAGGGTGACCAGCTGGCTCACCGAAAGCCGCGACGGCAGCGGAACCCGGTTGACTTGGTCGTCCTTGCGCGCCCACTCCTCCAGCAGGACGTCGGTGTCGGTAAGCCACCCGTCCGGATCGTCCTCTTCGGACGCTTCCTCGTCCGAAGGCGGTGAAGCGAGCGCCTCGGTCACCAGCTCCACGCCGGTCTGCACGCCGGTGCGCCGGTCGGCCAGCGGGTCGACCGGCCAGCGTCCCGCGCGCGAGTCCGAGACCAGCGGGTTCGCGTCGTCTTCGGCCGGTTCCGGCGCCCACTCGGCGAGCTGCCCGACACCGGTCTCGCGCAGGACATCGGCAATTTCGGTGAGGAACTCCGACGGCCCCTTGGCCCGGCTGCTGCTTTCGTTCCACCAGTGCCCGGAGACGATCAGCGCGTGCTCGGACCGCGTCAGCGCGACGTAGCAGAGCCGTCGTTCCTCCGCCTGCTCCCGTTCGACGAACCCGGCTTCGTGCAGCTCCAGTCCTTCTTGGACTTCCTTGCGGTCGTAGCCCTCGGCGATCCGCAGCTCCGGCAGGTCCTCGGCGTCGCCCCGCAGTTTCGCCGGCAGCGACGTCGCGGTCCGCAGCCACGACGACGACCGCCGCCGTCCGGGGAACACCTCGTGCACCAGGTGCGGCACGGCGACGACTTCCCACTCGAGGCCCTTCGCCGAATGCACGGTCAGCACCTGCACCCGGTCCGGGACGACCTCGACCTCGCCCGGGGTGAGCCCGTCCTCGGCGTGCGCGGCGGTGTTCAGGTAGTCCACAAAGGACAGCAGGGTCGCCGTCGGCGCCGTCTCGGCGTAGTCGGTGACGACTTCGGCGAACGCGTCCAGGTGCGCCCGCCCCGCGGATCCCGGCCGTGCCAACGATTCGACGTCCAGGAGCATCGTGCGTTCGACGTCGGCGACCAGCTCCGGCAGCGACTGGTCGAGCCGCCGCCGCAACGCGGCCAGCTCCCAGCCGATCCGCCGGATGCGCTTGTAGCCTTCTTCGGAGTACCGCGACGGGTCCCCCGGCTCGTCGATCGCGTCGATCAGCCCGGCCTGCTCCACGCGCTCGACGACCAGCTCCGGGGCGTCCGGCTTCTCCGGGCTGGAGAGCTCGCCGGCCCGGCGCCACAGCGCGGCGACATCGGCGGCCGCGAGCCGCCACCGGGCCCCGGTCAGCAGCCGGGCCGCCGCGCTCCCGGACAGCGGGTCCGCGAGCACCTTCAACGTCGCAACGAGGTCCGCGACCTCGGGCTCGTCGAGCAGCCCACCCAGCCCGACGACCTCGACCGGCAGCCCGCGCGCCCGCAGTTCGGCGGCGATCGGGGCCATGTCGGCGCGGCGCCGCACCAAAACCGCGGCGGTCGGCGGCTTGCCGGTCTGTTCCTGGTGGGCGTACCAGCGCCGGGCGAGGGCGTCGGCCACCCACTCGCGCTCGGCGCGGACGTCCGGCAGCAGCGCGCACGCGATGTCCGCGCGCCCGGCGCCGTCACGCGCCCGCAGCCGTTCGACGCCGAGGCCGCGGGCGCGCAGCGGTTCGGCGATCGCGTTCGCGAGCTCCAGGATCTCCGGCGGGTTGCGGAAGCTCGTCAGCAGCCCGTATTCGTGCGCGGGGACGAGCCGTTCGCCGTCGAAACGCGGGAAGTCCGTGGTGAACCGGGGCAGGTTGGCCGCGCTGGCGCCGCGCCAGCCGTAGATCGCCTGCGCCGGGTCGCCGACCGCGGTGACGGGCATCGGCGGGTTCTCGACGCCACCGAACAGGGCCCGCAGCAGCACGCGCTGGGCGTGCCCGGTGTCCTGGTATTCGTCGAGCAGCACGGCGCCGTAGCGCTCGCGCTCGCCGCGCACGACAGACGGGTATCCGCCGGCCAGCTGCGCGGCGAGGGACATCTGGTCGGCGAAGTCCAACGCGCCTTCGTTGCGCTTGCGCCGGTGGTAGTCGTCGACCAGCGGCAGCAGCGCGAGCCGGAAGTGCTGCGCCGCCATGATCTCGGTGAGTTTCTGCGGCAGCGCGGCCCGCTGCCCCTTGGCGCGCGGCGCGGTTTCGATGACGCGGCACAGCCACGTCGTGTACTCGGCGAGCTGCTCGGTGGAGACGAGGTGCTCACCCAGCTCCCCGGCCAGGGCGAGGACGTCGGCGGTCACGGTCGGCGGGACGCGGTCAGTGTCGAGTTCGTTGTCCCAAGTGGACACGACGCGGTGCGCGATCTGCCACGACGACGTTTCGGACAGGAGCCGGACGCCGGGCTGCACCGGCAGCCGCAGGCCGTGTTCGGACAGCAGCCGCCCGGCGTAGGCGTGGTAGGTGAGGACGGTGGGTTCGCCGGCGACCACGGTGGACCGCAGCCCGCCGGTGGGGTCGAGCCGGTCGAGGAGGCCGGACCCGGCGAGCCGCCGCAGCCGCGCGCGGACGCGTTCGCCGAGCTGGCGCGCGGCTTTCCGGGTGAAGGTGAGGCCGAGGACGCGGTCGGGGCTGACGATCCCGTTGGCCACGAGCCAGACGACCCGCGCGGCCATGGTTTCGGTCTTGCCGGCGCCGGCTCCGGCGACGACGAGCGAGGGTTCGACCGGTGCGGCGATGACGGTGGCTTGTTCGGGGGTGGGCCGGTGCAGGCCGAGAGCATCGGCGAGTTCGGCGGGCTCGACGGGGTTGGCGATGAGGAGCGGGCTCACGGGCATGCCCCGCACGGACTCGCTGAACTCACCGGATAGTCCACCAACCCACCGCCGCTCCACCGCCGGAGGACCACCGAACTCACCGGATAGTTCACGGCCCCGGCACCTGCCGGCCCTCGGGGCGCAGCGGGCAGCAGCCCCGGGCCGGGCAGCGGTCGCAGTCCACGTTCTCCTGCGCCTGGTAGTCCGGCCCCGCCGCCGACGCGGCCGCCTTCTGCACCAGCTCCAGCCACTGCTTGCCGCCCACCTCGTCGAGCGGCGGCTGCGACCGCTCCGTCGCCCCCGTCTTGTTGTTGGCCTTCGCGACGTACACCAGCCGCGCCCCACCAGCCTCGGTGCGGCCCTCGATCGCGCCCAGCAGCACCGCCAGCTGATAAGCCGCCAGCTGCGGGTGTTCCTCCGCGTCCTTGCCGGACACCGGGACCTTCCCCGTCTTGATGTCGACGATCACCGGCCGCCCCTCGGAGTCCAGCTCCACGCGGTCTACCCGCCCGCGCAGCAGCACGCGGACGTCCTCCGAGCCACCCGCCGGCAGCTCGACCTCGATGTCCTGCTCCACGCCGGCTTCCTTGAGCTCCTTCCGGCTCTGCTCCAGCCAGGTCGTGAAGTTGCGCAGCATCTGCTCGACCCGGCGACGCTCACGCCGGGAGAACCACGGCGCTCCCGCATCGACGCGCACCCAAGCCTCGTCCAACGCCGCCTGCAGCTCCGCGTCGGTGCTGCCCGACGCGACCGCCTGGGCGAGCCCGTGCACCAGCGTCCCCGTCACCGCCGCCAGCTGGGCCGGGTCGCTGCCGCCGTGGCGCTCGATCATCCAGCGCAGCGGGCACTTCGTCAGGATTTCCACTGTGGACGGTGAGATGCGGATCAGGTCGCCGGGCGGGTGCACCGGCTCGTCGCTGGACGCCGGGAGCAAGCCGTACCACGTCGACGGGTGCGCGCCCGGGACCTTCGCGTCGGCCAGCCGGGCCAGCTGCTTGGCCGCCCGGCGGCGGCGCGCGGGGTCGGCCTTGTCGTCGCAGACGACCTCGCGCAGCTCCCCGACCAGCTCGGCGAGCACCAGCGACCGGCCCGGCGGCTTCATCCGCGAGTCGAGCCCGCCGTCGTCGGCGCCGTTCTCCTCCAGGTCGTCGAGGAACCGGGACGGCCGCTCGTCCTCCCCCGACACCGCCGTGACCAGCAGGGTCTGCTTGGCCCGGCTCATCGCCAGGTAGAACAGGCGCCGCTCCTCGGCCAGGATCGGGGCGGTCTGGGACACGGCGTCGTCGTCCACCCCGGCCATCAGGTCCTTGAGCCGTTCCACGCCCAGCACCGATCCGCGCAGCCGCAGGTCCGGCCACGCGCCCTCCTGGACCCCGGCGACGGCCACGACCGTCCACTCGCGACCGGCGGCGGCGTGCGCGGTCAGCAGCGAAACACCGTCGGACGGAACGGCGGCCGGCGCCAGCGTATCGCCGGCGATCCGTTGCGCCCCGAGGTAGTCCGCGAAGGAAGCGACACTCGCGCGGGGCAGCCGGTCGACGTACCGGCCCGCGGCGTCGAACAGCGCGACGACGGCGTCGAGGTCGCGATCGGCCTGCGCCGCCAGCGATCCGCCGCGCTCGGCCTGCCGCAACAGCTTGTCCTGGAGGCCGCTCTCCCGCCACAGCTGCCACAGCACCTGCTCGACGCCCTCGCCGCGCGCCACGGCCTGGTGCGTGACGCGCAGCAACCCGCCGACGCGCCGCACCGGCTCCGCCTCGGCGTCGGCCAGCCCGGCGAGGATGTCCCCGCCGCGCAACGCTTCCACGAGCAGTTCGTCACTCGACCGCTGACCGCCACCGGCGAGTTCGAGCCGGCGCAGGCCGCGTCGCAACCGCCGCAGCGCCAGGGGGTCGGCACCACCGAGCGCGGACGACAGCAGCATTTCCGCGAGATCGACGTCGAGGAGCTCGGGCTCGGGCGCGAGCTTCAGCACCGCCAGCAGCGGCCGCACCGCGGGTTGGCGAGCCAGCGGCAGTTCCTCGGTCGCCGAGCCGATCGGCACGCCCGCCGCGCGCAACGCCCGCTGCAGCACCAGGAAGGTCCGCGCCGGCGACCGGACGAGCACCGCTATCTCCGACCACGGCACGCCGTCGACGAGGTGCGCACGCCGCAGCTGGTCGGCGATCCAGCTCGCCTCGGCGGCGGGCGTCGGCATCACGCGCACGCGGACGTTCCCGCCGGTCGCTCCCTCCGGCGGGACGATCTTGCGGTGTGCCGACGCGCCGGGCAGCGTCGCGCCGATCTTCCGCACCGCCAGGCGGACGGCCGGCGCGAGCCGGTGCGCCGTGGTGAGCGTGACGGTCCGGCTGCCGTCCGGGTCGGCGTCGGCGAACAGCCGCGCGTCGGCGCCCCGGAAGGAGAACACGTTCTGGTCGGGGTCGCCGGCGACGACGAACTCGGCCGCAGTGTGCCCGATCATCCGGACCAGGCCGGTCTGCAGCGGGTCGAGGTGGTGGGCGTCGTCGACGAACAGGTGCCGCACACGGGTGTGCTCCCGTTCGCGCAGCTCGTCGTCGTCCTCCAGGGCGAGCAGCGCGGAGGTGACCAGCTCGGCGGCGTCCAGCGCGGGTGCGCTCGCCACACCCAGCGCGTTGCCGCCCGCGCCCTGCAGCTGCGTGACCTCTTCGTACTGCGCCCAGAACTGCCCGGCGGCGACCCACTCCTCCCGCCCGCGGCGGCGGCCCAGCTCGGCGAGGTCCTCCGGGCCGAGCCCGCGCTCGGCCGCGCGCATCAGCAGGTCGCGCAGCTCTTCGGCGAACCCCGGGACCACCAGGGCCGGCCGCAGCTGCTCGGGCCAGTACTCGGCTTCTTCGTCGAGGTCACCGGCCAGGAGTTCGCGGACGACGACGTCCTGCTCGGCGCCGGCGAGCAGGCGCGGCGGCGGGAGTTCCTCGCCCATCGCTTCCAGCCGCAGCAGCGAGTAGGCGTAGGAGTGCACAGTGCGCACGAGCGGTTCCCGGACGGTCCGCGGCAGGGGCCGCGCCTGGTCGGGGTCGGCGGTGAGCCGGCGCGTGATGTCGGCCCGCAGCGCGTCGGCGGATCTGCGGGACGTGGTGAGCACGAGCACGCTCTCCGGGTCGGCGCCCTCGGCGATGCGGCGGGTGGCGGCGGACGCCAGCAGCGCCGTCTTGCCGGTGCCGGGGCCCCCGAGCACGCGGAGGAACCCACCGGGTGCGGACAGCACCCGCCGGGCGCCTTCGTCCCAGGTGAAAGCGGGTGTGGCGGTGCTCGGCGTGCGCACCAGCCGCGCGCCCGCTTGCGCCGTTCGCCTCCCGTTCACCCCGCGATGGAACCACGCCCGGTCCCCCGGGTGGTGCACCGGCACGGCTTAGCGGAGGTGCGTTCGGTGAAGGCGCCCGGCGGTGCGGTGGATGGCTGTGAGAAAAGTGTCGGTGACATCTGGGGCTCCGCCCCGAGTCGGGGGCTCCGCCACCCGAAACCCCCGAAAAATGTCGGACCCGTCCGGCAGAGTGTCGGTATGGACGACGTTCTGCACGAGCGCGTGCGGGAAATCATCGGGTCCGTGCCGTCCGGCACGGTCGCGACGTACGGCGACATCGCGGCGCTCGCCGGGGCGCCCTCACCGCGGATGGTCGGCGCCATCCTGGCCGAGGACGGACACGACCTGCCGTGGCACCGGATCCTGCGCGCGAACGGGACCCCGGCACCGCACCTGGTCCACGACCAGCTGGAGCGGCTGCGCGCGGAAGGCGTCCTGGCCGACGGCCAGCGCGTCGACCTGCGGAAATACCGGTGGAAACCGGACGGCGAGGAGGACTCCGGGCCGCCCGGGCTGTTCTAGGGCGACCCTGCGCCGAGCTTCGCGACCAGCAGCTTGACCAGCGCTCCGAGCCGTTGGCGGTCCGGCTGCACCGTCCGGATCCCGGCCTCTTCGAGCGGAGCCGCCGTCACCGGGCCGACGCACGCCACCACCACCGGGCCGCGCAGGGCCGCCAGCAGCTCGTCGTGGCGTCCGGACGACCGGGCCAGCGTCAGGAAGTTCGCCGCCGCCGGGGCGCTCGTGAACGCCAGTGCGTCCAGCTCGCCCGCCACGGCCGCGTCGATCAGGTCGTGCACCGGCGTGACGTCCGGCGGCGAATGCCAGCGGTACGGCTGCACCTCGACCAGGGACGCCCCGGCGTGCACCAGGGGATCCGTGAGGTCCGGCAGCGGCGTGCCGTGCAGCTGGACGGCCACCCGCTCGCCACCGACCCCGGCCGCCGCCAAGGCCGCGAACAGTTCCGCGTTGCTCTCCGAAGCGGCCGAAAAGGACTCGCGCAGGCCCACGCCGCGGACCGCGCCGACAGCCTTCGGGCCGCGGGCGTAGATCCGGGACCGGCCCAGCGCCGTCACGAGCCGGTCGCGCAGGCCCCAGTCCCCGGCCGCGTCGAGCCAGCCGCGGAAGCCCGCTCCCGTCGTGACCACCGTGAACCCGACCGGGGCCGCCAGCACGGCTTCGGTGCCCGCGCGCAGCTCGGGGTCGGCGTCGAGCGGCACGATGGTGATCGTCGGCGCGTGCCGGACGTCGGCGCCGTAGCGTTCGAGCGCCGCGATGAATTCGCCGGCTCGGCGTTCGGCCGTGACGCCGATGGCGATCCCGCTCAGCTCACCCATAGAACGCGCCCATCTCCTCGATCGCTTCCGCCAGCTCCGCCCGCAGGTCCGCCGGTGCCAGGACCTCCAGGTGCGGCCCGAAGCGCAGCAGCTCGCCGATGGCCGGTTCGCCCGGCTCCACCGGCAGCTCCACGGTGAGCCAGCCGTCCGCGTCGGGCTCCTCACGACAGTCGCGCAACGCGCGGGCGCCGACAGAGCCTGCGTAGAACGGTACGAGAGCCTGCGCCCGCGGCGACAGCCGCACCACCGCCACGCGCGGGAACATCCGGCGTTCGAACTGCTCGGACCACTCCTGCCAGTACTGCGCGAGGTCGAACCCGGCCGGCCGCTCGAACACCTCGCCGAGGTCCTCGAGTTCCAGCACCCGCGAAATCCGGTAGGTCCGGTCGGTGCCGTCGCAGCGGCCCGCGAGGTACCAGTTGCCCGCCTTGAGGATCAGCCCCAGCGGCTCCAGCTCCCGTTCGACGACCCGCTGCCCCCACCGTTCGTAGCGGATGCGGATCCGGTGCGACGACCACACGGCGTCGGCGATCGCCGACAGCGTCGGCAGGCTTTCGATGCCCCGGTGCCAACCGGGGACGTCCAGGTAGAACCGCTCGGCGACGCGCCCGGCGCGGTCGCGCAGCTCGGCCGGCAACGCGGCGTAGAGCTTGAGCTGGGCCGCCGCGAGCACCGTGCCGAGGCCCAGCTCGGCCGCGGCCACGGGCAGCCCGGCCAGCGACAGCGACTGGGCCTCCTCCTCGGTCATCCCGGTGAGGCGGGTGCGGTAGCCGTCGACCAGCCGGTAGCCGCCGCTCCGGCCGCGGTCGGCGTACACCGGGACGCCGGACGCCGACAGCGCGTCGATGTCCCGGTAGACCGTCCGCACCGAGACCTCGAGCTCCTCGGCCAGCTGCTCGGCCGTCATCCGGCCGCGGTTCTGCAGCAGCAGGAGGACGGACAGGAGACGGCTCGCGCGCATGACCGGAATTCTGGCAGAAATACCTGACACGAGCTGACAGGTATGCCCGGCAGAGTGGTCCTCATGAACGCATTCACCATGAAGAACTGGGACGAGAAGATCGTCAGCGGCACCGAGGGTGGCCCCCGCGTGGCGTACGCGCACGCCACGATGGCGTACGACGGCGTCATCGAGGGTGAGTCGATCTGCGACCTTCTGCTGTACTACGCGGGCGAAGGCTACGAGAGCGGCACGACGACGTCGCCGAGCTTCGAGCGCTTCGAGGGCAAAGTCGACGGTCGCGAAGGGACGTTCGTCGTGCGGCACGAGTTCACGTTCGACGCCAACGGCATCGCCTCGACGTTCGGCGTCGTCCCCGGCTCGGGCACCGGCGAGCTGGCCGGGCTCACCGGCAGCGGCACCGTCGGCGGCACGATGGGCGAGGAGAAGATGGGCTACACCTTCGAGTACGCGTTCTAGGAGCCGCACGTGGACCGTCGTCAGGTACTCGCCTACCGCATCGCCGAGCACGGCCTGCACCGCTCGGCGCGGGACGCGGCCGGCCTCGCCGTCGTCCGGGCCGGGCTGCAGGACAGCATGCGCGACACCGCGCTGCTCGCTCTCGTCGCCCGGCTCGACGGCCCGGTGTCCCTCGAGGACGACGAGCGGCTGGTCCTGGCCTGGACGCTGCGCGGCGCGCCCCACTACCACCTCCGCTCGGACCTGCCCGAAGTGATCCGAGCGCTGGTCCCGCTGGACGACACCGACGCGCTGGCCCGGATGCTGTGGCAGCGCAAGGAAATGGCGGCGACCGGGCTGGCCGCGCGCGAAGTGGTGTTCACGGCGGCCGCCGCACTCCGCAAGGTCGTCACGGAACCGCTGACGAAGGGCGCGGTGAGCGCGGCGGTGACGAAGGTGCTGCCGCCGCCGTTCTCGCGGTGGTGCCGCCCCTGCAACGCGACGCACATCCAGGAGCAGCTGATGCGCATCGCGGCTCCGCACGGCGGTCTCCGCCTGGTGGCGGGGGCGTCCCCGGCGACGCTGGCCCCGCTGGAGGGCCGCGGCCGGATGCGGAAGGCACCGGACCCGGCCGCGGCGACCGAGGTGGTGGCGCGCTACCTCCGGCTCAACGGCCCGGCCTCCCCCGGCGAAGCGGCGGAGTTCGCGGGCACGGCTCGCACGGTGGTGGACCGGACGTGGCCGTCGGACCTGGCCGAGGTGCGGGTCGAGGGCAAGACCCGCTACCTGCCCGCGGACCGGCTCGAGGCGCTGGAGAACCCGCCCGAGCCGGACGTGGTGCGCCTGCTGCCGCCGCTGGACCCGTTCATCCAGGCACGCGACAAGGCGCTGCTGGTCCCGGACCCGGCGCGGCGCAAGGAAGTCTGGAAGATGCTGGGCAACCCGGGGGTACTGCTCGCGGACGGCGACGTCGCGGGGACGTGGCGCACGAAGGGCAGCGGCGCGAAGCTGACGTTCACGCTGACGGCGTTCGATCCGCTGCCCCCGCCGGTCCGCGAGGAAGCGGAGGCCGAGGCGGCCCGGGTGGCGGCCGCGCGGGGCTTCGAGAAGCACGCGGTCACCTGGGTGGGCTGACCCATCCCCCCGGGCCCGGGCGGTCACAGGCTGCGGGCGTCGATGTCGCCGTAGGCCGTGGTCGCGTGGATGGTCAAGGCCGCCGTGCCCTCGCTGTTCTTGAGGGCGTTGCTGATCCGGCCGTAGGTGGTGCCCGCGTCGAGGGACGCCGAGACGCCGGGGGCCGCGCCGACCGAGATGTCCCCGGCCTGCGTGCTCAGCACCAGGCTGCCGCTCACCGCCTCGGCGATCCGGATGTCGCCCTTGCCGGTGGCGATCTCCGCGGAACCGGTCAGCCGGCCGAACGAGACGTCACCGGCGTGGGCGGTGAGGCGGACGTCCGCGGCTTCGTCGAAGACGATCTCGCCGTACGCGCCGTCGACGGCGAGGTCGCCGAGCCGGCCGGTGCCCCGCAGCTCGACGCTGGCGGCCTTGACCTCGACGCCGGAACCGGCGGGCAGTTCGACGACGACCTCGAGGGCGCCGGACGGGCCGAAGTACTGGTTCTTCGCCGCAGCCGCGATCCGCAGGACGCCGTCGCCGAACTCGACCTTGGCCTGCTCCGCCGCCTTCACGTCACGGCTCTTCGTGGGGTCGGCGGGGCGGACGTCGACCGTGGTGTCGGCGCGGTCCGCGGCGACGAACCGGACGCGGCCGGCCGGGATGTCGAGGATGGTGGCGATCGGGGCGGGGGTGGCGAACTTCTGCATCGGATTCTCCCTGGTGGCTCGGTGTGTGAGACCACATTCGCCGGTCGCGCTGACACCGGGTGGCCACCGCGCTGACACGGCCGCTGACACGCCGGTCAGGCGTCGACCGCCAGCCGGTACCCCCGCTTCACCACCGTCTGGACGACCTTCCCGCCCCCCAGCGAAGTCCGCAGCCGCCCGATCGCCGTCTCGACCGCGTGCTCCTCCCCACCCCCGGGCAACGCCGAGATCAGCTCGCGCCGGGAAACCACCCGCCCCGGCGACGCCGCCAGCGCCCGCAAGAGCGCCATCGGGGCCGGCGCCACCTCGCGCCACTCACCGTCCACGATGGCCGCCTGGCCGCGGAGCTCGATCGAATGCCCGCCCGCCCGCAACCGCGGGGAGCGCGCCACCAGCGTCTCCGCCACCGTCCGGGCGAGCGCCCCGATCCGCGCCCGGTGCGGCTGGACCGTCGGCACCCCCAAAGCGGCCAACGGGCCGGCCGTGATCGGGCCGACGCACGCCGCGACCACCGGGCCCGAGAGCGCCGCGACGAGACCCGGCAGGCGCCCGGTCCGCCGGGCCAGTGCGACGAGCGATGCCGCCGCCGGGGCGCTCGTGAACGGCAGCGCGTGGATCGAGCCGTCCAGGACTCCGTCGAGCAGGCGGTCCACCGGCCCCGGGTCGACCGGGCCGACCCAGCGGTACACCGGGATCTCGATGACCTCCGCCCCGGCCGCGCGCAGCGTGTCGACGAAGTAGGGCAACGGCTCGCCGTGCAGCTGCACCGCGATCCGCAGCCCGTCGACCCCCGACGAGAGCAGGTGCTGCAGCAGCTCCGCGTTGCTCTCCGACGCGGGCGAATACGACTCCGACAGCCCGGCGGCCCGGAGCGCGCCGGTCACCTTCGGCCCCCGGGCCAGCAGCGAAGCCGCGGAAAGCCGCGCCAGCAGAGAATCCCCCAGCCCCCACCCCTCGGCCGCTTCGAGCCAGCCGCGGAAGCCGATGCCGGTCGTCGCCACCACGGCGTCCACCGGCGCCTCCAGCAACCGGGACGTCGCCGCGTGCAGTTCGGTGTCGTCCGTCAGCGGCACGATCCGGATCGCCGGGCCGTAGCGGACGCTCGCCCCCTTGCGCACCAGCAGCGCGCCGAGCTCGTCGGCCCGGCGCGCCGCGGTGATGCCGATGACGAAACCGGCCAGCGGGAGGACATCGGTCACGGACTCTCCACTTCGACCACGCCCTCTCGCACCCTCACTTCGTACACCGGGACCGAAACGTCCTCGGCGTCCAGGCAACGGCCGCTGTCGAGGGCGAACCGTTCCTTGTAGACCGGCGAGGCGACCACCGGCACGCCGTCCGCGTCGCCGACGATGCCGCGCGAGAGCACCGCGGCTCCGCTGCACGGGTCCCAGTTGGACAGGGCGTACCAGCGGTCGCCCGGCAGCCGGAAGATCGCCACCTGCACGCCGTCCAGCAACGCGGCGACCCCCGAGTACTCCGGCACGGCGTCCGCCGCGCACACCGCCGTCCAGGTTCGTTCGATCGACGTCGTCATCGCCGCACCTCGCTGTTCGAAAAGCCGGGGACGCCCAGCATCACGGGCACTTTCTGCTGCCGCTCCTCGCGGAAGGAGATCGCCGGGTCGGGGGCGCCCGGCGCGTTGACGAAGGAGGTGAACCGGGCCAGCTTCTCCGGGTCCTCCAGGACGCCCTTCCACTCGTCGGCGTAGTTGTCGACGTGCTTGGCCATCGCCGCGTCGAGGTCTTCGCAGATGCCGAGCGAGTCGTCGACGATCACCGCGCGCAGGTGGTCGAGCCCGCCGTCCAGCTCCTCGATCCACGGCGCGGTCCGCTGCAGCCGGTCGGCGGTGCGCACGTAGAACATGAGGAACCGGTCGATGGTCCGGATCAGCGTCTCGGTGTCCACATCGGACACGAGCAGGTCGGCGTGGCGCGGGGTCGTGCCGCCGTTGCCGCCGACGTAGAGGTTCCAGCCGTTCTCCGTGGCGATGATGCCGAAGTCCTTGCTCCGCGCCTCCGCGCACTCCCGGGCGCACCCGGAAACCGCGGACTTGAGCTTGTGCGGCGAGCGCAGGCCGCGGTAGCGCAGCTCCAGCTCGATCGCGAGCCCGACGCTGTCCTGGACGCCGTAGCGGCACCACGTCGACCCGACGCACGACTTGACCGTGCGCAGTGCCTTGCCGTACGCGTGCCCGGACTCGAACCCGGCGTCGACGAGCCGCCGCCAGATCAGCGGCAGCTGGTCCACCGTCGCCCCGAACAGGTCGATCCGCTGGCCGCCGGTGATCTTGGTGTACAGCCCGAAGTCGCGCGCCACCTCGCCGATCACGATCAGCTTGTCCGGCGTGATCTCGCCGCCGGGGATCCGCGGCACCACCGAGTACGTGCCGTTGCGCTGCAGGTTCGCCAGGTACCGGTCGTTGGTGTCCTGCAGCGTCATCTGCTCGCCGCCGAGCACGTGCCCGTTGCCCAGGGTGGCCAGGATGGACGCCACGGCCGGCTTGCAGACCGCGCAGCCGCTGCCGGAGCCGTACCGGCCGATCAGCTCGCTGAACGTCGCGATCCGCGTGGCCTGGACGATTTCGAACAGCTCCGCGCGCGACTGCGGGAAGTGCTCGCACAGCGCCTTCGACTGCTCGACGCCGGCGGCGCTGAGCAGCTTGCCCAGCAGCGGGACGCACGAGCCGCAGGCGGTGCCCGCGCGGGTGCACGCCTTCAGCTTGCCGACGGTGTCGCAGCCCTCTTCGTGGATCGCCCGGGTGATCGCTCCCTTGGACACCGCGTTGCACGAGCAGATCTGCGCCGCGTCGGGCAGTGCGTCGACCCCGACCGCGGCGCCGCCGCCCGCCGGGGCGAGGATGGCGCCCGGCTCGGCCGGCAGCGGGCGGCCGACGAGCGCGCGGAGGGTGTTGTACTCGGTGGCGTCGCCGACGAGCACCCCGCCGAGCAGCGTCTTGCCGTCGTCGGTGACCACGAGCTTCTTGTACGTCCCGGCGACCGCGTCGTTGACGGCGACTTCCAGGGCGCCCTCGGTGGCCGCGTGCGCGTCACCGAAGGAAGCGACGTCGACGCCCATCAGCTTGAGCTTCGTGGACGTGTCCGGCTCCGGGAACGTCCCGGAACCGCCGGTCAGCTGCGCGGCGACGATCTCCGCCATCGCGTAGCCGGGCGCCACGATGCCGTACACCTTGCCCTCGACCGCGGCGCATTCCCCGATCGCGTAGATCGCCGGGTCGCTGGTGCGGCAGGACGCATCCGTGAGGACACCGCCGCGCGGGCCCAGCTCCAGGCCGGACTGCCGGGCGAGGTCGTCCCGCGGCCGGATGCCGGCGGAGAACACGACGAGGTCGACGTCGAGTTCGGTGCCGTTGCCCAGCTTGGCCAGCAGCCGCGAGCCGTCGGCCTCGATGGAGTTGGTGGACGTTCCCGTGTGGACGGTGACGTCCAGCGCCGTGATCATCCTGCGGAGCATCGAGCCGCCACCCTCGTCGACCTGCAGCGGCATCAGCCGCGGCGCCATCTCGACGACGTGCGGGGACAGGCCCATGTCCCGCAGCGCCTTCGCGGCCTCCAGCCCGAGCAGACCGCCACCGATGACGACGGCCGAGCGCCGTCCGCGGCCCGGCTTGTCGACCGCGGCCGCGCGGATCGCGTCGAGGTCCTCGATGGTCCGGTAGACGAAGCAGCCGGACAAGTCGTGCCCGGGCACCGGAGGCACGAACGGCCGCGAGCCGGTGGCCAGCACCAGGGCGTCGTAAGAGACCGAAGCACCGGACGCGGTGGTGACCGTCTTCGCGTCCCGGTCCACCTCGGTGACCAGCTCGCCGAGGCGCAGGTCGACGTGCGGGTCGTCCGCGTAGTCCGAGCCCGGGAGGGCCAGTGAAGCCGGGTCCCACGTGTCCACGTAGGACGTCAGCGCCACCCGGTCGTACGCCGGGCGCGGCTCCTCGGCGAGCACGACGACGCGCCAGGTTCCTCGTGGGTCTTCCGCGCGCACCGCCTCCACGAGCCGGTGGGCGACCATGCCGTGTCCGGCGACGACCAAGGTGGGCATCTCAGACCTCCGCTCCCGCGAGCGCCAGACCGCGCTCACTCGTGGGCTGTTCGGCGGGCTTGCGCAGGTAAACCGTCCAGGTGACGGCGAAGCACAGCCCGTAGAAGACCAGGAATCCGATGAAGGCGGGCACCCCGCTCTTGGCGTCGGCGAACGACTGCCGGAACGCGAGGTTGATGAACAGGCCGCCCTCGGCGCCGATCGCGCCGGCCAGGCCGATCAGCGCGCCGGAGAGGCGTCGCGCCTTGAGCAGTTCAGCCGCCTCTTCGGCGCCGTTCGCGATGGCGATCTTCGCCTTGGCGCGGAAGATCGCCGGGATCATCTTGTACGTCGAGCCGTTGCCGACACCGGCGAGCACGAACAGCACGACGAACGCGACCGTGAACAGCGTCAGGGACTTCGACGTCGAGGCCAGGATGAGCACGACCGTCGCCAGCGCCATGCCGATGAACGTGGCGAAGGTGATCTTGCCGCCGCCGATCCGGTCGGACAGCCAGCCGCCCACCGGCCGCGAGAGCGAGCCGAGCAGCGGGCCGAGGAACGTCACCGCGACCGCCTGCAGCGGGGTGCGGCCGAACTGGTTCTGCAGCACCAGGCCGAAGGCGAAGCTGTAGCCGATGAAGGAGCCGAACGTGCCGATGTAGAGGAACGACATCACCCAGGTGTGCGGCTCCTTGACGACCTCGCGCATCGCCTTGGTGTCGCCCTTCACGGTGGCGAGGTTGTCCATGTAGAAGTACGCGAGCACGGCGGCGACCACGATCAGCGGGATGTAGATGTAGAGCACCAGCCGCGGCGCGGTCGCGCCCACCGTGCCGATCACCAGGAGGCCGATCAGCTGGATCGCCGCGACGCCGAGGTTGCCGCCGCCGGCGTTGAGGCCCAGCGCCCAGCCCTTGTGCTTCTCCGGGTAGAAGGTGTTGATGTTCGTCATCGACGACGCGAAGTTGCCGCCGCCGACGCCGCCGAGCGCCGCGACCAGCAGGAACGTGCCGAGCGACGTGCCCGGGTGCAGCACGACCGCGGCCAGCACGGCCGGGATCAGCAGCAGGAGCGCGCTGACGACCGTCCAGTTGCGGCCGCCGAACTTCGCCACGGCGAAGGTGTAGGGCAGCCGCATCAGGCCGCCGATCAGCGTCGGCGTCGAGACCAGGAGGAACTTGTCGGCGGCGGTGAAGCCGTAGTCCTTGCCCATGAACAGGACGATGACCGACCACAGGGTCCAGACGGAGAAGCCGATGTGCTCGGCGAAGACCGAGAACCAGAGGTTGCGGCGGGCGATCTTCTTGCCCGTCGACTCCCAGAACTCCTCGTTCTCCGGTTCCCAGTGCTCGATCCAGTGCTTGCCTTGGTGGGCCACAGTGGTCTCCTTCGTGCGGCGGTTCGTGATGGTCATTGCGCGGCGAGCCAGTTGGCGATGCCGCCGACGGCGTCGGAGCACCCGCCGCATCCCGTCGTGGCTCGCGTGGCCCGCGCCAGTGCGGGAGTGTCGGTGGCCCCGGCCTTCCAGGCTTCGATCAACCGGCCCTTGGTGACGTTGTTGCAGCGGCAGATCACCGCCGCCGCGGGCAGGTCGGCCGGGCTGGCCGCCGGGGTGGAGCCGGTGGGCAGCGCGCGGCCCAGCAGGACGGCGAGCCGGTCGTCGGGCAGCAGCGTGCCGCGGTCGTGGAACTGGGTGATGGTCGCGGCCGCGTCGGGCAGGCCGAGCAGGATCGCCCCGGCGACGCGGTTTTCGCGGACGACGAGCTTGCCGTACCGGCCGCCGGTGGGGTCGTTGAAGGTCAGCACCTCGGCGCCGCCGTCGGATGCTTCGAGCTGCGTCTCGCCCAGCGCGGCGAGGTCGATGCCGCGGGCCTTGAGCCGGGTGACGGCCGTCGTGCCGCGGTAGCGGGCCGCCGCGTTCGTGCCGGTCAGGACGTCGGCCAGCACCTCGGCCTGCTCCCACGCGGGCTGGATCAGCCCGGCCGGGGCACCGGGGTGGCGGGCGCAGTCGCCGAGGGCGTGGATGCGGCCGTCGCTGGTGCGCAGCGTGTCGTCCACGAGGATGCCCATGTCGACGTCCAGGCCGGCTTCCGTGGCCAGGCTCGTCTCGGCGCGGACGCCGGCGGCGACCACGACCAGGTCGGCCGGGACGAGGCTGCCGTCGTCGAGCTTGAGCCCGTCGCCGGGCAGGTAGCGGGCGGCGGTGGCGCCGAACTTGAACGTCACGCCCATCTCGGTGAGCTGGCGGGCCAGCACGTGCCCGGCGGCGGCGTCGAGCTGGCGTTCCATGACGTGGCCCAGCGGGTGCACCACGGTCACCTGGTTGCCGCGCCCGGCCAGGCCGCGGGCGGCTTCGAGGCCGAGCAGGCCGCCGCCGAGCACCGCGACCGGCGCGCCGAAGCGGGCGGCGTCGAGGATCTTGGCGCAGTCGTCGAGGCTGCGGAAGGCGACCACGCCGGGCCCGGCTTCGAGGCCCTCGACCGGCGGGATCCACGGGTTCGCGCCGGTGGCGAGCACCAGGGCGTCGTAGTCCACGGAGGATCCGTCGCCCAGTTCGATGCAGCGCTTCTCGCGGTCGATGCGGGAGACGTCGACGCCGAGCCGCAGGTCGATGTTGTGGCGCGCGGCCCACTCGTCGTCGTGCAGGCGGACGCTTTCGGCGCTCATCCCGCCCGCGACGACGGCGGACAGCAGCACCCGGTTGTAGGCGGCGTGCTTTTCCGCGCCGAGCACGGTCAGCCGGACCCGCTCGGCGATCGGGTCGCGGCGGCGGATCTCGTCGGCCAGGCGGGCGCCGGCCATGCCGTACCCGACGATGACGACTTCACGGGGGCTCATGCGGCACCATCCACAGTAGACAAGGAAACGGCACACACCTTGAACTCCGGCATCCGGGAAACCGGGTCGAGCGCCGGGTTGGTGAACAGGTTGGCGCGCTGCGCCCCGGGGAAGTGGAACGGCAGGAAGACCAGGTCGGGCTTGAGGCTCTGGACGAACCGCACCTTGGCCACGGTCTCGCCGCGCCGCGACCGGACCACCGCCCGGTCGCCTTCTTCGAGCCCGGCGCGCTTCGCGGTGTCCGGGTGGACCTCGACGAACGCCTCCGGCACGACGTCGTTGAGCTCGTCGATCAGCCGCGTCTGCGCACCCGACTGGTAGTGCTGCAGCACGCGGCCGGTGGTGGCTTGCAAGGGGAACTCGTCGTCCGGCAGCTCGGCGGGGCCGGTGTGCTCGACCGGCACGAACCGCGCGCGGCCGTCCGGGTGGGCGAAGGCGTCGAGGAACATCCGCGGCGTGCCGGGGTGGTCGTTCGCCGGGACCGGCCAGTGCAGCGCCTCGCCGGCGCGCAGCCGGTCGTAGCTGACGCCGGAGTAGTCGGCGGTGCCGCCCTTCGACGCGATCCGCAGTTCCTCGAAGACGGTCTCGGCGTCGGCGGGGAAGCGTTCCTCGGGCTGTCCCAGCCGTCGCGCGAGCTCGGCGAGGACGTCCAGGTCGGACCGGACGCCGACCGGCGGGTCCAGGGCCTTGCGCCGCAGCAGGACCCGGCCTTCGAGGTTGGTGAGCGTGCCGTCCTCTTCGGCCCACTGGGTGACCGGCAGGACGACGTCGGCCATGGCCGCGGTCTCCGACAGCACGAAGTCCGCGACGACCAGGAAGTCCAGCGAAGCCAGCCGGTCCTGGACGCGCTGCGAGCGCGGCGCCGAGACGACCACGTTGCTGCCGAACACCATCAGCGCCTTGGGGCCGTTCTCCTGCCCGAGCGCTTCGAGCAGTTCGCTCGCCGAGCGGCCGGGGCCGGGCAGGCTGTCCGCGTCGACGCCCCACACGCCGGCGACGTACTCGCGCGCGGCCGGGTCGTCGAGCTTGCGGTAGCCGGGCAGCTGGTCGGCCTTCTGGCCGTGCTCGCGCCCGCCCTGGCCGTTGCCCTGGCCGGTGAGGCAGCCGTAGCCGGAACCCTGGCGGCCGGGCAGGCCGAGGCTCAGCGCGAGGTTGATCCAGGCACCGACGGTCGCGGTGCCGGTGGCGTGCTGCTCGGTGCCGCGGGCGGTGAGGATGTAGGCGTTGCGGGCGGCGGCGAGCTTTTCGGCGGCGAGGCGCATGTCGGCGGCCGAGACGCCGGTGACGCGCTCGGCGCGCTCCGGCCACCACGACGCGGCGATCCGCCACATCTCCGCGAAGCCGTTCGTCCGGTCGTCCACATAGGACTGGTCGAGGTGACCGCCGGCGACGACGGCGTGCAGGATGCCCAGCGCCAGTGCAAGGTCCGTGCCCGGCGCGGGCGCCAGGTGCAGGCTGGCCAGCTCGGCGGTCGGGGTGCGCCGCGGGTCGACGACGATCAGGTCCGTGCCGCGCAGGTGCTGGGTGAACGGCGGCATCGTCTCGGCCGGGTTCGCGCCGGCGAGCAGCACGACGTCGGCGTTCTTGAGGTCCGTGACGGGGAACGGCATCCCCCGGTCGGCCCCGAAGGCCTTGATGCCCGCCGCGGCGGCCGAGGACATGCAGAACCGGCCGTTGTAGTCGATCTGCGAGGTGCCGAGCGCGACGCGGGCGAACTTGCCGAGCAGGTAGGCCTTTTCGTTGGTCAAGCCGCCGCCGCCGAAGATCGCGGTGGCGTCCGGGCCGTGGGCCTTCTTCAGTTCGGTGAGTTTCCGGGCGATGTGGTCGAGGGCGAAGTCCCAGCTGACCGGCTCGAGCGCGCCGTTCACGCGCAGCATCGGGGTGGTCAGCCGCTGCGGCGAGGTGAGGAGGGCACCGGAGGTCCAGCCCTTCTGGCAGAGGCCGCCGGCGTTGACCGGGAAGTCCCGCGGCGTCACGCGGGCGCCGTCGAGGCTCATCCCGCACTGCAGCGCGCAGTACGGGCAGTGGGTGTCGACCTGCGGCATCGGGCACCTCCTCGGCGTTTCGGGCTTGCCCTGACGCTAAGGAGGCCTTGTTAACCGGATTCGACCGAATGTTTCAGGCAGTTGACATTGCGGCGGGACTTCCGGTGCCCGGCCGGTGAGATCGGCGTCCACGGACCGGGAGTCGGGAGGTCAGCGGGCCCGAACGGCACATGAAGCACGGCGCCTGCGACGTCGGTCACAAGGGCCCCCAGCCCTCCTGGTCGGAGAGCCGCCGTTCGAACCACCACTCCGCTGCGCTGAACGGGTCGGGCAGCGTCCGCGCCAGGTACCGGCGGTCGACCTTGGCCAGCTCGGTCCCGATCAGCGCCCGTTCCCGGCGCGGCAGATCGCTCAGCAGCTGCGCGAGGTAGGCCCGGGTCCCGACCGGATCGCAGCCGGGGCAGGGACAGACCGGCTCCGAAAGGCGGAAGGGCGGCCGGGTGCCGTACCGCCAGACCCGGAGCGCGCCGGCGACGGCACCGGGCGACAGTCCGGCGTCTGCTTCGGCGAAGGCGAGCTGCCGCATGGCGCGGCGCGAGAGGTAAGGGATCTTGGCCGGCGGCGGCCCCGCGACGACGAGTCGGCGGGTGCGGCGCAGGCTTCCGGGGCGCCTACGCGGCATGGCCCTTTCGGTAAGTGATCACGACGCCATCATCCCGGAGTGGTGCGTCGGTCACAAGACCCCGGACACCTCGCGCGCCGCGGCCCGCAAGCCGTCCAGCGACGCCTGCGTCGAACGGGGGTTCAGCGCGTTGGCCGCCAGCCGGAACAGCACCGCGCGCAGCAGCAGCTGCGGCCACTCCGGCAGGTGCGCCCAGCGTTCGAGCAGCTCCCGGCCCGCACCACCCCAGGCGAGCGCGTCGACCGCGACGATCGCCGCGCCGTACTCGCCCGGCCGGTAGTACGGCACGAAGTCGACGACGCCGGGAACGTCGTCGTCGTCGAACAGGAGCCCCGCCAGCAGTTCGCCGTGGGCCACCTGCGAAGGCAGCCGGATCGGGCGGCGGGCACCGGCGAGGACCTCGAACCAGCGGCCGCCCTTCGTCTCCTCGAGCGGGACGTCGAGCTCCTCCCAGGCGACGCGGTCGGCGACCGCGTCGATGTCCGCGCGCGCGTCGAGGAACTCCGGGCGCGGCAGGCCGGCCGTGGCCCGGTGCAGCTTCACCGCCGCCAACACGGACGCGTCACCGCGGTGCTCCGGCGTGCCGGGCAGGAACCGCGACGCCGTCCAGCCGCCGACGATCCAGCGGCCGTCGGTGGACCGGACCGGCTTCGCGACCCGCAGCCCGGGTTCGCGCACGTAGTCGAGCGCGTGGGCGGTCCACAGCGTCCTGGCCTGGTCGGTGACCGGCTTGAGCACGAGGGCGCCGCAGCGCCACGCCGTCGAGTCCGGCAGCCGTTCGCTGCCGTCGGCGACGCCGCCGAAGGCCGCGCAGACGTGCGCCGGAGGACGCTCCAGTGTTGACCGCACGGCCCGACGCTACCGCGACCCGGGCCGAAAGCCGGGAAGGCCACCTTGACGGACACTTGGTCCGTCAAGGTGGCCTTCCCGGATCACCACGGTCAGTAGGTCGGCAGGCTCGGGTCGATCTGCTTCGCCCAGGCGAGGACGCCGCCGCCGAGGTGCGTCGCGTCCTTGAAGCCGGCCGCGTGCAGCGCGGCGAGGGCCTCGGCGGACCGGGCACCGGACTTGCAGTGCAGGACGATCGGCTTGTCCTGCGGCAGCTCAGAGAGCGCCTCGCCCGAGAGGATCCGGTCCTTCGGGATCAGCGTCGCGCCCTTGATGTTGACGATCTCGTACTCGTGCGGCTCGCGGACGTCGATCAGGGCGAAGTTCTCGCCGCTGTCGAACTTGGCCTTGAGCTCGGCCGGGGTGATGGTGCTGCCCGACGCCGCGGAAGCTGCCTCGTCGGACACGACCCCGCAGAACGCCTCGTAGTCGATCAGCTCGGTGATCTTCGGGGTGTCCGGATCCTTGCGGATCTTCACCTCGCGGTACTTCATGTCCAGCGCGTCGTAGCTGATCAGGCGGCCGAGCAGCGGCTCGCCGATGCCGGTGATGAGCTTGATCGCCTCGGTCACCATGATCGAACCGATGGACGCGCACAGCACGCCCAGCACGCCACCCTCGGCGCAGGACGGGACCATGCCCGGGGGCGGCGGCTCCGGGTAGAGGTCGCGGTAGTTGAGGCCCTTGCCGTTCGGCGCGTCCTCCCAGAACACGCTGACCTGGCCCTCGAACCGGAAGATCGAGCCCCAGACGTACGGCTTGCCCAGCAGCACCGCGGCGTCGTTGACCAGGTAGCGGGTGGCGAAGTTGTCGGTGCCGTCGACGATCAGGTCGTACTGCTCGAAGATCTCCAGCGCGTTCGACGAGTCCAGCCGGTCGGTGTGCAGGTGCACCTTGACGAACGGGTTGACGTCGGCGATCGACTCCTGCGCGGAGGCGGCCTTGAGCTTGCCGACGTCGGACTGGCCGTGGATGACCTGGCGCTGCAGGTTCGACTCGTCCACGACGTCGAAGTCGACGATGCCGAGCGTGCCGACCCCGGCCGCGGCCAGGTACAGCAGCGCGGGGCTGCCGAGGCCGCCGGCCCCGATCACCAGGACCTTCGCGTTCTTCAGCCGCTTCTGCCCGGTCACCCCGACGTCCGGGATGATCAGGTGACGGCTGTACCGGGCCACCTCGTCCTTGGTGAGCTCGGCAGCCGGCTCGACGAGCGGCGGCAGTGCTGACATCGGGTCCTCCATCTCGCGCGGATCGCGTCCATCCCACTATGCACAACGCGCGCGGGCAAATAAGCCTTCCCAGGTCCAGATGCTGGGATACACCGTCTTGCGGAGCCCCCGGCCCTACGGCGTGGGGTTGGGCCAGGAGTTGGTCTTGCAGATGCGGCCGTCCTTGGCCACCTTGCCCCTGTCGCCGCCGGGGATGTCGTTGAGCATCGCCACGTAGTCGTCGTTGACGCCGAAGGACTGCTGCATCATCACCGGCGCCGGCTGGTCGTTGCCCCCGCAGCCGACGTGCTGGTTGCCCAGGGCGTGGCCGACCTCGTGGTTGATGGCGTACTGCCGGTACCCGGTCATGTCGGCGCCGTACGCCTTGGCGCCGCGCACCCAGCGGGCCAGGTTGATCAGCACGCGGCCGAGGCTCTTGCGGTAGCAGGAGGCCTCGAACTTGATCTGGAACCCGCAGGCGTCCGGCCGGTGGGTGGTCTCCGGCGTGGTGAGGCTCACCTTGAAGGACGGGTTCGGGAAGCTGGCGTCCACCCGCTGGAACGCGATCTTGCCGTCCCAGGTCCAGCCCTGGGCCGGGTTCGACAGGGTCCCCTCGACGGCCGTGGCGAAGGCGTCGTCACCGGCGTAACTCGCCGGGTCGATGCCGTCTTCGACCTCGATGGTGTAGGTGTACAGCTTCCCGTTGCCGACCTTCGGGCCGCTGCCCGGGACGACGTGCCACTTGCCGGCGCCGGCCTGGGTGAACGGGATGCCGTTCGGCAGGTCCGCGGTCGGCACCTTGAGGTCGACCGGGGTGGCCGGGTTTTCCGGGATGGCCTGCTCGCCGTTGCCGTCGATGGCGCCACCGGAGGTGTCGCCGCCCGCCGACTCGGCGCCGGGCGCGGCGGTGCCCTGCTCGGCGATCGGCTGGGCCGGGCTGTTGGCCGTGTTGACCACGACCAGCACGGTCAGCACGACCAGGATCGGCAGGGCGTAGACGCGCCAGCCATAGGTCTTCGTGAACTTCGCGAGGCCCGACTTCGGCGCCTCCACCGCCTGCTTCTCCCGCGGGGGTTCGACGCGCGGCTGCCAGGAAGCGCTCAGCGGCTCGGCGCTGGTCCGCCGCCCGCCCGGGCGGTAGCGGTCCTCGTCGACGCGCAAGGCCGGCGCCTTCGACGGGCGGTACTGCCCGGTGCGGGGAGAGTCTTCGGGCTCCTGCGACGCCCGGCGAGCCGACGCGCGGTGGGGCGGCCGCCGATCTTCGCCTCGCGCGTCCTGCTTCACCCGGTCCACCGCACCAGAGTGCCACAGCGCCGGGGCGCCGCTCTCGGCGACTGGCGGATCATCGGGTGAACCCCGTCGTCACCCGATCGGCCTACCAGGAGCCCGCTTCGACGTGCTCCCACATGCCCAAGACGGCCTTCGCGACGACGATCGGACGTTCCATCTGCGCCACGTGGCCGGTGCGCGGGAGCACCAGCAACCGGGCCCGCGGAATCGCCCGGGCGGTCCGCACGGCGCGCTTCACGGAGATGACGCGGTCCTCGCGGCCCCAGACGACCAGCGTCGGCGCCTTGACGAGCGGCGCGGCCGACCACAGCGACGCCTTCCCCCGCGTCGACCACGCCCGGAAGATGGCGAACGTGCTGCGGGCCATTGCAGGCGCGGCCCAGGCGTAGGCGGCGCGGGCGCCGTGTTCCTCGGCCAGTTCGTCGAGCCGGCTCTCCGGGAACCGCGACGGGTCCGCGAAGCACAGCTTGATGACCTGCGCGGCGCGTTCCCGCGGCCCGAGCGCGGCCAGCTGGGCCCGCACCCGCGCACCGACCAGCGGCAGGTAGGCGAACGCCATCCGGGGGTCCGACAGCCGCCGCGGGTCGGGGCGCAGGTCGGGCACCGCCGGCGAGATGAGCGTCAGCGTCTTCACCAGGTCCGGCCGCCGCGCCGCGACGAGCAGCGAGATCGCCCCGCCCATGGAGTTGCCGAACAGGTGCACCCGAGCGCCGACAGCCTCGATGTGCCGCGCGACGACGTCGGCGTAGGCCTGGAGGGTGAAGTCGAAGCCGTTCTCGGGCTCCGAGCAGCCAAAGCCGGGCAGGTCGGGAGCGGTGCCGCCGGCGACCGGCGCGAGCAGCGCGGCCAGGTCGGTCCAGTTCGTCGACGAGCCGCCGAGGCCGTGCACGTACACCGCGGGCACGCCGTCCGGGCCCGGCGTGCGGCGGACGAGGAGCCGGGCGGTGCCGACTTCTTCGAAGGCCGCCGGCCACGGCGGCGGGAGCGGGTCGAGCGACGGCAACGCCCTGCTCGAAAGCGGCACGTGGGTCAGTGGCGGCCGCGCCTGCACGGGGGTGTTCACGGATCCAGAATGCCCGACCCTTGGCGCGGCACACGTACCGGCGAGTAATCTTCAGGCGACTTCACGCGGTGGCGACCCCGCCCGTCGAAGAAGCGAAGACGGGAGGACGAGCATGACGGAGATGACGCGGCTGCAGCAACGCGGGGTGCGGCTGCCCCGGACCGAGCGCCGGGCCCAGCTCCTCGCCGCGGCGCAGCGGGTCTTCGCCGAGAACGGCTACCACGCCGCCGCGATGGACGAGATCGCCGAAGTGGCCGGCGTCAGCAAGCCGGTGCTCTACCAGCACTTCCCCGGCAAGCTCGACCTCTACATCGCGCTGCTGGAAAGCCACGTCGACGAGCTGGTCAAGCGCGTGCAGAACGCCCTGGACTCGACGACGGAGAACAAGCAGCGCGTCCCGGCGACGGTCGGCGCGTTCTTCGACTTCGTCAGCGAGGACGCGGGCGCGTTCCGGATGGTGTTCGAGTCCGACCTGCGCGGCGAGCCCGCGGTCCAGGAGGCGGTCGACCGCGCGACGTCGGCGAGCGTGGACGCGATCACGGAGACGATCACCGCGGACGCGGGCCTCGACGAGGACAAGGCGCGGCTGCTGGCCGTGGGCCTGGTCGGGATGAGCCAGGTCAGCGCCCGGTTCTGGCTCCAGCACCACCAGTCGATGAGCCGAGAGGAAGCGGTGGCCCTGACGGCCAACCTGGCCTGGCGCGGCATCGGCGGCGGCTTCCCCCTCAAGGATTCCTGACCGCGGCCACCCGGACCAGGGCGGAGATACGGCGGGCCACCTCGAAGGGGCGTTCCTGCGGGAGCATGTGGCCCGCGCCCGGGAACCGGACGAACTCCGCGTGCGGCAGCTCGTCCGCGATCACCTTCGCGTGCGCCAGCGGGCAAAGCCGGTCCTTCTCGCCCGCCAGCACCACCGACGGCACGTCGCACAGCGCGCCCAGGCCGCCGACGCCGCGGTGGGACGCGATCGCGTCCAGGAACAGCCCCGCGCTCGCCGGGTGCGCCGCCAACAGCTGCTCGACCACGCTGTCCACCTGCTCACGGCCCGGGCGAAGCCCGAACACCAGCCGCCGCGCGCCCGAGCGGACCATCCCCGGCCGCAGCCGCAGCGTGTCCGACTTCAGCCTGGCCAGCAGTTTCGCCACCCGTGGCTCGAAGCGCGTCACGCTCCGGCCGACCAGGCCCGGGAAGCCGAGCGTCAGCCGGTCCATGTCGCCCGACGACGTCGCCACGAACGCCGCCCCGGCCAGCCTCTCCCGGACGAGGGACGGGTGCCGTTCGGCGAGCACCATGAGCGTCATGCCGCCCATCGAGTGGCCGGCCAGGACCAGCGGGCCGTCCGGGACGCGCTCGGCGACCAGCTCGGCGAGGTCGTCGGCGAGCCGGGCGATCGTGGCCCCGCCGGGCCGGGCGGGCGCCGAGCCGCCGTGGCCGCGCAGGTCGTAGCGCAGCACGCGCAGGCCGGGGTCGAGGTGCGGCAGGACGAAGTCCCACGTCCGGTGGTCCTGCGTCCAGCCGTGGACGAGCACCAGCGAGACCGCCGAATCAGCCGGCCCCGACTGCGAGACGTGCAGCGCGGCACCGTCGCTCGCGACGAACCGGTGCCCGGCCGAGGGGTCCCGGAGCCGCGACGCGGTCGTCATCGGGCCGCCGGGAGCAGGAAAGACTTGCGCCAGAAGTACTTCCCGGGCAGCCCGACCAGGCCGGACTCCTCGAGGAACGGCATGATCTTCTCCCCCGCCCAGGCGATCGTCCCCTGCCAGTGCGGGTTGTTCAGCGCCGCCTCGACGCCGTCACGCGGCCGGATGCCGACCGCCTTGTAGACGTCCGGGTTGATGAACGCCCGCGTCACGAAGTACGAAATGAGCGCGATGACGAACTGCTGGTAGCCGATCTCGGCCTTCGACAGCTTCGCCATGCCGCGGGTGACCTCTTCGCGCGCGAAGGTGACGTGCCGGGCTTCCTCGAGCACGTGGATCCGGTTGACCATCCGGACCAGCGGCTGGACGCCTTCGTCGTTCATCTGCTCGCGCTGCAGCCGGTCGAGGACCTCCTCGGCGACCAGGATCGCGCCGTAGCGCGCCGGGCCGTAGGAGATCGACGGCATCAGCTTCGCCAGCCGTCGCAGCCACGGCACCGGGCCGTAGGCGGGGCAGCCGATCCGGGCCGCCATCCGCGCGAACATCGTCGAGTGGCGGCACTCGTCGGCGATCTCGGTGAGCGCGAACTGGGCGTGCGCGGACGTCGGGTCCTCTTCGTAGACCTCCTTGAGCAGCATCTGCATGAGGAGGATCTCGAACCACAGCCCGGTGGTCGCGACGCTCGCGACCTCGTGCTTGCCGAGCTCGAGGCGCTGCTCGGGGGTGAGCTTCTCCCACAGTTCGGTGCCGTAGAGCGAGGAGCGCTCGTCGAGGATGTACCGCTTGCCTTCGACCAGCGGCGCGGTCCAGTCGATGTCGACGTCGGGGTCGTAGAACTTGTTCGCCGACGACTTGAGCAGGCGCTCCGCGGTCTTCTCGCGGTCCGGTTCCTTCAGCGTCCGCGTCATCGCCGACACCCCTTCCGTCATGTGTAACTTGAGGTAACAGTTACCTGTGCGTAGCATGACTCTCGTGATCGAACGTGTCAAGCGCTCCGGCAAGCAGTCCAGCAAGTCCTCCCGAGGCGAGGAGCCGACCGGCGACGCCCGGCGCGACCGCTGGCGCAAGCACCGGATCGCGCGGCGCAAGGAGTTCGTCGAAGCCGCGCTGCGGGCGCTCGACACGCACGGCCCCGACCTCGGCATGGAGGACGTCGCCGCGGAGGCGGGCGTCACGAAACCGGTGCTGTACCGGCACTTCGACGACAAGGCCGACCTGTACGTGGCGCTCGGCCAGCGCGGCACGGAGATCCTGTTCGAGCGGCTGATCCCGGCGATCAACGCCGAGCTGGCGCCGGTGCCGCGGATCCGGATGGCGCTGGACGCGTTCTTCACCGTGATCGAGGAGCACCCCAACCTCTACCGGCTCCTGGCGCACGGGCGGCCGGAGAAGCCGGTCTCCTCGGACGTCGTGGCCGAGGACAAGGAACTGATCGCGACGGCGCTGACGGCGCTGCTCGGCGACTACATGCGGATGTTCAACATGGACTCCGGCGCGGCCGAGCCGTGGGCGCACGGCATCGTCGGCATGGTCCAGAACACCGGCGAGTGGTGGCTGGACCGCCGGTCGATGAGCCGCGACGCGGTCGTCGAGTACCTGACCCAGATCATCTGGGCGGCCATCGACGGGCTGACCCGCCAGAACGGCGTGATCATCGACCCGAACCTGCCCCTGGAAGCCAACAAGGTGGTCCAGCTGGGCCGCACCCCGGAGTCGTTGGAGGAAACGTCATGAGCGAGCACGACGAAGACGGTTACAGCGGCGAAGCGACCCTGGTGGTCGACGGAGTGACCCTGACGGCGGCGGTCGACCTGCGCGGCTACTTCCAGCCGATCGACGGCTATTACCGCTGGTACGGCCGGGTGGCGGTGAACGACGAGCTGACCCGCCTGGCGGGCGGCAAGAAGAAGCGGGTGTCGATCCAGGCCGGCGCGCACTCGGCGACCGGGGAACTGTCCGACCCGGACCCGTGGGGCCGGTACCGGATCACGGGCACCAGCACCCCGCCGTTCCACGTCCCGACGACGCTGGAGGAACTCAACGCCTGAAAGGGTCAGGGCAGGCGCGGGCCGGGCAGTTCGCGGCCGGGCAGCCAGCCGTTCGCGATGTCGGTGGCCCGCCACTTGCGGACGGTCAGCCGGACCGCCGTGACCGGCGCGTCGAGGAAGGCCGCGGCCTCCGGGACCTTGGTGACGAGCAGTTCCCGCACCCGTGCGTCCTCTTCGCCGCCGACGACCTCGGCGAGCGCTTGCGCCTGCAGGAACGGCTGCATCGGCGAGCCCGTCGAGACCACGACCGCGACCAGCGGGTCCTCCCGGATGGCGGCCAGCGTCCGGCCGCGGTCCTCGAGCACGACGTTCAGGGTGAACTCGCCGCTTTCGGCGAAGTACACCCCGCCGACCCACGGTCCGGTGCTGCCCGAAGTGGCGAGGAACAGCGACTTGTGCGCGGAGAGGGTGCTGCGCACGAGGTCCGCGACGGCCGTCGGCTCGAAAGTGGTCACCCGGCCGAAGCTAGGCGCCCCGATCCCGACACTCCAAGCAAAGCTCACCGATCCGGTGAACCCGGGCATGCGAAAGCCACCCCGGGAACGTCCCGAGGTGGCCTTCACCGGCTCGCTGTGTCAGCCGCCGACGCCGAAGCCGACCTTGCGGACGTCGGACGGGGCGATCTCGACGTACGCGATGCGGTCGGAGGGGACGATGTACTTGCGCCCCTTCTCGTCGTTGATGCGGAAGAGCCCGTCACCGGCCGTCAGGGCCTCGGCGACCAGCTTCTCCACCTCTTCGGGAGACTGGCCACTGGACACCACCAGCTCGCGCGGCGTGTCCTTGATGCCGATCTTGACCTCCACGTGGGACCTCCGCTGGAAATTCGTAAGGGATGTGCTCGGCAAGGCTAACCGAACGGGCTCGTTCCGGTGGCGCATGTCCGCGCCCGACCGCGTCGTCACTTCCGGGTACTCCATCGGGATCAGCCCAGGCCGAGCGCCTGCATGCGCTTGGTGTGCCCCTGTTGCAACCGCCGGAACAGCGCGGCAATTCCGGAGAGGTCGCCGGAACCGCTGATGATGAGCTCGGCCAGCCCGTCGCGCTCGGCGACGACGTACTGGGCCTGGGTCAGGGCCTCGCCGAGCAGGCGGCGGCCCCACAGGGCGAGCTTGTCCCGGCTCTTCGGGTCGGCCTCGATGCCGGCCGCGACCTCGCGTTCGGCGAAGGCGGAGTGGCCGGTGTCGGCGAGCACGGTGAGCACCAGGTCCTTGGTCTCCGGGTCGAGCCAGCTGGCGATCTCGCGGTAGAGGTCGGCGGCCAGCCCGTCGCCGACGTAGGCCTTGACCAATGACTCCAGCCACGACTTCGGGGGCGTCGAAGCGTGCCAGGCGTCGACCTGGGCCACGAACGGGGCCATGGCGTCCTCGATCTTGACGCCGTGTGCGGCCAGGTGGGTCGACAGCAGGCCGTAGTGACCGATCTCGGCGGCCGCCATGGTCGCCAGCGCGGCGCGTCCGGCCAGCGTGGGGGCGCTGCGCGCGTCCTCCGCCAGCCGGTCGAACGCGGACAGTTCGAGATAGGCGATCACACCCAGAAGGTCGACTACGCCTTCGGAGATCTCTTTCGGCTCGGTCACGGGGGCAGGGTATCGCCGAAGCGCCCGGACGTGCCGCGACGAGACCGATCACACGGGCTCCGGCGCGCCGGGTACTGTCGAAAAACTGCTGACCAGGTACACTGGCGTTCGATATCAAGCTTCCGTACGCCATACCGGCGTCGGGAACAGGCAGGCCAGGAGGCCCGCCGACGTACTGCAATGTGCGTGCACGCCTCTTCCGGCATTCCCGGGACGGACCGGTTCCGCGCTTGGACATCAGCGCCAGGGACCAGGGTTTACTCCCGGTCGAGTGTCGAACGGGACCCAGGGTTGTGCGCGCTGGTCACGAGAGAGGCGATCACCCTGACCGCAGAAATTTCCACAACCGAACAGCCCGCCGCCGTCGCGCTGGAGCACAGCGAGACCGGCCCGGCCGCGCTCGACACCTCGCACCCGCTGCAGGCGGGCGTCGAGGTCGAGCCCGAAGCCCCGACCTTCGCGTCCTTCGGCGTCAAGCCGGAGATCGTCAAGGCACTCGTCGAAGCCGGCATCGAGCGGACCTTCGCGATCCAGGAGCTCACGCTGCCGCTCGCGATGGCCGGCGACGACCTCATCGGCCAGGCCCGCACCGGCATGGGCAAGACGCTGGGCTTCGGCGTCCCGCTGCTGCACCGCGTCGAGGTGCCGGGCGACGGCACCCCCCAGGTGCTGGTCGTGGTGCCGACCCGCGAGCTGTGCATCCAGGTCGCCAACGACCTCAAGGGCGCCGGCAAGCACCTCGGCATCCGCACGCTGGCCATCTACGGCGGCCGCCCGTACGAGCCGCAGATCGAGGCGCTGCGCAAGGGCATCGACGTCGTGATCGGCACCCCGGGCCGGCTCCTCGACCTCGCCGAGCAGAAGCACCTGGTGCTCGGCAAGGTCCGCGGGCTCGTGCTGGACGAGGCCGACGAGATGCTCGACCTGGGCTTCCTGCCCGACATCGAGCGCATCCTGCGGATGGTGCCGGACAAGCGCCAGACGATGCTCTTCTCGGCCACCATGCCGGGGCCGATCATCACGCTGGCCCGCACGTTCCTCAACCAGCCGACGCACATCCGCGCCGAGGAAAACGACGCGAGCGCGATCCACGAGCGCACCACCCAGTTCGTCTACCGGGCCCACTCGATGGACAAGCCCGAGGTGATCGCCCGCGTGCTGCAAGCCGCCGACCGCGGCCTGACGATGATCTTCAGCCGCACCAAGCGCACCGCCCAGAAGGTGGCCGACGACCTGGTCGAGCGCGGCTTCGCGGCCGCCGCCGTGCACGGTGACCTCGGCCAGGGCGCGCGCGAGCAGGCCCTGCGCGCGTTCCGCTCCGGCAAGGTCGACGTCCTGGTCGCCACCGACGTCGCGGCCCGCGGCATCGACATCGACGACGTCACGCACGTGATCAACTACCAGTGCCCGGACGACGAGAAGACCTACGTCCACCGCATCGGCCGGACCGGCCGCGCGGGCCGCACCGGCGTCGCGGTCACCCTCGTCGACTGGGATGAGATGCCGCGCTGGAAGCTGATCTCGGACACCCTCGGTCTGGACAAGCCGGAGCCGGTGGAGACGTACTCGTCGTCGCCCCACCTGTTCGAGGACCTGGGCATCCCGGCGGGCACGAAGGGCCGGCTGCCGCTGGCCAACCGCACGCGGGCGGGCCTGGCCGCCGAGGAGGAAGAGGACCTGGGCGGCAAGCGCCGCGGCCCGCGTGGCCGGGGCAAGGCCGACGAGGCGGCCGGTCCTGCGGAAGAGGCGCCGCGCAAGCGCGCCCGGGCGCCGCGCAAGCGCACCCGCGGTGGCACGCAATCGGCCGAGGAGATCGAGGCGGCGGACAACGCGGCCGCGGCTTCGCCGGAGGCCGGTTCCGAAGCGTCGTCGTCGGAAGGCCGCACCCGGGCCCGCCGCCGCACCCGCAGCGGCAACGCCCCGGAGACGACCGGCCCGGCCGCGGAGAAGGAGGCCGGCGAGAACGCCGAGCGTCCGGCTCGCCGACGCCGCCGTCGCCGTCCGGCCGCGACTTCTGATACACCTGCGTCGGCAGACTGAAGCTTCTCCATCGGGGGTTCGGGTACGTGAGCGACGTCGAAAAGGCGCCTGAAAGCGCGCCTGAACCCGAGTACGGCTCCGAAGACGTCCTCGAAGACGTCGAGGTCACCCCGCCCGCCTCGCGGGTCAAGGCACGTCGTTCGCCTTGGAACCGCGGCCGGGACCGGGTGATCGCCGCGCTGGTCGCGGTGGGCGTGGTCGCCGTCGCGCTGGTCATCGGCGTGACGAGCGACAGCGCGGCCACCGACCACACCAAGGCGGCGCCGCCCCCGCCGTTGCCCGCGGCGCCGGACAAGGTGCCCGGGTCACTGACCGAAATCTGGAGCGCCCCCAGCGGTGCGACGCCGGTCCCGGTCGTGGCCGGCGACTCGGTGGCCACCGCGGACGGCGGCGAGGTCGCCGCCCGCGACCCGCTGACCGGGCAGATCCGCTGGCACTACACGCGTGACCTGCCCTTGTGCACGGTGAACGAGACGTGGGGGCGGCTGAACGCCGTCTACCACAAGACCCGGAACTGCAGCGAGGTCACGCAGCTCGACCCGGGCACGGGCCGGATCACCGCGCAGCGCAACGGCAACGCCGAGCTGGGCACCCAGCTGGTCGGCGACGGCTCGCACGTCACCGCGACGGGCAAGAGCCTCCTCACGACGTGGCGCGACGACCTGGTGCAGAGCGCCGAGTACGGTCAGGTCCCGGCGCTGGTCAACGCGGGCAAGCAGCCCCGCACCGGCTGCACGTACGGCACGGTCGCGGCGGCGTCGGGCAAGGTCGGCGTGATCGAGCGCTGCCCGGGCGACCCGGCCGACCGCCTGACGGTGTACAAAGCGGCGCCGGAGAAGGACGACGAGCCGCAGGTCAGCTTCAGTTCGGTGCTGGCGGGCAAGCGCGCCCGCGTGATCGCGATGTCCGGCGACGTGACGGCGGTGGTCCTCCCGGACCAGAAGCTCCTGGTGACGTACAACGGCGACGGCACCCAGCGCGCGGCGTACCCGTTGGACGTGCCGGCCGGTGACCTCGCCCAGGACCCGCCGTCGGGAGCCGAAGCCACGACCCAGACGGCCCAGAACGTGTACTGGTTCAGCGGGTCGAAGGTCGTGGCCCTCTCCCGCGACGACCTTTCGCCGCGCTGGACGCTGAGCAGCGCGCTGGGCCCGGGAATCACGTTCGCGCAGCAGCTGGTGATCCCGATCAAGGGCGGCCTGGCGGTGCTGAACGAGACCGACGGATCGACGCTCCGCACGGTGGGGGTCGAGCGCCGCGGTTACCCGGGCGTGGTCCGCCTGAGCGCGGCAGGCCCGGTCCTGCTCGAACAGCGCGGCACCACCCTGACGGCCCTCAAGTAACCCGCCGGGCCCGAGATGCCCCTCCAGCCACACGAGATCCGCCGGCAATCACACGAGTCCCGGCCCGGATCACGCCAGTCCCGGCTCCAGCCACACGAGATCCGGCCCGAATCACACGAGATCCGGCCCGAATCACGCGAGATCCGGCCCGAATCACGCGGGATCCGGCCTGGGTCACGCCAGTTCCGGCCCGAATCACACGAGATCCGGCCTGGGTCACGCCAGTTTCGGCCGGATCACGCCAGTTCCGGATCGGTCACCCGAGATCGAGCCTCAAACTCGCGATGCGAGGCCAAGCTACGGGGGCGCGCGCGTAATTGAGCGGGGCATCACCTGTGATTGAGCACGTATCTCGCGTGACTGAGGGCGTATCTCGCGTGATTGAGGCCCGAACTGGCGTGAGCGGAGGCGGGAGCCGGGTCAGGTGAGCCAGAAGAGGGTGAGTGCGGAGATCGCGAACAGCGCCACCGCTACGCCCGCTCCCACCGCAGCGGGCCCGTTGCGGCGGTCGGCGACTCGCTGAGCCAGCAGGGCCAGCACCGCCGCCACCGGGTGGCCGATCAGCAGGGTCGCGCCGGGGCCCGGTGCGCCCGTGAAGAGGCAGATGCCCGCCACCGCGAGCACTCCGACCGCGAGGACCGCCAGCCCGGCGGCCAGCGAGCCGGTGAATCCACGCCACCAGCGGCCGCGCTGCTTGGGCGGTGCGGAACCGTCCGGTGCAGCGGCGTCCGGCTCGATCCGTTGGGGTTCGGCCCGCTCCTGCGGCGCGGTCTCCGGCTCGGTGGCCGGTGAAGCAGCCCGGGCGGGCTCGCCGGCCGGGAGCGGGATCGTCGCCAGTTCGTCGGTGTCCGGTGAAGCCACGTTCCCTCCCGTTCAGGGCGCGAGCAGGTCCCACGGCTGCACCGCCGGAGCCGCTTCCCGGCCCACCGCGCAGCTCGGCCTGAAGTCGCACCAGGCGCAACGCCGGTCCGGGCGGGGCGGGAACAGCACGTCCCCGTCGCCACCCGCCTCCAGAGTATCCGTGGCCAGCCTCAGGTCCCCGGCGGTCTCTTCCGCGCGGTGCAGGTGCCGCCGCAGGCTCTCGTCCGTGTGCTCCGCCGCCGCGATCGTTCCGCTCGGCAAGTGGTGCAGCTCCACCGCCGTGCACGGCATCCGCAACGTCCGCGCCGCCGCGACCGCGTACAGCGCAAGCGCTTGCGACGCGCGGGCCTCGTACTCGTCCGGCGCCCGGCGGCCCGTCTTGTAGTCGACGATCACCAGCTCGCCCGCACGCGCGTCGATCCGGTCCGCGCGGCCCTCGATGATCATCGTGGGCTTCTCCCCCGGCGACGAGCTGACCGGCGCCGACACCCACCGCTCGAGCCCGACCGGGTCGTGGCTGACGTCGTTGTCTTCGACGTACTCCGCCACCCAGCCCTTGGCCCGCGCGCGGTACCGCGCGGCCTGGTCGGTGTCCTCGAACCCGGCGTCCTTCCAGTGCTCGGCCACCAGCGCCACGGCCCGCTGCGGCACCCGCTTGAGCACCGGCAGGTCGAACAGCGCCCGCAGCGCGTTGTGCACCACCGCGCCCAGGGTGCTGTGCGCCCACGGCCCGGTGCGCTGCGGTGTCGGCCGTTCGAGGTACGCGAGCCGGTACCGGCGCGGGCAGTCGTCGAAGGTCGCCAGCCGCGCCGGGGACACCTTCGTCAGCCGCACCGGTTGCGCGACGCCGAAATCGAAGCCCATCTGGTCCTTCACGATCCCCACGCTACGCACCACCACCGACACTTTCCGCGCGGGACCCGGAAATCCGTGAATGCCACCTTGAGGGACGCTAAGTGGCATTCACGGCTTTCGTCACCGGACCACGAGCACCGTGTGCGTCCCGCCGGACACCGCCAAGGAGCCCCCGCCGCGCACCGCCCGGCCGTCCAGCAGGACCAGGCGGCCGGCCGGAACCACCAGCGAGCCGGACGTCCCGCGCGGCGCGGTCACCGTCAGGGAAAACACCGAACCCTGCTGAGACCACGAAGCCGACATCGCGCCCTTCGGTGTCGGCACCGCTCCCCGCGCCCACGAAACCGAACCCGGGTGCGGCGAAACCGTCCACGTCGCGAACCCCGGCGAAGTCGGCGAGACACCCAGCAGCTCGTTCGTCAACGCCGGCACGACGCCGGTCGACCAGCCGTGCGCGGCCGAGGTGTACCCCTGCTCGTAGTGCGAACCGCCTTCGCCGATGCCCTCCCACGCCGTGATGCCCGGGTCGTGCGTGGCCATCCAGCCGTACATCCGCTTGATCTGGTCGATCGCGGACGCCGTCTGCCCGGTCCGGAACCGCGCCTGCAGTTCGGGGAACGACGTGAACGCGTACACGCGCTTCGTACCGTCGGAGACGAGAGTGTCGTTGTCCATGAACGGGTTCCCGTACGGCAACGCGCCCGCCGCGAGCCGGGCCAACGCCGAAGACGCCTGCGCGGGCGACGCGATCCCGGCCAGGATCGCGTGACTGTTGCCGTCCTGGCCGTGGCGCACCGCGCCCGTCGCCGAATCGAGGTACGCACCCGCCGCCGGGTCCCACAGGTACTGGTTCACCGCCGCGGCAACGCCCGAAGCCCGCGAAAGCCACCGATCCGCGTCCGCCGCGTGCCCCGTCGCCCGCGCCAGACCGGCAGCGCCCTGAAGAGCCCGGACGTACAACGCGTTGTAGTACGTCACTTCGCCCGTACGCGGCAGGAACGCGTAGTCGCCGTAGCCGCCTGTGCCGTTGAGGCCCTTCGCGAGCAGCCCCCGCGAATCGGTCACCGACGGGTACCAGGCGTCGAGCGTCTTCACGAGGTGCGAGTAGTACGAAGCCGCGTACGCGGTGTCGCCTGTGTAGAGGACGTAGTCCCAGCTGGAAGTCACCCACCAGAGCGGATAGTCGAACAGCGGCAGCGTGTAGCCGTTGATCGACGCGGGCGGGATCCAGCCGTCCGCGCGCTGGTGGTCGGCCAGGTCGGCGAGGACGTTCCGCGCCGCCGTGCCGTCCTGGTGCGTCAGGTACTGGGTCAGCCCGGACACCGCGACGTCGCCGACGTACGGGTCCCGGTCGCGCTTCGCGCCGTCGTGCAGCACCAGCTTCCCGTCCAGCGACGGCGAGAACGCGCCGCGGGGGTCCACATCGGACTCTCGGAAGGTGTCCATGCCCAGCTCGTTGGTGTAGGACGCGGCGTACCAGTACCGGTTCAGGTCCTCGTCGGACGACTCGAACCAGCCGCGGTAGGTCGACGGCGTACCGAGGTACGGGGTGAAGTCGAGCGAGACACCGCTGATCCGCACCTCGCCCGACGGTTGGGCCAGAGGCGCGTCCGACGCCAGCGCGTCGAGGCTGATCCGCAGGTAGCGGAAGCCGTGGAGGCCGTCGGCGCAGACCTGCGTACCGGCGGCGCAGCCCTTCGTGTCCCGCCACACCGTCGGCGCCGCGGGCACGGCGTACTGGTCGGTGCCCGGCCCGCCGGAGAAGTCCGAACGCGTGAAGTCGGAGCGCTCCCCCAGGTACTGCAGGGTTTCGGAGAACGCCAGCCGGACGCCCGGCCGGTTCGCCGACGCGCCCGCGAACGCGATCTTCGGGTAACCGGCGACGACCTTGCCGAAGTCGACGACCGCCGACGGCACCGGCGGGTCGGCGACCAGGCCGGGCCAGACCTCGGTGACGCGGCTGAACTCGCCGGACGGCGTGTTCTGGTCCTTGGTCACGGTGATCCGGACCTGCGCGGTCGTCACCGGCCGGTCGAACGCGACGGCGCGCTGCACGGCCGTGTTCCCGCTCACGGAAGCCGCGACGCGCCACGCACCCGCGTCCAGCACCTCGACCGTGAAGTCCTGCGGCACGCCGTCCACATTGGACAGCACGGTGACGCCGGGTAGCGCGACCGGCGCGCCCGCGGTGATCGTCAGGACGTCGGGGTAGGCGCCGATCGTGTCGTCGTTCCAGAACGTCTCGGTGTTGCCGTCGACGGCGTTGCCGGGCTCGTACGTGCGCGGCCGGCCGTTCCCGCCGTTGTTCGGCGCGTGGAACGACGACGCGGCCGCGGTGGTGCCCGCGGGCCACGCCGGCTTCGGCGGCGGCGCCTGCCGCTTGAACGTCGCCACGCCCCGTCCGAGCAGGCCGTCCGGGTTGGTGACGTCGCCGGTGGTGGACAGCACGCGCACCGGCCGCACGTCCCGGCTCGACGGTGCGACGACGTACTTCTGCCAGCCGGGCGCGGCCGAGGCGGGCGTCGCGGCCACGCCGCTCGCCACCAGGACCGCCACCGGCAGGAATGCTCTGAGCCACTTCATCGAGGCCTCCGCAAGGCGTTGAATCGTTTCAAACGCTGAGCTGAGTTTTAGGCTGCGGGAGCGGTGCCAACGATGTCAACGACCCGTGCGCATCCTGTCCGGCAGGACAACCCGGGTGGCGGGTCAGTTCCCGCCGGCGATGAACCCGCGGACGGAGTTCGCGACCAGTTCCACGGCGATGGCCGCGAGCAGCAGGCCGGCCACCTTGGCCAGCAGCGTGATGCCGCTTTCCTTGATCAGCCGGATGACGAGGCCGGAGTAGCGCATGCAGAGGTAGATGACGAGGTGGGTCGTGACGATCGCCAGCGCCAGGGCGATGTACGCGCCGATGTGCCCGTCGGCCTGCCGGACGAACACGATGGTGGCGGCGATCGCGCCGGGCCCGGCCAGCAGCGGCGTGCCGAGCGGCACGAGCGCGACGTTGACGTCGTCGGCCGCGGCCTCGGTCTCGTGACCGCTGCCGGTGAGCAGCTGCAGCGCGATGAGCAGGAGCAGCAGGCCACCCGCACCCTGCAGGGCGGGGATGCCGATGCCGAGGTAGGCGAGGATGGCCTGGCCCGCGACCGCGAACAGCGTGATGACCAGCAGCGACACCAGCACGGCCTGCCGGGCGGCGCGGGCCCGGGTCGCCATCGGCTTGCGGCCGACGAGGCTGAGGAACACCGGCACGGTGCCGGGCGGGTCCATGATGACGATCAGGGTGATCGTCGCGCTCATGAAGAGCTTCGCGTCGAAGACGTCGGCGAACGCCATGTCAGCCCTTCACGACCTGGTAGCCGGTCGCGCGCGAAACGAGTTCCTCGAACGGCCCGGGGTCGGTGGTGCACTCGCCGAGCGCGATCGTCTTGTTGGTGCCGTGGTAGTCGCTGGACCCGGTGACGAGCAGGCCGAGCTCGGCGGCCAGCTCGCGGGTGCGCGCCCGCGTCGGCGCGTCGTGGTTCGGGTGGTCGGCCTCGACGCCGGTGAGGCCGCGCACGGCCAGCCCGGCGAGGGTGTCCTCGCTGATCGTGGCGCCGCGGCTGAAGGCGAAGGGGTGCGCGATGACCGTGACGCCGCCGGCCGCGGCGATCATGTCGATGGCTTCCTCGACCGGGGTGTCGCGGCGGGCGACGTAGTAGCCGCGGCGCGGGCTCAGATAGTCGGCGAAGGCCTCGTCGACGGACTTGACCAGTCCCGCCCGGACCAGCGCCTGAGCCAGGTGCGGACGCCCCGGCGGGGAGTCCTCGGGCAGCAGGCCGAAGATCTCGTCGGCGTCGATCGGGAGACCGTCGGCGGCCATCCGCTCGGCCATCCGGCGCAGCCGGGTGCGGCGCTCGAGCCGCAGCCGGGTCTGCTCGGTGACGACGGGCTCGGACGTCGGGTCGAAGAGGTAGGCGAGCAGGTGGACGCTGATCTGCCGGCCCGTCTCGGGGTCGATCGACACCGTCGAGAGCTCGGCGCCGGGGACCAGCGTCAGGCCGGGTGACACCGCTTCGGAGGCGGGCGCCCAGCCCGCGGTGGTGTCGTGGTCGGTGATCGCGACGACGTCGAGCCCGGCGTTCGCGGCCGCGGCGACGAGCCCGGCCGGCGTGTCGGTGCCGTCGGAAGCGGTGGAGTGGGCGTGCAGGTCGATGCGCATCGTGTCCATTGTCGACGATGCGGTGCGTCACACTGCGGCCGGGACACCCCGGCGCGCGTCACCCGACCGGCTTCTTGCCCCGGGCGGCCCGCTGGGCCTTGATCATCGAGAAGCGCTCGGCCTGCTTCTGCTTGTCGCCGAAGACCAGCTCGGAGATCGTGTCGTAGAACTCTTCGGGCCGCGGCAGGAAGTCGATCTTGTTCAACGCCTGGATCTGACCGGCGGACTCGACCACCATCGTGCCGTAGCCCATCATGCGGCCGGTGGCCGTGCGGACGTAGCTGAGGTCGGTGACCTTGCTGATCGGCATCATCAGCACCTTGGTGGTGAACACCCCGGTGGTCATGACGAACCGCTTGTCGGTGACCACCAGGCGCTCGACCCACCACTCCATCACCACGTAGGCGAACCGCAGGACGACCAGCAGCGCGACGTACCAGAGGATGTTCTGGCCGATGTACAGCGCCGGCGGCAGCAGGTAGGACACCAGGACGCAGACGGCCAGCAGCGCGGCCGCCTCGAAGGTGTCCCAGAGGAGCACCGCCCAGTGGCGGCGGATCCGGATGACCCGCCGCTCGGTGTCGAGGAGGTACTCGTCGGGGTCGCGTGGCGCGAACATGGTTCGAGGGTAACCCCGCGATCAGCCCTTGAACACGTTGCTGACGAAGGTGATCACCGATTCGGCCGAGCTCCTGAGGAAGTCGATGATGTTGCCGACGAGGCCGGCAGCCTGCCCAGGCTGGGCGATGACGAAGAACAGCACCAATGCGATACCGGCGAGGCCCGCAATCTTCTTCACGTTCACCGTGATCAAATCCCGTCTCTTACGGTGACACCGGACAACAGCAGAGATCCTGACTTTTTACGTTGTACCGCACTGGACAAGCGCTGGGGAGGGAAGTCCCGCGCTTGGGGCAGCACGCGGTCCGAAGTGTACCGTATGGCTACTCTCCGTGTACAGGACAGCGGTTTTCAAGTCGGTGACGTCTACCCTTCGGGACATGGAGGGCCTCACGAGCACCACGATCCGCTGTGTCGGCGGGATCGCGTTCGACGACCACGGCCGTTTGCTGCTCATCCGCCGGGTCAATGACCCCGGTTCGGGGCAATGGTCTCTGCCGGGTGGCCGGGTCGAACCGGGCGAATCAGACGAAACGGCCGTGGTCCGGGAGCTGCGGGAGGAAACGGGCCTCAAGGTGATTCCGGGCACATTGATCGGCACGGTGACGCGAGGGCCGTACGAAATCCACGACTACGCCTGCGAAGTCGCCGGCGGGGTCTTGACGGCCGGTGATGACGCCTCCGAGGCCCGTTGGTCCGATGCGGCGGACCTGGCGACCCTGGAAGCGGCCGGGGAGCTGGTGGATCGGCTTTTCGTGACGCTGCGTGAGTGGGACGCCTTGCCGCGGGCCTGACTACAGCGGCAGCCAGGTCATCCGCTGCCCGTGCGGCGCCGTCCGCGCCAACGCGTGGGCCTCGGGCTTCCCGTCCTCCCACCGCACGACGCCCAGCGTCGCGAGCCCGTCGGAACCGGAGAGGTCCGAACGGCCCGGCAGCACGGTCTCCAACCCGGCGTCGTAGAACTCCTCCGAAACCCACCACACCGGCCGCGAGGCCGCCAGGGAAGCAAGCTCCGAGACGAACGCGGCCCGCCGGTCGGCCGGGAAGTACGCCAGCGCGTGGCTCGTCACCACGACCAGCGGCCCGTCCAGCGAAGCCGCGGCCGACGCCAGATCGTCGACCCCGTCACCGGTGATGAGCCGCGGGCGGTGCTTCGCCTGCTCGGCCGCCGCCGTCCGCAGCAACCGGATGCGGTCGGGCTGGTCGGCCCAGACGCACGCCTCCAGCCAGGCCAGCTCGTCCTCGTCCGACAGGTCCACGGGTGCCCGGTCGAGCCCCGCCCGCGAAGTCACGGTCAGCTTCTTCGGCAGTTTGGGCACCGCCGCGCCCGGGGCCAGGTCCAGCGCGCAGTGCAGCCCGACCGCCGATTTCGCCGGGCCCGCGCTCAGCTGCTCGCCGCCGTCGCACTGGTAGCGGTAGCCGAAGCGGTCGAGGCCCAGCAACAGCCCGGCGCTGCAGCCGACCTCCAGGAGCGCGACCTTCCCGCCCGCTTCCTTCGCCGCCCGCGCCACGCCGGGGTACAGCAGCGCCGCCCGCCTGACCTCGTTCGTCTGCGTGTAGCGCGCGGCGATCAGCGCGCGCGCCTTGTCCGCCCGCTCCAGCAGGAACGACCGGAACAGCGGCCAGGTCTCGGAGTCGACGCCGTCGAAACCGCCCAGCGACGGGTAGTACCGCGAAAGCGGGTGGATCGGATCCGCCTGCACGAGCCGGTGCGCGGCCGCCATCAGCAGGGTCGCCCGCACCTCGCCGTCGCGGGCCGAGGCGAGCAGCCCGGCGACGTCGTCGTCCGCAGCGGCCTGCAGCGCCAAGTGCTCGTACAGCGGGGAGACCCCGCGGGCCTCGGCTTCCGCGAACGTGCGGAGTATCCCCTTGATCCCGTCCAGGTCCATCAGAGCCTCATTCGTGCGGCACCGGCCGGCCCGGCTGCTCCCCGCCCCGAGTCTCCCCGTAGGAGCGCTTCGGCACCATCACCTTGCGCCGGAAGGTGCACACGATCGTGCCGTCCTGCTTGTAGCCACGCGTCTCGACGTACACGACACCGCGGTCGTCCTTGGACTTCGACGGCGTCTTGTCGAGCACCTCGGTCTCGCCGTAGATCGTGTCGCCGTGGAAGGTCGGCTTCACGTGCTTGAGCGATTCGACCTCGAGGTTCGCGATGGCCTTGCCGGAAACGTCGGGCACGGACATCCCGAGCAGCAGCGAGTAGACGTAGTTGCCGACGACGACGTTCTTGCCGAAGTCGGTCGACTCCTGCGCGTAGTGCGCGTCCAGGTGCAGCGGGTGGTGGTTCATGGTGAGCAGGCAGAAGAGGTGGTCGTCGTATTCGGTGACCGTTTTGCCCGGCCAGTGCTTGTAGACCGCACCGACCTCGAACTCCTCGTAGTACCGACCGAACTGCACTCGTCTCTCCGTTCGCGTAACACGCTTCGCGTAACGCCGCGTGAGGCTGGTACGACACGCATCCGTGGTGAGGAGTACCCTCAACCATCGGTGTTCGCGCGTCAACGCGAGCCCCACCACTCTGGACCCGGCTCGAAGGAGGTGAGGAACTCGATGAGTAGTGGCGATAGTCCGCTCCCTAGTAGTCCCAGCGTTCCCACCTCACCGGCCGGCCGGCTCATCTCCCGGTAGGCCTTCTCTCCCCCGGGAACGCTGGTGTGTCGCCGGGCGGACGCATTTCCGCCCCTGGTCAGTCGTCTCGCACGACCACGCACGACGCCCAGGAGATCCCATGCCTGCCATTCCCTCGCTCGGCGGCCTTCGCGGCCGCGGCAACAAGGGCGCCGTCCCGGTTCGCCCGGTCGCGGTGCCGCTGTCCGCGTACGTCGTCGACTGCGCGGTGTACGTGGCCGGTGAACGCCTGCCCGGCCGCTGGACCCACTCCGAGGCGATCAAGGAGGTCCGGAAGCGGCACGAGGGGTTCGTCTGGATCGGGCTGCACGAGCCGGACGCCCAGCAGATCCAGGGGGTCGCGGACACGTTCGGGCTGCACGAGCTGGCGGTCGAGGACGCGCTCGAAGCGCACCAGCGGCCGAAGCTGGAACGCTACGACGACACGCTGTTCCTGGTGGTCAAGACCGTGCGGTACGTCGAGCACGAGTCGCCGACGACGGCGAACGAGATCGTCGAGACCGGCGAGCTGATGGTGTTCCTCGGCCGCGACTTCGTGATCACCGTGCGGCACGGGAACCACTCGGGGCTGGCGCGGCTGCGCGGCGAGCTGGACGAGGACCCGGAGCGGCTCAAGCTGGGCCCCTCCGCGGTCGTGCACGCGATCACCGACCACGTCGTCGACCACTACCTGGACGTCACCGGGCGGATCGAGAACGACATCGACGTGATGGAGGCGCAGGTCTTCGCGCCCCGGTCGCAGGTCAGCGCCGAGCAGATCTACCTCATGAAGCGGGAGGTCCTCGAGCTGCGCCGGGCCGTGATGCCGCTGGCGACGCCGATCCAGCGGCTGGCCGAGGGCTACACGCGGCTGGTGCCGGACGAGGTCCGCTCCTACTTCCGCGATGTCGCCGACCACCTCACGACCGTGTCCGAGCGGGTCGCGGCGTTCGACGAACTGCTGTCCACCCTGGTCGACGCGACCGTCGCGAAGATTTCCCTGCAGCAGAACACCGATATGCGCAAGATCACGTCGTGGGCGGCGATCATCACCGTGCCGACGATGATCGCCGGCATCTACGGGATGAACTTCGACTACCTGCCCGAGCTGCACTGGAAGTTCGGGTACCCGCTGGTGATCAGCGTGATCCTCGGCATCTGCCTGTTGCTGTACCGAATATTCCGGAAGAACGGCTGGCTCTAGGTCCCCTCTTCCCCACCGTATTCGGAGGATTCGTGATGCCTCGCATGCTGTCCAACCTCAAGTTCTGGGCGCTCGCGCTCAGCCTCGTGTGGATCTTCGTCATCACTTTCGTCATCGTCGCCGACCCGGGGTTCGCGCACGGGATGAAATGAGGCCCGGGCGTCCTATCCTGGGTCCATGCCGAAAGCGCTGGTCGTCTCCGACGAGGTCGACGAGCGGTTGTGGACCGACGCGGTCCGCACCGTCTCCGTCGACCTCGTCATCGGTGCCGGCGACCTCCCCTACGACTACCTCGCGTTCCTGGCCGGCGCGCTCGACGTGCCGTGCGTGTTCGTGCCCGGGAACCACGACCCGGACCTGAGCGGCTACACGCGCTACGGCGGGCTGTCCATGAAGGACGGTTTCCCGACGGTCTGGCCGGGCCCGGCGGGCGGCATCAACGCCGACGGCCGGGTCGTCGACGTCGCCGGGCTCCGGTTCGCCGGGCTCGGGGGCTCGATCCGCTACAACGACGGGCCGAACCAGTGGACGCAGCGCCAGCAGGCGCGGCGGGCCCGCAAGCTGGTCCGGCGCGCCCGGCTGCGGCGGTGGCGGGACGGCCGCGGCGTGGACGTCCTGCTGACGCATTCGCCGCCGCTGAACCTGGGTGACCGGGCGGACCCGCCGCACCGCGGGTTCGGTTGCCTGCACCGGACGATCGAGGCGCTGCGCCCGAAGTGGCTGCTGCACGGGCACATCCACCCCCACGGCGAGCCGGTGCCGGACCGGGTCGTCGGCGAGACCCGCATCCGCAACGTGGTGGGCCACCGGATCATGGAGTTCTCATGAAAGAGACGGGATTCCCCCGCGCCGACGCGGAGAACGACTTCCTCCGCGCGCGCCGGGGCCAGGTGCTTTCGCGGCTGTCGACGTGGCTGCGCCGCGAGCCCGACGACGTCAACATCATGCTGCCGTTCCACGAGGTGGTGGAGGCGCTCGGCTACCTCGGCGAGCACCGGATCGGGCTGCGGGTGATCAAGCTGGACTCGATCGTGGGCACCGTCGACCGCAGCCGCGACTTCGACCGCCGCTTCCGGCCGACGTCCGCCCGCGTCCGCGAGCGCTGGGAACGCCTGGCGCTGGCCGCCCGCCGGGGCGAGGAGATCCCGCCGATCGAGGTCTACCGCGTCGGCGAGCTGCACTTCATCATCGACGGCCACCACCGCGTCTCGGTCGCGTTCGCGCAAGGACTGTCCACAATAGAGGCTTCGGTGACGGTGGTCCGGACCAAACTGGACCCGAGCGGCATCCGCCACCGCGGCGACCTGATCGTCAAGGACTACCGCCGGCTGTTCCTGGACCGCGTCCCGCTGACCGGCCACGCGCGGGCGTCGGTGATCGTGTCGGACCCGTGGGACTACGCGAAGCTGGGCGAGCACGTGGAGGCGTGGGGGTTCCGGCTGATGCAGGACGAAGGCAAGTTCTGCGACCGGGCGAGCGTGGCGCAGCGCTGGTTCGACGAGGAGTTCGTCCCGGTGGTGGCGATGCTGCGCCAGGCGGGCCTGATCGGCGACCGCACGGACGCGGAGGCCTACATGTGGGTGGCGGCGGAGCGGTACCGGCTGATCAGGACCCACCGCTGGGACGACGACGTGATCGAGACCCTCCGCTCCCGGCAGCACTAGAACTCCAGCCCCGGCGTCAACGCGTCCCCCGTGCGAGCTACGCGCAGGTGTCCACTCCGTGGTGACGATTCCCGGCCGCCGGATCCCTAGCGTTCGTCGCAGCCGCGGGACAGGCCGCGGATCCGGCGAAAGGGTTCTCATGAGGCTCGTCTGGCAGCTGCTGGCCGTTGCGGCGATCGCGTTCATCGGCCAACAGGGGGTCGCCGCGGTGGGCGGGAATCCGTGGCTCACCTTGATCCTCGGTGTCCTGACCGCCGTCGCCGGGGTGGCCGGCTACCGGTGGGTGGTGCGACGGACCGAGCACCGCCCGGTCGCCGAGCTGGCCGGGCCGGGAGCCGGGTTCGCGCTCGGCCGGGGCGTGCTGATCGGGCTCGCGCTGTTCGGGTCCGTCATCGCGAACATCGCCTTCCTCGGTGACTACGAGATCCGCGGCTGGGGCACCGCGGCGGGTGCGGCCGGGCTCCTCGGCTTCATGGCCGCCGCCGCGGTGACGGAAGAGCTGCTGTTCCGCGGCATCCTGTTCCGGATCGTCGAGGAACGCACCGGCACGTGGATCGCCCTGGTGCTGACCGGAGTGCTGTTCGGCCTTTCGCACCTGTTCAACCCGCACGCGTCCCTGTGGGGGGCCATCGCCATCGCCATCGAGGCCGGCGGCCTGCTGACCGCCGCGTACGCCGCCACCCGCAAGCTGTGGCTGCCGATCGGCCTGCACTTCGGCTGGAACTTCGCCGCGGCCGGGATCTTCGGCACCGAGGTCTCGGGCAACGGCACCCCGCAGGGCCTGCTGGACGCCGCGACGTCGGGTCCCGCGGTCGTCACCGGCGGCGACTTCGGCCCGGAGGGCAGCCTTTATTCCGTGCTGTTCTGCGTCCTGGCGACGTGCGCGTTCCTGTGGCTGGCCCACCGGCGCGGCCGGCTGGTGCCCCGCCGACGCGCCGCCCGGGCCGCCGACGTCACTACACTTTCCCGGTGATCGATCACCGGGCGGCCCTGGCGCGGTGGCGCCGGCTCGACGTCGTGGTCCGCGACCTCCCGATCGGGCTGCTGTTCCTGGTGGCGTCGTTCCTGCCGGTGGTGCAGAGCCACGGGACACAGCTCGGCGGCGTGCCGGCCCGCCCCTTCGACGCGCTGGCCGTCGTGGTCGTCGCCCTCGAAAGCCTTCCGCTCGCCGTGCGACGGCGGTGGCCCGCCGGGTGCCTCACGCTGGTGGCGATCGGCTTCGCCGCCGACCAGTTCCGGGGTTACCACTCGGTCGCGGGCACCGCACTGGCCGTCGCGCTGGTGAGCGCCGGAGCTCACCTGGACCGGCGCCGGCGCACCACCGCGCTCCTGTTTTCCGTGGCGTACGTGCTGTTGGCGATCGGGCTCTCCCCGTTCGGTTCGGAGCCGCTGTCGGAGTTCGTGACGTTCTTCCTGCTGCTGGTGTTCGCGTGGGGCATCGGGGCGTGGCTGCGCACCACCCGGGCCGCGGAGGCCGTCCTCCGGCGCCGCGTCGCCGAGGACTCCCGGGCCGCCGAACGCGCCGCCATCGCCCGCGAGCTCCACGACGTCGTCACCCACCACGTGACGGCGATGGTCGTGCAGGCCGAAGCGGCCCGGTACCTGACCGCCGCGCCGGACCGGCTCGAGGCGACCCTGACCGCGATCACCGACACCGGCCGGCGGGCCATCACCGACCTGCGGCACCTGCTCGACCTGCTCAATCCCGATCACGGCACCGAGGCCAGGACGCCGTCCGCAGGCGGGCTCCTGGCGCTCGTGGAGCACGCCCGCCAGGCCGGGCAGCCGGTGGAGTTCAGCCAGCAGGGCACGCCGGCAGAGTCCGCGGGCAGCGCCGATCTCGTGGCCTACCGGGTCGTGCAGGAGGCACTGACGAACGCGCTCAAGCACGCCCGCGGCAGCCGCACGTCGGTCCGCGTGGACCACGGCGAACGGGAGATCGCCGTGGAGGTCAGCACGGCCGGTGCGCCGAGCACGTCCCCCGGTGGCAGCGGCCGGGGGCTCGCCGGTCTTCGGGAGCGGGTCGGCGTGCTGGGCGGCGACTTCAGCGCGGACTCCCTCGACGGCGCCGGCTTCGTCGTCCGGGCCCGCATCCCGACGGGGGCCCGGGCGTGACCGCGCCGATCCGGGTACTGGTCTGCGACGACCAGATGCTGATCCGCACCGGGCTGGTGACGATCATCGGCGCCCAGCCCGACTTCGAGGTGGTGGGCGAGTGCGGGGACGGGCGGGCCGCGGTCGAGCTCGCCGGCCGGTTGCACCCGGACGTCGTGGTGATGGACGTGCGCATGCCGGTGCTCGACGGCATCGAGGCCACCCGCCTGCTGGCCGGGGCCGGGGTACCGCACCCGGTCAAGGTGCTCGTGCTGACGACGTTCAACCTGGACGAGTACGTCTACGAGGCGCTGCGCGCGGGAGCCAGCGGGTTCCTCCTCAAGGACGCGCCGCCCGACCGGCTGCTGCACGGGATCCGGACCGTGGCCACGGGCGCGGCGCTGCTGGACCCGGACGTGACGCGCCGGCTCGTGGGCCGGCACGCCGCCCGGATCCGGCCAGCCGGGGACACCGCCCGCGACCTTCCGCTGACGCCCCGCGAACTGGAGGTCCTCCGCCTCCTCGCCGACGGCCTCTCCAACAGCGAAATCGCGGCGCGGCTCGTGATCAGCCAGGAAACCGTCAAGACCTTCGTGTCGCGCATCCTCACCAAACTGGACCTCCGCGACCGCGTCCAGGCCGTCGTCTACGCCTACCGCCACGGCCTGGTGACGTGAAACGGGCCTCCCGGCCGATCCGGGAGGCCCGTTTCCGCGTGGCGGGAACTACATGTGCACGGCGCCCGGCGCCGCTTCACCCTTCGGAACGCCCGGGCGCAGCAGCAGGCCGCTGAGCACCGCACCGGCCACGTAGATCACCGCGGCCCAGGTGAACGCCGTCGTGTAGCTCTCGATCGACGCCTCGGCCGCCAGCTGCGGCGTCGGGGTCTTGCCCGCGAGGTAGGACGTCGCCGCGTTGCCGGCCAGCGTGCTCAGCAGCGCCGTACCGATCGAGCCGCCGACCTGCTGCATCGTGTTCACCGCCGCCGACGCGACGCCCGCGTCGCGCGCCTCGACGCCGAACGTCGCGACGCTCATCGCCGGCGCCATCGCCAGCCCGATGCCGAAGCCCATCACCAGGAGCGGGCCCAGTACGCCGGACACGTACGTGCTGTCGAGGCCGATCGCGCCCAGCCAGAACAGGCCGCCGGCGGCGATCGCCATGCCGGTCGGCACCAGCGGCCGCGGGCCGAACCGCGGCAGCAGCACGCTCGTCGCCGTCGTGGCGGCCAGCATCAGCGTCGCCACCATCGGCAGGAACCCGAAGCCGCTCTGGATCGGCGTGAACTGCAGGTTCTGCTGGACGTAGAACGTCAGGAACAGGAAGATCGCGAACATCCCGATGGCCAGCAGGAACATCGCCAGGTACGAGCCGCCGCGATCCCGGTCGAGCAGCACGCGCAGCGGCAGGAGCGGGTGCCGGACGCGCTGCTGCAGCCACACGAACACGCCCAGCAGCACGACGCCGGCGGTCAGGAAGCCCCAGACCGACACCGCCGACCAGGAGTCCGACTCGGCGTTCGCGAAGCCGTAGACCAGCGCGAACAGCCCGGCCGACGCCGTCACCGTGCCCGGCAGGTCGAGCTTCGGCCGCGGGCCGGCGTCCTTCTGGTTGCGCAGCAGGACCGAGCTGCCGACGAGCGCCACGACCGCGAAGATGATGTTGACGAACATGCACCAGCGCCAGTCGAGGTACTCGGTGAGCACACCGCCGAGCAGCAGCCCGACCGCCGCGCCGCCACCGCCGATGGCGCCGAACACGCCGAACGCGCGGCCGCGTTCCTTCGGGTCGGTGAACGTCGTGGTCAGCAGCGCAAGTGTGGCGGGCGCGAGCAGCGCGCCGAACACGCCCTGGGCCGCCCGGGCGATCAGCAGCATCTCGATGCTGCCCGCCGCACCCCCGATCGCGGACACCACGGCGAAGCCGGCCAGGCCGACGAGGAGGGCGTTCTTGCGGCCGAAGAGGTCCGCGAGCCGCCCGCCGAGCAGCAGGAGGCTGCCGAACGCGAGCGCGTAGGCCGTGACGACCCATTGCCGGGCGTCGTTGGAGAAGCCCAGGTCGACCTGGGCCGAAGGCAGCGCGATGTTCACGACGGTCGCGTCCAGCACGACCATCAGCTGCGCGATGCCGATCACCACCAGGATCAGCCAGCGTCTGGCGTGGTGGGGGTTTTCGCCGGCGCGCGCGTCCCCCGGCGGCGCGACGGCGAGGGTGGACTCGGGCATGGGTGTCCTCACAGAAGGTGATCACAAGGCTATGTGGAGTAGGTATCTCCCCTTACGCGACCCAAGGTACACAAGAACCGGAGATGGTGCCTCTACTTCAAGGGCTAGACTGGACGACATGGCACGGGACGCTGGTCCCGCCGCACCGGCGCGGCCGCTGCGGCGTGACGCTGAACTCAACCGCCGTCGCATCCTCGCGTCGGCCCGCGAGGTGTTCGGCCGGCGCGGGCTCGAAGCCACGCTGGACGACATCGCTCACCACGCCGGCCTCGGCGTCGGCACGGTGTACCGCCGCTTCCCCAGTAAGGAACACCTGGTCGAAGCCATGTTCGCCGAGCGGATGGAGGAGATCGGCACCCTCGCGGAGGAAGCACTCGAGGCCGAGGACGCCTGGCAGGCCTTCGTCGACTTCACCTGGAAGTCGATCGAACTCCACTCGGGGGATCGCGGGCTGCGCGAGATCATGCTGTCGAACAAGTTCGGCCACGAGCACGTGGCCGAGGGAAAAGCGCGGCTGGTGCCGTTGATCACACAGCTCGTCGAACGAGCCCAGGCGGCGGGTGGCCTGCGCGCCGACTTCTCCCCGACGGACACCCCGCTGCTGCACATGATGATCGGCTCGGTGATCGAGTTCACGTCCGCGGTGGAGCCGGACCTGTGGCGCCGGTGCCTCGCCATGCTGCTCGACGGCCTGCGGGCCCGGCCCGGCGAGCCGTCGAAGCTGCCGCGCCCGCCGCTCGGCGTGGACGAGGTCGACGAGGCGATGTCCTGCTGGCGCCCCTGACTTTCAGCCGGCGCAGTGCGCCAGAGCCCGGGCGACGTCCCGGCGGAACGCCCGGTCCCGCGGGATGCCGCCCCAGCCGCCGGTCCAGCACAGCGGCTCGTCCGTGGCCAGGATCCTGCGCAACACCGGAGCCGCCTCCTCGGACAACGGGCCCGACTCCGCGAGCGTCCGCACCGCCTCGGCCTCCGCCGGGCCCGCCGCGCAGCGCCTCGACGAGCGGTCCACCGGGGCTGCGCCGGTGATCCGGGCAAGCGAAGCCAGCGCCGCGACGGCGAGCGCGTCGGAGGCCGCCGGGAGCCATTGCCCCGGCGGCATTTCGAGGGCGCCGACCAGGTGCAGGAAGCCCATGAGCGGTTCGCCTTCGACCAGCTCGCGGAACGCGACGTCCCAGGCCTTGCGTTCTTCCCCCCACTGCATCGCCGCAGCGTAACGGGATTCATGTTGCCCGCCAACGGGTTACTCGGCCGGGATGACCGCCCACATGACGATGTAGGCCACGAACTGCGGCCCGGGCAGCAGGCAGGACAGCACGGCCAGCAGCCGCACGGTGCCGGGCTTCATGCCGTACCGCTGCGCCAGACCCGCGCAGACGCCGCCGATCATGCGGCCGTGGCGGGGGCGGGACAGTCGGCGGGTGACCGGTGCGCTCATCGTGAATTCCCTTTCCTCGAAGTTCCGATACCTCCACTTCACCACCGGAGTACCCGCTCCCGCATCGCTCGCGGGGTGGATCGCTCCCTTAGGGGGGCGACAAAGGCGAAAACCGTTCAAGACACCGGCGAAACCCGCGTGCGCGCACGGAAAACCGCCTGAACTGCGGGTACTCCGGGCGTGGTGCGGAAAAGAGTGAGAGATGTCCCCGTCAGGGCTGGTTTTTCCGCCCGAAGCGGTGATACTTGCACCCCGTGTACCCGCTTCCGAAAAGCTTGGCCGTCGCGATGCTCTGCGCCCTGCTCGCCGGTGGCTGCGCCACCACCCACGCCGTGCCCGAGCAGAATTCCGGACCCACCCCGCTGACCGCCTCCGACGCGCTCGGCGACTTCGGCAGCGTCGACTACTGCAGCCTGCTGGACGTGCCCCAGGTGGCGCCCGGCGCTATCGCCGTCCCGACGTACGAAAGCTGCCGCGCCGAAGCCGGTCCGCGGACTATCCTCGTCGGGCCGCTGGCCTTCGACTCCGACCCGAACATCAGGCCCTACGCCTACCTCGGGCCGGTGCCCGACGGCGTCGCGATCCAGCAGTCGATGTTCAACGACCGCAGCGCGTGCACCCGCGCGATCACCTTCGCCGACGGCACCCGGCTCGACCTGTCGGTCACCGACGACGCCGGCGACCAAGCCGCCCGCTGTGGCGTCGCAGACGCCGCCGTCGGCTCGGCGCTGGCCGCGATCACCGCGCGCAAGGTCGGGCGGCTGACGTTCCCGGACCGCTCGTGGGGCCGGGTGGCGCCGTGTGTCCTGCTCGACAACCACGACCTCGACGCCGCCGCCGGTCCCGCCAGCCAGCCGACGATCGGGCTGTCCGGGCACAGCTGCATCCGCGGCAAGGCCAGCTTGAAGCTGACGGTGGAGACGACGGAGCCGGCCGGCCCGGCCGAGACGCTCGGCGGCCGGGAGGCCCGCGTCCGGCTCGCGGGCGCGTTCTGCCTGATCGACACCACCCAGCCGGCCCCGGGTCTGCCGGGCCACCGGGAACTGGCGGAGATCAGCGTGGTCGAGACGGCCGGCACGGCGGGCGACGGCACGTGCGCACTGGCCCGCACCGCCGCGACGTCGATCTTCCCCCGCCTCCCGACCCCCGGAAAGCCGTGAATGCCACCTTGAGGCACTTAGCGTCCCTCAAGGTGGCATTCACGAACTTGCTCAGTCCTCGTAGGTGAGGTTCTTGCCGTTCGACGGGTCGAACAGCTTGATCTTGTCCGCGTCGTACCAGACCTCGAGGTCGGCGTTCTCCGCCGCCGACGACTCCGCCGAGAGGCGGGCCACGATCTGGGACTCCGAACCCGGCACGTCCGCGGACCCGCTGTCCGCGGCCAGCTCGGCCAGCTCCGCGGCGGTGGCGGCTTCGCCCTCCACCGTGAAGTGGGCGAACTTCTCCGAGCCCATCGACTCGAGCACGTCGATGTGCGCGGTGAACGTGCCGCCGCCCGCCTTCTGCTCGGCCTCGACCATTGCCGCGTCCTCGAAGTGCTCCGGCCGGATGCCGACGAGGAGGTCGCGGGGCGCGTTCGCCCGCTCCACCAGCTGCCGGACGCGGTCCGTCAGCGGCGTCGTGCCCAGGGCGCTGTGCAGCTCGTTGTTCTCCAGCGTCGCCGGGACGAAGTTCATCGACGGCGAGCCGATGAACCCGGCCACGAACAGGTTCGCCGGGTTGTCGTAGAGGAACTGCGGCGCCCCGATCTGCTGCACGTACCCGCCGCGCAGCACCACGACCCGGTCGCCCAGGGTCATGGCCTCGGTCTGGTCGTGCGTCACGTACAGCGTCGTCGTGCCGAGCTGCTTCTGGATCTTCGACACCGACGTCCGCATCTGGCCGCGCAGCTTGGCGTCCAGGTTGGACAGCGGCTCGTCCATCAGGAACGCCTTCGGGTTCCGGACGATCGCCCGGCCCATCGCGACGCGCTGCCGCTGGCCACCGGAGAGGTTGGCCGGCTTGCGGTCCAGGTGCGCGGTCAGGTCGAGGATCTTGGCGGCTTCCTCGACCTTCGCCCGCACCGTCTTGTCGTCGACCTTGGCCAGCCGCAGCGGGAAGGCCATGTTCTCCCGCACGCTCATGTGCGGGTACAGCGCGTAGGACTGGAACACCATCGCGATGTCCCGGTCCTTCGGGGCCTTCTCGTTGACGCGCTTGCCGTCGATGCGCAGCTCACCGGAGGAGATGTCCTCCAGGCCCGCCACCATGTTCAGCGTCGTCGACTTCCCGCAGCCGGACGGGCCGACCAGGATGATGAACTCGCCGTCGGCGATGGTGATGTCCACCTCGGACACGGCGAGGGCACCGTCGGGGTACTTCTTCGACACCTTGTCGAGCACGATCTCTGCCATAGCGCTACCCCTTCACCGCACCGGAGGTCAGCCCCGCCACGATGCGACGCTGGAAGAACAACACGAACACAATGATCGGAACGGTGATCACGACCGCGGCCGCGCACACCTGCCCCGTCGGGTCCTCGAACTGGGAGGACCCGGTGAAGAACGACAGCGCCGCCGGCACCGTGCGCGACGCCGTGGTCGACGTCAGCGAGATGGCGAACAGGAAGTCGTTCCAGCAGAAGATGAACACCAGGATCGCCGTGGTGAACACGCCCGGCGCGGCCAGCGGCGCGATCACCCTGCGGAACGCCTGCGCCGGCGTCGCGCCGTCCATCTTCGCCGCCTTTTCCAGCTCCCACGGGATTTCCCGGAAGAACGCCGACAGCGTGTAGATCGACAGCGGCAGCGCGAACGTGATGTAGGGCAGGATCAGCCCCGGCCACGTGTCGAACAGCGCCAGGTTCCGCTCGATGTTGAACAGCGGCGTCACCAGCGACACCTGCGGGAACATCGCGATCAGCAGCGACAGCCCGACGAGCAGCTGCTTGCCGGGGAAGTCCAGCCGCGCGATCGCGTACGCGGCCATCGTGCCCAGCACCACCGCGATCACCGTGGAGATGATCGCGATGCCGATCGAGTTCACCAGCGCCCGGAGGAACTCCGAGGTCTGGAAGATGTCCGCGTAGTTCTGCCACGTCCACGACCGCGGGATGAAGTTCCCGTCGGTCAGCGTGTCCTTGGTCTTGAACGACAGCGAGAGCACCCAGAGCACCGGTACCAGCGCGAACACCAGCACGAGGATGTCGACCAGGCCCCAGCGCACCTTGCGGCCCGTCGTGACGGTTCCCATCACCATCAGCGCTTACCCCCGTTGTCCGAACCCGGTGCGGCGGTGCCGAACACCTTGATGAAGAGGAACGCGATGATCGCCACCGTGAGGAAGATCAGCACCGCCATCGTCGACCCGATCCCCAGGTTGAGGCCCTTGACCAGGTTGTTGTAGGTCTGCATGGACACCGACCCGGTGTCCTGCGCGCCGCTGGTGAGCACGTAGATGTTGTCGAAGATCCGGAACGCGTCGAGCGTGCGGAACAGCAGGGCCACCAGGATCGCCGGCTTCATCACCGGCAGCATCACCTTCGTGAACCGCTGCCACGCGCTCGCGCCGTCCATCGCCGCGGCCTTGAGCAGGTCGTCCGGCACCAGCGCCAGCCCCGCCATCAGCAGCAGCGCCATGAACGGCGTGGTCTTCCACACCTCCGCGCCGATGATGATGAACAGCGACGGCCACTGTTCGGTCAGCGGCGCCGCGTCGGTGGCGAGCATGTTCGCCAGGTACCCGGTCTTCGGCGTCCACGCGTAGTACCACGAGAACGCCGCCACGACCGTGACGATGCCGTACGGGATCAGGGCGACAGTTCGTACGAGCCCACGCCCGACCAGCGTCCGGTGCATCACCAGCGCCAGCGCCATGCCGAGGACGAACTCGATCGCCACCGACACCACGGTGAGGAACATCGTGGTGCCGAACGCCGTCCACCAGTACGAATTGGACAGCACGGCCGCGTAGTTGTCGAAGCCGACGAACTCCTGCTGCGCCGGGAACCGCAGGTCGTACCGCTGCAGCGACAGCCAGATCGAGTAGAGGATCGGGTAGCCGGTGACGGCGATCATCACGAAGAACGCCGGCGCGCACAGCCAGAGCCCGAGCCGGCGTTCGGCCTTCTTCCCTTCCGAGAGCGCGGGTTTGCCCTTCTTGTGCGACGTCGCCTCTCCGGCGACGGTGGCCCCGGCGGTGTCGGCCGGGGTCGAGTCCTGAACGGTCACGGGATCACTCCCTTCGACTGGAGCGCGTCGCCCAGCTGCTCACGCAGCTTGGCCGCGGTGGCCTGCGGATCGATTTCGGCCGGCGGCGAGAGGATCTTCGACATCACCGTCGACATGTTCTGGTACGCCGGGGTCAGCGGCCGCACGGCGGCGTCCTTCAGCGCGTCCAGGATGGCGTCGCGCATCGGGTACTTGCTCGCCATGTTCGGGTTGTCGTCCCCTGCCGGCTTGGACGGGTCGAGCGGCGTGTCGTTGTGGTACACCGATTCGATGGTCGGCGGGACGCCGTCGTTGATCGCCGAGAACTTCTGGTTCTCCGCGCTCCGCAGGCACAGCGCCGCCTCGTACGCCTCGGGCTTGTGCTCCGACAACGAGCTGACCGCGAGGTCGTAGCCGCCGATCGTGGTCTTGGCCGGCGTGCCCGGCTTCGCCTCGGGGTAGACCGCCCACTTCATGTGCGAGACGTCCTGCGGCTTGTCCTTCGCGTAGGAGGCGTAGACGAACGGCCAGTTCAGTTCGAACGCGGCGTCACCGCGCTGGAACGTCTGCCGGACGTCGTCCTCCTTCGAGTTGGTCAGCGACGGGTCGGTGATCCCCGCCGAAGCGACCTGTTTGAGCAGCGCCAGTGCCTTCACGGCGCCGTCGTCCATCACCACGGACTTGCCGTCGTCGGACAGGATGTGCCCGCCCATCGACTCGACCAGCGTGTTGTAGAAGACGACCAAGCCTTCGTACTGCGCGCCGGTGAAGACGATGCTGTACGGCTTGCCCTGCGCCTTGAGGTCCTGCGACTTCTGCATCATCTCGTCCCACGTCTTGGGGGGCGTGGGCGTGATGCGGTCGTCGTACCAGAGCAGCTGGACGTTCGTGTTCTTCGGCGCCGCGTAGAGCTTCCCGTTGTAGGTCGCGGTTTCCAGCGGTCCTTGCAGGACACCCGCGGAAGCCGCGGCCTTGTTCTGGTCCTTCCATTCGTCGATCCACCCGGCTTCGGCGAACTCCGAAACCCAGGTGACGTCGAGCCCCAGGACGTCCATCGCGGGATCGCCCGCGGCCAGCCGCCGCGCCATCTGGAGCCGCTGGTCGTCGGAGCCGCGCTGCAGCTTGTTGTAGACGATTTCGTAGCGCCCGCCCGCCGCCTGGTTGCAGTTGTCGACGACTTTCTGGAAGCTGTCCTCGGGCGCGTAGTAGACGTTGATCTTCAGTCCGCCGCCCGTACCGCAACCGGCCAGCATGCCGGTCACCAATGCCCCTGCCCCCAGCAGGACGGCGGTGCGGCCGGGTGAACGTCCCCGTTTACCCGTACCGATCCTTTTCCCCATAAGGCCTCCTCACCCGCGTGCACGCCGGTTACCGCGGTACCCGCTGGGGCACCGCGACGCGATGAGGCGAAACCGCGCCAGCACCCCGACGTGCTAGTGCTCGGGCCGCCGCGCTGGTGGGGCGAGGCCGCCCGACTGGTGTCGGCCAACTTATGCCGGGCGATCACACCCCGCAAGCAGTATCGGTAACGATTCAGCCCACCGCGCGTCGAATCGTGATTTTTTCCTGCTAGGGGAGGGGTTCCTAGGGGTTCGCGGACGGCGGCTTGAGGGCCAGCTTGGCGAGCAGTTCCCGGCCGCGTTCGGCCGAGCGCGGCTGGCACAGGACGTCGTACCGGCCGGCGACGAGCTGGCTCGCCGACGAGAAGTCCCGGCGGCCCCGTGACATGCTGTACCCGATCGCGGCGAACATCAGCCCGGACAGCACACCGAGCACCAGCCCGGTGAGCACCTGCAACGCGAAGCCCTGGTTGACGAACAACCCGAGCAGCAGCCCCGCGAACAGGCCGAACCAGGCACCGGACACCGCGCCGGTGCCGAGCACGCGACCCCAGCTGAGCTTCCCGATCACGCGCTCGACGAGCATCAGGTCGACCCCGACGATCGTCACGTCGCCGACGGCGAACTCGCTGTCCGCGAGGAAGTCGACCGCTTTCTGCGCCTCGCCGTAGGTCGCGTACGACCCGATCGGCCAGCCGGTCGGCGGGGTCGGCAGCCGCGGCAGGCCACCGGGCCCCCGCCCCCCGCCAAAGGGACTACTCACCATCATCACCTGCGCACTCGTGGGTCTGGGCGTCCATCTTGTCAAGAACACCCTGGCCGTGCGAGCCGCTTACCCCGAAAGGCCGGGCACCGGCGAGCGGCCCGATTTGTCGACAGGGCGACAAATCCTGCTCACGACCGGGACTTGTACTCCTTCAGCAGGCCCCGGCTGATGATGGTCTTCTGGATTTCGCTGGTGCCCTCGCCGATCAGCAGGAACGGCGCTTCGCGCATGAGCCGCTCGATCTCGTACTCCTTCGAGTACCCGTAACCGCCGTGGATGCGGAACGAGTCCTGCGTGACCTCCGCGCAGTACTCGGAGGCGATCAGCTTCGCCATCCCGGCCTCGACGTCGTTGCGCGCGCCCGAGTCCTTGAGGCGGGCGGCGTTCACCATCATCAGGTGCGCCGCCTCGACCTTGGTCGCCATCTCGGCCAGCTTGAAGGCCACGGCCTGGTGCTCGGCGATCGCCTTGCCGAACGTCTTGCGCTGCTGGGCGTACTCCACCGCCAGCTCGAACGCCCGGATCGCGATGCCGCACGCGCGCGCCGCGACGTTCACGCGGCCGACCTCGACACCGTCCATCATGTACGCGAAACCCTTGCCCGGTGCCTCGCCGAGCACCATGTCCGCGCCGATGCGGTAGCCGTCGAAGACCGCCTCGGTGGTGTCGACGCCCTTGTACCCCATCTTGTCGATCTTGCCGGGGATGGTGAGCCCGGGCGCCACCTCGCCGAAGCCCTCCGGCTTCTCGACCAGGAACGTCGTCAGGTTCTGGTGGGGCTTCTCGGCGCCTTCGTCGGTCTTCACCAGCAGCGCGATCAGGTTGGACGAGCCGCCGTTGGTCAGCCACATCTTCGAGCCGTCGATGACATAGCCGTCACCGTCCTTCTTGGCGCGCGTCTTGATCGCGGCGACGTCCGAACCCAGGTCGGGCTCCGACATCGAGAACGAGCCGCGAACCTCGCCGGTGGCCATCCGCGGCAGGAAGTGCTGCTTCTGCGCCTCGGTGCCGTGGCGGGAGATCATGTGCGCCACGATGAAGTGCGTGTTGATGACGCCGGACACGCTCATCCAGCCGCGCGCGATCTCCTCGACGACCAGCGCGTAGGTCAGCAGCGACTCGCCGAGTCCGCCGTATTCCTCCGGGATGGTGATCCCGAACAGGCCCATCTCCTTCATGCCCTCGACGATGTCGGTGGGGTAGGTGTCGGCGTGCTCGAGCTCCTGCGCGTGCGGGATGACCTCCTTGTCCACGAACTGGCGGACGGTCGCGAGGATCTCCGACTGCACGTCGGTCAGGCCGGCGGTCTGGGCGAGACGGGCCATCACGGCTCCCTTTCCGGAGTACGACGCCGCTCCCGGCGCTGGGTTACCGGTGAGTATGACCCGAAAGCCGCGGCCCTGCTATGAGGGCGCTCACGCTCGGCGGGATCAGCCCCGTAAAGTGCGGCGCGGAGGGGAGAGATCATGAGCTATCCGCAGGACCCGAACAACCCGTACGGCCAGCAGCCGCCTTCGGGCGGCTACCAGCAGCCCGGGTACGGCCAGCAGTACCCGAGCGGCGGCTACCAGCAGCCGGGCTACCCGCAGTACCCCGGCTACCCCGGGATGCAGGGCCCGCCGCGGGAAGGTTCGGGGCTCGCGGTCGGCGCGCTGGTCTGCTCGATCGCCGGCATCTTCCTCTGCGTGCTCGTGACCATCGCGGGCATCGTCATGGGCCACATCGCGTACGGCAAGGCCAAACGCGGCGAGGCCGAGGGCCAGGGCGTCGCACTGGCGGCGATCATCGTGGGTTACGCCGGGATCGCGATCGGCATCGCGTTGGTCATCCTCGGCTTCGCCCTCGGCTTCCTCGGGGACTGGCGCTGACCGGGCGCTAACGTTGGCTTCCTGCACGCACCGAGGGGACCCGTCATGACCGATTCGCCCGGGGACAAGGACCGTCCGGCCACCGATCCGACCGTGGCGTACGAGCCGCCGCCGGCGGCGGACGCCACGGCGTACGAGCCGGAGGACTACGACCCGCCATCGCCCGACCCCACGGTCGCGGCCGACACCACGGTCGCCGAGCCTCCGGCCGAGGCGGACACCACCGTGGCCGAGTCCCCGGCCGCCGCCGCGGACACGACCGTGGCCGAGACCCCGGCCGCCGCGGACACCACCGTGGCCGAGCCCCCGGCCGCCGCCGCGGACACGACCGTCGCCGCGGAGGAGCCCGGCCAGCTGCCGCCCGGCGCGTACGAAACCCCGGCGGCGCACATCCCGGGCACGCCGTACGCGGCGCCGGGCCAGCCGCAGCCGGTGTACCCGCAGCCCCCCTACCCGCAGCCGACGTTCCAGCAGCCGTACCCGCCCGCGTACGGCCGGCCGTACGCGCAACCCGTGCCGTACGGGCAGCCGTACCCCACACCGCCGCGCGGGCAGGACAACGCGCTGGCGATCGGCGCGCTGGTCTGCTCGATCCTGGGTTTCTGCTCCGGGATCACCGCGATCGCCGGGCTCGTCATGGGCCACATCGCGCTGAGCAAGACCAACCGCGGCGAAGCGGGCGGCCGCGGAATGGCAACGGCCGCCGTGATCGTCGGCTACGTCGTGGTCGCGCTCTGGGTCGGCTTCTTCACCACGATCATCATCCTCGGAACGAACGGCTACCTCGGCAACTAGTCCGCCGCCGGCAGCACCGCGTCGCCGGGGCTGCGCGGCGACGGCGTCGCGTGCCCGTTCACCTCCGGCTTCGCCTCGGCCGCCTCGGGTTCCGGCGGCGGCTTGGGCGCGGCTTCGGTCGCGGACACCCCGTGCCGCGTGTTCGAGTCGAGGAAACGCAGCAGCTCCACCGGGAACGGCAGCACCAGCGTCGAGTTCTTCTCGGCGGAGACCTGCACGACCGTTTCCAGCAGCCGCAGCTGCAGGGCCGCCGGCGTGTCGGCCATCGTCGCCGCGGCCTGGGCGAGCTTGTGCGACGCCTGCAGCTCGCCGTCGGCCGAGATGACGCGTGCGCGCCGTTCCCGCTCCGCCTCGGCCTGCCGCGACATCGAGCGCTTCATCGCCTCCGGCAGCGCGACGTCCTTGATCTCGACGCGGTCGATGTGGATGCCCCAGTCCAGTGCCGGGCTGTCGATCATCAGCTCCAGGCCCTCGTTGAGGCGCTCGCGGTTGGAGAGCAGGTCGTCGAGGTCGCTCTTGCCGATGATCGAGCGCAGCGACGTCTGCGCGACCTGGCCGACCGCCGACCGGTAGTCCTGCACGTTGACCGCGGCGATGACCGGGTCGATGACCCTGAAGTAGACGACCGCGTCGACGCGGACCGTGACGTTGTCCCTGGTGATGCCGTCCTGGGCGGGCACCGGCATGGTCACGATCTGCATGTTGACCTTCTGCATCCGGTCCGCGAACGGCACCAGCAGCTGCAGGCCGGGTTCCGCGACCCGGGCCCGTACCCGGCCGAACCGGAAGATCAGGCCGCGTTCGTACTGCTTCACCACGCGCACACCGGCCGCGAGCCAGGCTCCGCCCGCGACGACGACGGCGCTGAGAATCTCCACCACCATGACTGCTCCCGGGGTTGCTTCCCCCCTGAAATCCCAGCGTACGCCCGTGTCGACGAGGGCGAAACGCGCTGGACGCGGCTGTCAGGCTGGGGAGGTGACCGTTCTTCACATCCCCCCGCTGTTCGCCGCCCGGGCGCCGCGGGTGCTCGGCGACGGCGCCGTCGCGTGGCTGGCGGCCCTGCCGGAGCTCGCCGCGGAGTACGCCCGGAAGTGGGGCCTGACGTTCGAGGGCGAAGCGATGCACGGCTACGTCGGCGTGGTGCAGCCCGCACGGCTCGCCGACGGCACCCCGGTGGTGCTGAAGCTGGGCTGGCGGGACTCCGAATCCGCCGACGAGCCACTCGCACTGTCCACATGGGCCGGTCGGGGTGCGGTGCTGCTGCTGGATTCCGCGCCGGACGACGGCGTCCTGCTGCTCGAACGGCTCGACGCCGGGCGCACCCTCGACGACCTCCCGCTGCGCGAAGCGATCCCGGTGCTCGGTTCGCTGGCGCGGCGCCTGGCCGTCCCGGCGCCCGCGTCGATGAGCAGGCGCCTGCGTACCGAAGCCGAAGCCCTCGTCGAGGAACTGCCCCGGCGGTGGACCGAGCTGGGCGAGCCGTTCGACCGGCGGCTGGTCGCCGACGCCGTCGCGATCTGCCGCGAGCTCGGGCCGTCGGCGGGTGAACTGCTGGTGAACGAGGATCTGCACTTCCAGAACGTCCTGGCCGGCACGCGCGAGCCGTGGCTGGTGATCGACCCGAAGCCGCTGGCGGGCGACCTCGAGTGGGGCGTCATCCCGCTGTTCTGGAACCGCTTCACCGAGTCCACACTGGACGAACGGTTCGCGTTGATCGTCGCTTCCCAGGAGCTGGACGCTCCGAAGGCGCGGGCCTGGACGCTGGTGCGGGCCGTGCAGAACTGGATCTGGATGGTCGAGGAGTACGTGGAGTCCGGCGAAGACAGCGACGACCCGGCCTTCGTCACAGTGACACGCGGGGCTTCGCCCCGGGCCGGGGGCTCCGCCACCCGGACCCCCGAAAGAAGTCCGGTGGCGGAAATCGCTCCGTGGGCAGCCAGCCGATAGTGTCAGCGGCATGGCCGCGGTCAACAGGGTTTTCGCAGCTCAGCTGTCCGGGTTGCCGGTGTTCGGCCCGGACGGCGAGTCCATCGGCCGCGTCCGCGACCTGGTCGTCGGGCTGCGCCTCGACGCGCAGCCGCCGCGGATCCTGGGCCTGGTCGTCGAGCTGACCACGCGGCGGCGCGTCTTCGTCCCGATGCTGCGGGTCACCTCGATCGAGCCGACGGCCGTGACGCTCGCCACCGGTTCGGTCAACATGCGCCAGTTCAACCAGCGCCCCAACGAGGTCCTGGTGCTCGGCCAGCTGCTCGACGCGCACGCCACCCTCGCCGGGTCGGACACCCGGATCACCGTCGTCGACGCCGGGATGGAGCCGACCCGCACCCGCGACTGGGTCCTGGCCAAGCTCGCCATCCGGGAACGGCGGATCGGGCTGGGCCGCCGCCGCTCCCCCATGCAGGTGCTGCCGTGGTCGGAGGTGGCCGGGCTCGGCCTGACCGACCTCACCGGGCAGCCCCAGGGCGCCGGGCAGCTGCTCGTGCTGTTCGACACCATGCGCCCGGCCGACATCGCCGCGACCGTGCGGGACCTGCCGCTCAAGCGGCGGCACGAGGTCGCCGACGCGATGGACGACGAGCGCCTCGCCGACGTCATCGAAGAGCTGCCGGACGACGACCAGAAGGAACTGCTGGCCTACCTGGCCGAGGAACGCGCCGCCGACGTCCTGGAGGCGATGAACCCCGACGACGCGGCCGACCTGCTGGCCGAGCTCGCGCCGGCCGACCAGAGCCGGCTGCTGGAGCTGATGGAGCCGGAGGAGTCCGCGCCGGTCCGGCGGCTGCTGGAGTACTCGTCCGACACCGCGGGCGGCCTGATGACGCCGGAGCCGGTGGTGCTGACCCCGGACACGACGATCGCCGAGGCGCTGGCGCACATCCGCAACGCCGACTTGCCCCCGGCGCTGGCCAGCATGGTGTTCGTCTGCCGCCCGCCCACCGCGACGCCGACCGGGCGCTACGTCGGCGTCGTCCACTTCCAGCGGCTGCTGCGGGAGCCGCCGGCGGAGCTGGTCGCCAGTGCCGTGGACACCGGGCTGCCGCCGCTGAAGCCGGGCGCGTCGCTGGCCGAGGTCACGCGGTACTTCGCCGCCTACAACCTGACCTGCGGGCCGGTCATCGACGCCGAGGACCACCTGATCGGCGCGGTCACCGTCGACGACGTCCTCGACCACCTGCTGCCCGAGGACTGGCGCGAGACCGGCCTGCACGACACCTTGGAGGAAGACCGTGCCTGAACTGACTTCGGGACGGCGGCTCGACCAGCCCCGCGGCCAGAACCGGTTCAGGCTGAACATCGACCCGGACACGTTCGGCAGGCTGTCCGAACGGCTGGCGCGGTTCCTCGGCACCGGGAAGTACCTGTTCTGGCAGACGCTGCTCGTCATCGTCTGGGTCGTGCTGAACATCGCGGCGGTGTCGCTGCGCTGGGACCCGTACCCGTTCATCCTGCTCAACCTGGCGTTTTCGACCCAGGCGGCGTACGCGGCACCGCTGATCCTGCTGGCGCAGAACCGGCAGGACGACCGTGACCGCGTCTCCCTGGAGGAGGACCGGAACCGGGCCCTGCAGACGAAGGCCGACACCGAGTACCTGGCGCGGGAGCTGGCGGCGCTGCGGCTGGCGGTCGGCGAGGTGGCGACGCGCGACTACCTGCGCAGCGAGCTGGACCGGCTCCGGGAGGACCTCGACGTCCAGCCCCGGAAGGCCAAGCCGAGCCGCACCCCTACCGGTACGTAACATGGATGGGGTGACCAGTACGCAGCAGCTCCCCAGCGTCGACGACGTCCGCAGCGCGCTGAAGAGCGTGCAAGACCCCGAGATCCACAAACCCATCACGGACCTGGGGATGGTCAAGGATGTCGTCGTCGGCGACGACGGCGTCGTCACGGTCGGGATCTACCTGACGGTGGCGGGCTGTCCCCTGAAGGCGACGCTGACCAACGACACCCGCGAGGCCGTCGCGAAGCTCCCGGGCGTCGTCGACGTCAAGGTCGAGCTGGACGTGATGAGCGACGAGCAGCGCTCCGACCTGCGGAAGTCCCTGCGCGGCGACGCGGCCGAGCCGGTGATCCCGTTCGCGCAGCCGGGCTCGATGACGCGGGTGTACTGCGTCGCCTCCGGCAAGGGCGGCGTGGGCAAGTCGTCGATCACGGTGAACCTGGCGGTGGCGATGGCTCAGCGCGGGCTGTCGGTCGGCGTCGTGGACGCGGACATCTACGGCCACTCGATCCCGCGCATGCTGGGCGCGCGCGAGAAGCCGACCAAGGTCGACACGATGATCATGCCGCCGCAGTCCCACGGCGTGAAGGTGATCTCGATCGGCATGTTCACCCCGGGCAACACCCCGGTGGTGTGGCGCGGCCCGATGCTGCACCGCGCGTTGCAGCAGTTCCTCGCGGACGTCTTCTGGGGCGACCTGGACATCCTGCTGCTGGACCTCCCGCCGGGCACGGGCGACATCGCGATCTCGGTGGCCCAGCTGATCCCGAACGCGGAGATCCTGGTGGTCACGACGCCGCAGCAGGCCGCGGCGGAGGTCGCCGAGCGCGCGGGCGCGATCGCGCTGCAGACGCGCCAGCGCGTGGCGGGGGTCATCGAGAACATGTCGTGGCTGGAGCAGGCGGACGGTTCCCGGCTGGAGCTCTTCGGTTCCGGTGGCGGGCAGGCGGTGGCTTCGTCGTTGTCGAAGTCGATCGGGTCGGAGGTGCCGCTGCTCGGCCAGGTGCCGATGGACCCGCAGATGGTGGCGCAGGGTGACGCGGGGACGCCGCTGGTGCTGGCCGCGCCGGAGGCCCCGGCGTCGGTGGTGCTGAAGGACGCGGCGAAGAAGCTGACGGTCAAGGCCCGCGGGCTGGCCGGGATGATGCTGAACGTGACCCCGGCTGGTCGCTGACGGCGGCTCTGGGCCACCCGGCCGGATCGGGGCAGGGGTGTTCGTAGCAGGGATGAGGCCGCCACAAGGCGCGCGCTTTCCCTGCTCGAGGCCCGGACCTTCGACGGCGACACGCAGGTGCTGACCTATCGCCCGACCCGGCACGGTTGATCGGCAACAGGGCTGGTCCAGGTGATCGAGGCTGCCCGGCCGTCGCCGACACCGGCCGTCCACCTCACGGCCGAGCGAAAGCAAGCTACGTGGCGTCCGGGTCGATCGGCGGGCGCTCGCCCGGCTTGAGGGGCTCCGGCGCGGACTGGGTCTGGCCGACCGGGTAGCCGCTCGCGCCGTTGGTCCCGTTCGCCGGGGTGCTGCTGCCGTTCGTGATGCCCTTCAGGCCGAGCGGGTCGGCGTCGCCGTCGAAGAGGTGCTGCGTCACCACCCGTTTCGGGTCGAAGTTCCGCAGTCCGCGGAGGTCTTCCAGCGGCTTGCGCAGCTGGTCGAACTCCGGGCCCATCTCCTCGCGGAGCTGCTCACGCGCTCCGGTGGCGAAGTCGCGGACCTTCTTCACGCTCTTCGCGAGCCAGGACGCCGCCTCCGGCAGCCGTTCCGGGCCGAGGATGAAGAGACCGGCGATGATGAGGACGAGGATTTCCCCCCATCCGACACTGTCGAACACCCGTCTACCTCCGCTCGGAACCTACCCGCCCAGGGTACCCGCCTCCCGCCGCGCTCCGGCAGGCCGAACGCGGGAACTCAGTCGGAAGCCAGGGTTACGTCGACGACGAAGCCGGCGCCGTCGCGCGCCAGCGACACCGGGACCACTTCGCCGACGTCGTGCGCGCGGACCGCGACCGTCAGTTCCGCGGAGTCGCGGACGAGCCGGTTGCCGATCTTCGTGATCACGTCGCCTTCCTTGATGCCCGCGTTCGCGGCCGGGCCGCCGGGCGCCACGTTCTTCACCTGGGCACCCATCGTGGACGAGCCCGCGACCGTCGAGGACGCGTTGATGCCGATGTCGGCGTGCTGCACCTTACCGTCCTTGATCAGCGCCTTCGCGATCTTGATCGCGTAGTCGCTCGGGATGGCGAAGCCGATGCCGATGCTGCCGCCGTCCGCGCCGGCGGAGCGGATCGACGAGTTGATCCCGACCAGCGCGCCGGTGGAGTCGACGAGCGCGCCGCCCGAGTTGCCGTGGTTGATCGCGGCGTCGGTCTGGATGGCCTCGTAGGTGACCGGCGGGGCGCCGCTGTCGCCGCCGGCGGTGATCGGCCGGTTCAGCGCGCTGACGATGCCGGCGGTCACCGAGTTCTGCAGCGCCAGCGGCGAGCCGATCGCCATCACGGTGTCGCCGACCTGCAGGTCCGCGGACTTGCCCACCTGCAGGACGGTCGGGTTGGTGACGTTGACCTTCACGACCGCCAGGTCGGTCTTCTGGTCGGCGCCGACCAGCTTGGCCTCGGTGCGGGTGCCGTCGATGAAGACGGCCGTGATCTTGACGCCCGGGTCCGCGGCGGCGGAGGAGATGACGTGTTCGTTGGTGAGGATGTAGCCCTGGGGGTCGACCATCACGCCGGAGCCCTGCTCACCGGACTCGGCGCCGGGCTTGAACACCTCGAGCGAGACGACGGCGGGCGCGACGCGCTTGGCGATTTCGGCGACGGAACCGGCGGGGCGTTCCTTGCCGGCCTCGGCTTCGGCGATGGTGGCGGAGCCGGTGAGCTCGGTGCCGGTGTCGGCGATCCACCAGCCGACGAAGCCGCCGGCCGCGCCGATGAGCAGCGCGACGACGCCGAGCAGGACGAGCGCCTTCGGCTGCACGCGCCGGCCGAAGATCACCTCGGGCAGGCTGAGCAGTGCGCCGGGTGGCCGTTGGGCGGGCTTTTCCTCGTCCTCGGGCGGCATGGCGGGCCCGGCGAGCACCGCGGCGGCCCCGGGATCACGCCACGGATCACGGGTCCCGGCCCACAGGTGCGGCTCGGCTTCCCGCGCGTCCCCGGTGGCTTCGCGTGGCCGTTCGAGCAGCACGCCTTCGGCCCCTGGCGGCCGCCGGAAGGCCTCGGCGAGCGACTCGGGCGCGGGTGGTGCGAGGTTGACGCCGTTGGTCTTCTGCGGGGTGTAGAGCTGGTCGAACGCCCCGTCGACGCCCTGCGGCCTGCCGAACACGGCGGCCTGCGCCGGATCGACGGCCGGCCGCGCGAGCGGCCGCGGGCCCAGCCGGTCGGCTTCGCGCGCGCCGGGCTGCTCGGGATTCTCGTTCGGCTCGGTCATCATTCCCCGGTGCAGAAGATCAGGTGGCTGGGCGTGACGATACCCAAGCCCGGTGCTCCGAGTCTGCCGGTCCGTGGGTGAAGTGGCTGTTTCTTGGACTTGCGGTCCGGGCACCGGATCGGCGCGCGCCGGGCAGCGGCTCGGCCGGATCGCGCTGGACCGGCTGTGGAGCACCGCGGCGTGGCGGCGCTTCGCCGTCGGCACCCGCAGCTGTCCACCGGCCTCACCTGGGCCGGGCACACCGAAGGCCGCCGCGAACGGGATTCGCAGCGGCCTTCAAAGTCCACTCAGCGGATACCGGCCGGCACCGCCACCGGCGTGGTGCTCACCGGGGTCGAAACCGGCGCCGGTTGCTGGGGCACCGCCATCTGGGCCGGCAGCAGGTTCGCCGGCTGCGGCGCCCCGCCGCCCGGCTCCGGCGATCCGTCTCCGTCCGCCGACGTCCCCACCAGGGCCAGCGCGCTCAGCACCAGGCCCGACACGACCACGCCCGCCCCCTGCGCGGCACGGCGCTTGAAGCGGCCGCCGCCGAGGACGTTCGGGGACTGGCCCAGCGGGGCCGACGACCCCAACGGGGCCACGCCGCCCAGCACGCCCGCGTCGCGCAGGCCCGCGACCCGGTCGGGGCGCTGGACCGCGACCAGCTGGCCGTCGGCCGTGATCGCCAGGTTGTCCGGGGTGCTCGGCAGCTCGGTGTGCTGCGGGATCGATTGGAGGCTCGCCAGGAACCCGGCCGACATCGACGGCGCCCCCGCGCGGCGGATCGCCTCGACCGTCTGACGCTGCGCCCGCACCTCCGCCGCGCACGCCGCGCAGCGGTTGATGTGCGACGCCGCGCGGTCGCGCGCGCCGTGGGAAAGCTCGCCGTCGACGAACGCCACCACGACGTCCGGCAGCAGGTGCGACTCGGGGAGTGCCCAGCCTCGCGGTGCGGTCATACCGTCACCTTCGCAGACTGCGGTGCGTAAGCGCGACGACGCTCGAGCGACGCGCGCAGCGCCTGACGCCCGCGGTGGATGCGGCTGCGGACGGTGCCCAGCTTGACACCCAGCGTCGCGCCGATCTCCTCGTACGACAGCCCTTCGACGTCGCACAGCACCACGGCGGCGCGGAACTCCGGGGGCAGCTCGTCGAGCGCCGCCTGCAGGTCCGGGTCCAGGTGGGTGTCCGAGTAGACCTGCTCGGGGCTCGGGTCGTCGCCCACGATGCGGTCGGTGTCCTCGGGCAGGCCTTCCATCCGCACGCGCGAGCGGCGGCGGGCCATGTCCAGGAACAGGTTGGTGGTGATCCGGTGCAGCCAGCCCTCGAACGTGCCGGGCTTGTAGGACGCCAGCGAGCGGAACACCCGGATGAAGGTTTCCTGCGTCAGGTCCTCGGCGTCGTGGGCGTTGCCGGTCAGGCGGTAGGCGAGCCGGTAGACCCGGTCACCGTGTTCGCGCACGACCTCGTCCCAGGACGGCGGCGTCCACGCCGCCTCGTCCAGGCTCACCGGCTCGGCCCCGGTGTCGGCAACGGCGTTCTGCATCGCGGGAGCAGGCACCTCCATCAGCGTTTCTCCTGTCTGCTCCACCCAACGCGGGCTGTGGCCACGGTGCTCCCCGTGGGTTCGGATTTCAGTCTCTCCGGGTTCCTTATGGTTCTAGTGAGACTGGACTGAGAGCAGGCTGAGAACTTCTCCCGGGGTGCTTACCAGGGAGCCTGCGCGGATTTATCGACAACCAACGCTAACCTCCGTGCGTGAACACGCCCACCCCTGCGGCCGCACCGGTCGATTCCGGGTTCGTCGACGGGTACTTGCCCGACGACGAGGTGCTGTCTTCGGCCCGTGCCCGGGCCGAAGACCTGGGCTGCACCCCCCTCAGCGCGGGTGCGGGCGCGACGCTGCGCTTCCTGGCGGCGACGCTGTGCGCGAAGGCCGTGGTCGAGGTCGGCACCGGCGCCGGGGTGAGCGGGCTGTGCCTGCTGCGCGGAATGGCGCCCGACGGCGTGCTGACGTCGATCGACGTCGAGCCGGAGTACCAGCGGGCGGCGCGCGCGACGTTCCGCGAGGCCGGGTTCGCGCCCGGCCGGACCCGGCTGATCATCGGCCGGGCCCTCGACGTGCTGCAGCGGCTCACCCCCGGCGGCTACGACCTGGTGTTCGTCGACTCCGCGCACATCGAGTACCCCGGCTGCTACGAACTGGGCGTGTCGCTGCTGCGGCGCGGCGGGATCATCGCGTTCCACAACGTGCTGGCCGGCGGCCGGGTGATCGACCCGGCCCACCGCGATCCGGAGACCCTGGCCCTGCGCGAGGTGGCCCGCGCGTTCCGGGAGGACGAACGCCTGGTCCCGGCCCTCCTGCCGGTGGGCGGCGGGCTGCTGGTCGCCGCGGCCACCTGACGGAAGCTTTCAGCCGGCGTTCACCAGCGCGAGCCGCTCGGCGCGGACCCGGGTACCGGCGCCGACCGCCGCCACCGCCAGCAGCAGCCACGCCGCCACCACCGCGATCAGCCACCCCCACCCCGCGTGGCCGTACACCCAGGCCCCGGCGGCGCCCCCCACGCTGCTGCCCAGGTAGTACGTCGCCGTGTACATGCCGCCGACCTGGCCGCGCGCGTTCTCGGGCGCGTCGGCGGCCGCCCAGCCGTTCGCGACCGCGTGGGCGGCGAAGAACGCGCAGGTCAGCACCAGAAACCCGGCGATGACCAACGGGAGCGAGTCCGGCAGCGTCAGCGCCGCGCCGGCGGCCGTCAGCAGCAGCGCGCCGATCAGCGCGGGGCGGCGGCCGACCCGGGCCACCAGCCGTCCGGCCGCCGCCGAGGACACCGAGCCGCTCGCGTAGGCGAGGAACACCAGTGACGCGATCGCCGGGGACAGGTCCAGCGGCTCGCCGGTCAGCCGGAAGCCGGCGGCGTTGTAGAGGGCGACGAACGACCCCATCGCCAGCAGGGCGACGGCGTACTGGGCGAGCAGCACCGGTTTGCTCAACGCCGTGACGAGCCCGCGCGCGACCGTGCGGAGGCGGGCGTCGCCACGGGGGCCGGTGACCGGCGGCAGCGTCACGACGGTGATCGCCGAGCACACCGCCCCCACGCCCGCGACGACGAACAGCGCGCCGCGCCAGCCGAGCGGTCCGGCGGTGAACCCGCTGGCCAGCCTGCCGAGCATGCCGCCGACGGTGTTGCCGGCGATCATCGCGCCGACCGCGGCGGCGACGCCCGCACGGCCGAGCCGTTCGGCCAGGTAGGCGGCCGCCACCCCGGGGAACCCGGCGATCGCGACCCCCTGCAGGGCGCGCACGACGAGCACCGCCGGGTACGTCGGCATCAGCGGCACCAGCAGGCCGAACACCACCGACGCGATGACGGACGTCAGGATCACCGGCCGCCGGCCGACCACTTCGGACAGGGCCGCGATGGGCAGGACGGCGACGGCGAGCGCGCCGGTCGCGACGCTGATCGCGAGCGCCGCGCCGCCGGGATCGAGGTGGTACTGCGCGGCCAGCTGCGGCAGCACCGGCTGCGGGGCGTAGAGCAGGGCGAAGGAGGAGATCCCGGCCGCGGCGACGGCGGTCTTGACTCGGCGGGTGGAGGTCACGTCCTGAAAGTAAGCAGGACTAACCAATACGTCCAATGCGCTGATCGAGCATAATCGATCCGGTGTCGTATGATTCGTTGTCCGCCCAGGTCGCGCCGCACCTGCCCCTTCTCGCCGCGCTCCGGGAGACGAGGAACGTCACACGCGCGGCGGAACTGCTGGGCATACCGCAGCCGACGGTCAGCCGCCGTCTCGCCGCGCTGGCCGACGCGCTGGGTGCACCCCTGACGGTCCCGGACGGCCGCGGCATCCGGTTGACGCGCGCGGCGGAACTGCTGGCGGAAGCGGCCGCCCGCGGCCTGGCCGCGGTCGACACCGGCGTCCGGCTGGCGCGCGAGGAGGTGTCGCCGGAGTCGGGGCACGTCGTGCTGGGGTTCCTGCACCTGCTCGGGCGGTCGCTGGTGCCCTCGCTGCTGCGCGGGTACCGGGCGCGGTACCCGGGGGTGCGGTTCACGCTGGTCCAAGGCTCGCGGCAGGACATGGTCGACCGGCTGGCCGGCGGCGAGCTGGACCTGGCCCTGGTCGCGCCGCTGCCCGACGTCCCGGCCTTGGCCTGCGCGGGCCTGGTGGACGAGGAGATCCTGCTGTCGGTGCCGGCGGGCCACCGGCTGGCGGGGCGCCGGGAGGTGCGGGTGGCGGAGCTGGCGGAGGAGGAGTTCGTGCTGCTCGAGCAGGGGTACGGGGTGCGAACGCTGACGGACGAGCTCTGCGCGGCGGCGGGCTTCACGCCGCGGATCGCGTTCGAGGGCCAGGAGTCGGACACCGTGCGCGGCCTGGTGGCGGCGGGGCTGGGCGTGGCGCTGCTGCCACGCTTCGGGCCGGGCAGCCCGGCGGGGGTGGCCGAGGTACCGCTGTCCCCCCGGCCGTACCGGACGATCGGGCTCGCGTGGCGGGCCGGCGAGCCGATGACCCCGGCGGTGACGGGATTCCGCGACCACGTCCTGGCGACGCGGGATTAGCCGCGTTCGTCGTACGCCGCGCGGGCCGCGCCGATGTGCGGCAGGTGCTCGATGCTCCACTCGAGCAGCGGCGCGGTGGCCTCGCGCAGCGTCCGGCCCATCGGCGTCAGCTCGTAGTCGACGTGCGGCGGCATGACGTTGCGGACCGTGCGCGTCAAGAGGCCGTCGCGCTCGAGGTCGCGCAGGGTCACGGTGAGCATGCGCTGGCTGATGCCGTCGACGGCCCGCTTGAGTTCGGTGAAGCGGCGCGGCCCGTCCTTGAGCATGCGCACCACCAGCAACGCCCACTTGTCCCCGACGATCCCGAGGACTTCGCGGGCCTGGCACGGGTCCTGCACGGTTACCTCCAGAGAACCGGGGCACCGGAAAGTGCCTTATTGCCCGGTGCGCGTCCAGTGGATCACGATGGTTCTGGTTACCGAATGGTACCGAGGCACTGATAGGAACCAAGGTGAGCATGACGACGTTTCTGCTGGTACACGGGGCTTGGCACAGCGGACGGTCCTGGCAGCGGGTGGTTCCGCTGCTGGAATCGGCCGGACACCGGGTGTTCGCGCCGTCGCTGACCGGCTACGGCGACAAGGCGCACCTGCTGAGCCCCGAAGTGGGGCTCGACACCCACGTCGACGACATCGCCGGGCTGATCGAGGCCGAGCGGCTCACCGACGTGGTGCTCGTCGGGCACAGCTACGCGGGGCTGGTCATCTCGTCGGTCGCCAACCGGCTCCCGGACCGCGTCGCGCACCTGGTGTACCTCGACGCGATGGTGCCCGAAGACGGCGAGACCGCGATGGACGTCCTGCCCGTCACCAAGCAGCTCGTCGACGCCGCCGTCGACGGCTGGCGGATCCCGCCGCTGCCGGAGCTGCCGCCGCCCCTCGGCTTGTTCGGGGTCACCGATCCCGAGGACGTCACCTGGCTGCGCTCGATGCTCTCGGACCAGCCGGTGGCGTGCCTCCGGCAACCGGTGCGGCTGGACAACCCCGCGGTGCACGCGATCCCGCGCACGCACATCCACTGCGTCGGCGGGCGGCCGGACGGCATCACCCGCCGTCCCGTCCCGCCGGGCGCGCGCGTGCGGGAGCTGCCGACCGGCCACGACTGCATGATCACCACGCCCGCCGAGCTCACCGAGCTGCTCCTCGAAGCCGCTCAGCCCAGCGAGGCCGCCAGCTCCACCAGGGTCCGCGCCGCGAACCCGGTCGCGCCCGGCACCACGTCGTCGTAGTTCTTCTCCGACCGCGCCGGCCCGGCGATGTCCAGGTGCGCCCACGGCAGCCCGGAGGTGAACTCGCGCAGGAACAGCGCCGCCGTGATGCCGCCCGGGCCGCCCGGGGTCTGGCGCACGTCGCCGAACTCGCCGCGGACGTTCTCGGCGTAGTCCTCCACCAACGGCATCCGCCACCACGCCTCGCCCACCCGCGCGCCCGCGGCGGAAACCAGCGCGGCCAAGTCGTCGTCGGAGGCGAACAGGCCGCCCGTGCGCAGGCCCAGCGAGACCTTCATCGCGCCCGTCAACGTCGCGGCGTCGACCACGTAGTCCGGGGTGAAGCGACGGATCCCGTAGGCCAGCGCGTCCGCGAGGACCATGCGGCCCTCCGCGTCCGTGTTCCCCACCTCGGTCGTCTTGCCGCCGTAGTGGCGGACGATGTCGCCCGGCCGGTACGCCGACCCCGAGACGTGGTTTTCCGCACACGGGACCAGCGCCGTCACCCGCACCGGCAGCCCGAGGGCCGCGATGCCGCGGGTCGCCGCGATCACCGCCGCGCCGCCCGCCATGTCGGTGCGCATCAGGTGCATTCCGTCGGCCGGCTTGATCGACAGGCCACCGGTGTCGAACGTGATGCCCTTGCCCACCAGCAGCAGGTGCTTCGCCGCACCCGGCGGCTGGTAGGCCATCTCGATCAGCCGCGGCGGCCGCGCCGAACCGCCGCCGACGGCCAGCACGCCGCCGAAACCCTCCCCCGCGAGCCACTTCTCGTCCCGGACGGTCACTTCGACCCGCGGACCGGCCACGCGGGCAGCGGTGTCCGCCAGCCAGGCCGGCGTCTTCACGTTGGACGGCGTGTTCGCGAGGTCGCGCGTCAACGCCGTCGACGCGGCCAGCACCGCCGCCCGCTCGACCAGTTCCGGCACCGCCTGGTCGCCGGTGATCAGCCGCACCGTCCGCACGACCGGCTTCGGGTCCTCTCCGGACACCTTGTACCGGTAGCCGCCGAGCAGCAGCCCCAGCACGAGCTCGGTGACGTGCTCACCGGAGGCCTCCTCGGGCAGCGCCAGCTGCACCGCGCGGAACGCCTTGCCCCCGTTTTCGAGGTCGTCCGCCAGCGCCGCGTTCAGAGCCCGGACCAGCGCCGCGCCGGTCTTGCGGTACTCCTTCGGCTCGCCGCCGCCGAGCCCCGCGATCCAGCGGGGCCCGCCGCCGGGCACCGTCTGCACGTCGCCCGCCTTGCCGGTGATCCGGACGCCCTCGATCTCCAAGGGCTCGACGTCATCGTTGTCGGGCGCGGCCACCAGCCGGGCCGTCGGGACGCCGCGGCGGAGCTCCCCCGCGACCTCGATGTCGAGCAGAGTAGCCGGAACGGGCGGTAGCGGATTACGCACAGTGAGCAACCTTCGGGCGCAGAGGAACCGCGACCCCGGCCTCCGAAGGGAGACCGGGGTGCGACGGAAGGACGGTTCGAGGGAGCCGGTTCAGCCGGTGACCTCCGCCAGTGCGGCGCCGAGGTCCTTCGCTTCTTCCGCGGAGAGTTCGACGACGAGTCGCCCACCACCTTCGAGCGGTACGCGCATCACGAGGCCCCGCCCCTCCTTAGTCACTTCGAGGGGACCATCTCCGGTCCGGGGCTTCATGGCCGCCATAGCGTGCTCCCTCCGTCTCAACCGGCGCGCCCGGGTCGCGCTCGCGTGAAAGCCAGCCGGGTCTGCTGTCCATTGTCCCTCATCAGCGGCCGGGCGCATCAGCGGACCGATCTTTTGGCGTCGTATCGGTGCTGGTATGCGGCCCGCGCGAGGTGAAAGACTCTCGGCCGACCGAAGTTTTCCGCGCAAGGAGAAGACGTGACCACATCCGACGTCCTGTTGATCGCCGACGCCGACGGGGTGCGCACCCTCACCCTCAACCGGCCCCAGGCGTACAACTCGCTGACCGTCGAGCTGAAGGAAGCACTGCTCGCGGCACTGCGCGAGGCGGCGGACGACAAGGGAGTCCGCGCCGTCGTGCTGACCGGTTCGGGCAAGGCGTTCTGCGCCGGCCAGGACCTCAAGGAGCACGTGGGACTGCTGCAGGCGGGTGACCCCGCCCCGCTACACACCGTGAAGGAGCACTACAACCCGATCGTCAAGACGATCGTGGCCATGCCGAAGCCCGTCATCGCGGCGGTCAACGGCACCGCCGCCGGGGCGGGGGCCGCCTTCGCCTACGCCAGCGACCTGCGGATCGCCGCCGAGTCGTCGTCGTTCCTGATGGCGTTCGCCAACGTCGGGCTGGGCCCGGATTCGGGCGCGTCCTGGACGCTGCAGCGGCTGGTCGGCTACGGCCGCGCCGCCGAGCTGATGCTGCTGGCGCGGACCGTCGATGCCGCCGAGGCGCTGCGGCTCGGCCTGGTCGGCGAGGTCGTGCCGGACGAGGAACTCGCCGCCCGCGCCCAGAAGGTGGCGGCGAAGCTCGCGGCCGGGCCGACCGTCGCCTACGCGAAGATCAAGGGCGTGCTCAACCTGGCCGCGCAGTCGACGTTCGACGAGGCGCTCGAAGCCGAGGACGCCGCCCAGACCGCGCTCGGCGCGACCGCCGACCACAGCGAGGCCGTCGAGGCCTTCGTCGGCAAGCGCAAGCCGGACTTCCAGGGCAAGTAGCCGCCGGGGCCGCTTCCGGGCTCAAGCCGCCCGGAAGCAGCCCCGGACGTGGTCGTCGACCATGCCGGTGGCCTGCATCAGCGCGTAGCACGTCGTCGGGCCGAGGAAGACGAAGCCGCGCTTCTTCAGCTCCTTCGCCATCGCCTTGGACTCGTCCGTGATGGCCGGGACGTCGGCCATCGTCTCCGGACGCCGGTGGGACGCCGGCGCGAACGACCACAGCAGGTCGTCCAGCGGCTCGGCCAAGTCCGCGATCGCCCGCGCGTTCTTGATCGCGGCCAGGATCTTCGCCCGGTTCCGCACGATCGACGCGTCCTGCATGAGCCGTTCGACGTCGGCGTCGCCGAACTTCGCCACCTTCGCCGGCTCGAACTGCTTGAACGCCTTCCGGAAACCCTCGCGCTTGCGCAGGATCGTGATCCACGACAGCCCCGACTGGAACGACTCGAGGCACAGCCGCTCGTACAGCTCGTCCTGCCCGTGGAGCGGCGTGCCCCACTCCTGGTCGTGGTAGTCGGCGTAGTCCGGGGTCGCATTGCCCCAGCTGCACCGCGCGACGCCGTCGGCGCCGATCAGCTCACTCATCCGGGCCCCCGAACCCACCCACCGAATAGTTCTCCGCGAACCGCGCGAACCGCCGCAGCGACTGGCGCACCCCCAGCGCGAACGCCGGCCGCACCACCGGCCAGCCGAGCCTGCCCAGCGGCCCGAACGGCAGCCGCAGGTGCTCGGCCCAGACGAACGTCGAGCGCGCCGCCCCCTTCGGGACCACCTGGAACACGCCGGTTCCCTGCACGAAGCGGCCGAGGTGCCGGACCCCGCACCGCACCGGCGGTTCCCAGCTGGTGATCTCCATGGTGTCGGTGAAGCCGATACCGGCCACGCCGGTGAACGCCGACAGCCGCGACCCGACACTGCGGCCGTTGCCCTCGACCACTTCGACCTCGGTACCGAGCATCCACTCGCACTGGCGGGTCCAGTCGGTCAGCGCGAGCCAGGTCGTCCCGGCCGGGGCGCGGACGTCGACCGAGAGCACCAGATCCGTCACGGGGCACTCTCGGGTGAGGTCTCCCGCTCGCGCTCGCGCTGCTCCAGCTCGGCGACGCGGGCGCGCAGCTCGTCCAGCTCGACGCCGAGCCGCCGCAGCACCCAGTCCACTTCGGACATCTTGTAGCCGCGCAGCACCAGCTGGAAGCGGACGTCCTGCAGGTCCTCGCCGGTGATGTCCTCGGCGGGCAGCCGCGTGGGCGAGCTGCCCGGCGGCAACGGGGCGAGCTCCTCACCCCGGCCGAACACGACGGCGGCGAGCAGGAACACCACGGCCGCCACCAGCAGCATGACTACGAGGTAGATCAGCGCGGTCGTCACGCGACGATCGTGGCATACCCACCCCAGGATCGTCTCGCGAGCACGACGAGCCGGAGCGAAAGCAGCACCCAGGCGATCATCAGCAACGCGCAGGGGACGCTGAGGAACAGCCGGGAGACATCGACGACGCCGGTCGCGCCGATCAGCAGACCGACGGAGGCGAGGTTGACGCCGACCGCGAGCGCGATGAGGATCCCGCAGAACCGGGCGAGCCCGGTGCCGTCGAGGCGGCGGCTCAGCCAGCGGATGCCGAGCAGGGCGAGCACCCCGATCACCGGCACGAGGAACACCGCGCCGTGGGTGGCGTGCGCGACCACCTTGTACCACTCCGGGGTCGGCGTCGGCAGCTTCGTCCACTCGCCGAAGGTGAGGATCCGCGCGTAGTCCCAGGCGATCTGCATCGCCGGGACGCCGAGGACGAGCTTCCACAGCGTCCGGACGCCGCTGAGCATGCCGAGCTCGGCCTGGTAGTCGCGGGCGACGACGGCCGCCGGCCCGAAGTCGGCGACCGCGCGGCGCTCGGCGTCCTCGTCGCTCCAGCCGCCCGCCCGGTAGGCGTCGGCGGCGTCGGTGAGGCCGTCGCGAGCCTCGGCCAGCAGATCGGCCTTGAACCGGCCGCAGCCGCGCAGCCGCCGGTCGAGGTCCCCCAGGTACTCGTCGATCATGCGCCCAGCACTCCCCCGATGACCGTGGTGAACTGCCGCCACTCGGTGCGTTCGGCGGCCAGGGCCTGCTCGCCGGAGCGGGTGAGGCGGTAGGTGCGGCGCTTGCGGCCGGACACGACGTCCCATTCGCTGGCCAGCCAGCCGGCCCGCTCGAGGCGGCGCAGCGCCGGGTACACGGTGCCGGTCGGCAGGTCGAGTGCGCCGTCGCTGCGCAGCTGGAGCGCCTCGATGATCGCGTAGCCGTGGAGTTTCCGGCCGTCGAGCACGGCCAGCAGCAACGCGTCGAGGTGTCCGCGCAGGGTGTCCGCCTTCATGAGTACGCAGTCTACACGTCGGCTCGCTACATGTAGCCAGTCTATGTGTAGGCTGCCTACATGAACGCTCTTCCGATCGCGAGACTCCAGTTCGCGACGACGACCTCGTTCCACTTCCTGTTCGTGCTGCTCACCTTGGGGCTGGTCACCTTGGTGGCCGTGATGCAGACGCGCGCGACGGTCGGCGGCCGGCCCGAACTGCTGCGGATGACCCGCTTCTGGGGCCGGCTGTACGTGATCAACTACGCGCTGGGCATCGTCACCGGCATCGTGATGGAGTTCCAGTTCGGGCTGACCTGGACCGGGCTCTCCGCCTTCGCCGGCGACGTCTTCGGCGCGCCGCTGGCCATCGAGACGCTGGTCGCGTTCTTCCTGGAATCGACCTTCCTCGGCCTGTGGATCTTCGGCTTCGGGCGGATGAACCGGTGGCTGCACCTGGCGCTGATCTGGCTGGTCACGCTGACCGCCTACGCGTCGGCGCTGTTCATCATGCTGGCGAACTCGTTCCTGCAGAACCCGGTCGGCAGCCGGCTCGAAGGCGGCACGCTGCGCCTCGACGACTTCGGCGCACTGTTCACCAACCCGGCCCTGGCCGCGTCGCTGCCGCACGTCGTCGGCGCGGCCATCCTGACCGGCGGGTTCTTCGTGGTCGGCGTCAGCGCCTGGCACTTCCTCAAGCGCACCGGCGAGGTCGAGTTCTTCCGCCGGTCGATGCGGATCGGCGTGGTGGCGTCGCTGATCGGCGCGGTCTTCGTCGTCAACCAGGGCTTCGCGCAGTTCGGGGAGCTGGCGAAGTACCAGCCGGACAAGCTCGAGGACGGCGGTGTCGGGCTGCCGCTGGGCCTGATGATCGTCCTCGGGTTCGTCATGCTCCTCTGCGCCCTGCTGGGTGCGCTGCTGCTGATCCGGAACTGGGTCACGAAGGCCCGGTTCCTGCACTACCTGATGGTCGCGGCGATCCCGCTGCCGTTCGTGGCCGCGATCCTCGGCTGGCTGGTGCGCGAGCTCGGCCGGCAGCCGTGGCTGGTCTGGGGCAAGCTGCGCACCGCCGACGCGATCGCCGACGTCCCCGCCGGCCAGATCCTGTTCTCCTTCATCGCTTTCTCGCTGCTGTTCGCCGCGCTCGCGGTGGCCGACTGGGTGCTCATGGCGCGCGTCGCCAAGCGCGGCCCGGACCCGGTCGAAGAGCCCGCCGAGCTGCTCGTCCTGAGCGGAGTCTGACCATGGCGACCTTCTGGTGGGGCGTACTGGGCCTGCTGACCTGCGGGTACTTCGCGCTGGCGGGGTACGACTACGGCGTCGGCATGCTCCTGCCCGGGTTCGAAGCCGGCGAGCGGCGGCGACGGCAGACCCTCGGCGCGCTCGGGCCGTTCTTCCTGGCCAACGAGGTGTGGCTGGTGGCGGCCGTCGGCCTGCTGTTCGGCGCCTTCCCGCACCTGGAGGACAAGGTGTTCGCCGGGGCGTACGTCCTGGTCGTGACGCTGCTGCTCGGCCTGGTGACGTTCACGGCGTCGATGCAGCTGCGCAGCCGCCGCCCGGACGCGCGGCGCGGTGCCTGGACGGCGGGCATCGTCGGCGGCGCGCTGGTGACGGCGCTGTCGTGGGGCCTGTTCCTCGGCAACCTGGTGCTCGGGCTGCCCCTGGACGCCGACGGCTCGCCGTCCGGGGACGCCCTCGCCTTGTTCGGCCCGTACGCGGTGCTGTGGGGGCTCGGGTTCGTCGCGCTGTTCTGCCTCCAGGGTGCGGCGTTCCTGGCCGTGCGGGCGCCGGCCGAGCTGACCGGCCGCGCGGCGCGGCTGGCCCGGGCCTTCACCGCCCCCGTGCTCGCTTTCCTCGTGATCGCCACGGCGTGGGGCGCCTTCGCGCTCGACGGCGTCACCGCACTCGGAACGGGCGTGGCCGCACTGGCCTTCGCCGCCCTCGCCGTCACCTGGCTCGGGCTTTCCGCGAAGCGGTACCGGGTCGCGCTCGTCGGTTCGATGGTGCTCTCGGCGTGCCCGGCACTGCTCGCCGGCACGCTGCGGTTCCCGGCCGTGCTGGTGTCTTCGCACTACGCGCTGAGCGTCGGCCAGGCGGCGACGGCTCCGGAGACGTTCGCGGTGCTGGCCTGGTTCGCGCCGCCCGCGGTGCTGGTGCTGCTGGTGGTGCAGTGGCTGACCTGGCGCGCGCACCGCCGTCCGCTCGACCAGCGTTCGCTGCTGCACTTCTAGGGGGACGTCGTGCCTGCTCTGCCCGGACTCCGGCGGTACCTCCTCGCGTTGAGCTTGCTCGGGGTGCTGACCGCGTTGTCGGTACTCCTCCAAGCCGAAGGTCTCGCCACGCTGCTGACCGGCGGCGGTGTTTCGCTGTTCCTGGTCGTGGCCATCGCGGCGCGGGTGGTGCTTTCGTGGGGGCACGGTGTCCTCAGTGGACGGTTCGCGGCCTCGGTGCGCGGCGGCCTGCGCCGGCGGTTGCTCGGCTCTTCTTCGAACCGCGCGGGCGTCGTCGCGACGCAGATCACTCGCGGTGTCGACGCCACCGACAGCTACCTGACCGGCTACCTGCCGTCGCTGGTCGTGTCGGTGGTGGTGCCGGTCGCGGTCATCGTGCGGCTGTTCACGACGGACCTGACGTCGGCGCTCGTCGTCACCGCGACGCTGCCGCTCATCCCGGTGTTCGCGATCCTGGTCGGGAAGCACACCCGGGCGTCCGTCCAGTGGCAGTTGCTGACGAAGCTGGGCGGGCACTTCCTCGACGTCGTGCGCGGGCTCGGCACGCTGAGGGTGTTCGGCCGGGCGGCGGAGCAGGCCACGACGGTCCGTTCGATGGCTTCCGCCCATGCCGACGCGACCGTCAAGACGCTGCGGGTGGCGTTCCTGTCGGCGCTGGTGCTGGAACTGGTGGCGACGATGTCCGTGGCGCTGGTGGCGGTGCCGATCGGCTTCCGGTTGCTGGCCGGTGGCCTGGACGCGCGGACAGCGCTGCTGATCCTGGTCCTGGCACCGGAGGCTTACCTGCCGCTCCGGGCGGCGGGCGCGAAGTTCCACGCGGCAGCGGAGGGGCTGACGGCGTTGCGGGAGGCGCTCGCCGTTCCGGCGGTTTCCTTCCGTTCGGGCACTTTCACTCGACGGCGGGGTGCGCCTTCGGTGCTCTTCGAGCGGGTTTCGGTTTTCCACGACAAGGTTCCTGCGCTGTCCGAAGTGGACTTGTCGGTGCCCGCCGGCTCGCGGATCGCCTTGGTGGGGCCGAGCGGATCGGGGAAGAGCACGCTGCTGGCCGTTCTGCTCGGGTTCGTGACGCCTTCTTCGGGGCGGGTTCTGGTGGACGGCGTGGACCTGCGCTCCTTGGCTCCCGCGGATTGGCTGGCCGAGGTGGCATGGGTCCCGCAGCGTCCGACGTTGTTCCGCGGATCGCTGGCGTCGAACATCGCGCTCGGTCTCCCCGCCGCGGACGTTCCGGCCGCGGCCAAGGCGGCTTCGCTGGACTCCGTGGCCGCGGGGTTGCCCGACGGGTTCGCCACTCCGCTGGGCGAGCTGGGCGAGGTGTTGTCGGCGGGTCAGCGGCAGCGGGTCGGTTTGGCGCGGGCCTTGGCCCGGACCGCGGCCGGCCTGGTGCTGCTCGACGAACCCACGGCGCGGCTCGACTCCCGCACGGAGACGGCGGTGCTGTCGGCGACCCGGCGGCTGCTGCCCGGGCGTACGGCGGTGCTGGTCGCCCACCGCCCGGCGATGATCGGGCTGGCGGAGCGAGTGGTGGAGCTACGCGGCGGCCGGGTGGGCACGGAGGTGGCCGCGTGAACCTCTGGGCCGTGTCCGCCAGGGACACCCTTCGCCTCCTCCGCGCCGCCCTCCTCGGCGCCGGCGCCGAACTCGCCGCGCTCGCCCTGATGGCCACCGCCGCCTGGCTGCTCCTGCGCGCCGCCGAACGGCCTCCGCTCGGGGCCCTGACCGTCGCCATCGTCGCCGTCCGGACCCTCGCCCTGCTCCGCGGCGGGCTCCGGTACGCCGAACGGCTCGCCGGGCACGAAGTGGTCCTGCGGTGGCTCGGCACCCTGCGCACCCGGGTCTACCAGGCCCTCGTGCCCGGCTCGCGGTACTCCGGCGGGGACCTCGTCACCCGGCTCGTGTCCGATGTGGACGCTCTGCAGGACGCCGTCCTGCGGTGGCTGCTGCCCGCCGGAACCGCCGGGCTCGTCGGGGCCGCCGCCGTCGCCGTCACCGCCGTCGCTTCCGGGCCGGCCGCCCTCGCGCTCGGCGGCGGGTTGCTCGTCGCGGGCGTGGCCCTTCCGGCGCTGGTCGTCCGCATCAGCCGGGCCGCCGCCCGTGACCATGCCCCGAAGCGCGCCGAGCTGGCCGAACGGGCCGTCGAACTCGTGACCGGCCACCGGGAACTCGCCGCGGCGGGCGCACTGGACGAGCACCGCGCCCGCGCCACCGAGATCGTCGACGACCTCGCGCGGCGCGAACGGCAGACTTCGGCCCGCACCGCCGTGCTCACCGCCGCCGGCACGCTCGTCCAGCTGCTCACCACGATCGCCGTCGCCGTGCTCGCCCACGCCTCGGTGCCCTGGACCGCAGCGCTGGCCCTGGCCGCCATGACGACGTTCGAGGTCGTCCTCCCGCTCATCGGCGCCGCCCGGCGCGTTCCGGAGATCCGCGCGTCCGCCGGCCGTGTCAAGGCTGTGCTCGCCACGCCCGCGCCCGGTCCGGGCCGGCGCACCGCCCGGACCGGGCACTTCCGGATCCGGCAGGCCACCGTCCGGCATCCCGGCCGCGCCCCCGCGCTGCGCGGCATCGACCTCGATCTGCCGCCCGGCAAGCGCGTCGGCATCCTGGGCCCCAGCGGCGCCGGCAAGACCACCCTGCTTCGCCTGCTCCTCGGCACCGAAGTCCCGGCGACGGGCCGCGTGACCCTCGACGGCCGTCCGCTCGGTGAGTACGCGGACCTCTCGCGGATCATCTCGGGCGCCGAGGCCGACGCCCACGTCTTCCACACGACCGTCCGCGAGAACCTCCTGCTCGCGAAGCCGGACGCGAGCGACGAAGAGCTGCGGGAAGCCTGCGAGACCGCCGGGTTCGACCTGGACCTCGGCCGCGACACCGGCCCGGACGGCGAGGCCCTGTCCGGTGGCCAGCGGCAGCGGCTGATCCTCGCCCGCGCCGTCCTGGCGGCACCGAAGGTCCTCGTGCTCGACGAGCCCGTCGAAGGCCTCGACCCGGCCCACGGCGACGCCGTCCTCGAGCGCGTCCTGGCGAAGGCGAAGGGCACCGTCGTCCTCGTTACCCACCGCCCCGAGCACCTCGGCGGCTTCGACGAGATCCTCACCCTCGAGGACGGGCGAGCACTTCCCGCATCGGGGGCCGATCGGCGACCCGGACGTTCGTGACGTCCGGCAGCCACTCCTCGTCGACCTGCACGAACTGGGTGAACGGCGCGTCGGCTGCCGCGACGCCGCAGCGGTCCAGGGCCGTGCCGAGGATCTGCCGGGACATCACGCCCAGCTGCGGCAGCGACCGGTTCCGGTGCTTGCGGACCCCGAGGTTGACCTGGGCGAGCCCGTCGAGGCCGTAGCGCGCCTCGGCGTCGAGCAGCAGCCCGATCTCGACACCGTACCCGGCGGCGAACGGCACCGATTCGAGGAACTCGCGCGTGCCCGCGTACTCGCCGCCGAGGGGCTGGACCAGCCCGCCGAGCGTGGGGCGCAGCGCCGAGAGCACCGGCCGCGCGAGCAGCTCGGTGACGCGGCCGCCGCCGCTGCTCTCCAGCCGCAGCGGACGGCGGTAGAAGCCCTTGACCAGGTGCACGCCCGGGGCGCAGACCAGTGGCCCGAGCAGCGACGGCACGAACGCCGGGTCCGGGTCGACCAGGTCCGCATCGAGGAACACGACGAGGTCGCCGCTGGTCGCGGCCAGCGAGCGCCACAGCACCTCGCCCTTGCCGGGCACCGGCGGCAGTTCCGGCAGGACGTCTTCGCGGCGGACCACGCGCGCGCCCGCGGCTTCGGCGGTTTCGGCGGTGGCGTCCGTGGAACCCGAGTCCATGACGACGAGCTCGTCGACGACCGAACCGACCAGCGGCCGCACCGACGCGACGACATCACCCACGGTCCGCTCTTCGTCCAGGGCCGGTAGCACGACCGAAACCGTCCGGTCACCCTTCGCGGCCAGGATGTCCTCGGGCGTCCACCCGGGCTCCTGCCACGTACGCCGCTCGAACCAACTCACGAGTAACGATCGTGCCATGCTGGTGTCACCGCACCCGAGGAGGAGGACCACTTGATCGCGCTGCTTGTCCGGTTCGTGCTGGGCCCGCTGGCCAGGGCGGTGTACCGGCCCGATGTGCGGGGTGTGGAGAACGTGCCCGCCACGGGCCCGGTGCTCTTGGCGGCCAACCACCGCGCCGCCCTCGACACCGGCGTGATCACGTTCACGACGCCGCGGCAGGTCAAGTTCCTCGGCAAGGCGGAGTACTTCGTCGGCAAGAGCCTCAAGGGCAAGGCACTGGCCGGCTTGCTCGGCGGCTTGGGGTACGTCCCGGTCGAGCGCGGCAACGCCCAGGCCGGGCTCGCCGCACTGGAGGCGGCCCGCAAGGTGCTCGACGCGGGCGGCGTCTTCGCGATCTACCCGGAGGGCACCCGCTCCCTGGACGGCCGGCTGCACCGCGGCCACACGGGCGTCGCGGCGCTGGCCCTGGCGACCGGCGCGAAGGTGGTGCCGGTCGCGCTGACCGGCACCGAGAACCTCCAGCCCGCGGGCAAGCGCATCCCGCGTCCGGCGAAGATCGCCATCACATTCGGCAAGCCTCTCGACTTCTCCCGCTACGAGGGCCAGGACTACTCGCCGGCGATCCGCCGGTCGGTCACCGACGAGGTCATGTACCAGATCCTGGAGATCTCGGGCCAGGAGTACGTGGACACCTACCACAAGCGGCCCAGCGAAGGCGTCGCCTAGTTGGCGAGCCAGATCAGGGAGCTGGTGAGGCCCGCGAAGCTGTACTTCGGGGCCAGCGGCCCCCGCCAATTGCGCGAGATGGTCAGCGTGCGTCCCGGGCGGTCGATGTTGTACTCGATGTTCTCGTAGAGGCGCCACAGGTTGTTCGTGCGGTTGTACGCGTACTGGAACTTGTCGTTGAACACGTAGCCGTTGATCGCCTTGGTCAGGTCGGACGAGCCGTCCTGGAAGCGGGCCCAGTGCCCGGTGGCGTCGGCCTTCTCCCAGGCGCAGAACCACCCCGCCGGGCAGTCTTCCCAGGAGCTGACCGACGAATATCCGCTGGTCGCGGCCGAGGCGGGCGCCGCGGCCAGCGCCAAGGCGGCCAGGGGGGCCAGCACGACGGCCGCCACCCGCCGGAGCGCGCGTTTGCTCGAGTGGACCATGGTGGGTTCCTCCCCTTCGGCGAGCGGGTTGTCGCCGTCTCCACGCGCGGGCCGCCCCGGCGGTTTAGGCCGTCACCAGGGCACCGGGCCTTCGTCGTCGACGAAGGTGCCGGTCGGGCCGTCCGCGGGGATCGTCGCCATGCGGACCGCCGACACCGCGCCCTGGGCCGGCGTGCGGTACCCGGAATGGTCGTTCAGGTCCGTGGCGCAGTAACCCGGGCAGACGGCGTTGACGAGGATCCCGTCGGGACGCAGCTCCCTGGCGTACTGCAGGGTCAAGGCGGTCAGCGCGGTCTTCGACGGGGTGTAGCCCGCCGAAATGGGCAGCTCGGTGGCCGGGTCGGCGTTGCGCGTCAGCGACGATCCGCTGCTGGAGACGTTGACGATGCGCGGCGCGGCCGAGCGGCGCAGCAGTGGCAGCAGGGCGTTCGTGACCGTGATGACGCCGAAGAAGTTCGTCTCGAAGATCGCGCGCAGGGTGCCGAGGTCAGCGGCGCTGGGGCGCTGGTGCGACAGGTCCGTACCCGGCGGGCGGCTGATGGCCGCGTTGTTGACCAAGACGTCGAGCCGGCCGTAGCGGGCTTCGATGGTGTCCGCGGCCGCGGCGGCCGAAGCCGGGTCCGTCACGTCGAGGACCACCGAATCGGCGCCCAGTTCCGCGGCGGCCTTCTCGCCGAGTTCGGCGCTGCGGGCGCCGACGACGACGGTGTGCCCGAGTGCGGCGAGCCGGGCGGCGATTTCGCGGCCGATGCCCTTGTTCGCGCCGGTGACCAAAGTGATTTCGTCCATGGCTCCAGCACACCAGCAGGGCGGCCACGCGGGCCAACACCGATGCCGCATCGGCCGATACTCTGGCGGTATGGAGACGCGGGAGCTCGCGTATTTCGTCGCCGTCGCCGAAGAACTGCACTTCGGCCGCGCGGCGCAGCGGCTCGGCATGGCGCAGCCCCCGCTGTCCCGCGCGATCCAGCAGCTCGAACGGCGCATGGGCGTCACGCTGCTGGAGCGCACGAGCCGCGGCGTGACCCTGACGCCGGCGGGCGCGGTTTTCCTTGCGGAGAGCCGTAAAGCCCTCGACGCGGTCGAGGCGGCGGTGCACCGCGCGCAGCGGGCGGGGCAGGAGGTGCCGCGGCTGCTGGTGGCGATGAAAACCGACGGTGACGCGGGCCTGCTCGAGCGGGTCCTGCCCGGCTACCGGCAGGACCCCGACGCCGTCGAGGTCGAGATCGTCGTGTGCGGGATCGACGAGCAGGCCCGGATGCTGCGCGACGGCCGCGTCGACCTGGCGTTCCTGCACGCGCCGCACGACGACCTCTCGGGGTTCGACACCGAGCTGCTGCTGGAACAGGACCAGGTGGCGGTGCTCCCCCGCGGCCACCGGCTGGCCGGCCGGGCAGCGCTGGTGCTCGCCGACCTCGACGGCGAGCCGTTCCCCCGCTGGCCCGGCAGCGATGTGCGCGGGCCCGAGGTGCGCGATCCCGGCCAGCTGCTGCAGCTGGTGGCGCTGGGCCAGGTCGTCGCGGTGGTCCCGGAGTCGGCCCGGCGCCACGCGCGGCCGGACGTCGTGTACGTGCCGGTGCTCGACGCGCCGAGAACTTCGGTCCTGCTGGCCTGGCCGGACCGGACGCGGTCGCGGGCCGTGGCCGCCTTCGTCCGGGCGAGCACCGCGGTCGCGGCCGGGAACCCGGTCGCCTAGATACCCGGTGGCTCCTTGGCCCACTTCGGCGGGGCCGGCGGATCGTAGGTCTCGAACCGGTCGAGCAGGACCGCGGGGTCGGGGTCGGTGAGGAGCAGGGCCCGGTAGTCCGGCTTGACGAACCCTTCGGTCACCATGTGGTCGGCGAAGGTCATCAGCGGCGCGTAGTACCCGTCGACGTCGACCAGCCCGATCGGCTTGCCGTGCAGGCCGAGTTGCGCCCACGTCCAGACCTCGAACAGCTCTTCCAGCGTGCCCGCGCCGCCGGGGAGAGCGAGGAAGCCGTCGGACAGCGCCGCCATCTTGGCCTTGCGCTCGTGCATGTCCACGACGACGTGGAGCTCGGTCAGCCCGGCGTGCGCGATCTCGACGCTCGAAAGCGCCTCCGGGATCACGCCGATCACCTCGCCGCCCGCGGCCAGGGCCGCGTCGGCGACCACGCCCATCGTGCCGACGCTCGCGCCGCCGTAGACGAGGCCGATGCCGCGCTGGGCCAGCAGCTTCCCGAGCGCGGCCGCCTGCTCGGCGTAGCGCGGCGAGAAGCCCATCGAGGACCCGCAGAAGACACAGATCCGGCGCATCAGTGGGTGTCCTCCCAGGCCTGGTACGAATCCTGCACGACGCGGACGGCGTCGTCGATGTCGTCGGTGACGTGCAGCAGGTCCAGGTCGTGCGGGCTGACCTTGCCCTCGGCCAGCACGGTCTTGGCGATCCAGTCGTACAGCCCGCCCCAGTAGTCGCTGCCGAACAGCACCACCGGGAACTTCGTGACCTTCTTGGTCTGCACCAGCGTCAGGGCCTCGAACAGCTCGTCGAGCGTGCCGAAACCGCCGGGCAGGCAGATGAAGGCCTGCGAATACTTGATGAACATCGTCTTGCGGGCGAAGAAGTACCGGAAGTTGACGCCCAGGTCGACCCACGGGTTCAGGCCCTGCTCGAACGGCAGCTCGATGCCCAGCCCCACGGAGAAGCCGCCGGCCTCGGCCGCACCGCGGTTGACCGCCTCCATCGCGCCCGGCCCACCGCCGGTCATCACGGCGAACCCCGCGTTGGCCAGCGCGCCGCCGATCTTGCGGCCGAGCTCGTACTCCGGGTGGTCGCGCTTGGTGCGCGCCGAGCCGAACACCGTGACCGCGCGCGGGACCTCGGCGAGCGCGCCGAAGCCCTCGACGAACTCGGCCTGGATCCGCAGTACCCGCCAGGGATCGGTGTGCACCCAGTCGCTGGGCCCGCGCGAGTCGAGCAGCCGCTGGTCGGTCGTGCTGCCCTGGTCACGGCGGTCGCCGCGGAGCACCACGGGGCCCTTTTGACGCTCGACCGGGCGCTCGGGGTACTGGCCGTCGGGGAATTCAGACTGTTCGCTCACCCGGCCATGCTACGACTTGACCGCCAGCGAGAATGCGAGAAGCGCCGTGGAGGTGAAGTCGATGGCCGGCTCGTTGCTGGGCCATGAACTCAGGTCGTCGGCGTAGCGGCTTCCCCGCCCGTCGAAGGATTCATCCGGACGGGTGCATTCCTTGGCGGCCGCCGGGAAGGGCAGGTCTTCGAAGTTGCCGGCACCGTTGGGTCCGTTCACGACCGCGCCGTAGAGCACTTTCGAAGGTCCGGCGAGGTTCGCGGCCTGGTGGTGCGGGCACTGCGGGAACGTCGTGCCGACGCCGACCACCAGCGACACGCCCCAGGCGTTGGCGCCGAGGGTGAAGTTCCGTTGCCGGGCGCCGAAGGCGGCGTAGCGGGTGTCGCCGGTGACGCGCTGGTAGAGCCGTGCCGTCGCGGCGAAGCCGAAGCTCTTGCTCGCGGCATCGAAGCCGGTGACGTCCACCGCCGTCCGGAATGGACTCGTCTTCGCCGATTCGACGCCGGAATCCAGCTGACGCCGCAGGTCCGCGGCCAGTTCGCGGACGCCGAGCGCCGCGCCCGGGACGCCGGTGCGCAGCAGGCCGGCCAGATCGGCGTGGGCGAGCGCGCTGGTGTCGTAGAGGTTCAACGTGCTGGTGTCGCCGCTGCCGATGTAGGCCTTCGCCCACTTCGCCGCGTCGCGGGCCCAGCCGTCGGCGCGCGGGTCTCCCAGTTCGCGGGCGGCCAGTGCGAGCTGCGTCGCGCCCAGTTCCAGGTCGTCCTCCCAGCTGGACTCCGGGTAGTAGGCGTGCGGGAACGCGCTGACGCGCTCGCCGACGTCCGCCGTCCTGGCCTGTGCGAACACGGCCGCCGCCTCGGCGAGGTAGTGCCGGGCGAGCCGCGGGTCGCGGTGGGCCTGCACCTGGGCGCCGAGCGCGAACGCGGCCGCGACGCGGCCGGCGAGGTTCGGGGACAGCGGCGCGCCCGCCGGGGCCGCGGGGAACACCGGCCGGTGCTTGACGAAGTAGGCGGGATCGCCGGGCTTGACGTCGAGGACGTCGTCGTCCTGCGGGTTGCGCCAGACGTCGTGGTCGCCTTCGCCTTCGAACTCCGGTTCCGCGTAGCCGGTCGGCGAGGTGCGATGGCTTGCGGTCGAGCCGGCCGGGGACGACGTCGTGGCCGTCGCGCTGGGCCTGGAAGAACTCGGTGGTGGCGCGCACGAGCGGGCGGAACAGGCGCCGCGCGGTGTCGATCCGGAATGGCGGCGACGTCGCGCCCGCCGCCTTGATCCGGTAGGTGCCCGATCTATCCAAAGTGGACAGATTGAGGTCGAACACCGCGGGGTAGCGCGCGTTCCAGACGCCGAGGCTCGCGCCGGTGCGGCCCTCGCGGACCGTGCGGCCGCGCTCGTCGAGGACGGTGACCGTCCCTTGCGCGCCGCCGAGCAGGTACGCGTGCTTCGCCTCGCCCAGCGCGTAGCCGACCTGATCGACCCGCACGGCGGCCGGCGCGGTGGCGGCCTCGGCCGGCGTCGCGGCGAGGGGCACGGCGAGCACGGCCGCCGTCGCGAGGGGAAGCAGGCGCATGATCGGCCGCCGCTTTGTTAGGAAAGTTTCCTATTTAGCGGAGAACGCTATCCCGGTGCGGCCGGAGGCGTCAATATGTCCGTTTCCGCGGCACTCCCGCCGATGACCTACCGTGGGGAGATGACCAGCGCACCCGCCGAACCGCTCGGCGCGCGGATCCGGCGGCTGCGCACCGGCCGCGGCTGGACCCAGCGCGAGCTGGCCGAACCGGGCTACGACCGGGGCTTCCTGGCGAAGGTCGAGACCGGCAGCCGCCCGCCGTCGGAGGAGATGCTGGCCTACCTGGCGCAGCGGCTCGGCCTGACCGTCGACGAGCTGCGGTTCGGCCGTCCACCCGGCGTCGCCGACGAGCTGCGCGCCGCGCTGGACGAGGGTTACCGCGACCTGGCGCAGGGCCGGGTCGCCGCGGCGGAAGAGCGGTTCGCCGCGGTGGGCAAGCAGGCGGCGGGCTACCACCTCGACGACGTCGAGTGCTACGCGCGGTTCTGCCAGGCCGAGGTGAAGTGGCAGCTCTTCGACGTTTCGGCGGCGCAGCGAGCGCTGGAGCACGCGGAGGAACTGGCCGACGCGGCGCCGCCGTGGCTGCGGGCGATGATCGTGCACCGCTGGTCCGGCTGCCGCTACCTGAGCGGCGACGCGGGCACGGCGATCGCGCGGGTCGAGGACGAGCTGGCGGCGCGGCCGTCCGACCCGGACGCGGAGTTGTGCCTGCTCACGACGTTGATTCACCCGCTGGTGGAGATGGGCGGCCTGCACCGGGCCCGCCGCGCGGCCGAGGACGGCCGCCGGCTGGCGCGCGCGGCGTCGCGGCCGGACTTCGTCGCGCGGTTCCACCGGCAGGCGTCGCAGGTGTGGCAGGCGATCGGCCGCGCGGACCGGGCGGACCACGACCTCACCGAGGCGTGCCGGCTGTTCGCGTCGGTGGGGTTCGACCGGGACGCGGCCCGCTGCCGCTGGGCCCGCGGGTACCTGCTGCGACGGCTGGGCCGGCTGGACGAGGCCCGCGCGGAGCTGACGGCGGCGCGCGATCAGCTCGCGGCGATCGGCGCGGAGGAAGGCGTCGCCGGGGCGACGCTCGAGCTGGCCGAGGTCCGGCTCCGGCAGGGGGCACCCGAGGAGGCGGCTTCGCTCGTCGCCGGGGTCCGGGACCTGTTGTCCCGCGACGTCGAAGCACTCGGCGAGGCGACGAGCCTGCTGGGGCAGATCGCCCAGGCCCAGGGCGACCTCGAGCCGGCGACCCGGCTGTTGCGCGAGGCCGCGGACATCCAGACGGGGGCGTCGCTGCACGGCGCGGCGGTTTCGACGGCCCTGCGGCTCGGTGACGTGCTCCGACAACGTGGTCAGCTCGACGAGGCCGTCGAGGCCTACCGCCGCGGCCTGGACTCGGCGGCCGGTACCGAGGCCTGATCCGGCGGACCAGCGGGCGCAGTGGTCCGGACCAAAACCACATTCCTACGAAAGTCTGTGAATTGGTTCAGACCAGCTCCTAACCTCGCCGTGAGCTGCGGGTTTGCCCCCGGCCCGGCGATCAACGATCCCGCGCACTGCTCCGTTCGGCCCATTGACCGGCGGACCAGCGGAACCTTTACTCGGACGCGTCCGGCGCAATAACTCCAGTTATTCCTCCGGGCACATTCCTCACGGTCCCCGGAAAGGTTCCCCATGAGATCCCCACGAGGGCTGGCGGCGATCGCCGGCCTGACCCTGACCTTGGCGGTGCCGGCGATCCCGGCCGCCGCCGCTCCCGCACCTCCCGCCGCCACCCCGCCCGAGGCGCTCGCCGCCCGCGCCGCCGACCAGGCTGCCCTCAGCGGCGCCGATCGGCTCGCGAAGGGCGCCGGGGAGGCCTTCGTCCGCACCGGGGTCACCCCGGGTGGCGGCGGGCTCTACTACGCCTCCTACCAGCGCACTTACCACGGCTTGCCGGTCGTCGGCGGGGACGCCGTCGTCGTCGCCGACGGCGGTGGGCGCGTCCGCGGCACCGAGGCCGCGCCCACCGCTCCGATCACCGTCGGCACGCACGCCACCCTCGAAGCCGAGCAGGCGGCGAAGACCGCACGCAGCAAAGTGTCCACAGTAGACGAGTCCAGCAGCCCGAAGCTGATCGTGCTGGCCGGGGACGCTCCGAAACTTGCCTACGAAGTCGTCGTCAGCGGGCACAACGGCGTCACCCCGACGCGCCTGCACGTCTTCGTCGACAGCGCGACCGGTGCCGTCCTCGACACGCGCGACGACGTCCGTGAGGCGGGCACCGGCAACTCCTACTACGCCGGGACCGTCCCGATCGACACCTCCGGCTCCGGCAGCTCGTACTCCATGACCGACCCCGGCCGCCGCGGCATCGCCTGCGGCCGCGAAGGCGGCTCGATCTTCACGAAGAGCACCAACACCTGGGGCAACGGCTCCGGCACCGACCTCGAAACCGCCTGCGTCGACACGCTCTACAGCGTCCAGACCGAGTGGAAGATGCTCGCCGAGTGGCTCGGCCGCAACGGCATCGACGGTGCCGGCGGCGGCTTCCGCGCGAGCGTCGGCCTCAACGACGTCAACGCCTACTGGGACGGTTCCTCGACGCACTTCGGGCACTCGCAGGACAACCGCCGCCAGGCGACGCCGATGGACGTCGTCGGGCACGAGTTCGGCCACGCCATCTTCCAGACCACGCCGGGTGGCGCCGGCTCCGGCAACGAGAACGGCGGGCTCAACGAGTCCACCGGCGACATCTTCGGCGCACTCACCGAGTACTACGCCAACAACCCCAAGGACACCCCGGACTTCACCGTCGGCGAAGGCGTGAACCTCGTCGGCCAGGGCCCGATCCGCTACATGGACAACCCGTCGAAGGTCGGCGACCCGAACTGCTACTCGACGTCGATCCCGAGCACCGAGGTGCACGCCGCCGCGGGCCCGCAGAACCACTGGTTCTACCTCCTGTCCCAGGGCAGCAGCGCCAGCCCGACGTGCAACAACTCGACCGTCACCGGCATCGGCATCCAGAAGGCCGGCAAGATCTTCTACAACGGCCTGCTGAAGAAGACGTCGTCGTGGAACCACCGCGCCGCGCGCAAGGCCACCCTGGAAGCCGCGGTCGCGCTCTTCCCGGGCAGCTGCACCGAGTTCAACGCGACGAAGGCCGCCTGGGACGCCGTGAGCGTCGCCGCGGTCAGCGGTGAGCCGACGTGCAGCGGTCAGCCGCCCGCGGGCAACGACTACTCGCTGACGCTGTCGCCGACGTCCGCGGCCATCCAACCCGGACAGACCGCGACCACCACGGTGACCACCCGGATCACCTCGGGCAACGCCCAGACCGTCCGGCTGCAGGCGACCGGCCTGCCCGAGGGCGCGAAGGCGACCTTCAGCCCGGCGAGCGTCTCCTCCGGCGGCACCGCGACGCTGACCATCACCACCTCGGCGACCACGCCGGAAGGCACCAGCCAGGTGACCGTCACCGGCGACGGCACCGAGGCCGACCACACCGCGCAGTTCTCGCTGACGGTCGGCACCGGCACCCCGCCGACCGGCTGTGACGGGCTCACCGAATGGGACGTCGCTAAGGCCTACGTGCCCGACGACGTCGTCGGCCACAACGGTCACAAGTGGACGTCGCTGTGGTATTCGACCGGTGCCGAGCCCGGCGCGCCCACCTCGTGGGCCGTCTGGAGCGACGGCGGCGCCTGCTGATCCCGGCCGCGCGGTGGTGGACGACACCACCGCGCGGCTTACCCTGGACGTCCACGGCGGAAGGCACCCGAGTGAGCGAAAGCGTCGGCGAACGCCTGCGTGAGCTGCGCACCGAACGCGGGCTCACGCAGCGCGAACTCGCCGGGCCGCAGTACTCCGCGGCGTACGTGTCGTCGGTCGAGACCGGCGCCCGGACGCCGTCGGGGGACGCGCTGCGGTTCTTCGCCCAGCAGCTGGGCATCGACCCCGACGAACTGCTCGGCGGCCGCTCCCCCCGCGAGCTGATCGAGCTGGACCTCGAGCTGATCGAGACGGCGGAACGGTTCCTGGCCGGCGACGCCCGCCGCGCGACCCCGCGGATGCAGCGGATCCGGCGCCGCGCCGAACGCCTGGACCGGCCGCGGCAGGCCGGCATCGCGCTGCTGTGGCTGGCCGGGTACTCGACCGGCGACGTCCGCACGAAGTACGTCGCGGAGGCCGAGACGGCGTTGGCGGGCGAGCCGCCGCCGGTGCGGGCGATGGTCGTGCCGCTGCGCGCGGCGGTGCTGACCGCCTGGGGCGAAGTGCAGTATTCGGTGCACCTGCTGGAAACCTGCCACGCCGAGCTGCTGCGTGACGGCTACCCGCAGCCGTCGATGCTGCTGACGCTGCGGGCCTGCCTGGCCGAGCGGCACCTGCGCCAGGGCGACCTGGAGCGGGCGGCCGAGTACGCCCGCTCGGCGCTGCGGCTCGCCCGGGGCCGCCCGGCGGTGCTCGCGGAGCTGACCCGCAGCCACGTCGAAGTGGGCCGCAGCCACCTGGCGGCGGACCGGTTCGCCGACGCCGCCGCGTCGGTCGCCGCGGCCTACGACCTGATGCAGGAGCGGGCGCTGCACCCGGCGATGGCGTACTGCCTGCTGGCCAGGGCCCGGGTCCGCGGCCGGTCGGGTGACGTCGAAGGCGCGCTGGCCGACCTCGGGGCGGCGCGGGAGACGGCGTGGCCGGACGACGTCCCGGCGATCACCGTCGAGCTCGCCGCGGAGTACCTCGCGGCGGGCCGGCTGGAGACGGCGGCCGGGTTGCTCGACCAGGTCCGCGCCGACAAGCACCTGGCGGGCACGGCGCTGGCCGCGGAGCTGCGGCTGCAGCTGGGGTCGCTGGCCAGGGCCCGCGGCGACGCCCGGCGAGCGGCCGAGGACTTGCGGGCCGCCGTCGAGCTCGCCACCGGCCTGGGCGCCCGCGGGGTGCTGGTCCGCGCGCTGCGGCCGTTGAGCGAGCTGCTCGGCGAGGCCGGGAAGCAGGCCGAAGCGGCGGACGTGCTGCGGAACGGGCTGATCGCGCTGGGCGCGGAAGCCGACTGAACCGATTCCTGAGCGGTACTAACGAATCCCGATGATCGAGATCGTCCGGCGTTCGGATGGTGTCGCCGACAATCCCTACGAAAGTCGTTCCGGCACGGAACACGGCGAGAATCCCCTGCTGCGGCGGGGTTTGTACGAATTGATTCGATAATCCGGAACGCGCCGTTGGTCCGTTCGGCGCATTGACGCCCCGATCCGCTGATCCTTTACTCGGATGCGTCCGGACGCATACCTGCTGTTAGCACCCCGGACACGTCTGTGCCTTTCCCCTTACCCAGGACCCTTTCCCCTTACCGGACCTCGATTCTGCCTTCGTGGAAGGAAGACCTCGATGACCCATCGTGGTTTCAGCACGGGCTTGGCGGCCGCCGCCGGGCTCGCCATGACGCTCGCGTTACCGGTGACCCCGGCGAGCGCAGCGCACCAAGCACAACCAGCCGCACCCGAAGCGGCGGCCGCCCGCGCGGCCGACCAGGCCGCGGCCGCCGGTCTCGACGCACTGCACCGCGGCGCGGGCGAATCGTTCCAGCGCGTCGGCCTGACCGCCGGTGGCGGTGGCCTCTTCTACGGCGCCTACCAGCGGAGCTACCAGGGCCTGCGGGTCGTGGGCGGGGACGCGGTCGTCGTCGCCGACGGCGCCGGGCGCGTCCGGGGCACCAGCGCCGCGGAGACCGCGCCGATCACCGTCGGGACGCAGGCGCTGGTCGACGCGGCGAAGGCCGCCGCCACCGCGCGCGCTCAACTGCCCACTGTGGACAGCGTGAGCACGCCGGAGAAGGTCGTGCTGGGCGGGGCGAGCCCGAAGCTCGCGTACGAGGTCGTCGTCGCCGGGCGCACCGCCACGGCGCCGAGCAACCTGCACGTGTTCGTCGACGCGGCGACCGGCGCGGTGCTCGACAAGCGGGACGACGTCAAGACGTTCGACTCCGGAGCGAAGCGCCAGGCCCAGCCGGGCACGGTGGACCTCGCCGGCGCCGGCAACAGCTTCTACGTCGGCAACGTCTCCATCGACACGACGCAGTCCGGCAGCACGTACACCATGCGTGACCCGGGCCGCACCGGCATCAGCTGCGGCCGCGAAGGCGGTTCGGTCTACAGCGGACCGGACGACAACTGGGGCAACGGCTCCGGCACGGACCTCGAGACCGGCTGCGTCGACGTGCTCTACAGCGTCCAGACCGAGTGGAAGATGCTCGCCGACTGGCTCGGCCGCAACGGCATCAACGGCAGCGGCACCGGCTACCCGGCTTCGGTGGGCCTGTCCGACGTCAACGCCTACTGGAACGGCTCCTCGACGCACTTCGGTCACTCCCAGGACAACAAGCGCCAGGCCACCTCGATGGACGTCGTCGGGCACGAGTTCGGGCACGGCATCTTCCAGTTCACCCCGGGCGGTGCCGGTTCCGGCAACGAGAACGGCGGCATGAACGAGTCGACCGGTGACATCTTCGGCGCGCTGACCGAGGCGTACGCGAACAACGCCAAGGACACCCCGGACTACGAGGTCGGCGAGGGCGTCAACCTGGTCGGCCAGGGTCCGATCCGCTACATGTACCAGCCGTCCAAGGTCGGCGACCCGAACTGCTACTCGTCGTCGATCCCGAGCACCGAGGTGCACGCCGCGGCCGGCCCGCAGAACCACTGGTTCTACCTGCTCGCCGAGGGGTCCGCGCCCGCCGGCAAGCCGGCCAGCCCGACCTGCAACAACTCCAGCGTCACCGGCATCGGCATCCAGAAGGCCGGCAAGATCTTCTACAACGGCCTGCTGAAGAAGACCTCGTCGTGGAACCACAAGGCCGCCCGCAAGGCGACCCTCGAAGCCGCGATCGCGCTCTTCCCGGGCAGCTGCACCGAGTACAACGCCACCAAGGCCGCGTGGGACGCCGTTTCCGTCCCCACCGCCAGCGGTGAGCCGACCTCGTGCAGCGGCGGCGGGCCGGACTTCTCCGTCGCGCTGAACCCGGCTTCGGGTTCCGTGCAGCCGGGTGGCTCGGCGACCACCACGATCAGCACCGCGATCACCTCCGGCGCGGCGCAGTCGATCACGCTGTCCGCCGCCGGCCTGCCCGCCGGCGCGACCGCGACGTTCAGCCCGGCGACGATCTCCTCCGGCGGCAGCTCGACGCTGACCATCGCGACGACGTCGTCGACCCCGACCGGCACCAGCCAGATCACCATCACCGCCGACGGGGCCAGCACCGACCACACGGCCCAGTACGCGCTGACGGTCGGGACCACTTCGTCGTGCGCTCCGGTGACCAACACGACCCGGCTGAACATCCCGGACTACCCGGGTGCCGCGGTCAACAGCACCAACTCCGTGGCGGGCTGCGCGCGCAACGCATCGAACGCCACCAAGGTCGAGGTGCACATCACCCACACCTACAGCGGTGACCTGGTCCTCGACCTGGTCGCGCCGGACGGCACCGCCTACCGGCTGAAGAACTCCAGCAGCAGCTCCACCCCGGACATCAACACCACCTACACCGTGAACGCCTCCGCCGAGGCCGCGAACGGCGCGTGGCAGCTCCGCATCCGAGACGTCGGCCCCGCCGACACCGGTTACCTGTCCTCCTGGACGTTGACCGTGTAGTCCCCGCCCCCAAGCCGTGAATGCCACCTTCAGGGACTTCACGTCCGTCAAGGTGGCATTCACGGCGGTTCTCCCAACCCCCACCGAAGGAACTCACCGCCATGAAGTGGAAGACAAGACTCGGAGCCGGGGTCACCGCCCTGGCTGCCGTGCTGAGTGTGGTGACCGCGCCCGCGGCCACCGCCGCGACCGCCACGGCCCTTGCCGCGCCGGACATCTCGCTGGCCAACATCAAGGCCCACCTCAACCAGCTGCAGACCATTGCCAACAACAACGGCGGGACACGTTCGCCGCGCGGCGCCGGTTACGCGGCTTCCGTGACCTACGTGGAGAACCTGCTCAAGAACGCCGGGTACACCACGACGCGCCAGACGTGCACCAGCTGCCTCGGGCAGTCGCAGAACCTCATCGCCGAATGGCCGCAGGGTGACGCGAGCCAGGTCATCATGCTGGGCGCGCACCTCGACAGCGTGAGCGCCGGCCCCGGCATCAACGACAACGGCTCCGGCAGCGCGTCGATCCTCGAGACGGCACTGACGCTCGCCCGCACCAACCCGGCGATGGCCAAGCGCGTCCGCTTCGGCTGGTGGGCCGACGAGGAGTCCGGCCTGGTCGGCTCCAAGTACTACGTCAACAACCTGCCGAGCAGCGAGCGCACGAAGATCAAGACCTACCTCAACTTCGACATGATCGGCTCCAAGAACTGGGGCTACTTCGTCTACGACGACGTCGCGTCGGTCAAGGCGATCTTCGACGAGTACTTCTCCTCGATCGGCATCCAGACCGAGGGCGACAGCGAAGGCGACGGCCGCTCCGACCACGCGTCCTTCAAGAGCGCGGGCATCCCGGTCGGCGGCCTGGCCACCGGCGCCGGCGACATCAAGAGCTCGGCGCAGGCCCAGAAGTGGGGCGGCACCGCGGGTTCGCCGTTCGACAACTGCTACCACCGCGCCTGCGACACGATCTCCAACATCCCGGACGCGCCGCTGGAGAAGAACTCCGACGCGATCGGGTACGCGCTCTGGAAGCTGGCCGTCGCGACGACGCAGGGCAACGACTTCTCCGTCGCGCTGAACCCCACCGCCGGGACCGTCCAACCCGGACAGTCGCTCCAGGTCGCCGTGAACACCGCGACGACGTCCGGCTCGGCCCAGTCGATCTCCCTGTCGGCGTCCGGCCTGCCCGCGGGTGCGACGGCGTCGTTCAGCCCGGCGACCGTGCAGTCCGGCGGTTCCTCGACGCTGACCATCACGACTTCCGCGTCGACTCCGAACGGCACCTTCCCGATCACGGTGACCGCGGACGGCGCGAGCGTCGACCACACGGCGTCGTTCTCGCTCGGTGTCGGAACGTCTTCCTGCGCCCCGGTGAGCAACTCCACGCGGCTGGACATCCCGGACTACCCGGGTGCCGCGGTGAACAGCACGGCGACCGTCGGCGGCTGCGCCCGCAACGCGTCCGGCACCACGAAGGTCGAGGTGCACATCACCCACACCTACCGCGGTGACCTGGTCCTCGACCTCGTCGCCCCGGACGGCACGGCGTACCGGCTGAAGAACTCCAGCAGCGACTCGACGCCGAACCTCGACACCACCTACACCGTCAACGCCTCTTCCGAGGCCGCGAACGGGGCCTGGCAGCTGCGGCTGCGCGACGTCGGCCCGGCCGACACCGGTTACCTGTCCTCCTGGACGCTGACCGTCTGAGTCCCGGGGGCGGCACTTCCAGGGGGAAGTGCCGCCCCCGGCAATTTGTCTAGACCACCCGATCGTAGGTAGTCACCCCTTCCCGGCGCCACTTATGTTGGACGGACACGCCGCGTTCGCCTCAACGACGATGGGAGCCGGTATGTCCGGTCGCAGAACCCGCTGGTTCGGAACCCTTCTGGCCGCGGTCTTGGCCGTCCCGCTGCTCGTGCCGGCCCCCGCGCAGGGGGCGGTGCAAGCCGACACGTGCGCGGTGAAATCCCGGCCCGCGGGCAAGGTCCTCCAGGGGTACTGGGAGAACTGGGACGGCGCCGCGAACGGCGTGCACCCCGGGATGGGCTGGGTGCCGATCACCGACAGCCGCATGGCGCAGCACGGCTACAACGTCGTCAACGCCGCCTTCCCGGTGATCCGGTCCGACGGGACCGTGCTGTGGGAGAACGGGATGGACGCCGGCGTCAAGGTGTCCACGCCCGCCGAGATGTGCGCGGCGAAGGCCGCGGGGGCCACGATCCTGCTGTCGATCGGCGGCGCGGCCGCCGGGATCGACCTGTCGTCGTCCGCGGTGGCCGACCGGTTCGTCGCCACGGTCGTGCCGATCCTGCAGCAGTACAACTTCGACGGGATCGACATCGACATCGAGACCGGGCTCACCGGCAGCGGGAACATCAAGACGCTCTCGGCGTCGCAGTCGAACCTGATCCGCATCATCGACGGCGTGCTCGCGCGGATGCCGTCGAACTTCGGGCTGACGATGGCGCCCGAAACCGCGTACGTGACCGGCGGCAGCATCACCTACGGCTCGATCTGGGGCGCGTACCTGCCGATCGTCAAGAAGTACGCGGACAACGGCCGGCTGTGGTGGCTGAACATGCAGTACTACAACGGAAGCATGTACGGCTGCTCCGGCGACTCGTACCAGGCCGGGACCGTGCAGGGCTTCACCGTGCAGACGCAGTGCCTGAACCAGGGCCTGGTCGTGCAGGGCACGACGATCCGCGTGCCCTACGACAAGCAGGTCCCCGGCCTGCCCGCCCAGCCGGGTGCGGGCGGCGGGTACCTGTCGCCGAGCCTGGTTTCCCAGGCGTGGCGCTCGGTTCCGGGCCTGAAGGGCCTGATGGACTGGTCGATCAACTGGGACGGCTCGAAGGGCTGGACGTTCGGGAACAACGTCAAGTCCCTGCAGGGCCGGTAAGCGCTCAGGAGTCGCCCGCCGGGATCGGGTCGTCGTACTCGCCCGGCGGGCCCGCGTACGCGCGGCCGTCCGGGAACGGCCACGGGTTCGGGACGCAGCCGTGCAGCCCCAGCGTCTGCTGCTCCATCACCGGCGCCGGTCGTCCCGCGCCGGGGCACAGCTCGTGGCCCTGGCCCAGCCGGTGCCCGGTCTCGTGGGTCACCATGTACTGCCGGTAGACCTCCAGCGGCGCGCCGTAGTTCGGCACGGCGTTGGCCCAGCGGGCGACGTTGAGCACGACGTTGCTGCCGTTGCGGCAGGAGGTGTAGCTGTCCGGCGTGCCGCCGCACAGCTTGTCTCGGCTGGCCGGCGTCGCCAGGTAGATCGTGAAGTCGGCGCTGTCGGCCGGGCCGACCTGCTGCAGCCGCCATTGACCGCCGGCGGTCCAGCCCCGCGGGTCGCCGAGGATGGCCCGGATGCGGCGGGCGAAGTCGGCGGGCCCGACGCCGTCGATGTCGGTCTCCACAGCGATCCGGTAGCGCAGCAGCCTGCCGCGGCTCCCGGCCACTTCGTCGTTGCCCGGGGTGAACATCCACTGGCCGGACCCGGTCCGCGGGAAGGTGATGGCGACCTCGACGGGCGCGGCCGGCACCACGGGCTCCCGCTCGGCCGGCGGCGGCGGGACCGAGGTGGCGTCACCGATGTCCGTGACGATCGGACCGGCCGCCGGCGCGGCGACGGGCTGCTGCTCACAGCCGGCCACGGCCCCGCACACCGCCAGGGCGAGCACGGCGACGGCCGCGGCCCGTCTCGCGGTTTTCGGCATGGGTCCTCCCCGGGTGCGCGGTTTCACCAGGACATACGGACCGCGGCCGGGAAAAGTTGCGGTGAGTCCCGGTAGCGCAGCGTCACCGCAGTTCAGCACACCCGAGTGTGACGACAGCCACAAACGGGCGCTGGGACTCAGGTCAGGAACTTGCGGAGCACGTCGGTGACCTGGCGGATCTCGGCGGCCCGGACGTTCTCCTGCTTCGTGTGCGCCAGCGTCGGGTCGCCCGGGCCGAAGTTCACCGCCGGCATGCCCCGCGCCGCGAACCGGGCGACGTCGGTCCAGCCCAGCTTCGCCGCCGCGCGGCCGCCCGCCGCCGCCACCAGTTCCGCCGCCGCGGGGGCGGACAGGCCCGGCAGCGCGCCCGGCGAGAGGTCCACAACGGACAGCTCGAAACCGTCGAACACCTCGCGCAGGTGCCGCTCGGCCGCCGCAGCGTCGCGGTCCGGGGCGAAGCGGTGGTTCACCGTCAGCACCGCTTCGTCCGGGACGACGTTGCCCGCCACCCCGCCGCCGATCGAAGTCGCCTGGAGGCCTTCGCGGTAGGTCAGCCCGTCGATGTCGACGGTCCGCGGCGAGTACTCCGCCAGCCGCCGCAGCGGCTCGGCGAGCGCGTGGATCGCGTTCTCCCCCATCCACGCCCGCGCGGTGTGCGCGCGCGTCCCGGTGCAGCGCAGTTCGACGCGCATGGTGCCCTGGCAGCCGGCTTCGATCACGCCGTTCGACGGCTCGCCGACGATCGCCAGGTCACCGGCCAGCCACTCCGGCAGCTCGCGCTCGATCCGGCCGAGGCCGTTCTTGACCGCTTCGACCTCTTCGTTGTCGTAGAAGACGAAGGTGACGTCGTGCTTCGGCTCCGGCAGCGTCGCGGCGAGGTGCAGGAAAACCGCGTCACCGCCCTTCATGTCGACCGTGCCGAGGCCGTGCAGGATCTCTTCGTCGCCGGTGCCTTCGCGCCGGGAAGGGAGGTTGCCGTTCTCCGGCACGGTGTCCAGGTGCCCGGCGAGCACGACCCGCGCTTCGCGGCCGAGGTTCGTCCGCGCGAGGACGGCGTCGCCGTTGCGGACGACCTCGAGGTGCGGCGCCTGCGCCCGCAACGCGTCCTGCACCGCGGTCGCGAGCTCGGCCTCGGCGCCGGACACGCTGAAGACGTCCACCAGCGCCGCGGTCAGGTCCACCGGGTCGGCGTGCAGGTCCAGGCTCATGCCCCGCACGCTACCGTGGGGGTGTGCGTAGGTTTCCGGTCGCCGTGGGCGGCGCGTTGCTGGTCCTGGTCCTGTCCGGCTGCGGGAACGAAGCCGGGCCGGCCCCCAAGCGGCAGGCCGGCGAGCCCGGCCCGGACGCGCTCCCGACGAAGCTGGCCGCGCTGACCGTGGACCAGTGCTACGCGAGCCCGCGCACCCAGCTGCCGAAGGGCTGTGAGAAGTACGTCACGGAGGTCGCCAACGTGCCGGGCGCGGCCCGCAAGCGCGCGAACGACCGCGACCCGCAGCTGGTCACCGAAGCCGGCCGGGTGGAGCAGGCCGTCGGGGAGTTCCGCGGCGCGGGCTGCACCACCGTCCCGGCCGCGGGCGGCCCCTGCTCGCAGGCGCTGGTCGACATCGCCGCCGCGCTCTCGGGCCTGAAGAAGCAGGTAGACGCGCGGCCCACGAGTGGTTGATCCGCGTCACTCCACTACGGTGAAGGCCGTGAGCGAGCAGAGCCCGAACCCCGAAACGACCGGCGCCAGCGGCGTCGGGCTGGCCACCGTCGCGACCGACGGGACGGTCCTCGACACCTGGTACCCGCACCCCAAGCTGACTGACGGCGGCACCGCCGGCACCGAGCGCCTGAGCGCGGCCGAGGCCACCGAGCTGCTCGGCGAGGCCGCCGCGGCGCTGCTCGGCCCGGACACCGACCGCGGGGTCGAGGTCGTCGCCGTGCGCACCACGATCGGCAAGCTCGCCGACGCCCCGGCCGACACGCACGACCTCTACCTGCGGCTGCACCTGCTCTCGCACCGGCTGGTCCGCCCGCACGGCCAGAACCTCGACGGCATCTTCGGCCTGCTGGCCAACGTCGTGTGGACCAACCACGGCCCGTGCCCGGTCGAGGGCTTCGAGACGACCCGGCTGCGGCTGCGCTCGCGCGGCGCGGTGACCGTTTACAGCGTCGACAAGTTCCCGCGGATGGTCGACTACGTCCTGCCGTCCGGGGTCCGGATCGGCGACGCCGACCGCGTCCGGCTCGGCGCGCACCTGGCGGCCGGCACGACCGTGATGCACGAAGGGTTCGTCAACTTCAACGCCGGCACGCTCGGCGCGTCGATGGTCGAGGGCCGGATCTCGGCCGGCGTGGTCGTCGGCGACGGCTCGGACGTCGGCGGCGGCGCGTCGATCATGGGCACGCTCTCGGGCGGCGGCAAGGAGACGATCTCCCTCGGCGAGCGCTGCCTGATCGGCGCGAACGGCGGCGTCGGGATCTCGCTGGGCGACGACACGGTCGTCGAGGCGGGGCTGTACGTCACGGCGGGCACGAAGGTCGTCGTCGAGGGCAAGGTCGTCAAGGCCCGCGAGCTCAACGGCATCTCGGGCGCGGTCTTCCGGCGCAACTCGGCGACGGGCGCGGTCGAGGTCGTGCCGCGGACCGGCTCCGGCGTCGAGCTCAACGCGGCGCTGCACGCCAACGACTGAGTCCGCCCACGTCTGAGTCCAAAGTCCGTGAATGCCACCTTCACAGCTTCGAAGTCCGTGAAGGTGGCATTCACGGCTTCAGGCGGGATTGTTCCGGTCACTCACCATTCAGGGGGTGAGACCTGCACCAGATGCGCGTCGCCCTGCGGCGGATGCGCAGCGTGCTGAAGCTGTCCGGGAGGCTGGTCGGCGACGGCGCCGAGCCGGTGCGCGCGGAGCTGGGCTGGCTCGGCCAGTCGCCCGGCGAGGTGCGCGACTACGACGTCCTGATCGGGCACCTGCGCGAGGTCATCGCCGGCTTCGAGGTCCGCGACCAGGCCGCCGGCCGCCGTCTGGTGTCGAAGTTCGTCAGCGAGCGCGCCACGGCGAAGCGGCGGCTGTCCAGCGCGCGGTATTCGACCCTGCTGCGCGAGGTCAGCCTGCTGACGCGCTCGTCCGCCGAGGTGCCCGACGAGCCGCACGACCTGATCGCCGGACTGGCGAAGCCGCGGCGCAGGCTGGCCAAGGCGGTCCGCGCCCTGTCCGCGGCCTGGCGGGGAGCTTGGGAAGCGGTGGACACCGCCGCCAAAGCCCTCCACGCCTGACCGTTCAGGTCATCGACCACACGTACCCGTCCGGGCGAATCAGCACCCGCCGCCCACCGTCCGCCTCGTAAGCCGCGTACGCGTGGCCGCCGTCGTCGACCAGGTCCGGGCCCGTCGCGACGCTGCCCGCCGGCAGGATCCGGTAGCCGTTCTCACCCACCGCGCCGTCGCCGAAGACCAGTTCCGTCGCGTGCGGGCCGCGGAACAGCTCGAACAGCCGGACGCGCTTGCCGTTCGCGTCGAGCAGGGGTGCGTCCGGGGCGCGGTCGCCCGGCTGCAGCGCACCGGTTCCGGCCGGCGACAGCGGGCCGCCGCGGTAGCTGATGTCCAGCTGCCGGGTGTCCTCGCCGCGCTCGTGCGCGTCCTCGTCCCCGTCGACGTACTTCTGCATCAGCGCGGTCGAAACCCCGAGCACGCGGGCCGCGACGGTCCGCCGTTCGGCATCGTAGCTGTCGAGCAGCTCCGGTGCGCCGTCGGCGAGCTTCCAGCCGAGGTTGTAGCCGTCCTGGACGCCGGTGTTGAGTCCCTGGCCGCCGGTCGGCGGGTGGACGTGCGCGGCGTCGCCGGCCAGGAAGACCCGGCCCTCGCGGAACTTCGCCGCCAGCCGGACGTTCGGCCGCCACACCGTCGACCAGGCCAGATCCGACAGCGTGATCCCGCCGCCGGAGAGCGCGTCGAGCCGGGCCTGGATCGCCGGCAGCGCCGTCTCGGCCTCGACGTCGCCATCGCCGAGCGCCGAGGCGAACTGGAACCACGGCGTACCCGGCAGCGGGCTGAACATCATGCCGCGCATCGGGTCGTCCGGCGCGCCGAACCAGTGCCCGAAGCCGCGGTCGAGGCCCTCGGCGTGGACGTCGCCGAGCAGCATCCGGATCGACTCGTCGGTGCTCCCCTCGAACGGGATCCCCAGCGCCTTGCGCACGAAGCTCTTGCCGCCGTCGGCCCCGGCCAGGTACGCGGCACGGATGGTCTCGCCGGTGCTCAGGGTGGCTGTGACGCCGTCGGCGTCCTGCTCGAAGGCGGTCAGCGCGGTCGCGAGCTCGACGTGCACGCCGAACTCCGCCAGCCGGTCGCGCAGGATGCCCTCGGTCTGCGACTGGCCGAGGAACCAGCCGGTCGGGTACGGCTTGTCCGGCGTCGGCTCCACGGGGTCGAACATCATCCGCTCGCCGGCCACCTCGCCGCCGACGTGGATCTTCATCGGGACCGGCGCGGCCCCCGCCGCCAGCACCGCGTCGAGCACGCCGAGGTCCTCGAAGACCTCCAGCGTGCGCGGCTGCATGCCGTCGCCGCGTGAGCCCATGAAAAACGTCTCCGCCTTGTCGATGATCCGCACGGCGACGTCGCGCCGCGCCAGCTCGATGGCCAGGGTCAGCCCGGTCGGTCCCGCCCCCGCGATCAGCACCCGTGTGTCCATGTCACCCTCCTGGTGAATTCAAATTCAGTGAATCTTAATTCAGAATGGCGCTGCTAGCGTCCCGTGTCAAGGGAGGTGGCGATGACGGCGACGAGCCGCAAGGAGAAGGCCACGGAGACCGAGAGCGCGCTCAAGGCCGCGGCCAAGCGCGTTTTCGCCCGGAAGGGCTACCTGAACACGAAGATCACGGACATCACCGCCGAAGCGGGCCGGGCCGCGGGGTCGTTCTACAACCACTTCGCGAGCAAGGAGGAGTTGCTCGAAGCGCTCCTGGCCGACATCGGGGCGTCCGGCGACGAGAGCGCGCACCGCGAGGGCCACCTGACCGACTTCAGCGACCCCGCGGCCGTGCGCTGGCACGTCAAGCAGTACTGGGACTTCTACCGGGACAACGCCGCGACCATGCTGGCCCTGCGCCAGGCGGCGATGGTCAGCGAGTCGTTCGCGCGCACGGTGGCGCAGTTCGGGGCGTCCCAGGCGGCCGACCTTGACGACCACCTCGCCCACATCACCCGCGCCGGCCTGCGGCTGCCGGCGGACCCCGGCCGCTGCGGCATGCTGATGTACAACCTCGTCGACTCGTTCGCGGCGACGTGGCTGCACGGCTCGCCCGCGGGCTGGACCCCGCCGACCGACGAAGAAGCCGTCGAGTTGCTCACCCGGTTCGTCTACCGGGGCCTCACCGGCCGCGACTACTGAGTGAGCCGCTCCACGGCGGCGTCGACGCGCTCGTCCGTCGCGGTCAGCGCGACTCGGACGTGCCGGCCGCCCTTAGGGCCGTAGAACGTGCCGGGCGCGACCAGGATCCCGCGCTCGGCCAGCCACTGGACCGTCGCGGTGGCGGCTTCGTCACGGGTGACCCAGAGGTAGAGCCCGGCTTCGGAGTGGTCGACGCGGAAGCCGTTGTCCAGCAACGCCTTCCGCAGAACCAGCCGACGGCGGGCGTAGCGCTCGCGCTGGGCGGCCAGTGCCTCGTCGTCGGTCAGGGCGGCGACCATCGCTTCCTGGACCGGGCGCGGCACGATCATGCCCGCGTGCTTGCGGACCTCCAGCAACCGCGCGATCAGGCGGGGGTCACCGGTCAGGAACCCGGCGCGGTAGCTGGCCAGGTTGGCCGACTTCGACAGCGAGTGCACCCCGATCAGCCCGTCGGTCCGGCCGTCGCAGACGTCCGGGTGCAGCACCGACAGCGGGTCGGTCTCCCAGCCGAGCGCCAGGTAGCACTCGTCGGAGACCACGACGACGTCACGCTCGCGCGCCCACTCGACGACCTTGCGCAAGTGTTCGACCGGCAGCACCTGGCCGGTCGGGTTGGACGGCGAGTTCAGCCAGATCATCGCCGGCTTCTGCGGGCCGAGCGCGGTCAGGCCGTCGGTCCGCAGGATGGACGCGCCCGCCAGCAGCGCGCCGACCTCGTACGTCGGGTACGCCAGCTCCGGGATGACGACGACGTCGCCGGGCCCGAAGCCGAGCAGCCGCGGCAGCCAGGCCACGGCCTCCTTGGACCCGATCGTCGGCAGCACGGCGTCCGGCTCGATGCCGTCCACCCCGTGCCGCCGCGAGAGCGCCGCGCGGGCGGCTTCCCGCAGGGCCGGGATGCCGTGCGTGGTCGGGTACCCGGGGATCTCCGAGACCGACGCGAGCGCCTCCCGGATCTTGACCGGGACCGGGTCGACCGGGGTGCCGATGGAGAGGTCGACGACCCCGCCGGGATGCGCCTGCGCCGTGGCCCTGACCTCGGCGAGCGAATCCCAGGGGAAGTCGGGCAGCGCGACCGGGCTCATTCGCCCTGCGGGGGCAGCGCCTTGATGAAGGCCGGGTCGTGGGCCGTCTTGCCGACCTTGGACGCACCGCCGGGCGAGCCCAGCTCGTCGAAGAAGTCGACGTTCGCCTTGGTGTAGTCCGACCAGTTGTCCGGGACGTCGTCCTCGTAGTAGATCGCCTCGACCGGGCAGACCGGTTCGCAGGCGCCGCAGTCGACACACTCGTCCGGGTGGATGTACAGCATCCGCTCGCCCTCGTAGATGCAGTCCACGGGGCACTCGTCGATACACGCCTTGTCGAGCACGTCGACGCAGGGCTCGGCGATCACGTAGGTCACTGCGTACTCCTGCTTTTCTCTGCAAACAGCCAGTCGGGGCCGACACTACGCGGTTCGGGCACCCGTTCGGTCGGTGAGGCAAGCCTTAGCCATACTCCGGGTATGGCGCTCACCCCGGCCGGCGGCGCGGGGCCGGGGTGGCCCGGGCGTCGCCGGTGATGACGAAGCGCGGCTTGGGCGCTTCGTCTGGGTCACTTTCGGGCTTCTTCTCCCCCACGGCTCGGTTGAACCCCTCGGCGATCTCGTCGACGAGCTTCTCGTTGTGCCGCTCGTCCTTGCGCTGGATACCCACGGTCACCTCCTGCCGAAATCCGCTCCGCGACTTTCACCGCCTCGGTCACAATCTAGCGGTGAACGCCCGAGAAAGGCTCGAAACCACCTGCAGCAGAGCATGGCCGCCACTGGTCGAGGAACCCCTAGGTGAGTGGTGTCTGCGCTGGGCGGACGGGTTCACCGGCCGCGCGAACAGCGCACTTGCCGTCGGCGACCCCGGCCGACCGGTCGGCGACGCCCTGCGCGCGGCGTGTGACTTCGCCCACGATAGGGGGATCGCCCCCATGGTCCAGGTGGTCCGGGACAGCCCGAACGAGCACGCCATCGCCACCGCGGGGTGGGTCCCGGCCACCGGGCACGGCGCCGGCCACGAGGTGGCCGTCCTCACCGCACCCCTCGGCAACCGGCACTTTCCCGTGGAAGTGCCACCCCCGGGTGGGCGCTTTCCCGTGAGGGTGCCGGACGAGCCGGTGCCCGGATGGTGGGAACTCGTGCTGCGCCCGGGCGAGGACTCCCCCGCCGCGCGGCAGGTCCTGGCCGGCGGGAAGATCGGCTACGGGATCGCGGAGGTCGACGGCCGCACCGCCGGCGTCGTCCGCGCGGCCCTGGTCGACGACTGGCTGCACGTCGGGCGGCTCGAGGTCGCCCCCGCCTTCCGCCGCCGCGGGCTGGCGTCGGCGCTGATGGGCGCCGTGGGGGCCTGGGGCGCGGAACACGGGGCGGACCGCGCGGTGTTGCAGGTGGCGGAGGGGAACTCGGGCGCGCTCGCGCTCTACGCGGGGCTCGGCTACGCCCCGCACCACAGATACCGGTACTGGGTGCCCGCACCCGGCTCGTGCGAGGATTCGACGTCGTGAAGATCGTGGTAGTGGTCGGTGGAGTGGGCGGGGCCCGTTTCCTGCTGGGTGTCAAGGCGGCGTTGGGTATGCCCGCCGAAGGGTCGGCGGACTCGCCGCACGAGGTGACGGCGCTGGTGAACACCGGCGACGACGTCTGGATGCACGGGTTGCGGATCTGTCCCGACCTGGACACCTGCATGTACACCCTGGGTGGCGGGATCGACGAAGAACGCGGCTGGGGGCACTCGGGCGAGACGTGGGTCGTCAAGGAGGAGCTGGCCGCCTACGGCGCCGAGCCGACCTGGTTCGGCCTCGGCGACAAGGACATCGCCACCCACCTGATCCGGTCGCGGATGCTGCGCGCGGGCTACCCGCTGTCGGCGGTGACCGAAGCCCTGTGCGACCGCTGGCAGCCCGGCGTCCGGCTGCTGCCGATGTCCGACGACCGCGTCGAGACGCACGTCGTGATCGACGACCCGGAGCAGGACGGCCAGCAGAAGGCCGTCCACTTCCAGGAGTGGTGGGTGCGCTACCGCGCCGAGCCGAAGGCGCACTCGATCGTCGCGGTCGGCAACGACGAGGCCAAGCCCGCGCCGGGCGTCCTGGAGGCGATCTCCGGGGCCGACGCGGTGCTGTTCGCGCCGTCGAACCCGGTCGTCTCGGTGGGCACCGTGCTGGGCGTGCCGGGGGTCCGGGACGCGTTGCGCAAGACGTCTGCCGGCGTCGTCGGGGTGTCGCCGATCATCGGCGGCAAGGCGCTGCGCGGGATGGCCGACGCGTGCCTGACCGCGATCGGCGTCGAGACGTCCGCGGAGGCGGTGGGCCGGCACTACGGCGCGCGCAAGGACGGCGGCGTGCTCGACGGCTGGCTGATCGCGGAAGGCGAACCGGCGGACGTGCCGGGCGTGACCGTCCGCGACGTGCCGCTGCTGATGTCCGATGTGGACGCGACCGCGGCGATGGCCCGCGCCGCCCTCGACCTGGCTGGAGCCCCCGTTGACCAACACCGCTGACCACGCTTCCCCGAAGCTGGAGATCCTCCCCGTCACCGGGCTGCCCGAGTTCCGGCCGGGCGACGACCTGACCGGCGCGATCGTGGCCGCCGCGCCGTGGCTGCGCTCGGGTGACGTCCTGGTCGTGACCAGCAAGATCGTCTCGAAGGCCGAAGGCAGGCTCGTGAAGGTGCCTTCGGACCCCGAAGCCCGCGACGCCGAGCGCCGGAAGCTCGTCGAGCAGGAGGCCGTGCGGATCGTCGCGCGGATCGGGCGGACGGTGATCACCCAGAACCCGCTCGGCATCGTGCAGGCCGCGTCCGGGATCGACGCGTCCAATGTGGCCGGTGACGAGGTCGCTCTGCTGCCCGCCGACCCGGACGCCTCGGCGCTGGCGCTGCGCAACGGGCTGCGGGAGCGGCTCGGCGTCGAGGTCGCCGTCGTCGTGACCGACACCATGGGGCGGGCCTGGCGGGTCGGGCAGACCGACGCCGCCATCGGTTCGTCCGGGCTGCGCGTGCTGCACGCCTACCGCGGGACGGTCGACGGGCAGGGCAACGAGCTCGCCGTCACCGAGGTCGCCGTCGCCGACGAGCTCGCCGCGGCCGCCGACCTGGTCAAGGGCAAGCTGGGCGGGACGCCGGCCGCGGTCGTGCGCGGGCTGTTCCTCGAGGACGACGGTTCGACGGCGCGGGACCTGGTCCGCCCGCTGGAGGAGGACCTCTTCCGGCTGGGCACGAACGAAGCCATCGCCCAGGGCAGGCGCGAAGCCGTCCCGGCCCGGCGTTCGGTGCGGCAGTTCGCCGACGAGCCGGTCTCGCCCACCTCGATCCGGCGGGCCGTCGGCTCGGCGCTGACCGCGCCCGCGCCGCACCACACGCACCCCGTGCGGTTCGTCTGGCTGCGCGACGCCGGCGTCCGGAAGAAGCTGCTCGACGCGATGCGCGAGTCGTGGCAGGCCGACCTGACCGGCGACGATTTCACGCCGGAGCAGATCGCGAAGCGGCTCAGCCGGGGCGACATCCTGTACCGGGCTCCGGAAGTCGTCATCCCGTTCCTGGTGCCGGACGGCGCGCACACCTACCGCGACGACCGCCGCAACGAGTGCGAGAAGACGATGTTCACCGTCGCCGGCGGCGCCGCGGTGCAGGGCCTGCTGGTCGCGCTGGCCGCGGAAGGCCTGGGTTCGTGCTGGATCGGGTCGACGATCTTCGCCGCCGACGTCGTCCGCGACGTCCTGGGGCTGGACGAACGCTGGCAGCCGCTCGGCTCGGTCGCCATCGGGGTGCCGCTCACCGAGCCGGACCCGCGTGGGCCGGCCCTGGCCGGGGAAGGACTGCTGGAGCTGTGAGCCTGCACGCGGACGCCGTCGCGACGCTGGAGTCGTGGCGGCCTGCGGCCGCTTCCCAGGAGTCGCTGCGCCAGGCGTTCCTCGGGTACCTGGCCGCGCGGGAGGACAGTTGCCAGCGGTCCTGCGCGGCCGGGCACCTGACGGCGTCGGCGGTGGTTCTGGACCACACCGGCACGCGGGTGCTGCTGACCCTGCACCCGCGGGTCGGGCGGTGGCTGCAGCTCGGCGGCCACTGCGAGCCTTCGGACGCGTCACTGGCCGGGGCCGCGCTGCGGGAGGCCACCGAGGAGTCGGGCATCGACGGGCTGCGGCTTTCCCCGGAGCCGGTGCACCTCGACGTCCACCCGATCACGTGCTCGCTCGGGGTGCCGACCCGGCACTTCGACGTCCGGTTCGCGGTGCACGCGCCCCCCGGGGCGGAGCCGGTGCGCAGTGCCGAGTCCGACGACCTCCGGTGGTGGCCGGCGGACGCGCTCCCGGCCGGCTCGGAGGATCTCGCCGATCTGGTGAAAGCGGCCGTTCCTGTCGGTGCCGGGCACTAACCTGGACCGCGGACAGGGAGGGACCACATGGCTACGCAGTTCCCCGAGCGGGTGCATTACCACTCCGGCGGTGGCGGCGGCGACGGGGTGTTCGGTTACATCGTCGTCGGTTTGCTGATCCTGGCGATCATCGTGTTCGTGATCGTGGTGGCGGTGCGGGTGGCGAAGATGCGCCGCGAAGAGGCGATGAAGAACGGCGGGCAGTTCCCGCCGAACCCGGGTTTCCCGCCGCCGCCCCAGCAGGGCTTCGGGCCGGGAAACCCGCCACAGCAAGGTTTCGCTCCTGCGCAGCAAGGGTTCCCGCCTGCGCAGCCGGGGTTTGCGCCTGCACAGCAGGGGTTCCCGCCTGCGCAGCCGGGGTTTGCGCCTGCACAGCAGGGGTTCCCGCCGTCGCAGCCGATGCCGCAGCAGCCCGGCTATCCGCCGTCGCAGCCGATGCCGCAGCAGCAGTACGCGCCGCAGGGCCCGTACCCGGGGCAGCAGCCGATGCCGGGCCCGGGAGCGGGTCCGCAGAGCTGGTGATCGTCCCCTTCGACAGCAGCTCACCGGTCCCGCCGTTCGAGCAGGTCCGGTCCGGGCTCGCGGCGCGGATCAACGACCGGAGCCTGGCCGTGGGCACGAAGCTGCCCACGGTCCGCCGGCTCGCGGCCGACCTGGGCATCGCCCCGAACACGGTGGCGAGGGCGTACCGCGAGCTCGAGGAGGCGGGACTGATCGAGACCCGCGGCCGCGCGGGCAGCTTCGTCGCGGCGGCGGGCGACCAGAGCCGCCGCCGCGCCCAGCAGGCCGCGGCCGAGTACGCGAAGACCACCCGTAAGCTCGGCCTCGACGACGCCGAAGCGCTGTCGATCGTCCGCGCCGCGCTCGACGAGGGGGAGAGCTGACCGTGTTGAGTGTGCTGTCGCTCCTGATCATCCTGCTGTTCCTCGCGGGCATCGCCGCGGTCGTGCTGATCGTCGTCAAGGCGAGCAAGCCGAAGCAGCCGCCGTACCCGCCGCAGTACCCGGGCTACCCGCAGCAGCCCGGATACCCGCCGCCGCCCCCAGGCTTCCCGGGCCAGCAGCCGCCGTACCCGCCCCCGCCCCCGCCGGGCGGCTATCCCCCGCAGCAGTAACCCCAAGCCGCGGCAGCCCTCACATCGCGCGGTAGTCGCGCAGCTCGATCCGCGGCCCGAACCGTGGCCGCGTGTGCCCGGCCGCCTCGAGGTACCGCACCGCCCGCTGCCGCTGCGGCGCGTACGGCGCCAGCACCTCCGCCATCCCCGCGTCGTCGAGTTTCGTGCCCAGCAGGGCGCTCCCGACCATCGACGGGATGTTGTAGTCGCCGAAGCTCACCGCGTCCGGGTCACCCCACGCGCGCTGGGCGATCTCCGCCGCCGTCCACACGCCGATGCCGGGGACCTGGCGCAGCCAGTGCCGTCCCTCGAGCCCGCGCAGCTCGACCGCCCGCTCCAGGTGGTGCGCCACGCGAGCCGCGTTGACCAGGGCCGTGCGGCGCTTGATGTCGACGCCCGCGCGGTGCCAGTGCCAGTCCGGCAGGGCCCGCAGGGCCGCCGGCGTCGGCGGCACGCGCAGCCGCTCGGGCCCCGGTCCCGGCGGGCGCGAGCCGAACCGCCGGCACAGCTCGGCCCACGACCGGATCGCTTCCTTGCCGGTCACCTTCTGCTCCAGCACGGCGAGCACCAGCCAGTCCCACACCACCCCGGTCGCCCCGAGCCGCAGTCCCGGGTTGGCCCGGCGAGCCCGCGCGACGACGTCGTGGTGCGCGACGAAGCCGGAGTCGTCGTCGTTCGCGCCGAGCAGCGCCGGGACGCCGCTGAGCAGCCGGTCGGCCCCGTCCCCCCAGGCCGCCGCCTCGATGCGGCCGTCCGGAAGACGGCGCAGCGCCAGCGTTCCGGGGCCGTCCGGGGTGTTCGACGCGAGCCAGGTGATGCCGCGCTCGTCGGTGAGGATGTTGAGCGACCCGCGGCCGCGCTTCAGCGGACCCAGGACCCGGCCCAGGTCGACCTCGAACGCGGGACGCCAGAACATCGGCTACGCGTCGCTCGAGAAGCGGATGGATCCGTCGGGCAGGACGACGTCCGGCCAGACGCGGGCGCCTTCCAGGAGCTCACACCCGGCCCCGACGGACACGCCGTCGCCCAGCACCACGCCGCGCAGCACCGCGCCGGCGCCGACGCGGGCGCCGTGCCCGAGCACCGAACGCTCGACGATCGCGCCCTCGGAGACGGCCGCGCCGTCGAACAGCACCGAGCCGTCGATCTTCGCGCCCGAGCCGACCACGGCGGCGACGCCGATCGTCGAACCGCCGCTCAGCTGGGCGTCCTCGGCCACCGACGCGCCGTCGAGCACCAGGAAGTCGCCGGGGCGGCCGGGCAGCGCCGACGTCGGCGCCAGGCCCCGCACGAGGTCGGCCGATCCGCGCACGAACGCTTCCGGCGTGCCGACGTCCAGCCAGTAGGACGCATCGATGAACCCCTGGATGTGCGCGCCCTGCTCCAGCAGCTGCGGGAACGTCTCGCGCTCGACCGACACCCGCCGCCCGGTCGGGATGGCCTCGATCACCGGGCGGCGGAAGACGTAGCAGCCGGCGTTGATCTGGTCGGTGGGCGGGTTCGGTGTCTTCTCGAGGAACGCCTGCACGCGCCCGGTCTCGTCGGTCGGCACCGACCCGAACCGGCTCGGGTCCGGCACGCGCTGCAGGTGCAGCGTGACGTCGGCGCCGGATTCGCGGTGCACCCGCAGCTGCTCACCGAGGTCCGCGCCGGAGAGGATGTCGCCGTTGAAGACGATCACCTGCTCGGCGCGCAGCTTGTCGTAGACGTTCCGGATGGCGCCCGCCGTGTCGAGCGGCTCCTCCTCGACCACGTACTCGAGCTCGAGGCCGATCGACCGGCCGTCGCCGAAGTACTCCTCGAAGACCTCCGCCCGGTAGCTCGTGCCCAGCACGACGTGCCGGATGCCGGCCTCGCGGATGCGGGAGAACAGGTGACTCAGGTACGGCGTCCCGGCTGTCGGGAGCATCGGCTTCGGCGCCGAAAGGGTGAGCGGGCGCAGCCGGGTGCCCTTGCCCCCGACCAGCACGACGGCGTCGACGGTGTCGCTTTCGACCTCGGACGTCACGGAAATCTCCTCTTGTATCACGCACCGCTGAGCGACAAGCCGCGGGAAACCCTGACGGAGGTCGCCCGGAGGGCCTACCCTAGACAGGAAACAGGCGGGCCTTTCCCCAGAGGGCCCCGGGTCAGTCGGGAGGCCGAGGGGATGGACCCCCGCGATCGGGCGGACGCCCTGCTCGCACGAGCCCAAGCGCGCGGTGTGTTCGTCGTGACACCCGACAGCGCGACGTCACCGATGGACTCGTCGAACACCCAGCAGATCCCGCGAGCGCAGATCGACGGGCTCGACCGCAGCCGCGACCCCGACACGACCACGCAGCTGCCGGCGTCGCTGATCGAGGAGAACGACCACCCGCTGGCCGGCTCGGCGCCGACCCGGCGGATGGAGGTTCAGGGCGGCCGCCGCCCGCAGCAGACCACGCCGCTGAGCACGCCCGCGCCGACGACGCCGATGTCGATGCCGACCCCGCTGTCCCGCCGTCCCCAGGCCGAGCCGGTCACGAGCCCGCTGAAGGAGCCCGGCCCGGAGGACACCGGCCTGGTGCCGACGGTGACGCAGAACATGGGCAAGTCCGACCTGTCGCGCCGGCTCGACGGGATCTAGCGGGTTTCCAGCTTCAGCCGCAGCGCGAGGCCGAGCTTCACGGCGGCCAGCACCGGCTTCCAGGCGAGCCCCTGGTGGCGGTCGGCGAGGTAGCGGTAGGCGCTGGCGTGGTGGGCCGCGAGCATCTTCTTCGACGCCTGCGACGTCGAGTGCCCGCCTTCGTGCGTGACCCGCGAGGACGGCGCGTAGACGTTCAGCCAGCCCGCCTTCGCCAGCCGGTCGCCGAGGTCGACGTCCTCGAAGTACATGAAGTACCGCGTGTCGAAGCCGCCGACGGAGTCGAACGCCTCCCGGCGGAACAGCTGGCACGAGCCGGACAGCCAGCCCGAGACGCGCTCGACCGGCGTGCCGCTCTCCTGCCGGTACTGCTTGGTCCAGGGGTTGCCGGGCCAGACCTTCGCGAAGACGGCGTGCCCGATCCCGCGCCCGAAGGACGGCAGCAGCCGCGCCGAGGGGTAGACGGTGCCGTCGAGATCGTGGATCAGCGGCCCGAAGGCACCCCCGCGCGGCCACCGCCGGGTGACCTCGAGCAGCGCATCGAGCGACCCGGGCTCCCATTCGAGGTCCGGGTTGACGACGACGACCCAGCCGTAGGAGTCGTCGAGCTCGGCGACGCCCCGGTTGGCGGCGGTCCCGTAGCCGACGTTCTCCCCGATGCTGAGCAGCTGGACGTTCTTCCGGTTGGCGGTGGCCCGCTCGAGGGCACCCTCGACGGACGCGTTGTCCGCGACGACCACCTTGACCTCGCGTTCGGTGGCCTTCTCGAGGGTGTCGAGGAACCGCTCGATGGTGTCCTCGGAGAAGTAGGTCACGGTCACGACGCCGACATCGTCGCCATAGCGGGATTGCTCAGTCACCCGGCCATTGTCCACGCGTCACCGAGGGTGAACCGGGTGCCCCGGTCCAGCAGCACGGAGGAAGGTGTCAGCGGGTGCGGAGGTGGCGGGACCAGGCTTTGGCGTACGCCTCCCGGTGCCGTTCCGCCGTCGTGGCCCACGAGAACTCCTTCGCGCGCTGCTGCGCCGCCGTCGCCAGCTCCGCCCGCCGCCCCGGGTCGTCCAGCAGCTCACCGAGCGCCGCCGCGACGTCGCCCGCGCCCACGCCGCAGTACGCCACCGCGTCGCCGCCCACCTCCGGCAACGACAGCCTGCGCGTGGTCAGCACGCATGCGCCGCAGGCCATCGCCTCCAGCACCGGCAGCCCGAACCCCTCGCCCAACGACGGGTACGCCACCAGCTCCGCCCCGCCCAGAAACCCCGCCAGCGTGCCGAACGGCAGGTAGCCCGCCCGGATGACGCGCAGCCGGTGCGGGACCGCGTCCAGCGCCCGCTCCACCTGCGTGTCCCAGCCCGGCTGACCGGCCAGCACCAGCGCCGGCGCGTCCGGGCGGCCGGCCACCGCGCGGGCGAAGCCGCGGATCAGCGCCGGCACGTTCTTGCGCGGCTCCAGCGCACCCAGGAAAGCCACGTACGGCGTCCGCCCCAGGCCGACAGCCGCGCGAGCGGCCGCCACTTCCGCAGGGGACGGCGGGTGGAACCGTTCCGTGTCGACACCGTGGTGAATGACTTCCAAGGAAGCGTGCCGCACCGGGCCGACGCGGGCCAGCTCCGTGGCCGTCGCCGCCGAGGGCACCACGCACAGCGTCGCCCGGCGCAAGGCCGTCGCGGTCCACGCGCGGAAGAAACGGGCCTTCACCGACGAGTGCAGCACGGCGTCGGTGAAGAACGTCGCGTCGTGCAGCGTGACCACCGACGCGGCCGACGTCGCGAGCGGCATCGTGTAGTGCGGCGAGTGGACGACGTCCGCGCCGAGGCGGCGCGCCAGCCGCGGCAGGGTCGCCTGTTCCCAGGTCAGCCGGGCGGTGCGGGTGGTCGTCGCCGGCGAAGCGGGCACGACCCGCGAACGCGGCGCCAGCCGGTCGTAGAGCTGCAGGTCGCGGGGCTGGCAGACGACGGTGATCCGCGCCCCGTCCGCGTCGAGGGCGGCGACGAGCGAATCCACGTACCGGCCCACGCCGCCGCGGTCCGCGGGAACCGCGGTCGCGTCGATCAGCACCCGGGGGTCATCGCTCACCCCTGCAGAGTACGGCGGGGCCCTCCCGCCATGGTGAGGAACTGGCAAACCGGGCAGGTGAGGCTGGTGCGGCCCCCGAAACGAGCCTCAGTCGTGCACCCGCCGGTGGATCGCCCAGACGGCCTCCGCGGCGCGACGCCAGGTGAACGCCTTGGCCCGCTCCCGCCCCGACCGGACCAGCTTCGCCGCCACCGACGGCGACCCCAGTACCTCGCGCAGCGCCGTCGCCAGCGCGGCCGCGTCACCGCGGGGCACCACGACGCCGGCGCCGCCCGCCACCTCGGCGAGCGCCGGGACGTCGGTGTGCACCACCGGGACGCCGGCCGCCATCGCCTCCAGCAGGCCCAGCCCGAACCCCTCGGCGAGGCTCGGGACGGCCAGCACGCCCGCCCGGCGCAGCGCGGTCGCCAGCTCGGCGTCCGTCACCTTCCCCAGCACCCGCAGCCGGTCCGCCGGCAGGCCGCGCTCGGCCGCGAGCGCCACCGGGTCGACGCCGCCCCAGCCCGGCTGCCCGGCCAGCACGAGCGCCGTGCCTTCGAGGGCCGCGACCGCGTCGACCAGCACGTCGATGCCCTTGCGCGGCTCGATGGTGCCGACGGCCAGCACGTACCGGTCCGGCAGGTCCAGCTCGGCCGAGCCCGACGGCACCCGCACGCCGTGCGGCACCACGCGCACCGGCACGTCGACGTCGATGAGCACCGCCAGCTCGTCGGCGACCGCCCGGGTGGGCACGACCAGCCCGGACGCCCGCCGCGCGGCCCGCGCGATCATCGACCGGTGCCAGCTCACCCCGCGCGCGGTCAGGGTCTCGGGGTGGGTCCACGGCACGGTGTCGTGCACGGTCACGCTCAGCGTCCGCCCGGCCGGGGCGCGCGGCGGCGCGAAGGGCGTCGGCGCGTGCACCGCGTCGCCGCCCGGCCACCAGCGCAGGCCCAGCTGCCACAAGGCGACCAGCGCCCGCGGCGGGATGCGCAGCACCCGGGGGCCCTCGACGCCCTCCAGCCGAGCCGCGTCCACCTCGGCGTGCCGCGCGACGACGCTGGACACCGTCCAGCCCGGTGGCGCGGTCCGCGCGAGCGCGGGGAGCAGCTCGGCCGTGTAGCGCCCGGTGCCACCGGGCACGGGCGCGAGGAGCTGCTCGGCGAGCACGACCAGTTCGGGCACGCGGCTATTGTGCGGGACGTGACCGCGAATCCCGCCACCACGGTGGTAGTCGTGACCTGGCGGGGCGCCGGGCACATCACGGCCTGCCTCGACGCGCTCGCCGCGCAGACGCGTCCACATCGGACGCTCGTGGTCGACAACGCCTCCGACGACGGCACCGCCGCCCTGCTCGCAGCTCATCCGTCGCGCCCGCGAGTCCTCCGCCTCCCGCGCAACACCGGCTACGCGGGCGCCCTCGCCGTCGCCGTGAACCAGGTCGGGACCCCGCTCATGGCGTGGCTGAACGACGACGCCGAACCCACGCCGGATTGGCTCGCGACGCTGGAGGACACCCTCGAAAAGGCGCCGCCGGCCGCCGCGGCGACCTCGCTGCTCGTGCTCCCCGGCGGCACCACGCAGTCCGCCGGCGTCCGGTTGACCGCCGACGGCCACGGCGCCGACGTCACCGAGCCCGCCGGCGAAGTGTTCGGCTTCTGCGGCGGCGCGGCCCTGCTGCGCGTCGGCGCCCTGCGCGACGTCGGCGGCGTCCCGGCCGGGTTCTTCTGTTATTACGAAGACACCGACACGGCGTGGCGGCTGCGGCTGGCCGGGTGGGACGTCGTCGCGGTGCCGGACGCCCGCGTCCGGCACGCCCACGGCGTCAGCAGCAAACCGGGCTCGCCGCTGTTCCACCGCTGGAACGAGCGCAACCGGCTGCTCATGCTGCTGCGCTGCGCGCCCCGCGGCGTCGCGGTGAACCAGCTGGTCCGATTCGCCGTGTTGACGGCGGTGCTGCCGCTGCGTCCCGGGCGGCCGGAGGCGGCGAACTTCCGCTTCGGCCTGCGCTGCCGGGTCCTGGCCGAGGTGGCCGCGCGGCTACCGGCGACGTTGCTCGCCCGTCGCAAGATCAGCCGTCGCGCGGCGCTCGGCCGAGGCGCGGTCTGGGAAGCATGGGCAGGCCTTTAAGCTTGCTGGCATTCCGACGACAGGAGCTGGCTTTGGCGCAGGGGGATCCGCAACCGCTCGTCTCGGTGATCGTGGTCAACTACCGCGGCGCCGACGACACGATCACCTGTCTGCGCGCGCTCGCCGAGCACGACTACCCCGAGCTCGAGCTGATCTGCGTCGACAACTCCGACGAAGCCGCGCGCATCCGCGAGGCCGTTCCCCAGGCCCAGGTCGTCGAGGCCGGGCGCAACACCGGCTTCGCGGGCGGCTGCAACCTCGGCGCGAAGCACGCGAAGGGCACCGTCCTCGCCTTCCTCAACAACGACGCCCGCCCGGCGCCCGGCTGGGTCGCCGCCGCCGTCGCCGAGCTGCGCGCGCAGCCCCGCGTCGCCGCGGTGGCCAGCAAGGTCCTCGACTGGGACGGCACCGGCGCCGACTTCGTCGACGGCGGGCTGACCTGGTTCGGCATGGGCTACAAGCGCCACGCGGGCTCGCCGCTGGCCGACGTCCCGGCCGCCGAGCACGAGGTCGCCAAAGACGTCCTGTTCGGCACCGGCTCCGCGATGTTCGTCCGGGCGGGCGTGTTCGCCGAGCTCGGCGGCTTCGACGAGCGGTTCTTCATGTTCTACGAGGACGTCGACCTCGGCTGGCGGCTCAACCTCCGCGGCTGGCGCGTCCGGTACGTCCCCGGGTCGCTGACCTACCACCGCCACCACGCCACGATGGCGTCGGTCGACGCCCCCGAAACCGGCCGCGAGACCTTCCTGCTGGAGCGCAACGCCCTGGCCGCGCTCTACAAGAACCTCTCCGACGAGACCCTGGCCCGCGCACTGCCCGCGGCGCTCGCACTGGCCGTGCGCCGCGCCACCGCCCGCGGCGAGCTGGACGCGACCCAGCTGGACCTGGAGCAGGGTGTCGGCCCGATCGAATCCGGCGACGTCGCGATCCCCCGCACCACGCTCGCCGGGCTGCTGGCGATCGACCAGTTCGTCGAGCTGCTCCCCTCGCTGGCCGCGTCCCGCGCGGTCGAACAGGCCGCCCGCGTCCGCACCGACGCCGACCTGCTTCCGTTGCTGCGCAAGGCGTTGGAGCCCGCCTACCCGCTGCCGCGCTACCTGGCCGCGCACGACATCCTCGTCGAGGCGTTCGGCATCGAAAAGGCCTTCGGGCAGCGCCGGCGGATTCTGGTGCTCACCGGGGACGCCCTCACCGAGCGGATGGCGGGTCCGGCGATCCGCGCCTGGAACATCGCCCTCGCGCTCGCCGCCGAGCACGACGTCCACCTCGTCACCACCAACCCGCTCGCGACGCCGCCGCCCGCGCCGTTCCGGGTCAGCGCGGGCAAGCACCGCGAGCTGGACGCGCCGATCGCCTGGGCCGACGTCGTCGTCCTGCAGGGTCACGTGCTGGAACTGGCGCCGTCGCTGAAGAAGCAGCACAGCAGCAAGATCGTCGTCGCCGACCTGTACGACCCGATGCACCTCGAACTGCTGGAGCAGGGCAAGGGCGTCGCCGACGACAAGCGCGCGGCCGACCTCGCCGGCGTCACGAAGGTGCTCGACGCGCAGCTCGAACGGGGCGACTTCTTCCTCTGCGCGTCCGAGCGGCAGCGGCACTTCTGGCTGGGTCACCTCGCCGCGATGGGCCGGCTTTCGCCGCGCCTCTACGACGCGGACCCGACGACGCAGTCGCTGCTCGCGGTCGTCCCCTTCGGCCTGCCGCCGGAGCCGCCGGTGCGCACGGGGCCGGGCCTGCGGTCGTCGCTGGGCATCGGCGGCACCGACCACGTCGTGCTGTGGGCGGGCGGGGTGTACAGCTGGTTCGACCCGTTGACGCTGGTCCGCGCGATCGACCGGCTGCGCCGCAACCGCGGCGACGTCCGGCTCGTGTTCCTCGGTATGAAGCACCCGAACCCCGAGGTCGCCGAGATGGACATCGGCGCGCGGACGATCCGGCTGGCCGACTCGCTGGGCCTGACCGGCAAGCACGTCTACTTCAACGAGCAGTGGGTGCCCTACCACGAGCGCCAGAACTGGCTGCTCGACGCGAACTGCGGCGTCACGACGCACTACGAGCACGTCGAGACGACGTTCGCGTTCCGCACCCGCGTCCTCGACTACCTGTGGGCCGGGCTGCCGATCGTCACCACCGACGGCGACTCGTTCGCCGACCTGGTCCGGGCGGAGCGGCTCGGCGTGGTGGTCCCGGCGGAGGACCCCGGCGCACTGGCGGACGCGCTCGAAAAGGCGTTGTACGACGAGGAGTTCGCCGCGGGCTGCGTCGAGCGGCTCGCCGTCGTCGCCCAGCGGTTCGCGTGGCCCGAAGCGCTGAAGCCGCTGGTGGAGTTCTGCCGCGACCCGCGTCCGGCCGCCGACCGGCTGCCCGGATCGGCGGACCTGGTGAAGACGCCGTCGGTGCGCGGCCGGGCGATGCTGCGCCGGGACGTGGACCTGATCCGCGAGTACCTCGACGCGGGCGGGCCCGGCGAGCTCGCGCGGCGCGTCGGCGGCCGGGCACTCAAGGTCGCGAAGCAACGGCTCCGCCGTGGCTAGGTCTCTCCGGGTTCTCCTCGACGGCACTCCCCTCCTCGGCGCGCGCACCGGCATCGGCCGGTACACGGCCGCGCTGAGCGAAGAACTGGTGTCGATCCCGGAGGTCGACACGCGCGCGGTGGCGTTCACCCTGCGCGGCTGGCGACGGCTGCGGCACGTGCTCCCGTACGGCGCACGGGCTCGCGGGATGCCGGTGGCGGCGCGGCTGCTGCGGATGGCGTGGCTGCGTTCGGACTTCCCGCCGGTGGAGCTGTTCGCCGGCCCGACCGACGTCGTGCACGGCACCAACTTCGTGCTGCCGGGCCGGTTGCGGGCGGCCGGCGTGGTGACGATCCACGATCTGGCCTTTTTGGACAATCCCGAGGAGCTCGCCCCGAGCGACCGCGACCTCCCGGCGCTGGTCCGCCGCGGCGCGCGCCGGGCGAACGTCATCTGCACCCCGACGGCGGCGGTGGCGGACGCGGTGGCGACCCGCCTGGACGTCTCCCGCGACAAGATCGTCGTGACCCCGCTGGGCGTGAACCCGGCGTGGTTCACCGCGCGACCGCCGGACGACGAGCGACGCGCCCGGCTGGGGCTGCCCGACCGGTACCTGCTGTTCGCGGGCGCGGCGGGCCCCCGCAAGGGCCTGGACTGGCTGACCCGCACCCACGAGGCGGCGCCGGACCTGCCGGACCTGGTGTTCGCGGGCCCGGGCCCGTTCCCCCGCTCGTCGCGGACGAGCCAGACGGGCTACTTGTCCGACGTGGACCTCCGGACGGTGGTGGCCGGGGCGTCGGCGCTGGTGCTGCCCTCGCGCGACGAGGGGTTCGGGCTGCCGGTGCTGGAGGCGATGGCGTCGGACGTCCCGGTGGTGTGCACGGACATCCCGGCTCTGCGCGAGGTGGCGGGCGAGTGCGCGAGCCTGGTCCCGTACGGCGACGTGGACGGCTTGGCGGAGGCCCTGCGCACGGCGGTGACGGACCCGCACGCGGTGGCGACGTCGGCGTCCAGGCGCGCCCACGCGGCGAACTTCACCTGGCGCACGTGCGCGGAACTCACGGTAGGCGCGTACCGCCTCGCCTCCGGCCGCCACTGACCCCACCAGCCGTGAATGCCACCTTCACGGACTTGCCTGCTCAGCCGCGAAGTAGGCGTCGAGGGCTTCTTCCCACGACCGCAGCGGGGTCAGCCAGGCTTCGCGCCACGAAGCCGGGGACAGCACCGAGTACGCCGGACGGGCCGCCGGGCGGGGGAACTCCGCCGTCGTGCACGGCTTGACCCGCTCCGGGTCCGCGCCCAGGTGCGAGAAGATCGCCTTCGCGAAGCCGCACCAGGTCACCGAACCCGCGTTCGTGCAGTGCAGGATCCGCCGCTCCGGACCGTCACCGGCGGCGACGCGGAAAGCCAGCTCGAGAAGACCCGCGGCCAGGTCGGCCGTCCAGGTAGGACCGCCGATCTGATCGTCCACAACGGACAGTTCGGGTCGGGTGGACTCCAAGTGGGCCATGGTCTTCACGAAGTTCGACCCGGACTTGCCGTACAGCCACGCGGTCCGCACCACCCAGGAAGACGCGCCGGACCCGAGCACCGCGTCCTCCCCCGCCGCCTTCGTGCGGCCGTACGCCGAACGCGGCCCGAGTTCGTCGGACGGCTCGTAGGGCGCGGAAGCGTCGCCCGGGAACACGTAGTCCGTCGACACGTGGATCAGCGGCACCCGCCGGGCCGCGCAGGCCGCCGCGAGCACGCGCGGGCCGTCGGCGTTCACCGCGAACGCGCGTTCCTCGTCCTCCTCGGCCTTGTCCACCGCCGTGTACGCCGCCGCGTTGATGACGACCGGCGCCGAACCCGTCTCCCGCGCCCGATCGGCCAACGCGCCGACCGCGGCGAGGACCTGCCCGGTCAAAGTCACGTCCAGCTCGGCGGACCCCGGGGCGACGACGTCCACCGAAGGGGACGCCAACGCGGCGAGATCCCGGCCGAGCTGCCCGGAACCCCCGGGCACGAGCACCGTCAGCCGCACAGGCACTTCCTCTACTTCCGGAGCGCGGTTCGCTCGGCCAGCGGTTCCCACCACGCGCGATTGTCCGTGTACCAGGCCACTGTCGCGGCCAGACCGTCCTCGAAGGACACGCGCGGAGCGTACCCCAGCTCCTTGTTGATCTTCGTGATGTCCACCGAGTACCGGCGGTCGTGGCCCTTGCGGTCCTCGACCGGCTCGACGCTGTCCCAGCCCGCGCCGACCGCCTCGAGCAGCTTCTCCGTCAGCTCGCGGTTGGTGAGCTCGGTGCCGCCGCCGATGTTGTAGATCTCGCCCGGCCGGCCCGCCTCGGCGACCAGCTGGATGCCGAAGCAGTGGTCGTCCACGTGCAGCCAGTCACGGACGTTGAGCCCGTCGCCGTAGAGGGGCACCTTCCGCCCGTCGAGCAGGTGCGTGACGAACAGCGGGATGACCTTTTCCGGGAACTGGTACGGACCGTAGTTGTTGGAGCACCGGGTGATGCACACCGGCAGCCCGTGGGTGCGGAAGAACGACCGCGCCACCAGGTCCGACGACGCCTTCGACGCCGAGTACGGCGAGTTCGGCTCCAGCACGTTGTCCTCGGTCCACGAACCGTGCTCGATCGAGCCGTACACCTCGTCGGTGGACACGTGCACGAACTTGCCGACGCCGGCTTCCAGGGCCGACTGCAGCAGGTTCTGCGTGCCGAGCACGTTCGTCAGCACGAAGTCGGCGGCGCCGAGGATCGAGCGGTCCACATGCGACTCGGCGGCGAAGTGCACGACCAGGTCCACGCCGGTCATCACCTCGGCGACCAGGGCGGTGTCGCAGATGTCACCGCGCACGAACCGCAACCGCGGGTCGGCGGCGACCGGGGCCAGGTTGGCCTCGTTGCCCGCGTAGGTGAGTTTGTCCAGCACGACCACCTCGGCGTCGCGCAGCGCCGGGTAGGCGCCGGTCAGCACCTGCCGGACGTAGTGCGACCCGATGAAGCCGGCACCACCGGTGACCAGGACCCGCATCTTCCCGCCTTTCCCTCGCGCCCCGGGTGGGGCAATCCGCCCCCAGCCTACGGAGGTCCCACAACACCCTCAGTAGAGTCTGTGGTGGAGACACACAGGTGTCCTGGGGGAAGCACGGGGTCACAGGGGAGGAAGCGCGTGACCGATCAGGCTGCGCCGACCATCCCGGCACGCCGGAGGCAAGACACCGGCCACGGTGCCGCGGTCCTCGCCCGCCGCGGCGGCAAGGCCGTGGTTTCCCTGCTGTCGGTGGCCGTCCTGGCCCTGACCTGGTACGGCTGGCACTACATCGGCGACCCGAACACCGGTCTGACGACCACGAACGTCTTCGCCGACACCGAGGCGCACGCCAAGCCGCTCGACGGCGCGATCGACATCCTCCTGGTCGGCCAGGACAGCCGCACCGACGCGCAGGGCAACCCGCTGCCCCGCGAGGTGCTGGACATGCTGCACGCCGGCGTTTCCGACGGCGAACTGAACACCGACACGATGATCCTCGTGCACATCCCTCAGAACGGGAAGCGCGCGACCGCGATCTCGTTCCCCCGCGACTCCTGGGTGGAGCTGACCGGCGGCTTCGGCAAGCACAAGCTCAACAGCGCGTTCGTCTACGCGTACACGGACACTTACAAAGCGTTGCAGCGCCAGGGCATGACCGACCTCAAGGAGGCCGACGCGCAGGCGAAGGTGGCCGGGCGGAAGAACCTCATCGCCACGCTCGAGAAGTTCATCGGCAAGCCGGGCATGATCGACCGCTACGCCGAGGTCAACCTGGCGAGCTTCTACGAGATCACGAAGTCGATCGGCGGCATCGAGGTGTGCCTCAAGGCGCCGGTCAAGGAGAAGCGGTCCGGCGTGGACCTGCCGGCCGGCCGGCAGACGATCGAAGGCGTGCAGGCGCTCGCGTTCGTCCGCCAGCGCTACGACCTGGAGGGCGCCGACCTCGGCCGGATCGCCCGCCAGCAGGCGTTCCTCTCGGGGCTGGCCCGCAAGGTCATCTCATCCGACGTGCTGACCAGCCCGGGGAAGATCGCCGACCTGGTGACCGCGGTGAAGAAGTCCGTCGTGGTTTCGCAGGGCTGGGACCTGATGGAGTTCGCCGAGCAGATGCGCGGGCTGACCGGTGGCAACATCGAGTTCCGCACGATCCCGACCCTGGGCAACGCGAAGATCGGCGGCGCCGACGTGCTGCGCGTCGACCCGGCCCAGGTGGCGGCGGAGGTGGCGCGGCTGACGGCGGACGGTGACACCCCGGCGGCCCCGACGTCGACGCAGCTGCCCGGCGCGAAGGCCGTCACGGTCGAGCTGTTCGACGGCTCGGGCTCGCCCGCCGTGGCCGGCCAGACGCACACGATGCTGCAGGGCAAGGGCTTCACGCTGGCCGCCGACCAGCGGCTGAGCACCCGCAACACCACCGTGGTCCGGTACAACCCGGCCGACGACACCGCGCTGGGCCTGGTCAAGCAGGCGCTGGGCACCACCGTCCAGGCCGAGCCGGACCGGGACGTCCCCGCGGGGCACGTGCGCGTGCTGCTCGGCAAGGACTTCCGGAACTCGGCCGCCGGCCCGGGTGGCGCGCCGACGTCCACGGCCGCGAAGCCGCCGGCCGCCACGACCGCGGTCCCCGCCCCCGCCGCGCCGCCGATCACGGCGGGCGACGTCCCCTGCGTCAACTAGACTGGGTACGCAGGGTGTTCGGGGGAGGAAGGCCAGCGTGGCAGAAGACCAGGAAGAACCGGATAAGACCGCCGATCCGGTGACGGAGAGCGACGCCCCCCACTCCGGGGGCTCCGGGGGGTCCGGGTGGCGAAGCCCCCGGCCCGGGGCGAAGCCCCGGACGACACAGAAGCCGTCGCCGTTTCCGCGGCAGGCGCCGTCGCGCGCGCGACGGGCGGGGCGGGTGACGCGCCGGGTGGCGATCGGCCTGGTGTCCCTGCTCGCGCTCGGCGCCAGCGGGTACGCCTACGTCACGAAGGACCAGCTGCAGAGCACGGTCCCGACGACCGACGCGCTCACCCCGCGGGCCGGGGAGCCCGCGCCGCCGCCGGCGGACGACGGCGCGGAGGACATCCTGCTCGTCGGCAGCGACGCGCGGACGGACGCGCAGGGCAACGCGCTGCCGGCGCGGATGCTGCGGCAGCTGCGCACCGAAGCCAACAACGGCGCGGTGAACACCGACACGATGATCCTGCTGCGGGTGCCGAAGAACGGCGGCAAGCCGTCGGCGGTCTCGATCCCGCGCGACACGTGGACGGCCATCCCCGGCCGGGGCCAGGCGAAGATCAACTCGGCGTACGGCATCGCGAAGGCGCACTTCGCGCAGGCGCTGCGCGGGCAGGGCGAGCGCGACCAGGCGAAGGTCGAACGCGACTCCGACACCGAGGGCCGCCGGGTGCTGGTGCAGGCGGTGCAGGACCTGACGCAGGTGCGGATCGACCACTACGCCGAAATCAACCTGCTGGGCTTCTACCTGATGACCGAGGCGCTCGGCGGCGTCAAGGTGTGCCTCAACCACGCGACCGAGGACAAGGACTCGGGAGCGAACTTCCGCCGCGGCGAGCAGACGGTCTCGGGCGGCGAGGCGCTGTCGTTCGTCCGGCAGCGCAAGAACCTGCCGCGCGGCGACCTGGACCGGATCGTGCGGCAGCAGGCGTTCCTGTCGTCGGCGCTGCACCAGGTGCTCTCGGCGGGCACGCTGACCAGCCCGGGCACCATGACCGGCCTGATGGACGCGGTGCACCGCTCGTTGACCCTGGACCCGGGCCTCGACCTGCTGCAGTTCGCGCAACAGGCGAAGGGGATCGCCTCCGGCGACCTGGCGTTCGCGACGATCCCGGTGGTCACGGCGAACGGCCGGAGCGAGGACGGCCAGAGCATCGTGCAGATCGACCTGAAGGCGGTCCGCGAGTTCGTGGCGGGCTTGGCGGGCCGGACGGCCGCGCCTTCGTCCCCCCAGGCCCCGGCGGGCGGCGGCTCGGGCAGCGGTGCCGCCCCCGGCGCGGCACCGCTGCTCCGAGACACGCCCGGAGTTCCCTGCGTCAACTGACCCAGGCGGCACTTTCACATGAGCGCCGTCTTCGTCAGGCGAAGTCGGCGCGGTGCTCCTCCGCCCACTGCCGGAACGTCCGCGGCGCCTTCCCGGTCACCTCGCGCACCACGTCCGTCACCACCGACGGCTCCCGCGTCGTCCGCTCCATCGCGCGCAGGATCTCCGGCGGCACCTCGGGCGGCCAGCCCAGCGCGGTCATCCGCTCGGCCGCCTGCTCCGGCGTCAGCTCCTCGACCCGCAGCGGCCGGCCCAGGACCTCCGCCAGCACCGCCGCCTGCTCCCGGAAGCTGATCGGCTCCGGCCCGCTCAGCTGCAGTGCCTCCCCCGCGTGCGAGCCGTCCACCAGGATCTTCGCCGCGACGTCGCCGATGTCGCGCTCGTGGATCGCGCCGACCCGCGAGTCCGGGTACGGCGTGCGGACCACACCTTCGGCGACGTCCGCGCGCCAGCCCAGGGTATTCGTCGCGAACGAGCCCGGGTTGAGGAGCGTCTCCGCGAACGGCGCCGCGATCAGCGCCTCCTCCACCACCCGGTGCAGGCGCGCGATGCGGCTCTGCGCCGACTGCGGCTCGAGCGTCGCGCCGGACGACAGCAACACGACGTGGCGCACGCCGGCCGCTTCGGCCGCCTTCACGAAACCGTCGATGCCTTGCGGGCGCACGTAGAGGAAGGCCGCGGAAACGCCGTCGAGCGCAGGCTCCAGCGTCGCGGGGTCTTCCAGGTCCGCGCTCACCTTCGCGACGCCGTCCGGAACGTCGAGCGCAGCGGCGTCACGGCTCGACGCGCGGACGTCCTGACCTGCGGCGAGGAGCGCGTCGAGCACCGCGCGCCCGACGTGCCCGCTCGCCCCGGTGACGAGAATGGTCATGGTGGCCCCCAGCCCTAGATTAATTTGCTTTCAAAGCAAACGTACTGAGGCCGGGGTTCCGGTGTCAACCGGCACAGCACGTGGTCCGCGCTTTAGCCTTGTCCACATGAGCCTGACCGACGAGCTGCTGCGCCCGCTGCTGCTGGCCTCGCCCGCCAAACCGTTGATCACCCACTACGACGACCAGCTGGGCAGCCGCGTCGAGCTGTCCGTGGCGACGACCGCCAACTGGGCGGCGAAAACGGCCAACTGGCTGACCGAGGAGTTCGACATCGAGCCGGGCGACGCCGTGGCGGTGCAGCTCCCGGCGCACTGGCAGACCGTCGGCGTGCTGCTCGGGGCGTGGTGGTGCGGGGCGCGCGTGGTGACCGAGGGCACCGGCGCGCGGGTGGCGTTCGTCGGGCCGGACGACCCGGAACCGACCGGCGCGGCGGCCACCGCCGTCGTGACGCTGGACCCGATGGGCCGCGGCCTCGACGAGCCGCCGGGCGGCGGCGCGTTCGACTACCTGACCGACGCGCGCCTCGCGGGCGACCAGTACAGCCCGCTCTTCCCGGTCCCCGGCACCACGGCGGCCCTGTTCGAGTCCACTGTGGACGAGGTGCTGGCCGAAGCCAGGGCCCGCGCGGCGAAACTCGGCCTCACCCCGGCCGACCGGGTGCTGTCCACCCGGGACTGGAGCGAACCGGAGGGCATCCTCGACGGCCTGCTCGTCCCCCTCGCCGCGGGCGCACACCTGGTCCACGTGAGCAACGCGGACCCGGCGAAACTGGCCGCCCGCCGCGACGCGGAACGCACCACGGCGGACCTCCCGGCCTGAAGCCGTGAATGCCACCTTGAGGGACTCAACGTCCCTCGAGGTGGCATTCACGGACTTGGGCTCAGGCGTTCTGCAGCTCGCCGACCTCGGCGTCGCGGCGGGCGCGCTTGCGCCCCCACAGCAGGTGGTCGAGCGAGAGCCGGCCGCCGTTGAAGCCGAGGGCGAGGCCGGCGAGCGCCAGCACCAGGACCAGCTCGTAGCCGCCCCGGCCGGTCAGGCCGTTGTCGATGTGCACCGAAAGCAGCGCGCCGACCGAGATCACGACGTAGCCGACGCCGACGAGCGGCAGCAGGAACCCGACGATGAACGCGATCGAGCCGAGGATTTCGACGGCCATCGCGAAGATCGCGGCGACCGTGGGCAGCGGGATACCCGACATCTCGAAGAACTTGGCCGTGCCGTCGATGCCGTTGTTCCACTTCTGGAGCCCGTGCGCGAGGAAGACGACCGCGACGCCGATCCTCCCCAGCAACAGGGCCACGTCCTTGAATCGTCCGAACATCCGGTTCAGCTCCCAGGTAGGTGAAATTTCAACTGACCCGACCCAAAGTAGGGCACCGGGCACCCGACCCGAAGCTCCGGAGCGTGATCGACAGGAAACCGACAGGGGCCGCTCAGCGCTTGTGCGCCCAAGCGGCGGCGAAGCTGTAGACGCCGAACGCGGCCAGGCCCAGCGCCACCACGGTCAGCAGAACGGTGCCGAAGGGCTGGGCGGCGAGCGTCTTGAGCGCGGCGTCCAGGCCGCCCGCCTTGTGCGCGTCGGCGTTGAACCCGGCGATGGCCAGCAGGATGGCGACCACGGTGAACACGACGGCCTTGGCGAGGTACCCGGTGGTGCCCAGCCAGCCGACCCAGCGGCGCGACCGGCCGGGCAGCTCGGAAGCGTTGAGGTCTTCGAGGAACTTCTGCTTCACGCCCTTGACCCCGGCGGCGATCGCCACGCCCAGGATGGCCGCCGCGGCGATGACCACCAGGACCGGCCCGGCCGGCAGCGACAGCAGCTTGCCGGTGGCCTCCTGCTGCTTCTGGCTACTGGACCCGCCGCTGCTGCTGCCGGCGGCGAGCCGGAAGGCGGTGAAGCCCAGCACGATGACGACGACACCGCGGGCGGCGGCGCCGAGCCGCTTGCGCGTCCGCTTCCCGCCGCTGACCCAGTCGTAGCCGGTGGCGGCCATCAGGAACTGCCACAGCCCGAAGAGGACCAGCCCGATGGCGACGATCCAGAGCAGGATCTGCCCGAACGCCGTCGAGCCGATCTGCTCCAGGGCCCCCTTCTGGTCCGCCTGCTCACTGCCGCCGAAGGCAACCTGCAGGGCAAGGTAGGCCAGGACGAGGTGCACGACGCCGTAGCACGCCATGCCGACCCGGCCGAGCAGTTGTGCGGTGTTGCTCTTCTCGCCTCTTTCGGCGGTGGCCTCTGTCCGGTTCATGCCTTCTGAGTACCCAGCCCGACTCATGATCGGCTGGGCCAAGTGGGGCAACGTCGTTGCGGCGTTGGGGTGATCCCGGCCGGATGCGCGACCGGCCGCCTACCCACCGTCGCAAGTGGACATCACGCGCGGCGGCGCCGCACCTCGCCCAGGCCGGCCCAGCCGCCGTTGACCGCGAGCAGCGTCAGCACCTGCTCCGCCTGCTCGGCGAACCGCGCGAGGTCGTCGTGCAGCAGGGCCGCGCGCTCGCCGTCGAGCTGGTCGAAGTCGTCGAACCACAGCGAGATCGCCGAACCCGCGGTGACGGCGAGCCCCTGCGTCAGGCTCAGGAAACCGGGCGACGGCTCGTCGGCGGCCGCTCGATAGGCCGTCTCGATCTCATCGCACGCGGCGAGCAGATCCCGCAGCTGGCGGACGGCGCCGGCCGGGGTCCCGTCCCAGGCGGCCGTCGGCCAGGCGCGGTCGGACAGCTCGAGCCACAGCCGCCAGCCGGCGACCAGCTCGGCTTCGTCGTGGGGCGTCCAGGACGCCGGAACCGGCCAGTACATGCTTCGAGAGTGACACCGCCGGAGCGGAAATCCGCCCCGGCGGTGCGTTATCTCTCATGTGGCGAATTTCAGCTGATCACCGGCGGCACCGGCACGCAGGGCGGCGTCTTCGCGTGGGCGGGATCGAGCGCGTTGAGCACGAGCCCTTCGGCGACGGGGTCGTAGGTGATGCCGAGGTGGTCGGTGAAGTCCAGCACGCAGACGTTCTGCAGCAGGATGTTCTTGACGTTCGGCGCCGCCTCGAGGAAGGCGCTGCTGTACGGCGTCACGACGTCGTCGTAGCGGGTCTGGATGACGGTGTACTGGATGCCGGGCACGGTTTCGCCACCGTCGTTGAGGTCGGTGAGGAAGTCCGAGCCGACGGCCTGCTCGTTGCACGCCTGGCAGACGGTCCCGAGCGTGGCGGGGACACCCGGGATCATTTCGAGGGTGCTCAGCAGGCCGAAGAGGTCGGTGCCGTGGTTGGACGGCGACAGCCCGACGAGCCGGCTGATCTTGTCCGCGCCCCCGAGGTACTTGATCCAGTACCGGACGTTCATCCCGCCCTGCGAGTGCCCGACGACATCGAGTTTCGACGCCCCGGTGGCCCGCAGGATCTTGTCCCCGAAGGCGGCAAGCGCTTTCGCGGTATCGGCGACGGGCCCGACGGTCTGCAGGAAGGAGCCGGGCGCCCCGCCGAAGTTGCCGGCGAAGACGCAGTAACCGGCGTTGGCCAGCTTCCGGGAGAGGTTGGCCCAGTTTTCGTAGGCGTTCGCGGTGGTCCCGTTGGAGAGCAGGACGGGGTTGGGGTGCTGTGCGCTGGGCGTGCAGTTCCAGTCGTTCGCCCCGGGCGGCGCAATGGTGGGCGCACCGAGCGAGTAGAGGGCCGCGGTGAGGATGTTGGGCTGCACCGGCCCGGTGGGTTCCGTCTCGGCCGCTCGGGCCGTCCCCGCCCCCACCAAGACCGCCACCACCGCGGCAGCCGCCGCCCCCAGCCACCTGCGCGTCATTGCGCCCATCCGTTTCACCTCTCTGTGAACCGATGGTGATCCACGTCACCGAGAGGTTTAACGCGCGGGTAGGTTGCGAAGACAATCCCCCTAGTGGGTCATTTTCTACCGCCGCTGGGCTGGCTGTGCCAGCCCCTGAGCTGGGTCACCGAGACCCGCAGCCACACCTCCTCCCTGCACCCCGATACGAAGCCCAAAACACGGCCGGCGGCACCGGGTCAAGGCACGCTTTCCCGCCTTGACGCGGTACCGCCGGCCGTAGTCACAATCAGGCTTCGGGGTGCCGGAAACCGAACGAACTACCCCTTCAGCAGGGCCCGGGCCATGACGACCTTCTGGATCTGGTTGGTGCCTTCGTAGATCTGCGTGATCTTCGCGTCCCGCATCATCCGTTCCACCGGGAAGTCGCGGGTGTACCCAGCCCCACCGAAGAGCTGAACAGCGTCGGTCGTGACCTCCATCGCAATGTCGGACGCGTACGCCTTCGCGGCCGAGGCCATGAAGCCCGCCCGCTTGTCCCCACGCTCGGAAGCCGCCGCCGAGGCATAGACGAGGTGACGAGCGGCCTCGATCTTCGTGCCCATGTCGGCCAGCATGAACTGGACGCCCTGGAACTCGGCGATCGACTTGCCGAACTGCTTGCGGTCCTTCACGTACGCCACCGCCGCGTCCAGAGCACCCTGGGCGATACCCAGCGCCTGAGCACCGATGGTCGGCCGGGTGTGGTCCAGCGTGCGCAGCGCCGTCTTCAAGCCGGTACCCGGCTCTCCGATGATCCGGTCCGCCGGGATCGTGCAGTTCTCGAAGTAGATCTCCCGCGTCGGCGAACCCTTGATGCCGAGCTTCTTCTCCTTCGGGCCCACCGAGAAGCCCGGGTCGTCCTTGTGCACGACGAACGCCGAGATCCCGTTGGCCTTCTTCTCCGCCTCCGGATCGGTCACGGCCATCACCGTGTACCAGGACGATTCACCCGCGTTGGTGATCCACGCCTTGGTGCCGTTGAGCACCCAGTGGTCCCCGTCAAGCCGGGCGCGTGTGCGCATCGACGCGGTGTCCGATCCCGCCTCGCGCTCCGACAGCGCGTACGACGCCGAAGCCTCGCCCGACGCGATCGACGGCAGCACCAGCTTCTTCAGGTCCTCCGAAGCCGACAGGATGATCGGCTGGGTGCCCAGCTTGTTCACCGCCGGGATCAGCGACGCCGACGCGTCGACCCGGGCGACCTCTTCGATGACGATGCAGGCGCCGACGGCGTCCGCGCCCTGGCCGTCGTACTCCTCGCCGATGTGGACGGCGTTGAAGCCGGACTTGACCAGCGCGTTGTACGCCTCGATCGGGTAGCGCTCGTTCTCGTCGACCTCGGCCGCGTACGGCGCGATCTCCTTCTCGGCCAGAGCCCGGACCGCGGCCCGCAGCTCCTCGTGCTCCTCGGCAAGCTGGTACAGGCCGTCGGTCACTTCCGGTCACCTTCTCTGCAACGTCGGGAGGGGTTCGGTCGATGTTAGCGCTCGTTCACCTGGGTCGTCCTTGTGGCGTTGACCGCACAATTCGTATGGTCGAGTGATGCCGATCACCGCGCCGACGACGCCGCCCGGTCTGCCCGCTTCCCTCGACTACCCCGAAGTCCCGGTCGGTTCGATCCTGGCGGCCGGAGCCGCGCGCTGGGGCGACCGGACCGCCTTCGCCCACGACGGCCACAGCATCACCTTCACGGAGACCTACCGCGCCGCGTGCCGGTTCGCCAACGCGCTGCGCGAACGCGGCATCGGCCGCGGCGACGTCGTGGCGCTGCACCTGCCGAACTGCCTGGCCTTCCCGGTCGCCTACTACGGCACGCTGCTGGCCGGGGCCACGTTCAGCCCGGCGAACCCGCTGCTCCCGCCGGACGACCTCGCCTTCCAGCTCACCGACTGCGAGGCCGCCGCCGTGGTGACGTTCGGCCCGGTCGCCGGGGCACTGGCGAGCGTCGCCGACCGCATCCCGGCGCGGTTCACCGTGGTCGTGCAGCCCACCGGTGACCTGCCCGAAGGTGCTGTCGACTTCGAGGCGTTCGGCGCGGAGCAGCCGGAGACGCGCCCCGCGGTCGAGTTCGCGCTGCACGAAGACCTCGCCCACCTCGCCTACACCGGCGGCACCACCGGCCGGTCCAAGGGCGTGCGGCTTTCCCACCGCAACGTCGTGGTCAACACCCTCCAGCACGCCTGCTGGGGCGCCGGCTCGGTCCCGGCGCTCGACGCGCGCGGCGACGTCACGCTCGATCAGATCGGCAGCGAAGCCGAGTGGCCGACGCGCTTGGGCGCCGGCGTCGCGATCAACCTGACGCCGTGGTTCCACGCGATGGGCATCATCGGCGGCCTCAACGCGGCGGTGCTCGCCGGGACCACGATCGTCCTGCACACGCGCTTCGACCCGGCGGCGTACGTCGCCGACGCCGAACGGCTCCGCGTCACCGGCATCGGCGGCGCCCCGGCGCTGTTCGCCGCCCTGCTCGCGACGCCGTCGTTCCACACCGCCGACCTCTCGTCGGTGCGCTCGATCGGCTCGGGCGCGGCGCCGATGAACCACGCGATGATCAACGCGCTGCGCTCCCGGTTCCCGGGCGTGGTGGTCACCGAGGGCTACGGCCTCACCGAGGCGACGATGGGTGCGGTGATCTCACCGACGTACCGTTCGGGCACGCGCAAGGTCGGCTCGGTGGGCCTGCCGATCTTCGACACGGAGGTCAAGATCGTCCCGGCCGAGGGTGGCGAAGACCCGTTGCCGGCGGGCGAGAAGGGTGAGGTCTGCCTGCGGGGGCCGCAGATCATGCTCGGCTACCGCAACCGTCCGGAGGAGACGGCGGCCGCATTGGTCGGTGGCTGGCTGCACACGGGTGACATCGGCATCCTCGACGCGGACGGCTATCTGTCCATAGTGGATCGCAAGAAGGACATGCTGTTGTACAAGGGGTACAACGTCTTCCCGCGCGAGCTGGAGGAACTGCTCATCACCATGCCGGGCGTCGCGGCGGCGGCGGTGGTCGGCCGCCCCGACCCCGAGGTCGGCGAGCTCCCGGTGGCCTTCGTCGTGCCGCGCGGCTCGCTGGACGCCGATGAGCTCATGGTCGCGGTCAACGAGAAGGTGCTGCCGTACAAGCGGTTGCGGGAGATCCACGTGGTCGAGCAGATCCCGGTGTCCGCCGCGGGGAAGGTGCTGAAGCGGCAGCTGCGGGCCCAGCTGATCGGCGAGCTGGACTAGCCCGTCGCCCTTCCCCAACGGCAAGAGGGCCCTCGAGCCGCCGGCGCGGATCGAAGGGTCAGGAACCGGGCTTGAACCGGCAGGTCGCCGGCTGGGCCCGGCAGTCGTACCGCTGGGGACCCTCCGTGCGCATGTTGTACTCGACGTCGTGAGGGCCCCACGCCGTCGTCGCGAAGGCCGGGCGGCCGGGCGGTGGCACGACGAGGGTGCGCTTGTCGCCGCGGTAGGAGTACTCGATGCGGACGCGCCACAGGCAGAAGCACCGCTCGGTCTTCGCGCGGATCACCAGGTGCTCCGGCTTGCCCTGCTCGACGAAGCGGATCTTGCCGTCGGAGAGGTACGGCCGCGCGCCGGCGGCGTCGCCAGGGACCAGCGCGGGAATTTCGCGGCCCGCACCGGAATCGAGCCGGAACTCGACCAGGGCCGTCTCTTCGCTGCCCTGCGGATCGGCGACGAACGCCGTGCCCGCCAGCGGCGCGCGACGCTCCTCGACCACGGCGGCGATCGTCTCGATGTCGATCCGGCCCGCCCGGTGGCTTTCCAGCGTCACCTGGTGGCCGGAGGTGCCCAGCTGGGCACTGGTGTGCCGGCGCACCTCGTCGAACACCTGGCTCGACGCCGGCCCGGTCAGCACCGCATCGGTCGCCCAGTACTGCCCGGCAACGAGGTCCGGGTAGCTTTCCCCGCGCGCGGTCAGGACTTCGCCGTCGAAGAGGTCACGCGTCCGGTCGGCGACCAGCGGAGCGACCCCGGGGACGGCGACGGCCAGCACCAGCGGCGTCACCGTGGCGAGCAGCCACTTCGGCGCCCGGCCCAGCCCCCGCCACCACGCGACCCCCGGGTTCGGCCGCCGAGCGGGCCGGAGCGCCGTGCTCCGGCCGGCGACGACCGGTTTCCGCTTCCGGTTCACGCCTCGGCGCCTTCCTGGTTAGCGCCGGTGCCGGACGCCGCACGGAGATCCGCCGCCGGCTCGGACACCGCCTCGGGCGTTCGCTTCGCCTCCGGCGCCGGTCCTGGCGCCGGCGCCGCCTCCGCCTCCGCATCCGGCCCCGGTTCCGCCGCCACCTCCGGCTCCCCCGCTGCCTCCGCTGCCTCCGCTGCCTCCAGTGCCTCGGTGATCCGGGGACCCACGACCACCGCCAGCAGCGGTACCGCCGCCAGCGCCGCGAAGAAGCCGACACCCAGGGCCAGCTCGTCGCGCTGTGCGCTGACGCGGTCGGCGAACCCGCTCGGGTCCCACAGCAGCCAGGCGTTGATCAGCAACACGCCGTAGAGGCCGCCGCAGACGTACAGCGCCGCGATGCGCAGGGCGCCTCGCCGCCAGCCCGTCGTCACGGCCGTGCCGACCAGCAGCACCAGGATCGCGATCAGCCCGGCGCGGTACATCCCGGGCCAGCCGGTGACGACGGCCGGGAGCACACCTTCGGTGTTGTCGATCTCGAACCAGGCCAGTGCCTGTGAGAGCACGACGAGCGGGACGGCGAGCACCAGCGCCGTCAGCCGCACGACCGGTGTGCGCCGTGCCGGAGCCGATTTCGGCGCCGTCGCGATCGGGATGCGCGTCGCCGCCGGAACACCCGCGACGGCCACCCCGAGCCCGAGCAACAGCAGCCCGGCCGTGTAGAACACCAGGCCCTGGGCCGGCGTCACCAGCAGGTCCGGCTGCGCCCGTTCGGGGTCCACACCGGCGGAAGGCAGGCTCGAGCCGAGGTCGGCGGCGTTGGCCCGCAACCCGACGAACAGCGCGGCCAGCGCCGGCAGCGGCGCGCACACCACGACCAGCAGCCACCGGATCCCAGCCCGGCGGCGCGCGGCCGCGAACGCCACGACCGCACCCACCACGGTGAGCACGAGGAGCACCGCGAACGTCGGGCCCTGCCGCTCGATGCTCGTCACCGTCAGGGTGAACGCCGAAGCCCGCGGATCGGTCCGCACCGAGACCCAGGGGAACGTCAGCGCGACGACGGCCAGCCCGGCCCCGACACCCGCCAGGACGAGCCCGGCGAGCCAGGGCACCGCGACGCCGTCGTCCGGCCGGGAATCCGCCACTTATCGCCCCTCGAAACTCCGGGAAATCGGAGTCAGGACCTTAGCGGGTTCGCCCGGTCGCGGGAGCGGAATCCGGGCAGGAGGCCACGAACGGACCGGTCAGTGGCCGGTCTTTTCGCGCAGGGCCGCGTCCTTGTCCAGCACCAGCTTTTCCAGGTCCGCCTGGAACTGCGCCATCTTCGCCCGCAGGCCTTCGTCGGACGCCGCCAATATCCGGACCGCCAGGAGGCCCGCGTTGCGCGCGCCGCCGACCGAGACCGTGGCCACCGGAACACCCGCCGGCATCTGGACGATCGACAGCAGGGAGTCCATGCCGTCGAGGTACTTCAGCGGCACCGGGACGCCGATCACCGGTAGCACCGTCGCCGACGCCACCATGCCCGGCAGGTGGGCCGCCCCGCCCGCGCCCGCGATGATCGCCTTCAACCCGCGCGAAGCCGCCGACGTCGCGTAGTCCAGCATGCGCTGCGGCGTGCGGTGCGCCGAGTAGACGCCGACCTCGTACTCGACGCCGAACTCGTCCAGCGCCGCCCCGGCCGCCTCCAGCACCGGCCAGTCCGAGTCGCTGCCCATGATCACGCCCACCTGCGGCGCCATACCGAACACTCCCGTCAGTGGATCTCGTAGCCGTCGAGCCAGACGGCGTGGGACAGCCAGTGCGCCGACAGCAGCGCGCGGTTGCGCAGGTCCTCCATGCGCTCGCCGGTGAAGTTGACGTGCCCGAGCTTGCGCCCCGGCCGCTCCTGCTTGCCGTACAGGTGCACCCGCGCCTCCGGGTACCGCGCGAACAGGTGGTGCAGCCGCTCGTCCGGCCCCATTTCGGGCCGCTCCGCGGCACCCAGCACGTTCGCCATCACGCACGCGGGCGCGACCAGGTCCGTCCGGCCCAGCGGGTAGTCGAGCACCGCCCGCAGGTGCTGCTCGAACTGCGACGTGCGGGCGCCGTCCATGGTCCAGTGCCCGGAGTTGTGCGGCCGCATCGCCAGCTCGTTCACCAGCAGCCCGGTGTCGGTCTCGAACAGCTCGACCGCGAGCAGCCCGGTGACGTCCAGCGTCGACGCGACGCGCAGCGCCAGGTCCTGGGCCTCGTGCACCCGCGAGTCGTCGAGCCCCGGCGCCGGGGCCAGCACCTCGGTGTTGATGCCGCCCTGCTGCACCGTCTCGACCACCGGGTACGCCGCGCCCTGGCCGAAGGGCGAGCGGGCGACGAGCGCGGACAGCTCCCGCCGCATCGCCACCTTCTCCTCCACCAGCAGCGCCGTGCCCGCTTCCAGCAGCTCCGGCACGGTCTCGCGCGCGTGCTGGGCGGTGTCCAGCATCCAGACGCCGCGGCCGTCGTACCCGCCGGTCGACGCCTTGAGCACCACCGGCCAGCCGTGCTCGCCGCCGAAGGCAAGCACGTCGTCCACAGTGGACACCTCGGCGAAGGCCGGGCCCGGCACGCCGAGGCCGGCCATCATCTCGCGCATCACGAGCTTGTTCTGCGCGAAGCCGAGCGCGGTCGCCGCCGGCCGGATGACGTGGCCCTCCATCGCCAGCGTCAGGAGGTGCTCGCCGGGCACGTGCTCGTGGTCGAAGGTGAGCACGTCGACCGAGGCCGCGAACTTCCGCAGCGCGTCCAGGTCGGTGTGGTGTCCGAGCGTGACGTCGCCGGCGACGAGCCCCGCGGCTTCGTTCTCGCTCGCGGCGAGCACGCGCAGGGACTGGCCGAGGGAAATCGCCGCCTGGTGGGTCATCCGGGCGAGCTGGCCGCCGCCCACCATGCCCACGACGGGCAGACCGGTGTGTTTGTCCATAGCCCGCTCAGACTAAACGGTGACAACCTGCGCCGACCGCCGGACCAGGCGTAGCTCACGCGCCGCGAGTCCAAGGATCCCGGCCGCCGCCGCGAGCACGTAGCCGTTGCCCAGGACCGACCAGCCCAGGCCCCAGCCGAACTCCGTGTCGCCGCCGTTGGGCACCAGCATCACGACCTGCGAGACGAACAGCGTCGCGACCGCCGCCGCGGCCCACCACCGCGCCTTGCCCACCAGCAGCGTGAGCAAGGGCACGCACCAGACCCAGTGGTGCGACCACGACACCGGCGACAGCAGCAGCCCGTAGAACGCCGTGACCAGCAATGCGGCCACGTCCTCACCGCGCCGGTGCAGCCGCACCACGAGCCACACCGCGGGCACGGCCAGCACCGCCGCCACCCCGACCGCCACCGCCAGCGACCAGGGGGCCAGCTCCGAGGCCCGGTTGACCAGCCCGTTGAGCGACTGGTTGAAGATCCAGTGCACCGACCCGACCCGGGTCGGGTCGGTCGCCGAATCCCGCCAGAACCGCGCCGCGTCGACCGGGATGACCGCGAACATCACCGCTTCGAGCGCCACGAACGTGCCCAGGGCCCGCAGCCCGTCCTTCCACCGGCCCGTGAAGAACAGGTGCGGCACGAAGATCAGCGGGGTCAGCTTGATCGCCGCCGCCACGCCGATCAGCACACCCGCCCCGCGCGACCCACGCGCGGAGAGCACCAGGACGTCCAGCACCACGAACGCCATCAGTATCAAGTTGATCTGGCCCAGGAACAGCGTCTTCCACACCGGTTCCAGCGCCAGAGCGATGGCCGTTCCCGCCGGCAGCGCCCACCAGCTTTTCACCCAAAGCTGCTGGGAACGCCCCGGCGACGACGAAACCACCGTGATCACGACCATAAGGGCGACCACCGACAAAAACCCGAGCACGCCCCAGACCAGGCCGGACGGCACGAGGGCGAGCGGCAGGAACAGCGGCGCGGCAGCCGGGGTGTAGGTGAACGGCAGCCGCACCCAGTCCGGCAGCGCGGTCAGGACGTCCCGCGTGTAGAGCGGGTCGCCGTGCAGCAGCGTCAACGCCCCCGCGCGGTACACGGCGCTGTCCGCACCCAGGTGCCACCCGGCCAGCCAGACGACCACACCGAAAGCCAGGACGAGAACCGCGAGACCCCCGGCGAGAAGGCGGCCGGTGCGCGCCTCAGACGCCGGTCGCGACGTCGACATGCTCGTCCGAAGCGGCCTTCTTCCGCGCCCGCCGCTGCAGCCCCCAGCGCAGGATCAGCGCCGCAGCCAGCACGACCGGCATCAGGATGTAGGCGTCTCCCACGATGTTCTGCCACACCTTCCAGTGCAGCTCGACGTTGCGGCCGTTCGGCAGGATCAGCAGTACGCAGCTGACGAACACGAACCCAACCAGGCCAGTCCCGACCCAACGCTTCCACGCCGTCTTCGGCGTGGTCTTCGGCAGCCGCGAGACCAGCAGCACGATCAGCGGGATCACCCACACCCAGTGGTGGGTCCACGAGATCGGCGACATCAGCAGCGTCCAGAACGCGGTGACGAGCAGCGCGGCCAGCGCCTGGCCCTTGCGGTGGAAGCGCATCAGCAGCCACAGCGCGGGGATCGCCAGCAGGAAGCCGATGCCCATGGCCGCCTTCGACGCCCACGGTGCGAGGTCGGTGGCCCGGTTCATCAGCGCGTTCAGCGACTGGTTGCCCGCCCAGTGCACCGGCCCGATCCGGCCGGTGTCCGGCAGCGTGACGGTCCAGTACTTGGCGGCGTCGTGCGCGTTGATCAGGAACATCAGGCCCTGGAGCACGACGAACGTCGCGAGCCCGCGCAGGGCGTCCTTGCGGCGGCCGGTGATGAACAGGTGCCCGAGGAACACCAGCGGCGTCAGCTTGATCGCCGCCGCGACGCCCACCAGCACACCGCCCCAGCGACTGCCCCTCGTCCCGATGACCAGCATGTCCAGCAGGATCATGGCCATCAGGATCAGGTTGATCTGGCCGAGGAAGATCGTCCGCCACACCGGCTCGAGGGCGAGCAGGACCAGGAAGAACACGATGGTCGAACGGGCGGGCGAGGCCCACCAGCGCGGTCCGTCCGAGGCCGGGCGCGGCAGCGCGCCGATCGCGATCCGGATCGACAGCGCCATCGCCATCAGCGAGACAGCCGTGATCAAGCCCCACGAGACCTGCGTCGGGAACGCTGCGAGCGGGACGAAGATGAGTGCTGCCGTGGGTGGGTAGGTGAACGGCAGCAGCGACCACCACGGCTCGTCGGGCAGCGTGTTGGCGTCGTAGAGGGAGTCACCGTGCAGCAGCGTCAGCGCGCCCGCGCGGTAGACCGCGCTGTCCACGCCCAGCACCCAGTCGTGCTGCCAGCCGTAGAGGCCGTACCCGATCGCGACCAGCGGAATCACCGACAGGATCAGGATCGACCGCGGGCGGACGGACAGGCGGGCGAGTGACTTCCGCAGGGCCAGACGGTGCTGGGATCTGGCCGCGACTTCGCCGTCGACGTCGGTGGAAACGGTCCGGGTCACCGCACCAGGAAATCATGACCGGGCCGGTCCAGGTCAGAAGGGTCCGGGCGGAACCCGGCTTTCGCGTGTTCTACGCCCGCGCGAGGTGGGCCAGCAGGTCGCACGCGAGCTCGTGGGTGGCGGGCAGCCGCACCACCGAAACGCGGGGCCTGCCGAGGTCCGCCAGCTGGGCGTCGACCGAAAGCCGCTCGTGCAACGCCCTCCGCAGCGCGACGCCGTGCGAAGCGACCCGCTCGTCCTTCACGACCAAGGCGGCGACGACGGACGGCCCCAGCGAAGCAACGCTCTGCCCGCTGTCGAACACCGTCCGCAACGCGTCCGCGACCAGGATCATCCCGGTCAGCCGCGGGAACCCGGCGACGGCGCTGAGGTCGAGCGAGACGACCAGCAGCACGTGGTCGTCGGCGGCCGGCCGCTCGCACGCGGCGGCGGCGCGGTAGATCTCCGCCAGCCGCGTGCGCAGGTAGGCGGCCGTGGGCAGGCCGGTCAGCGAGTCGGTGACCTCGGTGTGCACGAGCTGGTCGGTGGCGACGTCCGCCCAGGCCAGCGCGGTGGTCCGGAGCAGCCGCGCCGGTGTGGCGTCGACGTCCGGGGCGACGAACCCGTCGCCGCCGTGGCCGAGCACCGCGTGCAGCGCCGCGAGGTCGGTGAGGGTCTCCGCGAGCCCCGCCCCGGCCGTCGCCCGGGCCCTGGCCAGCCCGGCCAGCGCGGTTTCGGCGGCCTCGACGTGGCCCTTGGCCATCACGGCCGCACAGACGGCGTCGACCTCGGGCAGGGCCCAGTCGCTGGGGAACCGCCAGCCGGCGGCGAGGCTGGCCGTGCGCCAGCGGGCTCGCAGCGCGCGCAGGGAAGCGTCGCGCTCGGCCCGGGCGGGCGGGGTGTCGCCGGACCCGGGCCGCGTAGCCGGAGCATCCACTGGCCACCCGCCCCTTTCGTCCGTTCTGTTGGGATCTTGCTGGGTGCTTCACCGTGAGGACGTGCCCCGGCGGGCGCCGTGACGCGTACTGACCACTTTTTGTCGTGGATCTTTTCCCCGGACGGCACGGGGGGTGGGTGATTTTGCTCCGCCGTCGGAGTCATCACGCCGACCACGACGTGACCGCCGGGGGTGGGTCAGTCACACTTGTCTCGCGCCCGGGATCAGCCTGTAATAGCAGGTCCTGGCCTTACCCGACCTAGGAGTGCCGTGTCCACCGTTCCCGCCGATCTCAGCGGAAAGAGTGACGCCGAGCTGATCGCGGAGGTCCGTTCCGGCCAGCTCGCGTCGTACGGGACGCTCTACGAACGGCACACCGGTGCGGCCCACAACCTGGCCCGTCAGCTGGCCCGCTCCAGCTCCGAAGCCGACGACCTCGTGTCCGAGGCGTTCGCCAAGGTGCTCGACACGCTCCGTGGCGGCAAGGGCCCGCACACAGCCTTCCGGGCGTACTTGCTGACCGCTCTGCGTCACACCGCGTACGACCGCACCCGCAAGGAGCGCCGGGTCGACCTCAACGAGGACATGACCGAGGTCGGCGGCGCCGCGGCCGAGGCGCTGACCGTGCCGTTTTCCGACACCGCGGTCGCCGGCCTCGAGCGGACGATGGCCGCCAAGGCGTTCGGACGGCTGCCGGAACGCTGGCAGGCGGTGCTCTGGCACACCGAGATCGAGCAGCAGAGCCCGGCCGAGGTCGCGCCGCTGCTGGGCCTGACCGCGAACGGCGTCTCCGCGCTCGCCTACCGCGCCCGCGAGGGCCTCCGTCAGGCGTACCTGCAGGTCCACCTGCAGGAGAACGCCGAGGAACGCTGCGGCGCCTGCGCCGAGCGGCTCGGCGCGTGGACCCGCGACGGGCTGTCCAAGCGGGAACGCGCCCAGGTCGAGACCCACCTCGACGAGTGCGACCGGTGCCGGGCATTGGCCGCGGAGCTCGCCGACGTCAACGGCGGGCTGCGCGCGATCATCGCCCCGATCGTCCTGGGCGGTGCCGCACTGGGCTACCTCGCCACCATCGGCGCCGCGAAGGCGAGCGCGGCCACGGCGGCCACCGCTGGTGCGGCCGCCGCCGGTGCCGCGGCGGCCGGGGGCAAGGCCGGCGCGTCCGCGGGTGCCGCGGCCGCGGGGCCCCGCCAGTTCGCCGGGGTCGCCGCCTCGGGCACGGCGATCGTCGCGGCCGTCGTCATCGCGCTCACCGCGGGCGGCGGGGCGCAGGAGATCCCGGTCGCCGCTCAGGCGCCGCCCCCGTCCGCCCAGCCGGTCGAACCGCCGGCCCCGAAGCCGCAGCCCCCGGTCCCGCCCGCGCCGCAGCAGCCGCAGCCACCGGGCCCGCGGCCCATCGCACCGCCCGCGGCGCCGCCGGTCGAACCCGCCCCGCCGCCGGTCGAACCGCCGGCGCCGGCACCGCCGCCCGCGCCGGCACCGCCCACGCCGGCCCCGCCCGCCCCGGCGCCGCCGTCGATGTCCGCGACGACCCCGCCGGACGGCGTCGAGCTCACCCCGGGCACCGCGACGAACCTGCCGATCACCGTGCGCAACGACGGCGGCAGCCTGTCCGAGCCGGTGGCGGTCGCGCTGAAGCTGCCGCGTGGAGTGCACGCCGTCGACACCGGCGGTGGCGGCGCGCCGGCGGCCCACGCACAGGCCGTCGGCCCGATCTCGGTGAACTGCCCGGGCGGCGAGGGCACGGTCACCTGCAAGACCGGCGCCGGCCTGCAGCCCGGCGAGAGCGCGACGCTGAACTTCCGGCTGCAAGCCGACGAAGACGCCGAGGGCGGGACCGTGACCGGATCGGTCACGGCCGGCGTGCAGATCTCCGTCGACGTGAGCGTCAAGGTCACCGTGAAACTCCCGCGGGACGCCGTGGTCCTCGAGGCGCAGGGCGATGGCCTCTCGGCGTTCCCCTGGAACCACAACCCGCTGGTCTACGTGCGGGTCCGCAACACCGGCGAGACGACCAAGCCGGTCACGGTCACCTTCGACCACCCGCTCTGGCAGTGGTGGAGCCTGCGCGGCTTCCCCTGCACGCCGACGGCCGACGGCGCGAGCTGCACGACGAAGAGCGCGCTGGCCCCCGGCCGGCACGTCAACCTGTGGGTGCGGCTGAAGGGCCGTCCCGGGAACGGGCAGGTGACGATCACCGCGAAACTCGGCCGGGCGTCGGCGCCGCCGGTGACCGTGGACTTCGGCTGCTGGCGCCACTGGTGCGGCCAGGACCCGCTGCCCACGACGACGCCGTCGCTCCCGAAGCCGACGAAACCCCCGAAGCCGACCCCGTCGAAGCCGACACCGAAGCCACCGGTGACGACGACACAAGAGCCGACGACCGAGCCGCCGGTGTCCTCGACCACGACGAGCGCACCGCCGCGGCCCAGCGGGAAGCCCGGCGCCAAGCCACCGACAGTCACCCCCGAGAAGGCTTTCGGCTGGCTGACCGGGTAGCGGACGACCCGGACATTCACGACAGCAAGGCGCCTGAGCCACAGGTCAACGCGGTGTGCTCCTAGACTGCATGGTGTGACCGTTGTGGAAACCGTGCTCAAGCGCACGCCGGAGCCACTGCGTTCGGTGCTGATCAAGCACCGGGAGCTGCTGAAGTTCGCGATCGTGGGCGGCACGACCTTCCTGGTCGACAACGGGGTCTGGTACACGCTCAAGCTGACGGTGCTGGAGCCGAAACCGACCACGGCGAAGGCGATCGCGATCATCGTCGCGACCATCGTGTCCTACATCCTCAACCGCGAGTGGTCGTTCCGGACCCGCGGCGGGCGCGAACGGCACCACGAAGCGGCGTTGTTCTTCGTGATCAGCGGCATCGCGGTGGGCGTCAACCTGGTCCCCCTGATCGTCTCGCGCTACGTGCTCGACCTCGAGGTCCCGCACGTGACGTTCCTGGTGCAGGAGATCGCGGACTTCGCGAGCGGCTCGATCATCGGCATGCTGCTGGCGATGTTCTTCCGCTTCTGGGGCTTCAAGAAGTGGGTGTTCCCGGACGAGCTGGGCCAGCGGCGGCGGGACAACGACCACTCCGAGCTGCCCTGACCGGGTCGGCAAAAGTACTTGTCTTCTGACATGTAGTTGTCTACAGTCATCCTCGTCAGTGTTCCTTCGTGAGGACGCCGTCCGGGTTCGGCCGGGCGAGCGGGACGATTCGAGGTGGTTTCCGAGCGCGAAGAGGTCGCATCCGTCCGCGGATGACGATGGAGCCTTTTCCCGACTCGACGGGACGCGTGTTCTGCGCGTCCGTATCACCCGTCCCTTTCTGACGAGGACTTTCCTTGAGCACAATCGCGCCTTCGCGCGCCCTGAAAACCGCCCTCGCGGGCCTGTTCCTGTCCGTCTTCCTCGCGATGCTCGACGCCCAGGTCGTCGCCACCGCACTCCCCCGGATCGCCGCCGAGTTCGGCGGAACCGGGGCCTACGCCTGGGTCACCACCGCCTACCTGCTCGCCGGGAGCGCCACCGCGCCGCTGTACGGCAAGCTCGGTGACGTCTTCGGCCGCAAACGCGTGCTCTTGGCCGCGCTCGCGCTCTTCCTGCTCGGCTCGCTCGCCTGCGGCCTGGCGCCGTCGGCCGCGTTCCTGATCGCCGGCCGGGTGCTGCAGGGCGCCGGTTCCGGTGGCCTCTTCGTCTCCGTCGGCGCTTCGCTCGGCGAAATGTTCACGCCTCGCGAAGGCGCGAAGTACTTCGGCTGGTTCTCGATCTGCTTCGCCGTCGCTTCACTCGCGGGTCCGGTCGTCGGCGGGCTGCTCACCGGGCTCGCCGGATGGCGGTCGATCTTCCTGGTCAACCTGCCGCTCGGGTTGGTCGCCGTGGCTCTGCTCGGCGCTCTCGACCTGCCGAAACGACGCCGCGAAGCGCCGTTCGACTTCGCCGGCGTCGTCCTGCTGGGCACGGCGATCACCGGGTTCACCCTGCTCACACCGTGGTCGATCGCCCTCGGCGCGGCCACGGCACTGGCCTTCGTGTTCGTCGAACGGCGAGCCGAGGCGCCGGTGCTGCCCCTGCGGTTGTTCCGCGATCGGACGTTCACCGTGTCCGTGCTGCTCAGCGTGCTCGCCGGGTTCGCCTTCCTCGGCTCGCTCAACTACATCGCGGTTCTCCTGCAGGCCGACGCCGGTCCGGCCGAAGGCGGGCTGCGGCTGCTTCCGATGACGATCGCCGTTGCGGTCTCTTCGGCCGTCGCGAGCAGAATCATCGCCCGCACCGGCACCTACCGCTGGGCACCGCGGCTGAGCATGGCGCTCGGCCTGCTCGCGGTGCTCGGCCTGCTCACCCTGGACGACCTGCCGTCCGTCCTCGGCTGCCTGGTCGTCTTCGGCGTCGCCGCCGGGCTGAACCTGCAGGTGCTGGCCATGGCCACGCAGAACACCGCGCCGCCGGCGGACCGCGGCGCGGTCGCCGCCGGCGTCAACCTCGCCCGCGCGCTCGGCTCGGCCCTCGGCCCGGTCGCGCTCGGCTTCGCCTACCACGCCGGTACCCACGGCGTGTTCCTCGCGCTGCTCCCCGTGCTCGCGCTCGGCCTCGTCACGGCGTTCGCGCTCCCCCACGTCCCGCTTTCCCGATAGGAGACCACGATGATCTTCGTCCTCGGCGCCACCGGCAAGGTCGGCCGCCACCTCGTCCCCGCCCTGCTCGACGCGGGTGCCACCGTCCGTGCCCTGACCCGCGACCCGGCCAAGGCCCGGCTCGACCCGCGTGCCGAAGTCGTCCGCGGCGACCTCGGCACCTCGGACCTGCCCGCCCTGCTGGACGGCGCGGACCGCGTGTTCGTGCTGACCCAGGGCCACAGCGCCGACCGCGAAGCGGCCGTCGCCCGAGCCGCCGCCCAGACCGGCGTCACCCACCTCGTCAAGCTGTCCACCACCGGTGTCCACTTCGGACAGAAGGATCCGATCACCCTCACGCACGCCGAAGCCGAGCAGGCGGTCCGCGAAGCCGGACCGGCGTGGACGATCCTGCGGCCCGGCGCCTTCATGGACAACCGGTTCGCGTGGCTGGGCTCGATCCGCGAAGAAAACGCCGTGTACGTGCCCGAAACCGATCCGCCGTCCGCTTTGGTCCACGTGCGGGACATCGCCGCCGTCGCGACACTCGCGCTGACGACGTCCGGGCACGAAGGCGCGACCTACGAACTCACCGGCGGCGAAGCCCTCACCGCCGGGCAGCAGGTCGCCATCCTGTCCGAAGCGATCGGCCGTCCGCTGAAGTACGTCGAAGAAACCGAAAGCGCTGCGAGGGACCGCATGATCCGGGGGTACGGCTGGCCCGCGAAGGCCGTCGACGGCTTCTTCGCCCTCAAACGCGAGTCCGCCCCGCACGAGCACGTCGTCTTCGACACCGTCGAGCGGCTGCTCGGCCGGCCGCCGCTGACCTTCGCGACCTGGGCGCGGGAGAACGCGTCCGCGTACCATCACCAGGAGTGACGATGGGGCGGTGAGGCGGATGAGCGACCTGCGCGTCCTCGTCGTGGACGACCATCCCCTGTTCCGGATCGGCGTCGGCACGCTGCCGGCCGCCGAACCCGGGATCGAGGTCGCCGGCGAAGCCGTGAGCGGCGCCGAAGCGGTCGAAGCCGCCGACGCGCTGCGCCCGGACGTCGTGGTGATGGACCTGCACCTGCCCGACCTGTCCGGGATCCAGGCGACCCGGCACATCGTGGCCGCGAACCCGGGCACCGGCGTGCTGATGCTGACGATGGCCGACGAAAGCGAGTCGGTCTTCGCGGCGATGCGCGCGGTGCCCGGGGCTACCTGCTCAAGGACGCCGAGCCGGACGAGATCATCCGCGCCGTCCGGGCGGTCGCCCGGCGGGAGGCCATCTTCGGCCCGGACATCGCGAACCGCGTGCTCGCCTTCTTCAACCAGCCGCCGGCCGGCGAGCCGGTGTTCCCGGAGCTGACCGGGCGCGAGCGCGAGGTGCTGGCGCTGATCGCGGCCGGGCACAGCAACGGCGTCATCGCGAACATGCGCTGCCTGAGCCCCAAGACCGTGCGCAACCACATCTCGAACGTCTTCGCCAAGCTCCACGTCGCCGACCGGGCCGAGGCGATCGTCCGGGCGAGGAACGCCGGGCTCGGCCGGTCCTGACGCACGCCCTTCCGGAGATCGCCGACGAGCGGTCGCTGAACCTTCGCCGCCGCGCCTAACGCGGGACGCGCTCGGCCGGCCAGCGCACCTCGGGGACGTCGCTCGGCCGCGGCACCTTGAGGAACAGGCTGAACACCGCCGGTCGCCGGTTCGACAGCTCCAGGCGGCCGCCGTCGGCCTCGACCAGGGCCCGGGCCAGCGCCAGGCCGACGCCCGTCGAGCCGCCGCCGGAGAAGCCGCGCTCGAAGATGTGCGGGGCGAGCTCGTCGGGCACGCCGGGGCCCGTGTCGCTGACCTCGATCACCACCGTGCCCTCGGCGTCGCCGCGGCGGCCGATCAGAGTCACCGTGCCCGAGCCGTGGCGCAGCGCGTTGTCCAGCAGCACCCCGATCACCTCGCGCAGCCGGCCCGGGGTGGCCCGCGCCATCAGCCCGTCGGCCACGCGCGTTCGCAGGTTGCGGCCCTCCGAGCGGAGCAGCGAGCGCCACTCCTGCGCCATTTCCGGCAGCTGCGTCGGCAGGTCCACCGGTTCCGCGCCGACCTCGCGCGCCGCGCGGGCCGCCGCCAGCAGCTCGTCGAGCGCCTCGGCGAGCCGGTCGGCCTGCTCCTGGGCGGCTTTCGACTCGTCGGCCACCTCGTCGTCCGGGTGCACCGTGAGTGGTTCCAGCCGCAGCTGCAACGCCGTCAGCCGGCTGCGCAGCTGGTGCGAGACGTCCCCGACGAGCTGGCGTTCCCGCTGCACGAGCTGGGCCAGCGCGGTGCCGGACGCGTCCAGCGCTTCGGCGACCATGTCGAGCTCGCCGACGCCGTAGCGGCTCGGGTCGGGCCGGAAGTCGCCGCCGCCGAGGCGGGCCGCGCGTTCGGCGACGTGCCGCAGCGGCTTCGCCAGCCGCCGCGCCGTCGCGATCGCCACGACCGCGCCGGTGCCCACCGACAGCAGCACCAGCAGCACGACGACCAGCGTCACCGTCGTCTGCCGTTCGTGCATCGGACCGGCCGGGACGGCGATCTCCACCTTGCCGTCGCGGGCCAGGTCGGCCGTCTCGGTGACGGTGTCGGCGCCCGGGCTGCTGCCGTAGCGCTTCTCGGTCTGGCCGCTGGCCCGGACGGTGAGCAGCCCGTTCGCCGGGACCGCCGCGCGCACCTGGTCGAGGTCGATCTCCTGGCCGTTGGCGATCTCGGTGTCGAGGATCGCCGCCGCCGCGCGGGCGTTCTCGGCGAGCGTCTCGCGGTAGCTCGACTCGATCTGCCAGCTCGCCACGATGCCCAGCGGAATGCCGAGGACCGCCGCGGTGACGGCGACGGCCAGCAGGATGGCCAGCAGGATGCGGCGGCGCACGGCTTATTCGCTGTTGAAGCGGAAGCCGACGCCGCGGACGGTCGCGATCCGCCGTTCGCCGTCGTGGGTCTTGCTGGTCCGGCCGGCGGCCTCGTCGGCGGCGATGGCGAGCTTCCGGCGCAGCCACGACATGTGCATGTCGAGCGTCTTGGACGTCTTCGACTCGAGGTCGTTCCAGACCTCGGCGAGGATCTCGTCACGGCTGACGACCTGCCCGGCGCGGGTCATCAGCACGCGCAGCAGCTCGAACTCCTTGTTCGCCAGCTGGACCTCGTGGTTGTCCACGGTGACCAGCCGGGCGCCCAGGTCCATCCGCACCCCGCCGGCCTCCAGGACCTCGGGCACCCGGCGGCGCAGCAGGGCACGGATCCGGGCCAGCAGCTCGGCGAGCCGGAACGGCTTGGCCACGTAGTCGTCGGCGCCCGCGTCCAGGCCGACGACGAAGTCGACCTCGTCGGTGCGGGCGGTGAGCATCAGGACGGGCAGCTCGGTGCCGTTGGCGCGCAGGCGACGGCAGACCTCGAGGCCGTCCATCCCGGGCAGGCCGAGGTCCAGCACGAGCAGGTCGACGCGCTGGGCGGCGGTGGCGTCGAGCACCGAAGGGCCGTCGGTGACGACGTGGATCTCGTATCCCTCACGTTCGAGGGCGCGGGAGAGCGGTTCGGCGATAGCCGGATCGTCTTCGGCGAGTAGGACCAGGCTCACCTGGCCAACTCTACGGCGAGCGGGCGTGAAACCATCGTGACCGTGCCTGGCTACGAAGATGATCTGGCTCTCGCCGGCCGGCTGGCCGACGCCGCCGACGCGATCACGACGGCGCGGTTCCGCGCCCTGGACCTGGCGGTGGCGCGCAAGCCCGACCGCACCCCGGTGACCGACGCCGACACCGCGGTCGAGGACGCGATCCGGTCGCTGCTGGCGGCCGAGCGCCCGGACGACGCGGTACTGGGCGAAGAGCGCGGCGGCTCGGCCGCCACGGGCCGCGCGTGGGTGCTCGACCCGATCGACGGGACCAAGAACTTCCTCCGCGGAGTACCCGTTTGGGCGACCCTGATCGCGTTGGTTTCGGACGGCGACCCGGTGGTCGGCATGATCAGCGCACCCCTGCTGGGCCGCCGCTGGTGGGCGGCTTCGGGTTCCGGAGCGTTCTCTTCGGACGCCGCCGGGACCCGGCAGTTGTCGGTTTCGAAGGTTTCGTCCCTTTCGGACGCCTATCTGTCCACAACGGACCTCAACTCGTGGACCGAGTACCACTCGCGCGAGAAGTACCTGGGCCTGGTGGACGCGTGCTGGGAGACCCGCGCGTTCGGCGACTTCTGGCACCACGTGCTGGTGGCCGAAGGCGCCTTGGACGTCGCGGCGGAGTGCATCGTCAACCCGTGGGACGTCGCGGCCGCGCAGGTGATCGTCACCGAGGCGGGGGGCCGGTTCAGCGATCTCGACGGCGTCGGGCGGTACGACAACGGCAGCGCGTTGTCGACGAACGGCCGGCTGCACGACGAAGCGCTGGCGATCCTCAAGCGCTGACGGGATGGGCCGCTTTCAGGAACCGGGCAGCAGGCCGACGGCGCCGCGGGCGACCTGCGCCCAGGCCAGCCGGCCGAAGAGGTAGTGGCACGCCACCTGTTCGCTGGTGAACCGCGCCCAGTCGTAGCGGTTGCCCTGCTCGCGCCAGAACACCTCCCACGCCTCGTCCTCGCCCTGCATCAGGCACCAGGCGTTGTCCACCTCGGCGCCGAGCGAGACGACCTCCGGCGGCACGCCCAGCACGCCGAGCCACCGCTGGATCGACTGGGTGTTCATCAGTCCTCTTCCCCCTTGGCCTCGGCGAGGTAGCCGAGCGTGACGAGTTCGTCGGCCGCCAGCAGGGCACGGTACCGGGTACCGCCGCCGACCTGACCGAACCAGTTCGCGGTCTCCGACCGCCACATCGGCACCGCGCGCACCACGACGTACCGCCGGTATTCGGCGTCCAGCATCCCGGGCGGCAGCGAGCGTTCCGCGAACGGCGTGCCGTCGGCGAAGAACACCCGTCCGTGCGCGGGGCCGAAGCGGTCGAGGACCGTGTCGGCCGGGACCATCACCGGCTCGGGGTGGTCCAGGCTGCCTTCGGGGAACTCCTCGCCCGGCGGCCACGCGTACTCGGGCCCGAGCTCGCTGTGCCCGACGACGAACCGGCGGATCCACACCGCCTGCGTCGCCCGCGCGTACGGCACGTACCCCTCGGTCAGGTGCCGCGGCACCGGCCGCGACGGCGCGGTCGGCGAGCGGCGGAAGCCCGCGGTGACGTTGGTCAGCGCCTGGTCGTCGAAGATCAGCCGGGCGTCCGGGTGGTCGTTGGGGCCGAAGCCGTCCGGGTCCTCGGGCAGCGGCAGCTGGCGCGCCGGCTTGTCCATCGCCACCGGCAGGTGCCCGATCGGGAACATGTGCACCAGGAACAGCGCGACGATGCTCTCCCGTTCGGTGCGCGGCGAGCCGAGCGGCGGCAGCGGCACGGGCGAACCCGGGTTCGGCGGCGGACCGGCCACCGGTGGAGGCGGCCCGGCCGGTGCCGGCGTGACCAGGGGTGCCGGTGTGACCGGAGGTGCCGGCGGGGCCGGGGGCAGCGGGAACGGCGGCAACAGCGGCGACACCGCGTGCGGCCACGCCGCGGGGCTGCCCGAGGGCGGGGTCGGCGCCTCTTCGAAGGCGCCCGAATCCGTCAGGCCGTACCCGGGCAGCTGTACCGGTCCGGTGTCGAGGTCGGCCTCGACCGGTTCGGAGCCCGCCTCGGAAGGCTCGGTCACACCCATCCTCCGGCTCGGTCGGTGCCCTGGGGCACACGCTGTTCGACGCGGCCGCGGCGCTGCCGGTCCCCCTTGATACCGCACCCCGCCCCCGGCGGTGCAACGAGGTCAGTTCAGCGCGGCGACCACGCGGGACGGGCTCGGGCGGCCGAGCTGTCCCGCCATCCAGGCGCTGGCCCCCACCAGCGCGTCCAGGTCGACGCCGTGAGCGACGCCGAGCCCGTCGAGCATCCACACCAGGTCCTCGGTCGCCAGGTTCCCCGTGGCCGATTCGGCGTACGGGCAGCCGCCGAGCCCGCCCGCCGAAGAGTCCACAGTCGACACTCCACATCGGAGCGCCGCCAAGGTGTTCGCCAGAGCCTGACCGTAGGTGTCGTGGAAGTGCACGGCCAAAGTACCGACATCGCCGAACAGCCCGATGAGCGCTTCGACCTGCCCGGCCGTCGCGACGCCGATGGTGTCGCCCAGCGACAGCTGCGAGCACCCCATGTCCAGCAGGCGGCGGCCGGCGGCGGCGACCTGCTTCGCCGGCACGGCCCCTTCCCAGGGGTCGCCGAAGCACATCGAGAGGTACCCGCGCACGTCGAGGCCCGCCTCCCGGGCCCGCGTGACCACCGGCTCGAACATCGCGAACTGCTCGTCCAGCGACGAGTTGAGGTTCTTGCGCGCGAACGTCTCCGTCGCGCTGGCGAAGATCGCGATGTGCTCGACCCCCGCTTCGAGGGCCCGGTTCAGGCCCTTCTCGTTCGGCACCAGCACCGGGTACCGGACGCCTTCGCGGCGGTCGAGCCGGGCCAGCAGCTGCTCGGCGTCGGCCAGCTGCGGCACCCACTTCGGGTGGACGAAGCTGGTCGCCTCCAGCGTCGTCAACCCGGCGCCCGCGAGCCGGTCGAGGAACTCCAGCTTGACCTCGACCGGGACGATCGCCTGCTCGTTCTGCAGCCCGTCACGCGGGCCGACCTCCCAGATCGTGACCCGGTCCGGAAGTTCACCCACCGCGGGGACCCGTTCGGGCAGGCCCAGTGCGCGCGTGCCCATCAGCGGCGTCGTTCGCCGCGGGGCGGGTGCCCGCCGCCCTGGGGCGGCAGCGGCTCGGTGCGCTGGGGCTGTTGAGGCTGCTGGTGCTGCTGCGGGGCGCCCGGCCGGTAGTCGTCGTACGGGTTGTCGTTGACCTCGCGGTAGATCACCGTGTGCACCTTCTCCACGTGCGGGATGTCCTCGAACCGCAGCGGCTCGTCGGAGGCCGACTCGATGATCAGCGTGCCGCAGCCGAAGACCCGGTCCAGCAGGCCGTGCTCGAACTGGACGCTGTTGATCCGGCCCATCGGGATGTCGATGCCGGTGCGCTTGAGCACGCCCTCGCGGGCGATCAGGCGGTCGGTCGTCACGATGAAGTGGGTGGTGCGCCAGCGGACGAACGGTGCCAGGAACAGCCACACCACCAGCACCAGCACGACGACCCCGATGGCGATCAGCCCGATCGAGTTCCACGGCGACGAAGCGTCCTTGGTCATGACCACGCCCCAGGTGCCCGCGCCCAGGGCAACCAGCAGTGCGAGCGTCGGGAAGATCAGTATCTTGATGTGCGGGTGACTGTGCACCACGACGTGCTCTTGCTCGCTGAGCAACTCGTCCGGATAAGCCACGGCGGACGCTCCCAAGGTCGGTGCGGCGGTGTCGTCCCACCGTACCGGCGAGGCGAGGGGGCAGTGGGCGCAACGCCCCGAAGAATCAGGCCGGGCGCACGTGGACCACGTCACCCGCGAAGACGGTGTGCCGCCGCCCGCCCGGCACGTCGACCTGCAGCTGGCCGGCGGCGTCGATGTCGGCCGCGCGGCCGGTCAACGTGGTGCCGTCCGGCAGCTGGACCTCGACGTCCTGGCCGAGGGTCGCGCACTGGGCGCAGTAGGCGCCGAGCATCCCGGCCTTGGTGAGGTCGCCGCCGGCCAGGCGCCATTGCCGTTCGAACTCGTCGAGCTCCCTGAGGAGTGCGACGGCGATGTCGGTGCGGTCGGTGTTCAGGGCGCCCTGCTCGGCCAGTGACGTCGCGGGCAGCCCGCCCGGACCCGGCTGGACGTCGCCGAGCGGCAGGACGTTGAGGCCGATGCCGAGCACGATCGACGGGTCGGCCCCCGCCACGGCCTCGGCGAGGATGCCGGCGCACTTGGCGCCGTTGACGAGGACGTCGTTGGGCCACTTGAGCGTGGCGCGGACGCCGGCCCCGAACACGGCCGCCCAGACGGCGAGCCCGGCGACAATGGACAGCGAGCTCAGCGCCGAGAACGGGACGCCCGGCCGCAGCGCCACGCTGAGGTACAGGCCGCCCTTCGGCGAACTCCACGACCGGGCGCGGCGCCCCACGCCGGCGGTCTGCTCCTCGGCCAGCAGCACGGTCCGGTCCGGAGCCCCGTCTTCAAGGGCTTTCCGCAGGTCAGCGTTGGTGGAGCCGGTGCGCTCGACGACGTCGATCTTCGCGTACCGATCCTTGAGCGCCGCAGCGAGCCGGGAGGCGTCGATCTCAGACATGTGCCCACCATATGGGAGTCCCCCTATCGTGCAAGCTACTCGGTCGTTCACCAAGGGGTGTGCTCTTCTAAGTTGGAACCTGTGACTACCAAGCCGACCTCCTGGGCCCGCGGCGCGGCGCTGCGCGGCCTGGTCGCGCTGCCGCTCGTCGCGGGTCTGGTCACGGCGGGCTGGCTGCTGGCCGACCGGGCACCGGAACCCGTGCCCGCCCCGGCTCAGCTGCCGGTGGTGCGGGACGCGGTGTCGGGCCCGTCGGTCCTCGAAGTCAGCGCACCGGTGAAGGCGCAGGAACCGGGCCAAGGCGCGTCCGGCCAGGGCGGCAAGAGCCCGTTGCAGCAGTGGGCCGACCAGCTGGCCGGGCCCCTCGACATCCCCGCGGACGCGCTGATCGGCTACGCGAACGGTGAGCTGGCGCTGCGGAGCGAAGACCCGTCATGCCACCTGTCGTGGGTCACCCTGGCCGGCGTCGGCGCGGCGGCGTCGAACCACGGCCGCGCCGGCGGGAACCTCCTCGGGCTGTCGGCGGCGCAAACCAAGAAGTACGGCACCGACGCATCGATCGCGGCCGGCCGGGCACTGTGCGCGGGCGGCACCGACCTCGGCGCCGGCCCCGGCTGGTGGAAGGCGATCGCGGCGTACCACCCGGGCAACGAGACCGAGCTGTTCCGCCAGCGCGTGCTCGGCATGGCGCAGCTGTACGCAACGCTCTCGCTCGACCCGGCGTCGGCCGGTTCGGCGCGCGTGCGGGCGGCCCGGTTCGCGCTCGGCCAGCTCGGCCTCCCGTACGTCTGGGGCGGCAACGGCCCGGACGCGGGTGCGGCGGGCTTCGACTGCTCGGGCCTGACGAAGGCGTCGTACGACAGCGCGGGCGTCGCCCTGCCGCGGACGGCGGACAGCCAGTTCCGCGCGCTCCCGCCGGTCCCGCCGACGCAGGAACCGCGCCTGGGCGACCTGGTGTTCTACGGCAGCCCGGCGACACGCATCCACCACGTCGGGCTGTACCTCGGCAACGGCCTGATGATCAACGCCCCGACCCAGGGCCAGGCGATCCAGATCCACACGTACCACTCGAACGGCGACGACTACGTGGGCGCGGGCCGACCCGCCTGACGGCGCACCGTCCCGGTCACGTCAACCTCCCACCAGGCCCGATTCGTAGGCGAACACCACGAGCTGGGCGCGGTCCCGGGCGTGCAGCTTCATCATCGCGCGGTTGACGTGCGTCTTGGCCGTCAGCGGGCTGATCACCATCCGCGCGGCGATCTCGGCGTTGGACAGGCCCCGCGCGACCAAGGCGACGGCCTCCCGCTCGCGGTTGGTCAGCTCCGCCAGCCCCGCGCCGGGGGTGAGCGGCTGGGTGACGAACCGGTCGATCAGCTTGCGGGTGATCGACGGGGCCAGCAGCGCGTCACCCCGCGCGGCCACCCGCACGGCGTGCAGGAAGTCCTCCGGCTGGATGTCCTTGACCAGGAATCCCGCCGCGCCGGCGCGCAGCGCGTCGAAGACGTATTCGTCGAAGCCGTAGTTGGTCAGGATGACGACGTGCACCGCGGCCAGCGCCGGGTCCGCGGCGATGCGCCGCGTCGCCTCGATGCCGTCGACGCCGGGCATCTGCACGTCGACGAGCGCGATGTCCGGCAGGTGCTCCAGCGCCAGCTCGACGGCCTCGCCGCCGTCCGCGGCCTCGGCGACCACCTCGATGCCGTCCTCGACGTCGAGGAGCGCGCGGAACCCGCTGCGGATGAGCGGCTGGTCGTCCGCCAGCAGGACGCGGATCACGCCGGGTCCACGGGCAATTCGGCCTGGACGCGGAAGCCGCCCTCGCGGCGGGGCGCGGCTTCGAGGCGGCCGCCGAGAGCGGCGACGCGTTCGCGCATGCCCAGCAGGCCGACACCCGGCTCCGGCGCGGTGTCCACTGTGGCCCTGCCGTCGTCGTCGACGCGGATGACCAGCGCACCGGGCCGGTGGTCGATCCGGACCGACGCGGTGGCCGCGGCGGCGTGCCGGGCGATGTTGGTCAGCGACTCCTGGACGATCCGGTAGGCGGTCCGGTCGACCGCGGCCGGCACGGCGTCGCGCCGGCCCTCGACCGTCAGCTGCGCGTCGAGACCGGCGGTCCGGGCCCGGCGCACGAGGTCCGGGACGTCGTCGAGCCCGTGCGGCGGGTCCTTGTCGTCGTCGCGCAGCGCCTCCAGGGTCGCGCGCAGTTCCCGGGCCGCCTCCCGGCCGGCGTCCCGGATCGCCAGCAGGGCGGCAGGCACGTCCTCGCCCCGCTTGCGGGCCAGGTGGACGGCGGCTTCGGCCTGCACCTTGATGACCGAAATCTGGTGCGTGAGCGAATCGTGCAGCTCCCGCGCGATGTGCAGCCGCTCCTCGTCGGCGCGCCGCCGCGCGGTTTCCTCGCGGGTGCGCTCGGCCTCGTCGGCCCGGCGCTCTGCCTGGCGCAGCGCCTCTCCGGCCGCTCCGGCGGCGATCAGCCACGCCAGCTGGAGGACGTCCCGCGACTGCGTGAACGCTTCACCGGTGTTGTGCAGGCCCGAAGCCAGGAGCGTGAGCGGGACCGCGACCAGCATCAGGACCGAAGCCACCACCGCGGCGATCCGGTGCCCCGCCCGGACGGCGGCGTACACGGCGAAGAGGTAAGCGACGACGGGTACTTCGAAGCCGGCGGCCTGGTACGCCAGCGCGCACACCGCGGTCTCCGCCAGCACGGCGACCGGCGCCCGGCGGCGCGTGGCCAGTGCCAGCCCGCCGGCCACCAGCGCCGCGTACCCCAGCGCGTCGAGGTCGGTGGGCTGACGCCGTGCGGACAGCCCGGCGATCAGCAGGGCCGCCGCCACTCCGACGGCGATCACCCCGTCCACGATCCGTGCCCGGCTCATCTCCGCACCCTAACCGGGCGTTCACGCGGGGAAATCCCGCGCGCAGAGGATTTCCGGGCTACTGCGGCCGCGGTAGTCCCCCGGTTCCTGCTCCGTGCGTGGCAGCGCGAAGTGCCGACTCCCGCACGACGACGGGCTCGGGGTTCGGCGGCCATGCTCTCCGGCGTCCGATCCGAAAAGAAGGAGCACCTCATGGACGTCCACGTCCTCGCCGCCGTCAGTTCCTACGACCTGACGCCGGGACGGCTCTGGTCCCTGATCGCCGCGCTGCTGGGGCTGGTGGGGGTGGTCGCGGGCGGGCTGGCCCTGGCCCGCGGCCGGGGAGCCGTCGTGGCACTGGCCGGTGGGCTGGCCGCCGCGATCATCGGCGGGTGGGTCGTGGCCGCCGCCAAGGGCGGTCCCGGCACCGGCTACGGGATCGTCGGCGGCTACGCGGCCCTGGTGATCGGACTGGTCGCCCTCGTCCTCGGCGGGCTGGCCACGGCCCGCTCGCGCGGTTTTGTCGGTGGTCGCCGCTAGCGTCACCGAGCATGTACGAAGTCGACTTCGCCGAGTTCCCGTCCACCTCTGCCGCGGCGTCCGGGCAGTTCTTCGAGCGCGCGTTCGGCTGGACGGTGACGCCGTACGGCCCGGACTACACCGACGTCCGGGCCGCCGGGCTCACCTTGGGGTTCCAGTCGGACCCGGCCGAACAGCCACGCGCGCCCCTGCTCACGATCCGCACGGACGACCTGGCGACGGCCCGGAAGGCGGTGGAGGCAGCGGGCGGCGTGGTGACGAAGGAACCGTTCGCCTTCCCCGGCGGGCGCCGCTTCCACTTCCGCGAGCCCGGCGGGAGCGAGCTGGCGGTGTGGTGCCCGGAGGACTAGCGCGACGTCCGGTTTCCGCCGGTGGCGTGCCCGCCGGCACGCCACCGTGATCGTCATGAGCGTCTCCGTTCTCGAAGGCATGTACGCCGCCGAAGCCGAATACTTCGCCACCGGCGACTTCACGCCGCTGCAGCAGTTCTTCGCCCCGGACTTCGTGCTGCACCAAGCCGGAGGACTGCCGTACGGCGGTGTCTGGCGTGGCCACGACGGCCTGCGGCGGTTCTTCGCGGCGATGAGCCGCACGTGGGCCGCCTTCGACTTCGGGGAGCAGACGTTCCTCGCCACGACGTCCCCGCTCGTCGTGCTGACGAACGTGCGGGCCCGCGCCCGCGCCACCGGCCGCGAGCTCGAGTTCCCGATCCTCCAGACGATCACCGTGGCCGGTGGCCGCATCACCGAAGTCCGCCCGTTCTACTGGGACACCGCCGCCATCGCGGCCGCTTGCTCGACGTAACCGGCGGCCCGGATCATCCGGTCACCTCCGGGCGTGGGGATACGTCGAGAAGGCGACGGTGGACACGAGCGAAAGGTGACCGATGGCGAACCTGGCGGCGGAGTTCGAGGCCGAACGCGGCAGGCTGCGCGGGCTGGCCTACCGGATGCTCGGCTCGGCGGCCGAAGCGGACGACGCCGTGCAGGAGGCCTGGTTGCGGCTGTACCGGGTCGACTCCGTCGACAACCTGGCGGCCTGGCTGACGACGGTCGTCTCCCGCGTCTGCCTCGATGTGCTGCGCTCGCGGAAAGCCCGCCGCGAGGAGGCGCTCGAGGTGTTCCCGGAGCCGGTGGACGACGCCGATCCGGCGGACGAAGCAGCGCTCGCCGACTCGGTGGGCCGCGCCCTGCTCGTCGTGCTGGACGCGCTCGGCCCGGCCGAGCGGATCGCGTTCGTGCTGCACGACCTGTTCGCGATGCCGTTCGACCGGATCGCCCCGGTGCTGGACCGCACGCCGGTGGCGGCGAAGAAGCTGGCGAGCCGCGCCCGGCAGCGGATCCGCGGCACCTCCCCGCTACCCCCGGCCGACCTGGCCCGGCACCGCCGGGTGGTCGACACATTCCTGGCCGCGGCGCGCGGCGGCGACCTCACCGCGCTGCTCGACGTGCTGGCCCCGGACGTCGTCCGCCGTGCCGACGCCGCCGCGCTCCCGGTGGGTGCGGCGCTCGAGACGCGCGGGGCCCGCGCGGTGGCCGAGGAGACCCAGGTGTTCGGGAAACGCGCCCGGTTCGCCGAAGCGGCCCTGGTCGACGGCGCGGTCGGCGTGGTCGTCGCGCCCCGCGGACGGCTGGCGCTCGCCCTGGCCGTGACGGTCGAAGGCGAGCGGGTGGCGGCGTACGAGGTGATCGCCGATCCCGGCCGCCTCGCCGCGCTGCACGTCACGCTCCTCAGCGCTTGATCCGGTACAACAGGTGCGTCACGCCGGTGCCCTCGACGACCTCCGGGCCGGTCAGCTTGGTGGTGGCGTCGAGGTGGTCGAAGAGGCGGACACCGGACCCGAGCAGCACGGGGACGAGGTCGACCTGGACGCCGTCGAGCAGGCCGAGGTTCAGGCACTGCTGGGCGATCGTCGTGCTGGCCACCGCGACGATCTTGTCGCCGGCGGTCTTCTTCGCCTGCTCGACGGCGCTGGCGAGGCCGTCGGTGACGAAGGTGAACGGCGCGTCCGGATGCGGCCAGTCCGCGGGCTCTTCGTGGGTGACGACGAAGACCGGGACGCCCATCGGGTGCGTGCCACCCCAGCCCTGGGTCAGGTTGAACAGGCGACGGCCGGTGATCAGCGCGCCGAGGTTGTCCATCGCGGCGCGCAGCATCTTCGCGCTGGCTTCGGAGGTCTTGAAGGTGGCCCAGTCGACGGCGGTGGGGACCTCGACGTCGCCGTTGCCGTACCACCCGAACAGGTGATCGACGCGGTCTTCCGGGTCGGCCACGAAGCCGTCGAGGGACATGGACATGTTGGCGATGACGTCGGCCATGGTGGGCTCCTTTTAGCTGGCCAGCTGCGGTTCCTTGCTGGGGGTGAAGTCTGCCGCGACCGCACGGCCGGAAGATCGGCCACCTGGCTGATATCCGGCGGCGGGTGGCCGACACCTTGACAGCCACCACCGGCCGCGGCACCATGAACACGTGTTCATGAACGTGCGTTCATAACGGAGGGGACGGGCATGACCGGCATCGTCAACACCGCGCAGGCAGAGGCGTGGAACGGCTACGAGGGCGAACACTGGGCGGCACACGCCGACCGCTACGACGCCGTGAACAGCGGCTTCAACGGCTGTCTGCTCGATCGGGTGGACGCGGAGGATCGGGTGCTCGACATCGGCTGCGGCAACGGCCAGCTGACGCGGCTCGCCGCGGCTCGCGCCCGGTCCGCGATCGGCGTCGACCTGTCCGGGCCGATGCTCGCGACCGCGCGGGCGCGGGCGGCCGAGGTGCCGAACGTGGCGTTCGAGCAGGGTGACGTCCAGGTCCACCCGTTCGCCGAAGGCGGGTTCGACCTGGCGATCAGCCGGTTCGGGGTGATGTTCTTCGCCGACCCGGTGGCCGCGTTCGCCAACGTCCGGCGTGCCCTGCGCCCGGGCGGGCGGCTCGCGTTCCTCTGCATGACGGCCCTCTCCGGCACCGATCTCGGCCGGGTGTTCGGCGCGATGGCGGCCTACCTGCCCCAGCCGACCGGGCCGGACGGCAGCGGCCCGACGTCGTTCGCGGACCCGGACCGGACCCGGGCGGTGCTGACCGAAGCCGGCTTCGAAGACGTGGCGTGCACCCACGTCGAAGCCGACCAGGTCTGGGGCCGCGACGTGCCCGACGCGGCGCGGTTCATCGCCGGCTGGGGGCCGGTCCGCCACCACCTGAGCCTGGTCGACAGCGCAACGGCGGCCAAGGCGACCGAAGCCCTCGCGGCGGCGCTGGAGCCGTTCGCGGGTTCGGACGCGGTCCGCCTGCGCGGCGCGGCGTGGCTGGTCACGGGAAGGAGGCCGTGACGAAGGCGCCCGTACGATGGTGGTGATGTCACCGAGGAGAGCCGCCGCCCAGCGGGACGGGCAGTCGCTGCACGACCTGCTGGTCGAGACCGCGCGGAAGATGATCGCCACCCACGGCACGACCGGGATGACCGTGCGCGAGATCGCGCGCATGGCGGGCGTCGCCGACGGCGTGCTCTACAACCACTTCTCCGACAAGGAGGAGCTGGTGGCCCGCGCCCTGCTGGAGCACGTGCGCACGACGGAGGCTGAGCTGGGCGAGCTGCCGGTGGCCGGCGAAGGCACTCTCGAGGGGAACTTGCGCCGCCACCTGGAGTTCGGGCTGGCCCTGCACAAGGTGCTCGTGCCGGCGTTCACCGGCCTGGTCGGGCAGCCGAAGGTGCTGCAGCGGTTCGCGGAGATCAACGAGCGGTCCGGCTACTGGCGCGAGCGGCTGGTGGCCTACCTCGAGCAGGAACGCGCACTGGGCCGGCTGCGCCCGGAGTCCGAAGTGGACGCGACGGCGGTCCTGCTGGTCGGCTACTGCCACGCCTCGGTGATGGCGGCGGTCTTCCCGCACACGGGCCCGCTCGACCCGCCGACGGTGGACGCGGTGGTCCACGCCGCCCTCCACGGCATCGCACCGGCGGACACCGGATCGTCGCCGGCCGAGCCCGGCGTGGTCGCCCAGGCGTGACGTCCCGGGCTTGATGTCCCGGGCTTGATGTCCCGGGCTTGATGTCCCGGGCTTGATGTCCCGGGCTTGATGTCCCGGGCTTGATGTCCCGGGCTTGATGTCCCGGCGGCTGGGGCCTGCGGCTCCGCTCGGCCGTGGGGTCCGACCCGCCTCCCCCACGACCCGGCAAGCCGACTCAAGCCGCACCCTTCCCGCCCGCGCGACCGCCCCGGCGCTCGGCCGGGGTGGGATCCGGCCCCGCGCCAGTGCTCGCCGCGGCAGTCACCCGCCCCACGACCCCACAAGCCGACACAAGCCGCACCCTTCCCGCCCACCCGAACCGCCCCGGCGCTCAACCAAGGTCGGATCCGGCCCCACCCCAGCAGCCATCCGTCCCGACGACCCCGGCAAGCCACCTCAAACCGGCTCCCGGAACAACCCACCTAAACCATCGGGTTGCCGCTCGCCGTGGTCTCCGGGACCTCCTGCACCACGTCCCAGTGCTCGGCGATCCGGCCGTCGCGTACCCGCATCACGTCCGCGATCGCGCTGCCCCGCGAGCCGGGCGTCAGGCGGAGCAGGCTGTGCGTGCAGACGAGGTCGTCCTCGGCGATCACCCGGTGCACGTCCAGGCTCAGGTCCGGGAACCGCGCCACGAACCCGGCCAGGTACCGGGCCGAGGCCTCCGCACTCGCCGGGGCGTGGGGGTTGTGCTGGACGTAGCCGTCGCCGACGTACTCGGCGAAGGCGTCAGCCGGGCGCTTCTCGGTGAAGGCCAGCCGGAGGAAAGCCATGACCACTTCCTTGTTGCGCTGCGATTCCGTCATCTGTGTCCGTCCTTTGTGGAGTTATCGACACCAAGCCCACCATGCGCGAAACAGAAAGGGAAAGACCTGTGGAGTCTGCCGCGATACTCTCCCGGTATGGACGATGTCGAGGTCCGTGAGCTGCGGTACTTCCGCGCGGTCGCCGAAGAGCTGAACTTCTCCCGCGCCGCCGAGCGGCTCGGGATGGCGCAGCCGCCGCTGTCCCGCGCGATCCGGTTGCTGGAACGGCGGCTCGGCGTCCAGCTCTTCGAACGCACCAGCCGGCACGTGTCGCTGACGCCGGCCGGGGCCGTCCTGTTCGCGGAGTCGGCGAAGGCCTTGGACGCCGTCACCGCGGCGGTCCGGCGCACGCGGCGGGCGGGGCAACGGACGCCCGCGCTCGTCGTCACCGCGAAACCGGGCGTCGCGACCGATCTGCTGCGGCGGATCGCCGATGCGCACCCGGATCCGGTCGACGTCCGGGTCAGCGGGTTCGGCGAACAGGCGGAGATGCTGCGCGACGGCCGGGCCGACGTGGCGGTGCTCGGCTGCCAGGGCAGCACCCACCACGGCCTGGACGTCGAGGTGCTCTTCAGCGAGCCGCGGGTGGCCGCGCTGCCGTCGGACCACGAGCTCGCCGGGCGGTCCGCGCTGACCTGTGCCGACTTCGCCGGGCGGCCGACGCCGTGCTGGCCGCTCTCGTCGGCCGCGGACCGGGCCTACTGGTCCGGGCAGGACGTGACCGGCGGGCCGGTGACGCCGGGGCCGGTGGTGCACGACAGCGCTCAGCTGCTGGAGACCGTCGCGCTCGGGCAGGCGATCGCGCTGCTGCCCTCGTCGGTCGCCGAACTGCGTTCGCGGGACGACGTCGTCTACCGGCCGGTGCTCGACGCGACGCCGTACTCGCTGGCCCTCGCCTGGCCGGCCGGGGCGCGGGACCTGCGGATCGCGCGGTTCGTGCGGACCGCCGCCGAGGTCAGCGAAGCACTACCTCGAGCGGGAGCCGTCCCGGCGGGGTGACCGTGCGGATGACCGGCGGCACCCGGACGTCATCGGCCTCGAACGCGACCCGCAGCTGCTCGACGTCCGCGTCGGCCATCAGCTCGGCCAGCTCGTCGGCGCGGGCGAGGGTGGCCGGGGCGAGCGAAACCGAGTCGTCGAGCGCGCCCCAGGTGTCCCACTGGAGCATCTCGTGCTTGTTGAGGGCGGCGAGGTCCAGTACCAGGTTGTGCCACGCATACGGGAGGCCGCGCAGGAACGGGATGTCCAGGTCCGGGGAAACGACCAGCAGGGCCGGGTCGAGCTCACCCGAGCGGGCCGCGGTCCACGCGTCGGGGCCGGTCAGGAACCGGTCGCGGGGGACGTCGAGGAGGTCGAGCTCCGCGTCGTCCACCGGGTCGCGGAAGCCGGGCGGCAGCTGGGGTTCGACCAGCTGCCAACCGTCGTCGCCGCGGACTTCGGCGACGACGTGGTCGATGTACCAGCCGGGCATCAGGTAGCTCGCGAAACCGACGCGGGCGCGGGCCGGGATGCCGTGGTGGCGCGCCATCGAGACGAAGAGCAGCGTGAAGTCGCGGCAGCAGCCGACGATCCGGCTCAGCGGCGGCCGCGGGCCGCCGGGTGGCGCCGGGTCGAGCTCGCGCAGGCGCGCCCACATGTCCGCGGCGTACCGCAGGGTGATTTCTTCGCGGCGGGCCGGCGGGAAGCCGTGCTCGGCGATGTCACCCAAGGCCCAGTAGTGGAACACCAGCTCGGACGCCGCCTCGCGCAGGGCGGCGATGTCACGCGGGGTGGCGTCGAGCCACTCCCCCAGCGGGCCCGGGTCGGTGAAGCGGCTTTGGCTGACGTAGAAGTCGTCCATGACCGCCGACGTTAGCGGGATTTTCAGCCGGCCTGGGCCGCCAGTTCCCCGCGGAACGTCGACCGGTACGCACTCGGTGACACCCCGAGCGCCGCCTGGAAGTGCTGGCGCAGCGACGCCGCCGTGCCGAACCCGGCCTCGGTGGCGACGCGGTCGACCGGGAGGTCGGTCTCCTCGAGCAGCTGGCGGGCGCGCTCGACCCGTTGCTGGGTCAGCCATTGCAGGGCCGAGATCCCGACCTCCTCCCGGAAGCGGCGGGTGAAGGTGCGCGTGCTCATCGCCTCGCGGGCGGCGAGCTCGCGCAGGGTCAGCGGCCGGTGCAGGTTCTCCAGCGCCCACGCCCGCGCGACCTTGGTCGACGACGTGCGGGGCTCGGGCACCGGCCGCCGGACGAACTGGGCCTGGCCGCCTTCCCGATGCGGGGACACCACCGTGCCGCGGGCGACTTCGTTGGCCACGGCGGCGCCGTGGTCGCGGCGGATCATGTGCAGGACCAGGTCGATCCCGGCGGCGACGCCCGCGGAGGTCAACACGTTGCCGTCGTCGGTGTAGAGGACGCACGGGTCGACGTCGACCTCGGGGAACCGGTCCTGGAGCTCTTCGGCCGAGCGCCAGTGGGTGGTGGCCGGGCGGCCGTCGAGCAGCCCGGCCGCGGCGAGCACGAACGCGCCGGTGCAGATCGACGCGATGCGCGCGTCCGCCGGGATGCGGTCGAGTGCGGCTTTGAGCGGCGGGGTCAGCACGCGCGCCAGCGGCTCGTACTCGGCCAGGGACGCGGGGATGAGCACCGTGTCAGCCTCGGCCAGCACCTCGGGGCCGCGGTCGACCGGGATGGTGAAGTCGGCGTCGGTGCGTACCGGGCCGGGTTCGAGCGTGCAGGTCACGACCTCGTACAGCGGCTCGCCGGCCGCCGAGCGCGCCTGGCCGAAGAGGCGGTGGACGATGCCCAGTTCCATCACGAGCATGCCGTGGCGGACCAGGACGGCGACGTGGTGGCGGTGCGGGTGGAGGAATTCGGCCATGGCCCGATTCTTGCACAAGGTGGCCATCGGGCCACTCGATCGAGCCGCGCGGCCGCGTGATCATCGAGGCATGAACGTGTTGTGGGTTTTCGCGCATCCCGAGCCGCGCTCGCTGAGCGGGGCCCTCCGTGACGACGGGCTCCGGACGCTCCGCGAGCTCGGTCACCGCGTCCGGGAGTCGGATCTGTACGCGATGAAGTGGAATCCGGTGGTCGACGCCGCCGACTTCGGCGCCGAAGCCGGGGACGACCGGCTGGTCGTCGGGGCGACGTCGGCGCGGGCGCACGCCCGCGGCGAACTGAGCGCGGACATCGTCGCCGAGCAGGAAAAGCTGGTGTGGGCGGACGCGGTCGTCGTGCAGTTCCCGCTGTGGTGGTACGGCCTGCCGGCGATCCTCAAGGGCTGGTTCGACCGCGTTTTCGTGAAGGGCTTCGGTTACGGCGTCCGCGCCGAGGACGGCCGGACCCTGCGCTACGGCGAAGGCCGGCTCGCGGGCAAGCGCGCGATGGTGGTGCTCACCGCGGGTGCCCGCGAGCCGGCCATGGGACCGCGCGGGGTGAACGGGGCGCTGGACGAGGTCCTGTTCCCGCTGCACCACGGGACGCTCTTCTACGCCGGGATGTCGGTGCTGCCGCCGGTGGCGGTCCACGGCGCCGACCGCGTGCCGGACGACCAGTTCGCCGAAGCGCGGGAACGGCTTCGCGAACGCCTACGGACGCTCGGAACCACCGGCCCGATCCCGTTCCGGACGCAGAACGGCGGCGACTACGACGACGATCTGGTCCTCCGCCCCGACCGCGCGCCGGGCCGCACCGGCTTGGGCGTGCACCTCACGCGGGCAGGGTGAGGCGCTGGCCGAGACCGCCGTCCACGGGGAGGTCGGCGCCGGTGGTGAACGTCGCTTCGAAAGCCAGGAACAGCACCGCGGCCGCCACCTCCTCCGCGGTGGCGTGGCGCTTCAACGGCGTGATCTCGTCGCCGATCGCCTTGAATTCCGCCAGCACTTCGGCCGGGACCCCGGTGACGCCCATCGTCGGCGTGTCGGTGTAGCCGGGGCTGACCACGTTCACCCGGATCCCGCGCGGGGCCAGTTCGGCCGCGTACGTGCGGGCGAACGACCGCACCGCCGCCTTCGCCGCCGAATACAGGCCCATCCCGGCGATCCCGGCCCCTTCGGCCACCGACGTCGTGAACACGAACGAGCCACCCGGCCGGACCAGCGGCGCCAGCCGCCGCGCCGTGAAGTACGCGCCCTTGGTGTTGACGTCGAACGTCCGGTCGTAGAGCTCGGGCGTCGCGTCCTCGTACGGCGTCAGCGTCGAGAACCCGACGTTGACGAACACCAGGTCGAGCTCGCCGAGCGTTTCCGCGGCCACCGCGCCCAGTTCCTCGACGTCGGCCAGGCGAGCCGCGTCCGACGACAGCAGGTGCGCCTTGCCCGGCAGCGTCCCTTCCAGCGGTGAAACGTCCCGGCCGGTCAGCAGCACCTCCGCGCCGCCGTCGAGCAGGGCGCGCACCACCGCCAGCCCCATGCCGTGCGTGCCGCCGGTGACGACGGCCTTCTTCCCCAGGTACTTCACCGGATCTCCTCGATGACGCTGGCGATCGCGTGCGAGCCGTGGCCCGCCGCGACCGCACGGTCGAACAATTCCCGCAGCACAGTGGGCAGCGCCGTGCTGATCCCCTGCGCGCGGCTCGTCTCCACCAGCAGGCCGAGCCCCGCGGCGTTGATGTCCAAAGCGGACACATCGGTGGCGTAGTCGCCGCTGGCGACCTGTTCGCCGATGCCGGGCAGGAACCCGCCGACGGCCGAGAGCCACGCCGACGCCATGGGCGTGAACTTCTCCGGCGTGACGCCCTCGGTCCCGACCAGCGCGAGTGCCTGCAGGTAGCCACCCATGGTCGACCACATCATGCCGAGCAGCGCCAGGTCGTACAGCGCCGCCAGTCCGGCGTCCTCGCCGAGGAACACCGGTGTCCCCAGCACTTCCAGCACGTCGCGGTGCGCCGCGAACGCCGCTTCCGAGCCGCCGTAGAGGATCTGTGCCTCTGGTGTTCCGATACCCTGCGGCACGGCCATGATCACGCCGTCCACGTAGTCGATGCCCTCCGAAGCGGCCCACTTCGCGACGCCACGCGCCTGTTCCGGTGTCCCGGACGTGAGGTTGACCAGCGTCCGGCCGCGCAGCGACGCCGCGTCGAGCACCGGCTGCTGGGTGTCGTATGTGGACAGACAGCTGAGGACGACGCCTGCCGAAGCCGCCTCCGCCGGCGTGGCCGCGAGCCGGGCCCCGCGATCGAGCAGCGGCCCCGCCTTGAGCGGCGACCGGTTCCACACCGAGACGTCGTGTCCCGCCCCCAGCAGCGCCCCGGCGAGGGCGGCACCCATCCGCCCCAGGCCGAGCACGCCCACCTGTTTCTTGCTTTCTCCCATGGATTCCATGCTGCGGGTGCGCTTTACACTGGACAAGTACCGACTAATAAGTCGGGTACCCACCAAAACGTAAGGATCCTGGATGCAGCCTCGAACGTACCGTTGCGGATTGGACGCGGCCGTCGACGTGATCGGCGGCCGCTGGAAGGCCCTGATCCTCTGGGCCCTGCACGCCGAGCCGCTGCGGTTCGGCGAGCTGAAGCGGAAGGTGACGGGGATCAGCGAGAAGATGCTGATCCAGGCCCTGCGGGAGCTGGAGGCGGACGAGATCGTGCACCGTGAGGTGTTCCACGAGGTGCCGCCGAAGGTCGAGTACTCGCTGACGGGCCTGGGTCAGCGGCTGAACACGGCGTTGCTGCCACTGGGCGACTGGGGCGAGGAGAACATGGCCGGGATCGCGAAGCGTCGCGGCGTCACGCCGGCGCCATCGCACACTGTTTCAACGTGATCGCGTTGCCCCGCCTTGAGCGGCAGTTCCTCGATCAGCTTGCGCCACGGCGGCCGGACCTCGACGAGAACGTCCGCGCCCAGTTCGCGACCGCCGTCGAACCGGCCCGGCACGGCTGAGCGCGAAGGCCGCCCCGCTCGCTCAGGCGGTGACCAGGTCCGCGCCGGCGAAGAACGTCTGCGCGGCCGTCATCGCGTCGGCGTCCAGGAGCACGTCACCGGGGCGGCTGCCGTTGCCGAGCAGCACCCCGCCCCAGTTCATGCCGAGGTATTCGGCGCAGAGTTCCAGCGTGCCGATCAGCGGCTGCGCCTCGCGCGCCGTCTCGCTCAGCACGCTCACGCCCCACAGCGTCTTCCCGCGCATCCGCGGCTTGAACTCCACCGGCAGGCGCATCCAGCCCGACCAGTAGTCGAGGTAGAGCTTCACGCTCGCCGCAACGGAATACCAGTACACCGGCGACGCGATCACGATGTCGGTCGCGGCGAACGTCGCGTCCATCAGCAGCTGTTCGTGCTCCCCCGGCGCCGGGTGGTCGCCGACGCCGTGACGGCGGTCCTCGAACGGCGGCAGCGGCACCTCCGGCAACCGGATCCACTGCTGCCCGACGTCTCCGGGCAGTTCCCTCGCCGCGCGCCGGGCCAGCATCTCGGTGTTGCCGCCGGCCCGCGCGGCGCCGACCAGGAACAGGAAGCTGCGGTCGCTCATGTTCACCCTCTCAGTTACTTGCATGTACATATAAATACTGGACCTGGACTATCCTGACGTCAAGAGGAGGCCGGAAGATGACCGTCGACGAACAGGCCTGGGGACGGGTTCTCGTGCTGCACGCCCGGATCGAACAGGAACTCGCCAAAGCCCTGCAGCGGCGCCACGGGCTCGGCCTGTCCGAGTACCGCGCGCTCGGCAAGCTGGTCGCAGGCCCCCGCGGCGGCCTGCGGATGCAGGAGCTCGCGGAAGCGATCGGGCTCAACCAGAGCTCGGTCAGCCGGATGTGCGCCCGCCTCGAAGACGCCGGCCTGACCATCCGCGACCTGTGCGAGGACGACCGCCGCGGCGTCTACTCCGTGATCACCGACGCCGGCCGCAAGCGCTACTCCGAGACCGAGCCGACGTACTGCGCGGTGCTGCGGACCGCGCTCGACAAGGCCGCGGGCGACCCGGAACTGGCCGCCGCGGTCTCCGCCGTCCGCGGCGCTTGACCCGCATATTCCTCGATGGTTATATACCGGCAGAGGCAATCAACGGGAGGACGCCGTGGCCGGACGAGCGAAACTGCAGACCGTCGAGGAACGCCCGGTGCTCCGGCTGGAGCGCCGCCTGAAGCACGCGCCGGAAAAGGTCTGGCGGGCGATCACGGACCCGGCCGAACTCGCGCACTGGTTTCCCGCGCGGGTCGACGTCGACCTGCGTGACGGCGGCACCATCCGGTTCACCTTCCCCGGCGAGGAAACCGCGACGACCGGACGGGTCGTCACCGCCGACCCACCGCGTGAGTTCACCTTCGTCTGGAACGACGACACCTTGCGCTGGCTCATCTCCCCCGACGGCGACGGCAGCCTCCTGCAGTTCACCCACACCTTCGGCCGCGGCGAGCCGGCGATCGCGAAGCTCGCCGCGGGACGCACCGCCGCAGGCTGGGACGTCTGCCTCGACGCCCTCGACGCGCGGCTCGGCGGCCTCGCCTTCGAACAGCCGCAGCAGTGGCACGAGCGGATGGCGTCCTATGTGGAGGAGTTCGGTCTCGACGACGGCGAAGTCCTCGAAGACGGCACGATCCGCTTCCGCCGCGACCTCGTCTGGAAGCCCGTGGACGAGGTCCGGCCGCTGCTGCCGGACGAACCCGGCTGGCGCCTGGTCCACGACCCCCTCGACGGCACCCGCGTCGAGTTCACCGAAGCGGCCGGCGACGACGTCCCGGCGCAGCTCGCCCGGCGGCACGAGCAGCTGGACAAGCTTTTCGCCGCCACCCACGGCGTCGAGCTGCCGGACTGGCCGCCCGAGCGCGTCGAAGCCGTGAAGAAGCATTACGCGGAGCGTCCGACCCAAGGTTGACGCGCGGACGGGGAATCCGCATTACGTTCGCTGCATGCGCATTCGCGTCGTGCTCGACGTACTGGCGGTCCTCGTGCTGGCGATCGGCGCCGGCGGCAACCTCGCCGCCGGCGCGTGGTCGCTGCCGCCGTGGTTGCCCGGCTGGCTCGGCTGGACGATCCTGCTGGCGAGCGTCGCCCCGATCGTGCTGCGGCGCTGGTCACCGAAGCCGGCCTACGTCCTGTCCCTGGTGCTGACCGCGGCGGCCGTGCCGATCGGCGGGCCGGTGCTGGCGATCGCCGTGGTTTCGGCGGGGTGCGCGCTGTACACGTTCGTCGTGCACCAGGGCAGCCGCGCCTCGCGGATCGGGTTCGCGGCCGGGCTGCTCGGGGTCGGAGTGCTCGGGTTCGCGGTGCCGAACCCGAGCACGGCCACGACGGTGAACTTCGGCGCGTCGGCGCTGATCGTCGGGTTCGCGCTCGGCATCGCCGTCCACGGCCGCCGCGAATACGCCGCCATCGAACGGGAAAACCATGCGCGAGAGGCGGTTTCGGCGGAACGGCTGCGGATCGCGCGCGAGATGCACGACGTCGTCGCGCACAGCATGAGCTTGATCGCGGTGAAGGCGGCGGTCGGCAACCACGTCGCGCCGGAGCAGCCCGACCAAGCGCGGGAAGCGTTGCGCGTCATCGAAGACACCAGCCGCGAGACGCTGGCCGAGCTGCGGCGGATGCTGGGCGTCCTGCGCGACGACACCGGCGTCCCGGCGCTGGCGCCCGCTCCGACGCTCGACGACCTGCGGGCGCTCGTCCAGCGCGCGCAGCAGGCGGGTCCCACCGTCGACCTCGTCGTCAACGGCCTCACCGAGCTGCCGAACGGCGTCGGCCAGTCGGTGTACCGGATCGTGCAGGAGGCACTGACCAATGTGGTCAAGCACGCGGACGCGGCGACGTGCCGGATCCGCGTCACCGGCGGCGACGGCGAGGTGCGCATCGAAGTGCTCGACGACGGCCGCGGCGGCGAGGCCGTTCCGGGCCACGGGCTGATCGGGATGCGCGAACGCGTCGCGGTCTACGACGGGGAATTCTCCGCGGCGCCCGGTGAAACCGGCTTCCGCGTCTTCGCGCGGCTGCCCTACGAAGCACCGGTGGCGACCCGATGACCCGCGTCCTGATCGCCGACGACCAGGCGCTGCTGCGCGGGAGCTTCCGGGTGCTGGTCGACAGCGCGCCCGGGCTGACCGTCGTCGGCGAGGCGTCCGACGGCGTCGAGGCGGTCGCCCTGACCCGCGTGGAGCGGCCGGACGTCGTGCTCATGGACGTCCGGATGCCGGAGATGGACGGCATCGAGGCGACCCGCCGGATCTGCGCGGAAACCGATGCCCGGGTGCTGATGCTGACGACGTTCGACCTCGACGAGTACGTCTACGCGGCGCTGCGCGCGGGTGCCAGCGGGTTCCTCCTGAAGGACACCCGCCCGGCGGATCTGCTGGCGGCGATCGAAGTCGTGGCCTCCGGCGACGCGCTGCTGGCCCCCTCGGTGACCCGCCGCCTGGTGGCGGAGTTCGCGCGGCTGCCGTCGGGGCCGGTGACCCGGCTGGACGCGGTGACGGCCCGTGAGCAGGAGGTGCTGACGCTGATCGCGCGGGGGCTGTCCAACGACGAGATCGCGGCGCGCCTGCACCTCGGCATCGCGACGGTGAAGACCCACATCGGCCGGCTGCTGCACAAGCTCGCCGCGCGGGACCGGGCCCAGCTGGTGATCGCCGCGTACGAATCCGGGCTGGTCCGGCCCACCGCGTCCTGAGTAGTGTGAAGCGGCCGATCACGAGGGGGAAGCCGATGAGCACCGAACGTCGCGAGCCGGGCGAGGACGAGCTCCTTCCGCCGCCGCCGGCCGAGCTGCGGGAGGAGGACTGGGGTGGTGACTATTGGAGTCCCGAGCCCATGCCGTCGGGCCCCGGCTGGGGCAACCAGGGCGGCGCCCCCGGCCACCGCCCCGCCCAGCCGATGCGCCAGCTCGACTCCGAGGACGGACCCCCGCCCCGGCGCGGCGGGCCGACCGGCTGAGCCGGCGTGATCCCCCAGACCCTCGGCGCGCTGGCCGGCTTCCTGGCGCTGGTCGCGCCGGGGATCGTGTTCGAACTGCGCCGCGAACGCCGCCGCGGGCGCCACCAGGAGACGGCGTTCCGCGAAGCCTCCCGCGTCGCCCTCGGCAGTCTCGTCTTCACGCTGGTCTCGCTGCTCGTCCTGACCGCGGTGCAGGCGACCGGCGCCCGGCTGTTCGCCAGCCCGGCGGACTGGCTGTCCCGCGGCGAGGCCTACGCGCGCGAGCACCTGACGCTGATCGTCGTCAGCGTCGCCGTCGAGCTCGCCCTGGCCTGTGCGCTCGCGACCGGCTTCGAAGCGTTCTTCGCCCGCCGCCGCGGGGAGGCCGCCACCGTGCAGCAGCGCTCGGCGTGGGCCCAGGCGTTGCGCGCGGACCGGCCCGCCGGAACCCGGGCGTGGGCGCACGCGGTGCTGGAGAACGGCACGTCGTTCTACGGTTACGTCCGTTCGTACACGCCGTCGGGCCCGCTCGCCGAGCGCGAGCTCGTCCTCGAAGGCGAGGCGCTGACCTGCGAAACCGATGCGGGGACGAAGGTCATCGGCGAGGACTGGCGCCGAGTGGTCATCCCGGGGGCGAAGATCACCTACCTGCGCGTCACCTACCTGGACGCCATCACCGGCGAACCCCTCACCCCACCGCCCGGGTGAACGAGGCGAACGCCACGGACGTTGCCTACGCCACACGCCAAGTGACCGGCAAGTAGCTAAGCTCCCGTGGCATGAGCAGTGCGACGGAGCCGCTCGGGACGCCGCCCGAGGATGAACCGGACATCCACACCACGGCCGGCAAACTGGCCGACCTGTACCGCCGGTACGACGAGGCGGTGCACGCGGGCTCGGCCCGCGCGGTGGAGAAGCAGCACGCCAAGGGCAAGAAGACCGCGCGCGAGCGGATCGAGCTGCTCCTCGACGAGAACTCGTTCGTCGAACTCGACGAACTGGCCCGGCACCGCTCGACCAACTTCGGGCAGGAGAAGAACCGCCCGTACGGCGACGGCGTCGTCACCGGCCACGGCACCGTCGACGGCCGCCCGGTGTGCGTGTTCAGCCAGGACGTGACGGTCTTCGGCGGCAGCCTCGGCGAGGTCTACGGCGAGAAGATCGTCAAGGTGATGGACCTGGCGATCAAGACCGGCCGGCCGATCATCGGCATCAACGAGGGCGGCGGCGCGCGCATCCAGGAAGGCGTCGTCTCGCTCGGCCTCTACGGCGAGATCTTCCGCCGCAACGTGCAGGCCTCCGGCGTGATCCCGCAGATCTCGCTGATCATGGGCGCGAACGCGGGCGGCCACGTCTACTCCCCGGCGCTCACCGACTTCGTCGTGATGGTCGACGAGACCTCGCAGATGTTCATCACCGGCCCGGACGTCGTCAAGACGGTCACCGGCGAGGACGTCACCTTCGAGGAGCTCGGCGGCGGCCGCACCCACAACACGAAGTCCGGCGTCGCGCACTACCTGGGCTCCGACGACGAGGACGCCATCGCCTACGTCAAGGAACTGCTCTCCCACCTGCCGCAGAACAACCTGTCCGACGCGCCGGTGTTCGAGCCGTCGGACAGCCCGGCCGGGTTCTTCGACGACGTCACCGACACCGACCGCGAGCTCGACACGCTGATCCCGGACTCGCCGAACACCCCGTACGACATGCACGAGGTGATCAACCGGGTCGTCGACGACGGCGACTTCCTCGAGGTCCACGAACTGTTCGCACCGAACATCATCGTCGGCTTCGGCCGCGTCGACGGCCGCAGCGTCGGCGTGGTGGCCAACCAGCCGACGCAGTTCGCCGGCTGCCTCGACATCGACGCGTCCGAGAAGGCCGCGCGGTTCGTCCGCACATGCGACGCGTTCAACATCCCGGTGCTCACCTTCGTCGACGTCCCGGGCTTCCTCCCGGGCACCGACCAGGAGTGGAACGGCATCATCCGCCGCGGCGCGAAGCTGATCTACGCGTACGCGGAGGCGACGGTCCCGCTGGTCACGGTGATCACGCGCAAGGCCTACGGCGGCGCGTACGACGTCATGGGCTCCAAGCACCTGGGCGCCGACATCAACCTGGCGTGGCCGACCGCGCAGGTCGCGGTGATGGGTGCCCAGGGCGCGGCGAACATCGTCCACCGCAAGACGCTGGCCAACGCGGCTTCCGAAGGGCGCGACGTCGACGCGTTGCGGGCCGAGCTGATCCAGGAGTACGAAGACACGCTGCTGAACCCGTACGCGGCGGCGGAGCGCGGGTACGTCGACTCGGTGATCGTGCCGGCGCACACCCGCGGCCACGTCGCGCGGGCGCTGTCGCTGCTGCGGAACAAACGGGAATCGCTGCCGCCCAAGAAGCACGGGAACATCCCGCTGTGAGCGGCGAACAGAACCCCCTGCTGCGGGTGGTCCGGGGCAACCCGAGCGACGCCGAGCTGGCGGCGCTGACGGCGGTCGTCGCCGCGGCGTCGGTGGCGAAGACGCCGGAGAAGCCGAAGCCGCGTACGTCGTGGTGGGGCGATCACGCGGCTTCACTGCGTAAGCCGCTTCACCCCGGCGAAGGTGCTTGGCGCGCTTCGGGTTTCCCGCAGGGCTGACGCGCTCAGCGCCGCAGGGTGTCCAGGAAGACCGCCGGGGCTTCGTTCTCCCGGACGATCGTGCCCAGCAGCGCCGCGAGCCGGTCGCGGTCCGGCGTGCTCAGGCTCGTGGCCAGCTCGTCGACCCTGCGGCACGTCGCCGCGTAGAAGTCCTCCGCCAGTGCGCGGCTTTCTTCGGTCAGGACGACGTGCACGGCACGGCGGTCGTCCGGGTCGGGCTCGCGCCGGACGAGCCCGCGCCGGACCGCGCGGTCGACCAGGCCGGTGAGGCTGGACTTCTCCAGGCCGAGCGTGGCGCCCAGGTCACCCATGCCGTACGGCCGGCCCATCAGCACGCACAGCAGCTGTCCCTGCTGCACGGTGAGCCCGTACTCGCGGGCGGACTCGGCGTAGACGGCGTTCACCAGGAACGACGCCCGCACGAGCCCGGCCACGACACCGAGGTCCGCCCCGCTCTTCCCCATCCCGTCAGCCTACTTCGCGACGGCCTCCCGCACGGCGGGCACGATCTCTTCGGCCCAGCGCGCGGTGGCGACCTCGTCGGGTGTGCTGCCGCCCGGCCCGAAGAGCACGAACCCGGCGGCGCCGTGCTCCAGCACCGCGCCGGTCAGCTCCTCGATCCACTGGTCCGGCGAGCCGCCGATCCAGCGTCCGTCGTCGGCGCGGGTCTCTGGAAGGGGCTGCGCCGTGATGCGGCCGGGGAAGTTGTAGACGGTGGCGATGTCGGCGGGGTCGCGGCCGGCGTCCACCGCGGCCTTGTCGATCAGCGGACGGGACGTGCGGTAGCGCTCGCTGAGCCAGTCCGCGGCGTGGCCGGGCATCCACCCGTCGGCCACGCGGCCGGTGACGGCGAGCGACTTCGGCCCGACCGAGCCGGTCCACACCGGCGGCATCTTTTCCGCGGCCGGCTCCAGATTGGTGACCTGGTAGAACTCGCCGTCGAAGGTCACCGGCTCGCCACCCCCGCCGAGCAGCTTCACCAGCCGGATCCCCTCCTCGAACGCCCGGACGGCCTGCCCGGGAGTCAGTTTGGTGAACCCGAGCCGCGCGATGTCGTCCCACAGCCCGCCGACGCCCATGCCGAGCACGATCCGGCCACCGCTCAGCGCGGACAGCGAAGTGACGGTGCGAGCCAGCATCGACGCGGGCCGCGTCGGCAGGTTCGTGACGCTGACCAGACCGGAAACCCGTTCGGTCTTCCCCAGCAGAACCCCGATTTCGGCGTACGCGTCGAGGCGGTCGGCGTAGTAGGGGTGATCGGACACCGTGACCAGGTCGAGCCCGCCGCGATCGGCCTGGACGGCCAGCCGCAGGGTCTCGGACACGGCGGCCACCGCCGTGGACACGCCGATGCCGAAGTGCACCATGATTCCTCCCAGTTAGTTCGTACTACGAACATAGCACAGGTAGTTCTTAGTGCGAACTGTTCGACGTTGCCGGGCGCGCCGGCGCGGTAGCAGCGACTCCTGGCGTGGGAGGTCACCCCAAGGGCGCCGGGCGAAAAAACCGTTCGAGCCGACGCGCTTTCCTTGCTAGCTTGGGTTTCGCCCGGTGCGACGGGGAAGGTTACTTCCGGTATCCCCTTGGTTCGAATCCAAACCCGGCCACCTCACCGTGGCCGGTCGGCACCTTCGCCGGCCGAGACCTCGGGCACCCAACTTCACACGCACTCCCGGTGCGTCGCCACGCAGGCGAACCAGATCTCGGGAGCCACGGCCGCACCGATGCCCGGTGCGCAGGCGAGGGTTACTTCCACTCTTGATGGGCAGGTCGGGGGTTCGAATCCCTCCCGGACCACACACGGTCCGGTAGCTCAGGGGCAGAGCAGCAAACGTACCTTCACCGACTTCGATCTCGGGCGTCGCTGTGGCCGTGGCTCCCTCCAGGAGGGGGGAAAAATGAGCAAGTTCAACACCGCACGAGCACCCGCCGCGACTTCGCCGGTCCGCGGCGAGGCCACGCCGTCCACCGTCACCTACGAGGGCGGCGCCGGCTACGCGCGCGACGCGAAGTCCGCGCTCTTCCTGCTCGCCGTCAGCAACCTGGTCGGTGAGCACACCTTCTACGAGTCCGCGGACGCCCGCGACACCCGGTACGCCGAGCTGATCCATCGATCCACTTCGGACGATCCGCAGTGGACCGCCCGGTTCCTGCGCTGGCTGCGCACCGACGCGAACCTGCGTACGGCCTCGCTCGTCGGCGCGGCCGAGTTCGCCAAGGCGCGGCGGGACGCCGGCCTCGACGGGGTGAGCCGCCAGGTCGTCGCCGATGTGCTGCAGCGGGCCGACGAGCCCGGTGAGCTGCTCGCGTACTGGACTTCCGTGCACGGCCGGGCCGTGCCGAAGCCGGTCAAGCGCGGCGTCGCCGACGCGGCGGCGAAGCTGTACGACGAGCGGTCCTTCGTCAAGTGGGACTCCGCCGCGCGGGCGTTCCGGTTCGCCGACGTCCTCGAGCTGACCCACCCGGCGAAGCGCGACGACGCACAGGGCGAGCTGTTCCGGCACATCCTCGACGAGCGGCACCACCGCGGCAACGCGGTCCCGGACTGCCTGGCGACCCTGCGCATGCGGCGCGAGCTGCTGTCGTGGGACGCGGGCCGCCGGCGTGAGCTGTTCAGCCGGCCCGGGGCGGCGGGCGTCCTGCGGGTCGCGGGCATGACGTGGGAGTCGGTCGCCGGGTGGCTGCAGGGCCCGCTGGACGCGCGCGTCTGGGAGGCGCTGATCCCGTCGATGGGCTACATGGCCCTGCTGCGGAACCTCCGCAACTTCGACGAGGCCGGCGTCTCGGACGCCGTCGCGCAGCGGGTCGCCGAGCGGCTCGCCGACCCGGCGCAGGTCGCGAAGTCGCGGCAGCTGCCGATGCGGTTCCTGGCGGCTCACCGCGCGGCGCCGTCGCTGCGGTGGGCGTGGGCCCTGGAGCAGGCGATCGCGCACGCGCTGGCCAACGTGCCGGTGCTGGGCGGCCGGACGCTCATCCTCGTCGACACCTCGGCGTCGATGAACGACCGCTTCAGCAAGGACGGCAGCCTGATGCGCTGGGACGCGGCCGCGGTCTTCGGCCTGGCGCTCGGACGGCGTTGCGCGAAGGCCGACGTCGTGTCGTTCTCGGACGGCTACTGGAGCCGCAAGAGCACCCAGGTGTTCAAGCTGACCCGGGGTGGATCGTTGCTGAGCGACGTCGAGCGCTGGAAGTCCGGCGGGTTCTTCATCGGCGGCGGCACCGACACGGCGGGCGCGGTGAAGAAGCACTTCGCGAAGCACGACCGCGTCGTCATCCTCACCGACGAGCAGGCCGCGTACGGCGACGTCGGACAGGCGCTGCCCGCACACGTGCCGCTGTACACGTGGAACCTGGCGGGCTACCTGGCCGGCCACGCGCCGTCCGGCCGCGCGCAGCGGCACACGTTCGGCGGCCTGACCGACCAGGCGTTCCGGATGATCCCGCTGCTCGAGCGGGGCAAGAACGCCGACTGGCCGTTTTGAAAGACGCCGTGGAGGCCCCCATGACGAGATCATGGGGGCTTCACGCCGTGTACGGACCGTCACAAAAATGAGCGTGGACCCGGCACTAGCCCACGTCGTATAGTCCATCTGGAATAAACGACATGGAGGGATTCCGCCATGGCTGCGGCCAAGCTGACGCCACTCGGCATCGCCGTGCTGGAGCTGCTCCACGAGAAGCCCATGCACCCGTACGAGATGACCCAGCTCATGCGCGAGCGGTACGTCAACATGCGGGTCAACGTGAAAGCGGGCTCGCTCTACCACACCGTGGAACGCCTGAACCGCGACGGCCTCATCGAGATCGTCGACACCCAGCGTGACGGGCGGCGGCCCGAACGGACCGTCTACGGCATGACGCAGACGGGCCTGGACGAGTTCAACCAGCGCGCTCGCGAGCTGCTCGGTGACCTCGTCGAAGAGTTCCCCGCCTACCTGTCCGGGCTCGCCGTGATCGACGAACTGGGGAAGGAAACCTCGTTGATCGAGCTCGAACACCGGGTCACGCGGCTGCGCGCCGCGGTGGCCGCCGACCAGGCCGTGCTGCTGCGGCTGGCCGAAGACCAGACGCCGCCGATCTACTGGCTGGACTGGCGCTACAAGTGCGACCAACGGAAGTTCGAGCTCGAGTGGACCGAACGGCTCCTCGACGACCTGCGGTCCGGGCGGATCCCGTTCCAGGACGACGGACAACCCAAGCTCACGCTCATCACCAAGGAAGACGACGATGAACGCAAGACAAGCTAACCCGTGGGCGGCGCTGGGCGCGCTGTGCCTCGGCTTCTTCATGATCCTGCTCGACACGACGATCGTGTCGATCGCGATCCCCACCATGCTGCGCGAGCTGGGCGCCGGGCTGAACGCGGTCGTCTGGGTGATCAGCGTCTACCTGCTCACCTACGCCGTGCCGATGCTGTTCACCAGCCGGCTCGGCGACCGCTTCGGCCCGAAGCGCGTCTTCCTCGCCGGGCTGGTCGTCTTCACCGGCGCGTCGCTGTGGTGCGGCCTGTCCGGCAGCGTCGAGATGCTCATCGCCGCGCGCGCCGTGCAGGGGCTGGGCGCCGCGCTGATGACGCCGCAGACGCTGGCTTTCATCACGCACCTGTTCCCGCCGGCCAAGCGCGGCCCGGCGATGGGCATGTGGGGCGGCGTCGCCGGGCTGGCGACGATCGCGGGCCCGCTGCTCGGCGGCGTGCTGGTGGACCACCTGGGCTGGGAGTGGATCTTCTTCGTCAACGTGCCGATCGGCGTGATCGCCATCGTGGCGACGCTGATGCTGGTGCCGGACTGGCAGCCGAAGCACTCGCACTCGTTCGACCTGCTGGGGATCGTGCTCTCGAGCTTGGCGTTGCTGTGCATCGTGTTCGGCGTCCAGAACGGCCAGCAGTACGACTGGGGCACGGTCTGGGGCGGGATCACCGTGTTCGAAATCATCGGCGCGGGCGTGCTGCTGCTGGTGGCGTTCGTGGTGTGGCAGCGCGTGAACAAGCGTGAGCCGCTCCTGCCGCTGCAGGTCTTCTCGAACCGGAACTTCTCGGCCGGGACGCTCACCGCGACCACCGTCGGCTTCGCGATGACCGGCATGTTCCTGCCGCTCATCATCTACATCCAGTCGGTGCTCGGGCTGAGCCCGACCATGGCCGGCCTGCTCACCGCACCGATGTCGCTGCTGTCCGGGATCATCGCGCCGTTCGTCGGGCGCGCGTCGGACAAGGTGAACGGCAAGTACCTGGTGATGTTCGGCCTGGCGGCGCTCGCGGCCGGGCTGGGGATCATCGCGCTGCAGGCGACGCCGACGAGCAGCCCGTGGTCGTTCGTCCCGGCGCTGCTGGTGTGCGGGCTCGGCATCGGCTGCATCTTCTCGCCGATGAGCAACCTGACGATGGGCTCGGTCGAGCCGCGGCTGGCCGGGACCGCGTCCGGCATCTTCAACACCGCGCGCCAGGTGGGTGGCGTGCTCGGCAGCGCGGCGATCGGCGTGCTGCTGCAGGCTCGGATCAGCGCGTCCATCGCGGACGAGGCCACGAAGGCGGCTTCGCAGCTGCCGGAGCAGTACCGGGCGCCGTTCACCGAAGGGATCGCGCACGCGGCGGCGAGCACCGGGGAGTTCGGCTCGGCGGGCGGTCCGTCGCCGATGCCGGGGCTGCCCGCGGAGATCGCCGCGCAGGCGGGGAAGCTGGCCACCGAAGCGGTCCACAGTGGACTGACGGACGCGGCCCGCGTGACGATGCTGCTGCCGATGGGCGTGCTCCTGCTGGGGGTGGTTTCGGCGGCCGTGATGCGGCGGGTCAAGCCGCATTGGCAGACACCGGCGGCACCCGCTCCGGAAGCGGCCACGGCCTGAACCCGTGCAGGCCCCCGCTCCGGTGTCGGGTACCGGAACGGGGGCCTGCACGGACCGCGGGAGCGGTGGTCTAGCGGTGGTGGCGGCGGTAGGACAGGCCGTACCCGTACGGGAACAGGCCCTGCTTGCCGTCACCGGCGTTGATCGGTTCCTGGGAGGAGCTCTTCGGCCAGGTGAAGCTCAGCTTCCCGGTCGGGTTGTAGTCGCCGTACAGCACGTCCGCGACGCCGGCGCCTTCCGAGCCCGGGAGCCAGGCCGCGACCAGCCCCTTCACCGACGGCAGCTGCGCCGCGATGTCCAGCGGCCGCCCGGAGACGGTCACCACGACCAGGGGCACGCCCGAGGCCTTCAGCTTGGCGATCAGGGCGAGGTCTTCGGCGTCGAGGCCGAGGCCGCCCGGCCGGTCTCCGTCCCCTTCGGCGTACGGCGTTTCGCCCACCACGGCGACCGCGACGTTGTAGCCGGAGTCGATTCCGCCACCCGCACGGTCATAGGTCACCACCGTGTCCTTCCCGGCACCGGCCTTGATGCCGTCGAGGATCGTCGTGCCGGGGATGACCCGCTCACCGCTCTGGCCCTGCCAGGTCAGCGTCCAGCCGCCGGCCTGGTTGCCCATGTCGTTCGCGTTCTTCCCGGCCACGAAGATCTTGTTGTTCCGCTTGGCCAGCGGCAGCACGCCGTCGTTCTTCAGCAGCACCTGCGACTCGCGCACCGCCTGCCGCGCGACGGCGCGGTGCGCCGCGCTGCCGAAGTCCTGCTGCAGCGAGCGGTCGGTGTACGGGTGCTCGAACAGGCCGAGCTCGAACTTCTTCGTGAGGATCCGCCGGTTGGCGTCGTCGATGCGGGACATCGGGACGTCTCCGTTGAGGACTTCGGCCTTCAGCGTGTCGATGAACTTCCGGTAGTCGTAGGGGACCATGATCATGTCGATCCCGGCGTTGACGGCCTGCTTGACCTCGGCGGCGGTGAAGCCTTCCTGGCCGTCGATCTGGTCGATGCCGTTCCAGTCGGAGATCACGAACCCGGAGAAGCGCAGTTCGCCCTTGAGCAGGTCGGTGATCAGGAACTTGTTGCCGTGGTCCTTGACGCCGTTCCAGCTGTTGAAGCTGATCATCACCGAGCCGACGCCGTGGTCGACCGCGGCCCGGAACGGCGGCAAGTGGATGCGCCGCAGCTCGTCCAGGCTGATCTGGGTGTTGCCCTGGTCGTCGCCACCGGTGGTGCCGCCGTCGCCGATGAAGTGCTTGGCCGTGGCCAGCACCGACGTGTTGTCGTCGAGCTCGCGGCCCTGCAGGCCCTCGATGACCACGGAGTTCTCGACGGCGTTGCGGGGGATCTCGCCGAAGGATTCGTACGTGCGGCCCCAGCGGTCGTCGCGGGCGACGCAGAGGCAAGGCGCGAAGGCCCACTTGACGCCGGTGGCGGCGGTCTCTTCGGCGGTGACCGCGCCGATCTTCTCCACCAGCCGCGGATCGTTCGCCGCGCCCAGGCCGATGTTGTGCGGGAAGACCGTCGCGCCGTAGACGTTGTTGTGGCCGTGCACGGCGTCGGCGCCGTAGATGATCGGGATGCCGAGACCGGTCGACGTCGCCGCCTTCTGGTAGGCGTCGACCATGTCCGCCCACCCGGCCGGGGTGTTCGGCGTCGGCGTCGAACCGCCGCCGGAGAGGATGGACCCGAGCCGGGCGGCGGCGGACTGGGCGGGGGTCGCGGCGCCCCGCTCGCCCTGGGTCATCTGCCCGACCTTGTCGTCGAGCGTCATCCGCGCCATCAGGTCCTTGACCCGTTCGGACACTGAGGCGTGCGGGTTCCGGTAGAGCGGCGTCGCGGACGCGGACGCCATCGGGACGACGGCCGTGCCCGCGAGGAGGAGGCCGGCCAAGACGGTGGTTCTGGTGGCGCGCAGCGATCTCGTGGTGCGGAGGAGCGGCATGTGTTCTCTCCGTGACGATCCGTAGATCCATAAGTTGCGAGCCACAACAAAATAGCTCTCCAGCAGAGTGACGCCGGTCACAATTCGGTCACGACAGGCGGCCGGGTACGTTTCCGGTGTGCAGTTCGTCCTCGCCTCCCAGTCCCCCGCCCGCCTCGCCCTCCTGCGCTCCGCGGGCCTCGATCCCGCCGTGTTCGTGTCCGGCGTCGACGAGGACGCCGTTGCCGCGTCGCTGACCGATCCGTCGCCGTCGGAGCTCGTCACCGCCCTCGCCACGGCCAAGGCCGAAGCCGTCGTCGACAAGGTCGCCGCGATACACCCGGACGCCGTCGTCGTCGCCTGCGACTCGATGCTGAACATCGGCGGGCAGATGGTCGGAAAGCCGGGTTCCCCGGAGATCGCGCGGAGCCGCTGGGCCGCGATGGCGGGAACATCCGGTGAACTCCTCACCGGCCACGCGGTCGTCCGGCTCGACAGCGGGACGCGCGCCAAGGAGGCGTCCGGCCGGGAGTCGACGACCGTCCGCTTCGACACGCCGACGGAGAAGGAGATCGACGCCTACGTCGCCAGCGGCGAGCCGCTGCACGTGGCCGGCGGGTTCACGATCGACGGCCTGGGCGGCTGGTTCGTCGAAAGTCTCGACGGCGGCCACACGAGCGTCATCGGCATCAGCCTCCCGCTGACGCGCCGGCTGCTCGCCGAGGTCGGCGTGAGTGTCGTGGATCTCTGGCGGCCTCCCGCATCCTGAGAAAGGCGCCACACCAACGGGTGATCCGGAAGAGTGCTCGCTTGCCTAACGTTCTCTTGACGAGGCAATACAAGATACTTTCGAGCACCGGAGTCGCCCCGTGTCTTTCGTACGGACATACACCAAGCCGCGGGTGTTCGCGGCCGCGGTTCTCGGCTCGCTCGTCGTCGGCGCCCTGCTGGGTGTCGTCGCGCGGCAGACCGAAGCCGGCTGGCTGACCGATCTCCTCGACCAGATCGGCACCATCTTCACCACGCTGCTGCAGATCGCGGTGATCCCGCTGGTCTTCACGGCGATCGTGGTCGGCATCAACAGCCTCCGCGGGCTCGGCGGCGGCCGCACCGCCGCGCGCCTCGGCGGCAAGACCGTGCTGTGGTTCGCGATCACGTCGTTCATCGCGTCGCTGATCGGCATCGCGGTCGGCCGGATCTTCAACCCGGGCGCCGGCGGGCTCGGCGGCGTCGAAGCGACCGCGAAGAACGCCGACAAGGCCGCGCAGAGCGTGGACCACTGGGGCTCGTGGAGCGCCTTCGTCGACGGCTTGCTGCCGGAGAACTTCGTGAAAGCGTTTGCCGACGGCGAGACGCTGCAGGTGCTGTTCCTCGCGCTGGTCATCGGCGCCGCCGCGTACAGCCTGGGTGACAAGGCCAAGCCGTTCGTGGACTTCACGACGAGCGTGTTCGAGATCATCCAGCGCTACCTCGGCTGGATCGTCCGGCTCGCCCCGATCGGCATCATCGGCCTGATCGGCGCGGCGGTTTCGAACTACGGCGACGCGCTGTTCCGGCCGCTGTTCTCCACCACGCTCGCGGTGTACGTCGGCTGCCTGGTCGTGCTCTTCGTCGTCTACCCGATCCTGCTGCAGTTCGTGGCGAAGGTCAGCCCGCTGACGTTCTTCGCGAAGGCGGGCACGGCGATCCAGTTCGCGTTCGCTTCGCAGTCCTCGGCCGCGACGCTCCCGCTGACCCGCCAGTCCGCGGTCAACCTCGGCGTCCAGCCGGCGTACGCGGCCTTCGCGACCCCGCTCGGCAGCGCGACCAAGATGGACGGCTGCGCGGCGGTGTTCCCGGCGATCGCGGCGATCTTCGTCGCCAACCTGGCCGGGGTGTCGCTGAACTTCTGGCAGTACGCGGGCATCGTGGTGGTCGCCGTCGTCGGCGCACTGGCGACCGCCGGGACCACCGGCTGGCTGACGGCGTTCACCCTGACGACGTCGTTCATCGGCCTCGACGCCAAGCAGGTGGCGCTGGGCCTGGCGCTGATCTACTCGGTCAACCCGATCATGGACATGATGCGCACGGCGACGAACGTCGCGGGCCAGATCGTGGTCCCGACGATCGTGGCGCGCAGCGAAGGCCTCCTCGACGACGAGGTCCTCAACGCGCCCACCGACCGTCCCGAGCACTCCGACGACGGCTCCGCGGCTCGCCACACCGAACCCGCCCCCGCCTGATCCGCAAGTCCGTGAAGGCCACCTCGAGTCCTCGAGGTGGCCTTCACGGTGTTCAGGACGGGCAGGCGCGCAGGTCGGCGCGGGTGAGGCGGATGTCCGGCCAGCCGCGCAGGTCCGACGGCGACGTCACCCGCCGCGTGCAGCCCACCGACCGGCCCGCCAGATCGTACACCTCGCCCAGCACCGGGGCCGCCGCGCACTTCGGGGTGCCGGACGCCGAGTCCGGGCAGTCGTGGCGGACCACGATCACGTCGGGGCTGGCGTCGGCCGTGACGTCGTAGAGCGCCAGCGTCCCGGCGTCCGCGTAGAACGGCTTGCCCGGGTCGCGCCACACTCCCCCGCTGCCGACCAGCAGCTCGCCGTACGCGGCCGTGCCGTCGTCGCCGACGTCGCCGCGGACCAGGCACGCCGGGGCCGGGCCGTCGATGCAGCGCAGCGAGTTCCGGTCCAGCCGCACGCCCAGCTGGGCGATCGACAGTTCGAACACCGTCCCCGGCTCGGGCCCGACGCGCAGCCGCGCCGAACCACCCACCGCGTCGGTGAGCAGCACCACCGGCGTGCCGCCGACCGTCACCGCCGCGAGCTCGCGGCACGGGCTGCCGCCGCAGGTCACCGCGGGCGGCACCGGGGCCGCGGCGGGTTCGGCCAGGCCGGACGGCACCTCCGGCCGCGGGCGCAGGAGGAACACGGCGCCGATCGCGCCGACGGTCACCATCGCGGCCAGCACCGCGGTGAGCAGCGCCGGCCGGGGCGTCCGCGCCGCCGTAGTCCGCATAAGACAGAGCGTAAGCCGCTTCGCGACCGTCCGTCGGCAGCGCCCCGGCGCGATGTGGCCGGTTCAACCCGACGGGGTCACGTGTAGCGGAACGTGTCCGTCTATGTTGTCCGGGTGACGAACCCGAACCTGCCGCCGGCCCTCTACCTCCCGACCGGCCCGGTCAGCGCCGAAACCGAAGGCGCGTCGATCGAGCTGCGCCGCACGCCGGACGGCCGCACCGCGCTGGTCGCGTTCACCGCGCTGGACCGGCTGATCGACTGCTGCGGCGAGCACCAGCCGTGGGCGCTGGTGAACACCGAGCACCTGGCGAAGATCCACTCGGCGAACCCGTACGACGTGATCGTGCTCGATTCGCCGCTGCCCGAGGAGCTGCGCCACCACGTCTGAGCGTGGTTCACCTCTCACTCAAGAGACTCCCGACCTCATATCCGTAGACTTCCCTGATGCCGCGTGGGCGGTCAGCAATGCAGCTGTCGGACGCAGGAGGTGCGGGGTGGCCGAGCAGGTCGGCGAATCCACGGGTGGTCCGGTGACCAAGATCCTGGTCGCCAACCGTGGCGAAATCGCGGTACGCGTCATCAGAGCGGCCAAGGACGCCGGCCTGGCCAGTGTCGCGGTGTACGCCGACCCGGATCGCGACGCGCCACACGTCCGCCTGGCCGACGAAGCCTTCGCGCTGGGCGGTTCGACGGCCGCCGAGAGCTACCTGAACTTCGACAAGCTCCTGGACGCGGCCAAGCGTTCGGGCGCCGACTCGGTGCACCCGGGCTACGGCTTCCTCTCCGAGAACGCGGACTTCGCCCAGGCCGTCCTCGACGCCGGGCTGACCTGGATCGGGCCGAGCCCGCAGGCCATCCGCGACCTCGGCGACAAGGTCACCGCCCGCCACATCGCCATGCGCGCGGGCGCGCCGCTGGTGCCGGGCACGAAGGAACCGGCCAAGGACGCCGCCGAGATCGTCGCGTTCGCCGACGAACACGGCCTGCCGGTGGCCATCAAGGCCGCGTTCGGCGGCGGCGGCCGCGGCCTCAAGGTCGCCCGCACCCGCGAGGAAATCCCCGAACTGTTCGAGTCGGCCACGCGCGAGGCGGTCGCCGCGTTCGGCCGCGGCGAGTGCTTCGTCGAGCGCTACCTGGACAAGCCGCGGCACGTCGAGGCGCAGGTGCTGGCCGACATGCACGGCAACGCGATCGTCGTCGGCACCCGCGACTGCTCGCTGCAGCGACGGCACCAGAAGCTCGTCGAAGAGGCGCCCGCGCCGTTCCTGAGCGACGAGCAGCGCAAGCGCATCCACGAGTCCGCGAAGGCGATCTGCAAGGAAGCCGGCTACTACGGCGCCGGCACGGTCGAGTACCTCGTCGCCGTCGACGGCACGATCTCCTTCCTCGAGGTCAACACCCGGCTGCAGGTCGAGCACCCGGTGTCCGAGGAGACCACCGGCCTCGACCTGGTCCGCGAGATGTTCCGCATCGCGCGCGGCGAGAAGCTGCGGATCACCGAAGACCCCGAGCCGCGCGGCCACTCGATCGAGTTCCGCATCAACGGCGAGGACGCCGGCCGCGGTTTCCTGCCCGCGCCGGGCACGGTGACGAAGTTCGTCGCGCCGAGCGGGCCGGGCGTGCGCGTCGACTCCGGCGTCGAGTCGGGCAGCGTCATCGGCGGGCAGTTCGACTCGATGCTGGCGAAGCTGATCGTCACCGGGTCGGACCGGAACAACGCCCTCGAGCGCAGCCGCCGCGCGCTCGACGAGATGGTCGTCGAAGGCATGGCGACGGTCCTGCCGTTCGACCGCGTGATCGTGAACGACCCGGCGTTCATCGGCGACGAAAACGGCTTCAGCGTGCACACGCGCTGGATCGAGACGGAGTTCGACAACCGGATCGAGCCGTTCGTGGCGCCGGACGTCGAGGCCGCCGAGGAACAGCCGCGGCAGAACGTCGTGGTCGAGGTCGGCGGGCGGCGCCTGGAGGTGTCGTTGCCGGGCGGGTTCGCGCTCGAAGGCGGGGGCGGGGGCGGGACCGCGATCAAGGCGAAGCCGCGCAAGCGCGCCGGCGGCACCAAGGCGTCGGTGAGCGGCGACGCCGTCACGGCGCCGATGCAGGGCACCATCGTGAAGGTCGCCGTCGAAGAGGGCCAGACGGTCGAAGCCGGTGAGCTGATCGTCGTCCTCGAGGCGATGAAGATGGAGAACCCGGTCACCGCCCACAAATCGGGCACGATCACCGGTCTTTCGGTCGAGGTCGGCGCCGCCGTGACGCAGGGCACGCAGCTTCTCGAGATCAAGTAGCACTGTTCGTTACAGATGTCGTGGTGGGCCGCCCCCGGGGCGGCCTACCATCGACTACGTGACCGAAGTCCCGTCTCCGCAGCTGCGGATCAGCGACCAGAACCGCGAGTCCGCGCTGTCCGCGCTCGGTGAGCACATGACCGCGGGACGGATCGACATCGACGAGTACGGCGAACGCTCGGCCCGGATCACCGCGGCCAAAACGCGCGGCGAGCTCGGCGAGGTCTTCGCGGACCTGCCGGCCCCGCACCCGCAGTACGACGACGTCCCGAAGGCCGTCGCGGCTCCCGAGGTGGCGAAGGAGCCCGAACCGGTGCGTTCCGGGGCGCCGGCGCAGTGGTCCCCGGCGCAGCGCTTCATCACCGCGTTCGTGCCGCTGGCCTTCCTCGTCACGATCGCGCTCATCGCCACCGGCATCGCGCACGGGGCGCTGATCCTCGTCCCGATCGGGATCGCCGTCTTCGGCAGGTCGATGTGGGGGCACGGCGGGCACGGCGGGCACGACCACCGCCGCGACCGCCACGAGCGGCACCTGCGCGACCGGGGGCGCCGGCGCGAGCTGCGCGACTCCTACCGACGCGAGCCGGGCCGCTGATCCCGCCGTGGGTGACGACATGCGGTTGAGCGACGCCGAGCGCCAGGACGCCCTGGACGTCCTCGAAGAGCACGTCCGCACCGGGCGGCTGGACATCGACGAGTACGGGGCGCGGACCGCGAAGGTCACCGCGGCCAAGCGGGTCAGCGAGCTCATCCCGCTGTTCGACGACCTGCCGTCGCCTCGTCCGAGCGCGTTGCTCAACGGCACTGCCGTGCCCCGGGTCCCGGTGGCGTCTTCGGACGACAACGCGCTGGTGCGCTTCCTGACCGCGGGCGCGGTGCCGATCGCGATCGTCCTCGCGATCGCGGTGCTGATCCTTTCCCGGGGCCGGCTGCTCATCATTTCCGTCGCGCTGCCGCTGGTCGTCGCGATGATCGCGGGGGCCCGCCGCCGCCGGTCCTGATTGCTCCTTTTGCCGGACAACCTGTTCCCGCGTTCCGACGTGGTGATCACGCAGGTCGGGGGAAAAGGAGGATCCATGAACAAGATGTGGGCGCGATCGGGGGTGCTCGCCACCGTGGCGATCGCCGTCGCGGCCTTGGCGGCGGGGCCGGCGCAGGCCGCGACCGGACGGCTGGGCTGGCAGGCGACGCTGCTGCCGTTGCCCGCCGGGGCCAACCCCGCGGGGCGCGGCTATCTGACCGCTTCGGACGGACACGGCGAGTACACCGGGTCGTTCATCGTCGACAACAAGCTGCAGGTGGTGAGCTGGCGGGGCGGCAAGCCGGTGCTGCGCGGCGTACCGGACGGCTTCGAGTGGGCGATGGTTCAGGGCGAAGACAGCGCCGGCCGGGTGTACGGCGAGGCGCTCGACTACGACACCGGCGCCGACCGGACCTTCACGCTCGACGCCACCGGCTTCCACCTCTGGGCGGCACCGCCGGGGTACGGCGACTTCGGGTTGCACGCGGTGAACCGGCGCGGCGACGCGGTCGGAACGCTTCCCACCGGCGATCCGGCGAAGCACCTGCCGGCCGTCTGGCCTGCCGGGGCCACGGCCCCGACGGTCCTGGACTGGCCGGCCGGCACGGACGGCGTGACCGACATCGACGACGACGGCGCGATCCTGTTCAACGGGTTCCAGCGCGACGTCGTCTGGAAGAACGGGGTGAGCCGTCCGCTGGCCGACATCGCCGGCTTCTCGAACCCGCACGGTTCGGCGATCCGCAACGGCGTCGTGGTCGGGTTCGCGTCGAACGCCAACACGTCGCAGGCGGTGCGGTGGACGACGCCGGAGAACCCGGTGCCGCTGACCGGCGGCGACTACGCCATCGACCTGAACGGCGGCGGCCTGACGGCCGGGCTGGCCCCGATCCCGGGTACGTCCGCCGGCAACCCGATCGCGTGGCGCGGCACGATTCCGGGCGGCGGCCTGAAGCAGCCCGGCAGCTACCTCAGCTACCAGCCGTTCCACGTCAGTGACGACGGCACGTTCGTGGGTTGCGCGTCGAACGGCCCGCTCGACGAAGGTGGCGTGCCGGTGATCTGGCGCTTCAACCCGTGAGCCGGTCGTGATCGCCAGGCCGGGAGCGGCGTGCTCCCGGCCTGGCTAGGCTCGGTGGAGTGGAACCGGTGGAGATCAACGCGGGCACGTACTACCTGCGCCAGCTGCGCGCCGACCGGCACATCGACGACCGTCCGCTGCTGATGGAGGCGTTCGCCGACCCGACGCACCGCAAGTACGTGCTCAACTACCGCTTGCGCACCCTGGCCGAGGCCACGGAGTACGTGGCCCTGCGAGCGGCCCAGTGGGCGTGCGACGAGCGCTGTTCGTGGGCGATAGCGGAGCCGACATCGGGAAGGCTCCTGGGCGAAGTGGGCCTACGCGAGCTGAACCTCGACGCGGAGTACGCGGAGGCGACGGTCTGGGTCCACCCCACGGAGCGCGGCAAGGGCATCGCGACGACGGCGTTGAACGCGGCACTTCGCTTCGGCTTCGGGGGGTTGGGGCTGGCGGAGATCAGCTACCGGTACGAAGAGAGCAACGTGGCATCGGCGATCGTGGCGCAGCGATGCGGGTTCACGTTGATCGGCCCGGAACCGGATCCGGCTCCGACGGGTGAACGCCTGATCCGCTGGCACCGGACGTCCTGACCGCCACTCGGCAGTTCCCGCCCGCCGAACATCCCCCGCCACTCCCAGGGGGGCGGCCCCAAGGCCAGTCTATCGGCCGCCCCGGACAAAACCCGTCCGAAGGCGCCCGCCGGCCTCAGGTGTCCACAACCCGGCGGGGCTGTGGACAACCCTCAGCTCACCGGCTCCACGATGCCCGACCGGGCCTCCGGGGCCGCCGACCTCAAGGCGTCCGCCGCTTCGTCGCTCGGCTGCGATTGGGACTTGCGCTCCGCCTCCACCCTCGCCCGGTAGACCTCGATCTCGTGCTTCACCGTTTCGGGGGACCAGCCGAGGACTTCACCCACCAGTGCCGCCACCTGCTCGGCGCAGTCGACGCCTCGGTGCGCGTACTCGATCGAGATGCGCGTTCGGCGGGCCAGGACGTCCTCCAGGTGCAGCGCCCCCTCGTGCGAAGCCGCGTACACCACTTCGACGCCCAGGTAATCCGGGGCGTGCTCGATCGGCTTCAGCAGCTCCGGGCGGCCCTCCGCCGAGGCGAGGACCTCGTGGACCAGCGAGCCGTAGCGGTCCAGCAGGTGCCTCACCCGGTAAGGGTGCAGACCGTGCTCGGCGGCCAGGTGGTCGGCCTGGTTGACCAGCGCGTGGTAACCGTCCGCGCCCAGCAGGGGGACCTTGTCCGTGATCGACGGCTGGGACCGGCCCGGCAGGTCCACCGCCGCCGCGTCGACGGCGTCCGCCGCCATCACCCGGTACGTCGTGTACTTGCCGCCCGCGATCGCCACCAGGCCCGGGGCCACCCTCGCCACCGCGTGCTCGCGTGACAGCTTCGACGTCTCTTCGCTCTCTCCCGCCAGCAGCGGGCGAAGGCCCGCGTACACGCCTTCGATGTCGTCGTGCGTCAGCGGCGTCGCCAGGACCGTGTTCACGTGCTCGAGGATGTAGTCGATGTCGTGCTTCGTCGCCGCCGGGTGGGCCAGGTCGAGGTTCCAGTCCGTGTCCGTCGTCCCGACGATCCAGTGGTTGCCCCACGGGATGACGAACAGCACCGACTTCTCGGTGCGCAGGATCATCCCCGACTCCGACACGATCCGGTCGCGCGGGACGACGATGTGCACGCCCTTGCTCGCGCGCACCCGGAACCGGCCACGCCCGCCCGACAGCCGCTGCAGCTCGTCGGTCCACACGCCGGTGCAGTTGATCACCGCGGCCGACGAGACCTCCGTTTCGCGCCCGTCCTCGACGTCGCGCACGCGGACGCCGGACACCCGGTCGGCCTCGCGCAGGAACCCGACGACCTGCGTGGACGTCCGCACGACCGCGCCGTAGTGCGCGGCCGTCCGCGCCACCGTCATCGTGTGGCGGGCGTCGTCGGACTGGGCGTCGTAGTAGCGGATCCCGCCGATCAGCGCCGACCGCTTGAGCGCCGGCACCATCCGCAGCGCGCCGGCGCGGGTCAGGTGCTTCTGCCCCGGGACGCTGCGGGCGCCGCCCATCGTGTCGTACATCAGCAGGCCCGCCGCGGTGTACGGCCGCTCCCACACGCGGCGCGTCAGCGGGTAGAGGAAGCTCACCGGCTTCACCAGGTGCGGCGCGAGGGTCGTCAGCATCAGCTCACGCTCGCGCAGCGCCTCCCTGACCAGCCCGAACTCGAGCTGCTCCAGGTACCGCAGGCCGCCGTGGAAGAGCTTGCTCGACCGGCTCGACGTCCCGGACGCGAGGTCGCGGGCTTCGACGAGCGCGACCCGCAGTCCCCGCGTCGCGGCGTCCAGTGCCGTGCCCGCGCCGACGACGCCGCCGCCGATCACGACGAGGTCGAAGGTCTCGTTGCCGAGCCGTTGCCAGGTCTCTTCCCGCTTGGCCGGGCCCAGTCGAGCCGGGTTCGTCTCCGCTGCGTGCTGCGCCACGTGACATCCTCCTCGTGCTGGCGAGGCTTCCAGCATCGCACGACCCGGTGACCCTCCGCCCGTCCACGGATGACACTTGTGGCGTAACCCTCCGCGATCTTGAAAAAGATTCGGCGGCCCGGCGCTTGGAAGTAGCTTCTACGCCCCGGTAACGTCGCGCGGACGTGGGTCGGCAACGGTGCCGTGGCACGCCGTGATCGACCCTGCGCAGAGTGTCCAGTGTGGAGGTGCAGCGGTGAGTGCTGGGGCAATAATCGTTTGGGAACTACTGGGAACGGCGGCCCTGATCCTGCTCGGCAACGGCGTGGTGGCCAACCACGTGCTGCGCAAGAACAACGGCTTCAATTCGGGCTTCCTGTTCATCAACTTGGGCTGGGCGTTCGCGGTCTTCACCGGCGCCAGCATCGCTGCGCCGAGCGGCGCGCACTTGAACCCGGCGGTGACCCTCGGGCTCGCCATCGCCGACAAAACCCCCTGGGCCGACGTCCCCTTCTACGTCATCGGCCAGATGGCCGGCGCCATCATCGGCGCGGTGCTGTGCTGGGCCACCTACAAGCTGCAGTTCGACGACCACCCCGAGCCCGAGAACACCCTCGGCATCTTCTCCACCGGACCCCAAATCCCGAACGTCGCGTGGAACCTCGTCACCGAGGTCATCGGCACCTTCGTCCTGGTCGTGTGGATCCTGCTCAGCCCGACCTACGCCACGGGCGACGGCGGGACGCCGAACTTCGGCAACTCCGCGCTGGGCTACGCGGGCGTGTCGTTCGTGGTGCTGGTGATCGGCGCCTCGCTCGGTGGGCCGACGGGCTACGCCATCAACCCGGCCCGCGACCTCGGCCCGCGCATCGCGTACGCCTTCCTGCTGCCGATCCGGAACAAGGCGAACGCCAACTGGGGTTACTCGTGGATCCCCGTCGTCGGCCCGCTCGTCGGCGGCGCCCTCGCCGCACTCGTCTACCTCCTCGTCCACAACCTGACCTGATCGCCTCCTCCGACGCCGATTCCGGGAGCACAAATGACTTCGTACGTAGCCGCGATCGACCAGGGCACCACCTCCACCCGGTGCATGATCTTCAACCACGAGGGCCGCGTCGTCTCGGTCGACCAGCGCGAGCACGAGCAGATCTTCCCCCGCGCCGGCTGGGTCGAGCACAACGCCGAAGAGATCTGGGAGAACACGCGCCGGGTCGCCGCGGGCGCGCTGGCCAAGGCCGACCTGACGGCCAAGGACATCGCCGCCGTCGGCATCACCAACCAGCGCGAAACCGCCCTCGTCTGGGACAAGACCACCGGCAAGCCGGTGTACAACGCGATCGTCTGGCAGGACACCCGCACCGACCGGATCGTCACCGAGCTCGGCAACCTCGGCGGCGGCCAGGAGCGCTACCGCGACAAGGTCGGCCTCCCGCTCGCGACCTACTTCTCCGGCCCCAAGATCAAGTGGATTCTGGACAACGTCGAGGGCGCGCGCGAGAAGGCCGAGGCCGGTGACCTGGTCTTCGGCAACATGGACACCTGGGTGCTGTGGAACATGACCGGCGGGGCCGACGGTGGCGTGCACGTCACCGACCCGACCAACGCCTCCCGCACCATGCTGATGGATCTCGACACCCTGCAGTGGGACGCCGAGATCGCCGGCGAGATGGGCATCCCCCTTTCGATGCTGCCGGAGATCCGTTCCTCGTCCGAGGAGTACGGCAAGGTCCGCGAGAAGGGCGCGCTGGCCGGCGTCCCGATCGCGGGCATCCTGGGCGACCAGCAGGCCGCGACGTTCGGCCAAGCCTGCCTCTCGCCCGGCGAAGCCAAGAACACCTACGGCACCGGCAACTTCATGCTGCTCAACACCGGCACCGAAAAGGTGATGTCGCAGAACGGGCTGCTCACCACGGTCTGCTACAAGATCGGCTCGAACGACACGATCTACGCGCTGGAAGGCTCCATCGCCGTCACCGGTTCGCTGGTGCAGTGGCTGCGCGACAACCTCGGCATGATCGCGACCGCGGCCGAGATCGAGGAGCACGCGCGCAGCGTCGAGGACAACGGCGGCGCGTACTTCGTCCCGGCGTTCTCCGGTCTGTTCGCTCCTTACTGGCGGTCCGACGCTCGCGGCGCGATCGTCGGGCTCACCCGGTTCGTCAACAAGGGCCACCTCGCCCGCGCGGTGCTGGAGGCGACCGCCTTCCAGTCGCGCGAGGTCATCGACGCGATGAACGCCGACTCCGGAGTCCCGCTGAAGTCGCTCAAGGTGGACGGCGGCATGGTCGTCAACGAGCTGCTCATGCAGTTCCAGGCCGACATCCTCGGCGTGCCGGTGATCCGCCCGGTGGTCAACGAGACCACCGCGCTGGGTGCCGCGTACGCCGCCGGTCTCGCCGTCGGGTTCTGGGCGTCCGAGGACGACATCCGCACCAACTGGGCCCAGGACAAGCAGTGGGATCCGGCGATGGACGACTCCCGCCGCGAGCGCGAGTACCGCAACTGGAAGAAGGCCGTCACCAAGACCTTCGACTGGGTCTCCGAAGAGGACTGACCGGCGAGGGCCGGGGGTGCCGCCTCGTGGCGCTCCCGGCCCGCCTGCTCACCCTTCCCAGCCCTCCGGCTCGCCCGACTGCTCGTTGGGGGCGACGACCATGAACGGCACGCCCTGGTCGTCGGTGACCCGCACCTGCCGCCCGTACGGCGAGTCGAACGGCTTCCCCTGCACCGAGCCGCCGAGCTCGGTCACCTTCGCCGCGCTCGCGTCGACGTCCGCCACCCAGAAGTACGCCGTCCAGTACGACGGCACCTCCGGCGGCACCGACCCGGGCACCGCGCCGAGCCCGCCGATCGGGCGCCCGTCGATGAGCAGCACCGTGTAGGTGAAGTCGTCACCGGACAGGTCCTGGAAGCCGTAGCCGAAGACCTCCTCGTAGAACGCCTTCGCCGCCGGGTAGTCCCGGCTCATGCACTCGTTCCACGCCAGGGTGCCCGGGGTCGCCGTGACCTGCGTGCCGATGTGGTTGCCGGCCTCCCACAGGCCGAAGGCCGCGCCCGCCGGATCGGCCACGACGGCCATCCGGCCCTCCTTCAGCACGTCCATCACCGGCATGACGACCTGCCCGCCCGCCTCGGTGATCGCCGCGGCCGTCCGGTCCGCATCGGACACCGCGAGGTACGTCGTCCACGCCGGGGTGATGTCCTGGCCCGGCGGGATCCCGCCGATGCCGGCGACCGGGCGTCCCCGCAGCTCCGCCATGCCGTAGAAGCCGGTCTCCTCACCGCCCCGCTGCACGTCCCAGCCGAACAGGCCGCCGTAGAAGGCCACCGCCTTCGCCTGGTCGGGCACCATCAGATCCACCCAGCCGGGCGTACCGTCGGGCCATCTTTCGTCCCGGAACACCATGCCGACTCCCAACCCTCGTCTGCGCCGCCTCTGGTGACGACCGGCACAGTCTGGCACCGGGCACCGACAAAAACCGAAAATCAGGCCTGGACCAGCCGGGCGTAGACGACGATGTTGTCGACGTAGTTGCGCGCGTTCCGGTCGAAGACGCCGCCGCAGGTGATCAGCCGCAGCTCGGGACCGGCCGTGTCGTCGTAGACGCCTTCACCTTCGAAATCCTTCTTCGGCACCTGGTGCACCTTCGTCACTTCGAACACCACCGTGGTGCCGTCCTTGCGGGCGATCGAGATCCGGTCGCCGGCGGCCAGCTCCTTGAGCCGGAAGAAGATGCCCTTCCGGTGGTTGCCGTCGACGTGCCCGAGGACGACCGCCGGGCCGGTCTCGCCCGGCGTCGGCGCGTAGGTGTACCAGCCCGCCTGCAGCGGTGTGGTCACCGGCGGTACCTCGATGGTGTTGTCCGGGTTGAGCCCCAGCGGGATCAGCGACGAGCGGGCGCCGATCTTCGGGATGTCGATCGAGACGGGCTCGGACTTGGGCAGCGTCGCGACGGCGTCCTGGCGCGCACCCTGCGGTTCCGGCATCACCGCGACCGGCTGGGCGGGTGGTGGTTGCGCAGCGGGCGGCCCGGATCCGCCGCCGAGCGTCAGGACCAGCACGGCCAGCGCCGCCGGCAACGCGATGACGAGGGCGATCAGCACACCCCGTCTGCTCGTGATTCTCGTGGTCATGCTCTCCCCCGTGACCGGCGCCTGCAAGTTCACACGTCCGGGTGGACCGATCGGTTGAGTCCTGACGGTACCTCCGCGGCCGCGCGCAGGTCTCGAACGGAAACGACCACCTCGGAGCGGCGCTCCGAGGTGGTCGTTTCCGGATTCGGGAACTCAGCCCGCCATACTGCCGTCGCCCGCTTTCGCGGCGCCGGACGGCACCTTCGCGACCTGGGCGGCGGGCACCGTGAACTGCGTGCTGTACGTCTGGCCGCCGCAGGTGACGGTCAGCGGGTACGTCCCCGCCGCGGTGCCCGGCTTCAGTTCGACGTCGGCGCTGATGTTCGCGTCGGCGCCCATGAACGGGCCGGGGGTGTAGTTCGTGAAGGTCAGCACCGGCGAGGAGAACGCCGGCGAAGCGCCTTCGCACTTCGCCAGTGCGACGTTCGGCGCGTCGCGGACGTACTTGTCCACCAGCGTCTGGTTGATCGCGGTGTTCACGTTGAGCTGAACCGAACCCGCGGTGGTGCTCGGCGCCGGGCCGGACGTCGGACTCGCGCTCGGCGTGGAACCGGTGCTCTGCGCCACCGCCGGTCCCGCCAGCGCCGTCGCCCCGATCACCACTGCTGCAACGAAAACCACCGTCTTGCGCACCTTCGCACCTTTCGCGTCCTTCAGCCTTACCACCGACAAGACGCGACGGGGGCGCCCGGGTTGCGTGCCCGATCAGTCGAGATCGTCGTGGCGCATGAGCTGGCGCCCGGCCTCGGTGATCGAGCCCGACAACGACGGGTACACCGAAAATGTCAGTGCCAGGTGGTCCACTGTGAGCTGGTTCTGGACGGCGAGCGCGATGGGAAGGATGAGCTCGCTCGCCTGCGGCGCCACGACGACGCCACCGACGACCACGCCGGTGGCGGGGCGGCAGAACAGCTTCACGAAGCCTCGGCGGAGGCCCTCCATCTTCGCGCGCGCGTTGGTGGCCAGGGGCAGCATGATGGTGCGCGCGGGCACCTCGCCGGAGTCGATCGCCTGCTGGCTGATGCCGACGGTGGCGATCTCCGGGTGGGTGAACACGTTGGCGGCGACGGTCTTGAGCTTGATCGGCGCGACGCCCTCCCCCAGCGCGTGCCACATCGCGATGCGGCCCTGCATGCTCGCCACCGAGGCCAGCATGAGCACGCCGGTGCAGTCGCCGGCGGCGTAGATCCCGGGAACGGAGGTGCGCGAAACGCGGTCGACGGTGATGAACCCGCCGGGGCCGGGCGAGATGCCGACCTTGTCGAGGCCGATGTCCTTGGTGTTCGGGACCGATCCGACGGTCATCAGCGCGTGGCTGGCTTCGATCACGCGGCCGTCGGCGAGGTGGATCTTGACGCCCTTTTCGGTGCGCTCGACGCGGTCGGCGCGCGCCTGCTTCGCGACGGTCGTGCCGCGCTGCGAGAAGACCTCTTCGAGCACCGCGGCGGCGTCGGCGTCTTCGTGCGGCAGCACGCGGTCACGGCTGGAGACGACGGTGACCTTCACGCCCATCTCGGTGTAGGCGGACGCGAACTCGGCGCCGGTGACGCCCGAGCCGATCACGGCGAGGTGTTCGGGCAGCTCCTGGAGCTCGTAGAGCTGACGCCAGTCGAGGATGCGCTCGCCGTCCGGGACCGCGCCGGGCAGCACGCGCGGGGTGGCGCCGGTGGCGATCAGGACGACGTCGGCGGGCAGCTTCTCGGTGCCGTCCTTCGTCGTGACGGCGACCTTGTGGGTCGCGAGGCCGGGCTCTTCGTCGCAGAAGCGTGCTTCGCCGATGACGACGCGGACGCCTTCGCGCTGGACGCGGGCGCGGATGTCGGCGGACTGGGCGAGCGCGAGGCCCTTCACCCGGCCGTGGACGGTCGGGAGGTCGATGCTCGTGTCGGCCATGTCGGTGTTGATGCCGAGCTCGCCGAGGTCGTGCATCTTGGCCAGCGCGCCCGAGCTCGCGATGAACGTCTTCGACGGGACGCAGTCGTAGAGGACGCACGCGCCACCGAGGCCGTCCCGTTCGACGATCGTGACGTCGGCGCCGTGCTGGGCCGCGACGAGCGCGGCTTCGTAGCCGGCCGGGCCCCCGCCCATGATCACGATCCTGGTCACCTGAGTCCTCCTCGAAGTGCGTACTTGCGGTGGTCTCACCGTACGCGGCGAAGGTGACCGGACACTGAAGTGGGCGAACACGGCGAGTGCGTCCACTCGGGTGAGGGAGGTGTCGCTACGCTGTCGTCGTGCCGTTGTATGCCGCGTACGGATCGAACATGGAGCCCGCCCAGATGCTGGAGCGAGCGCCCCACTCTCCGATGGCCGGCTCCGGCTGGCTGGAGGGGTGGCGCCTGACCTTCGGCGGCGAGGACCTCGGCTGGGAAGGTGCCCTGGCCACGATCGTCGAGGACCCCGGATCGCGGGTCTTCGTCGTGCTCTACGACGTGACCCCGCTGGACGAGACCGGGCTGGACCGCTGGGAAGGCGGCGAGCTCGGGATCCACTCGAAGATCCGCCTCCGCGTCCAGACCATGGACGGCTCGGTCCTGGCCTGGCTGTACGTCCTGGACGCCTACGAAGGCGGCCTCCCGTCCGCGCGTTACCTCGGCGTCCTGGCCGACGCCGCGGAAGCGGCCGGCGCCCCGGCCGACTACGTCGACGACCTGAGAACCCGCCCCTGCTCCGGCATCACCGGCTAACCCGTGTCGTCCATCCAGGTACGCGTGTCGTCCGGCTGAGTACGCGTGTCGTCCGTTCGGGGCGGAAGCCTAGGCGGATCGGAGCCGGAATGCTTCGCGGAGTTCCCTCAGCAATCGGCTCGAATCGCGAAGGTCCTCCGCGGCGGCGCGGATAGTGAGCCAGCCGCGCGCGGTCATTCGGCTATCTCGCTCCGCGTCGTAGTCGCCTTGGTTTTCGTGGGCGGCATACCCGTCGTACTCGAGCGCAATACGCCGCGACGGCCACGCCATGTCGAGCCGGTAGATCAACCGGCCATCGAAGTCGGTGATCTGGTACTGCGGCTCCGGGACGGGGAACCCGGCCCCGACCACAACCAGTCTGAGGATGCTCTCCGGCGGCGATTCCGCCTTGCCGGTGGCAAGGTCGAGAAGCGTCAGCGCCCTGTGGATACCTCGGCGATCCCGGCGGTCGTCGAGACGGCCGCGGATGTTCTCACGGAGCTTCCCGAAGTGGTCCGGGGGCAGGCCTCGGAGAGACTCGTCGAGCGCAGCGAAGGCGGTCCGGCGGTCGCCATCGCAGAGGAACTCGGCCATCGCAAGATCGATCGGGAACGTGGCCAGGCCGTCGAGTTCGATCACGTCCGTCGGCCGGTAGTACCCCTGGTGGACGACGAGTCCCGGCTTCGACTTGATCCGGCGCTCGTACGGCACGGTGACGTGGATGGCCGATCCTTCGGCAGCCGAAATCCCGTGCAAGGCAAGAGATGTCTGCCCGGACAACACGACCGGCGGGGCCACGGCCAGCAGGGCCGCCTCCGCTCTCGTTTTCAGCTTAAGCGCATCATTGGCACGCATGACTACCCCGCGCCAAGGCTGCGTGAGCAAGCCGCTCGCCAGCGCCTCACGTACGGCGCGCTGCCCCATTTCGTCCACGGCACGGCGACGTGTTGCCGCGCCGTGCCGTCCACCCCAGTCGCTCACGACACTCAGGATCAGGCCCTTCCCGTGATCTTCGGAAGGGCCTGATTCCACACCTGTGGATAACTATCTGCCTGTGGATAACTCTGGGGACAACTTCCGTGCACAGACGGACGACACGCGTACCTGGATGGACGACACGCGTATCCAGGTGGACGACACGGGTTAGGCGAGGGAGGTTAGGGCGGTGTGGACGAGGGTTCGGACTCCGCAGAGGAGGGCACGCTCGTCGAGGACGAAGGTGGGGCGGTGGATGTCGGATTGGGGGGCCGGGGGGCCGGACCAGACGCCGAGGCGGGCGAAGGCTCCCTGGACGTGCTCCAGGTACCAGCCGAAGTCCTCGCCGCCGGAAGACTGCTCTGTCGACGCCACCGCGCCCTCGCCGAGGGCCGCTTCGGTGCCCGCGCGCATCAGGGCCGTCGACTCGGCGTCCGAGACCACCGGGGGGACGCCTCGGCGGTAGTCCAGCGAGAAGCCGACCCCCGTCGGGGCCAGCAGGGACTCCACCGACGACGCCACCAGGGGCTCCAGCGCCGTCCAGACCTCGTGGTCGGCCGTGCGCAGCGTGCCGCGCAGGACGCCGTCCTGCGGGACCGCGTTGGCCGCCTGGCCCGCGTGGACCGCGCCCCACACCAGGACCGTTCCCGACCGCGGGTCGACCCGGCGGGAGAGCACCGCGGGCAGCGAAGTGATCACCGTGCCCAGCGCGTGCACCAGGTCGGCCGTCAGGTGCGGCCGGGACGTGTGGCCGCCCGGCGACGTCAGGCGCAGCTCGATCAGGTCCGCCGCGGACGTCAGCGCGCCGACGCGCATCCCCACGGAACCCACCTCGAGCCGCGGGTCGACGTGCAGGCCGTAGATCCGCTCGACGCCGTCCAGCGCGCCCGCCGCGATCATGTCCAGCGCGCCACCGGGCATGACCTCCTCGGCCGGCTGGAAGATCAGCCGCACCCGGCCGGGCAGCTCCGGCGCGCCGGCCAGCGCGCGGGCCGCGCCGAGCAGGATCGCCGTGTGGGCGTCGTGGCCGCACATGTGCGCCGCGCCCTCGACGGTCGACGCGTACGGCAGCCCGGTCGCCTCCGTGAGCGGTAGCGCGTCCATGTCCGCGCGCAGCGCCACGCACCGCTCACCACGGCCGATGTCGCAGACCACGCCGGTGCCGCCCGGCAGCACCCACGGCTTGAGCCCGACCGCGCGCAGCAGCGTGACGACCAGTTCCGTGGTCGCGAACTCGTGCCGCGACAGCTCCGGGTGCCCGTGGATGTGCCGGCGCCACGCCAGCACGTCGGTCGCGTTGGCGCGCAGCCAGTCGTCCAGCCAGAACGGGCCGCGGCCCGCACCAAGGTCCTCCACGGGAGCCATGCTTACGCCGGCCTCGGAAATGAGCGCCTCGGACCCCTCCATGGGGTTGATGATGCGCCCTTGGGGGTCGCCTGGAACGTCCGGCCGTGAGTCCAACACCGTCACGCCGCACCTCCTCCCGCAACACGGGCAACCCGCGCAGCGGCTGGGGTCACGCGTCGTGCCGATCGATCTGTCGTACGCATTTGCAGACGATCGTGCACCATGCAGGCGGCAAGCCGCGCCTCGAAAACGGCCGTCCTAGACGGCCGGTAGCGGATCTGCGTTGAACGGCGTGCAGAGTTTCGGCAAAGCCGAACGCGATCCGGCGTCAGGAACCCTTGGCCTTCTTCGAACGGATCTTGCGGCCCCAGATCACGATGCCGAGCAGAGCCGCCGCGATCAGGCCCGCGATCAGCTTGTTCTTGGTCTTTTCGCTGTTGGCCTTGTCGGTCTGGGCCGGGTCGAGCACCGGGCCCGGATCAGCCGTGGCCTGTGCCGGGACGGGCACCGCCGCCACGTGCGCCACCGTCACCGGAACGGCCACCGGACGCAGCTGCCCGGCCAGCGCAGGCGACGCGGTGAACAGCACCGCGCCCAGCAGGCCGACCAGGACCAGACCCCGCAGTTTCGCCATGTCATCCTTTCGCCACGCCCAGGCATTCTGCCCGCGGACCGCCCGGACGTCAGCCACCACGCGGTGGACCGAACGCGTCGAGGATCCGCTGTGCACCGAGGGTAGCCGTCAGTTCACCGTCCCGCACCGCCCGTTCGACGTCGGGAACGACCGTTCGCACCTCCGGATGCGCCGCCAGCCGACCCAGCAGCTGTTCGCGCACCATCGCCCAGGTCCAGTCGACCTGCTGCTGCCGCCGCCGGACGTCGAGTTCGCCGGACGCCGTGAGCGTTTCGCGGTGCTGCTCGATCGCGCCCCAGACTTCGTCGAGACGCCGGTTGTGCAGGCCGCTGCAGGTCAGCACCGGTGGCGTCCAGGACGCTTCGGGCCCGTAGATCATCCGCAACGCGCCCGCCAGCTCCCGGGCGGCGCGGCGCGCGTCCCGCTCGTGGTCGCCGTCGGCCTTGTTGACGGCGATGACGTCGGCGAGCTCCAGCACGCCCTTCTTGATGCCCTGGAGCTGGTCGCCGGTGCGGGCCAGCGTCAGGAAGAGAAAGCAGTCGACCATGTTCGCCACGGTCACCTCGGACTGCCCGACGCCGACCGTCTCGACCAGCACGACGTCGTAGCCGGCGGCCTCCATCAGCACGATGGTCTCGCGCGTGGCGCGCGCGACCCCGCCCAAGGTCCCGGACGTCGGCGACGGCCGGATGAACGCCCGCGGATCCACCGCCAGCCGGGCCATCCGGGTCTTGTCGCCGAGGATCGACCCGCCGGTCCGCGTCGACGACGGGTCGACGGCCAGCACGGCCACCCGGTGCCCGGCCGTGGTCAGGTCGGTGCCCAGCTGGTCGATGAATGTCGACTTGCCGACACCGGGGACGCCGGTGATACCGACGCGCCGCGCGCCACCGGCCGCAGGCAGCAGCTCGACCAGCAGTTCCTGCGCCAGCGCGCGGTGGTCCTCCCGCTGCGACTCGACCAGCGTGATCGCCTTCGACAGCGTCCCGCGGTCACCCGCCAGGACCCCCTTGGCGTAGGCGGTGACGTCGATCTTGCGCGGCAAGGGTCAGGACTCCTGCGCCGACAACTGGCCGAGCAGGTCGATGGCCGCGTCCGCGAGCACCGTGCCGGGACCGAAGATCGCGGCAGCTCCGGCATTGCGCAGCGCCGGGTAGTCCTGCGGCGGGATGACGCCGCCGACCACGACCATGATGTCCTCGCGCCCCAGCTCGGCGAGCTCGTGCCGCAGCGCGGGCACCAGCGACAGGTGCCCGGCGGCCAGCGACGAGACGCCGACGACGTGCACGTCCGCCTCGATCGCCTGGCGGGCGACCTCGGCCGGGGTGGAGAACAGCGGGCCGACGTCGACGTCGAACCCGAGGTCGGCGAAGCCGGTGGCGATCACCTTCTGGCCGCGGTCGTGGCCGTCCTGGCCCATCTTCGCGACGAGGATCCGCGGACGGCGGCCCTCCTCCGCGGCGAACTCTTCGACCAGCTGACGGGCCTTCTCGACGTTCTGCGTCTTCCCCACCTCCTCGCGGTACACCCCCGAGATGGTCCGGATCTGGCCGGAGTGGCGGCCCCAGATCTTCTCGAGCGCGTCGGAGATCTCGCCGACCGTGGCCTTCGCGCGGGCCGCGTCGATGGCCAGTTCCAGCAGGTTGCCGCCCTGCTGAGCGCCCTCGGTGAGCCGCCGCAACGCGTCCTCGGTGGCCGCGGGATCACGCTCGTCACGCAGCCGCCGCAGCTTCTCCAGCTGCTGGGCGCGGACACCGGCGTTGTCGACCTTGAGCACGTCGATGTCTTCGTCGCCCGTGACCTGGTACTTGTTCACGCCGATCACCGGCTGCCGCCCGGAGTCGATGCGGGCCTGGGTGCGGGCCGCGGCCTCCTCGATGCGCAGCTTGGGGATGCCCGCGTCGATCGCCTTGGCCATGCCGCCGGCCTGCTCGACCTCGGTGATGTGGCCCCACGCCTTGCGCGCGAGGTCGTAGGTCAGCTTCTCGACGAAGGCACTGCCGCCCCACGGGTCGATCACGCGCGTGGTGCCGGACTCCTGCTGCAGCAGGAGCTGGGTGTTGCGGGCGATCCGCGCGGAGAAGTCCGTCGGCAGCGCGAGGGCCTCGTCGAGGGCGTTCGTGTGCAGCGACTGCGTGTGCCCCTGGGTCGCGGCCATCGCCTCGACGCACGTCCGGACGACGTTGTTGTAGACGTCCTGCGCGGTCAGCGACCAGCCCGACGTCTGGGAGTGCGTCCGCAGCGAAAGCGACTTCGAATTGGCAGGCGAGAAGCCTTTCACCAGCTTCGCCCACAGGAGACGCGCCGCGCGCAGCTTCGCGACCTCCATGAAGAAGTTCATGCCGATCGCCCAGAAGAACGACAGCCGCGGCGCGAACTTGTCGACGTCCAGCCCGGCGTCGACGCCGGCGCGGAGGTACTCGACGCCGTCGGCGAGCGTGTAGGCCAGCTCGAGGTCGGCGGTCGCGCCGGCTTCCTGCATGTGGTAGCCGGAGATGGAGATCGAGTTGTACTTCGGCATGTGCTGCGAAGTGAACGAGAAGATGTCGGAGATGATCCGCATCGACGGCTGCGGCGGGTAGATGTAGGTGTTGCGGACCATGAACTCTTTGAGGATGTCGTTCTGGATGGTCCCCGCGAGCTGCTCGGGTTTGACCCCTTGCTCCTCTGCTGCCACCACGTACAGCGCCAGTACCGGCAGTACGGCTCCGTTCATGGTCATCGACACCGACATCTTGTCCAGCGGGATGCCGTCGAAGAGCTGCCGCATGTCGTAGATGGAGTCGATCGCGACGCCCGCCATGCCGACGTCACCCGAGACGCGCGGGTGGTCGGAGTCGTAGCCGCGGTGGGTGGCCAGGTCGAAGGCGACCGACAGGCCCTTCTGCCCGGCGGCGAGGTTGCGCCGGTAGAAGGCGTTGGACTCCTCGGCGGTGGAGAACCCGGCGTACTGGCGGATGGTCCACGGCTGGTTGACGTACATCGTCGGGTACGGGCCGCGCAGGAAGGGCGCGATGCCGGGGTACGTGCCGAGGAAGTCCACATCGGACAGGTCGGCGGCGGTGTACACCGGCTTGACGCCGATGCCTTCGGGCGTCTCCCAGGCGAGGGCGTCGGGGCCCTTGCCGGTGGCGCTCTCCACCGCGCGCGCCCAGGTCTCGCGGTCGGCGGGTGCGGGCGTGCCGAGGTCGACGCCGGCGAAGTTCGGGATGGTCATCGCGCAACTCCCAGCTTGGCGTGCAGGCCGTTGAGGACTTCCAGGGCGTCGCACCCGGCGAAGACGTTCCCGTCGATGCCGTCGTAGGACCCCTTGCCCGCCAGTAAGACGTACTCGGCGCCGAGGGACGCGGCCACGTCGGACGCCTCGGCGGCGTACGCGGCATCGGTGCCGCAGAGACAGGCGATCCGGGCGCCGGACGCCCGGAACGCGCCGGGCAGGTCGTCCGTGGCGCCCGGGTTGACGGCTTCGATCCCGCCCGCCTGGAACAGGTTGGCGGCGAACCCGGCGCGCGCGGTGTGCGCGGCGACCGGGCCGAGCGTGGCCAAGAAGATCTGGGGCCGCGAACCGTGTGCGGCGAGGTAGGCATCGGACGCGTCTCGAAGGGCTTCGAAGCCTTCGGCGTACCGGTGCCGCGGCAGCCCACCTTCCACAGTGGACTCCGCCGGCGCGCGGACCACCGGCTTCTCGGCCAGGTTCGGGAACTCGCTGACGCCGGTGAGCGGGTCACGGCGGGTCGCGATCCGCTTCGAGCGCTTCTCCCACGTCTCGGCCAGCCGCGACGCCAGCGCGCCGGACGCCAGCTCCGCCACCAGGCCGCCGGCCGCCTCGATCGCGGTGAACTCGGCCCAGGCGGCGTGCGCGAGGTCGTCGGTGAGCTTCTCGACGTACCAGGAGCCGCCCGCCGGGTCGGCCACGCCGGCCAGCTTGGTCTCCTCCAGCAGCACGGCGTGGGTGTTGCGGGCGACCCGGGCGGAGAACCCGTCCGGACGGCCGATCGCGGCGTCGAACGGCAGCACGGTGACCGCGTCCGCGCCGCCGACGCCCGCGCCGAAGCAGGCCACGGTCGTGCGCAGCATGTTCACCCAGGGGTCGCGCCGGGTCAGCATGGCCGGCGACGTCACGGCGTGCTGGCGCATGGGCGAGGTGAAGCCGCAGACCTCGGCGACGCGCGCCCACAGGCGGCGCGCCGCGCGCAGCTTCGCGATGGTCGAGAACTGGTCGGCGGTCGCGGCGAGCCGGAACTCGAGCTGCCCGGCCGCGGCCTCGACGTCCAGCCCGGCGTCGGTCAGCGAACGCAGGTAGGTGACACCGGCGGCGACGAGCGCCCCCAGCTCCTGCGCGTCCGAGCCACCGGCTTCGTGGAACGGCAGGCCGTCGGCGACGATCGTCCGCACTTTCGGGTACTTCCCGGCGACACGCGCCGCGAGGGCGGCGGCCGGTTCGAGCGTCACGACCGAGCCGGAGCGGGCCGCCAGCCCGATCGGGTCCGCGCCCAGCACGGCGGTGGCCTCGCTCGCCGGGATCTCGCGTTCGGCGAACAGCTCGAAGAGCGCTTCGGCAGCGGCTTCGTACGAAGCACCGGCGTCCAGGACCACGGGCGCCAGGTCGAGGTACACCTCGTTCAGCGCGTCGGCGAGCGACTCGGGTGGCACCGAGAGCCAGATCGACGTCACGCCACCTTCGAGGTCGGCGAGGATCGCCTTGTTGACCGCGCGGGCGTCGTCGCCGGTGAACCGGGCCCGCACGTCCCAGCCGGTGCTGACCTGGCCCTCCGGCCGGGCGCCGCGCACGTAGGGCGGCAGACCGGGGAAGCCGAGGTCACCGGGGACGTCCTCGGCCGTGTACAGCGGCTGGATCTCGATCCCGTCGTAGGTCCGCGTGACGAGCTTGCTCTCCGGGGCGCCCGCGAAGTCCGTGGAGGCTGTGGAGTCTTCGGGGAGCTTGCCGCTCTTGCGCAGCACACCCGCGACGAGCTCCTGCCACTGCTCGCGCGTCGCCTGGGGGAACTCGGCCGCCAGGTCGAGTTCGGAGATCGGCACTGACTCCGGACCGGCCACTTCAGTCATAACCTGTGATGGTAGAGGCACTCGCCGCGCTCGACCTGTGACTCTAGTCGCGCTAGGGGGCACGTTAGGGGCCGGAACCCGCACGCTGCGTCGGGACTGCCGGTCGCGTACGCCACAATTGGCGCGTGCCCCCCTCCAGCGAAGAGACACGAGTGGTCGCCGGTCGTTACCGGCTGCGTTCGGTGCTCGGCTCCGGGTCGATGGGCACCGTCTGGTCGGCCTACGACGAGTTCCTGCACCGGCAGGTGGCCGTCAAGGAGATGAAGGTGCCGCCGGGCATCCCGGCGTCACAGGCGGACGAGCTGCGGGAGCGCACGCTGCGCGAGGCGCGCGCGATCGCCGTGCTGTCCCACCCGAACGTGATCATCCTGCACGACGTCGCCCGCGAGGACGACCAGCCGTTCGTGGTGATGGAGCTGCTGCCCTCGCGCAGCCTGGCGCACATCCTGCGCGACCACGGGCCGCTGACCGTCGGGCAGGCCGCCGCGGTCGGCATCGCCGTGGCGTCCGCGCTGGAGGCCGCGCACTCCGCCGGGATCACCCACCGCGACGTCAAGCCGGGCAACGTCCTGGTGGCCAGCGACGGCCGGATCAAGCTGACCGACTTCGGCATCGCCCGCAACGTCTCCGAAGCGACCATGACCCGCACCGGGATCATGCTCGGCTCGCCCGCCTACATCGCGCCGGAAGTGGCCTCCGGCGGCGCCGTCACACCGGCCGCGGACCTCTGGGGCCTCGGCGCGACGCTGTTCGCCGCGGTCGAGGGCGCGCCGCCGTACGACGCCGACGGCGACCCCCTGGAGACGGTCGGCAAGGTCGTCAACGGGAAGGTGCCCCAGCCGAAGGCCGGCCCGCTGGCCGACGTCATCGGTGCGCTGATGAAGAAGGAGCCGAACAAGCGGATCACGCTGCGCGAGGTCCGGCACCGGCTCTACCCGCTGCAGACGAAGACGCCGCTCGACCTGTTCGGGGCCGAGCTGTTCCACACCCCGGACGGCAAGAAGACCTCCGCGCAGCCGGACGCGACCGACACGCAGGTCATCAAGACCGTCCTGCCCGAGAAGGACAAGGGCAAGGTCAAGGCGGAGAAGAAGGCCGAGGCGTCGAGCAGCGAGCTCGCCGCCGACCCGGGCCCGCTGCCGTTCCTGCGCCCGCCCGCCCCGGCACCGGCCACAGACCCGCCGACGGTGTTCGTCCCGCCGCCGCCTCTGACGCGGCCGGCCCGGCGCACCTCCACGGCCACCGCCGTGCTCGTCGCGGTGGCGATCCTGCTGTTCCTCCTCGCCGCGGGCGGCGGGTTCGCGCTGGCCAGGGCGGTCGGCGGGCAGTCGCTGCTGCCCCCGGAGGCCGCCCCGCGGAGCACGTCGAACGGCCCCACCGACGTGCCGGCCCCGTCGCTGGTGCAGCAGTCCGGCGACGCGAGCTACGTGACCGGCAACGGCGGGCAGTTCGGCCTCCAGGTACCCGCGGGCTGGCAGAAGTTCGTCGCCCCGCACACCACCACGAAGTTCGGGGCGAGCACGGCGGTCCAGTACGTCTCGCCCGACGGCCGCCGGTCGCTCCGGGTGGAGCGGCTGGCCAAGTACTTCGCCCAGTTCCCCGGCGACGACGAGTACATCTCCTGGCTGAAGGCGTCCTACCCGGGCGACGCGTTCCAGCTGTTCGGGCCGTCGCCGCTGCCGGGGGGCAAGGGCACGACGCTGACCTACCGCCTGGCCGAGGGCGGCACCCTGCCGGAAAGCGGCGGGGGCGGCGGCACCCGCGTGACGTTCATGAACCTGACCCAGGCGGGCACCAGCCTGTGGATCCTTTCGGTCACCGTGCCGGCCGAGCAGGAGAACTCGGGCCGCCAGGACGTCTTCGACCGGGTCGCCCCCACCCTGAGCGTCTCGGACTAACTTTCGAGGACCTCGCGTGACACCCGCTCCTGGGCGAGGTAGCGCAACCCGGCGAAGATCCGGTCACCGAGCACGGTGGCGACCAGCCCGGTTTCGATGATCTCCTCCACCGACGTCCGGCCGGCCACCGCCGCGAGATCGAGTTCCGCGACGCGCTTCGCGAGCCGGGCGTACTCGTCGAGCCCTTCGGTCAGCGTCTCCTGGCCGAGTTCCTTCGCCGTGGCCAGCGCGGCGACGAGGTTGTCGACCACGGCGTTCCCGGGTTCGTGCCGCTTCCAGCCGTGGCGGTGGACGAGGTCGTCAAGCAGCGCAGTCGCCCACTCGACGCCCTCGTCGGACACCTTCGGCGCCGGCCCGGCCAGCTCCCGCTGGACGACACCCATCGTTCGGTGCGGGGTCTCGCGGTCGTCGATCGCGCGCAGCACGGCAGCGACCGAGGCCAGTGACAGGCCGCCGACTTCGGTGAGCGCCTTGATCAGCCGCAGCCGCTGGACGTGGGCCGCGGCGTACCGCGCCTGGTTCGGGCTGGTGCGCTCGCCGGGCGGGAGCAGGCCTTCGCGCAGGTAGTACTTGACGGTCGCGACCGGCACCCCCGACTCGGCGCTCAGTTCGGCCATCCGCATGCGCATCGCTCCAGGGGTCGGTCTCCGGGGCAATCCTGAAGACTTCTCAGTATGGATAGTTTAACTTCCCACAACAGAGAGCATCGCTATCCATTCTGGGAGGCCACCATGACCATCCTTGCCGATCTCCGGAGCAGAACGAACGGGTGGCACCGGCCGTCCACGCTCGCGGCCGCCGCCTACGGGGTGCTGGCGGTGCTGTGCGTCGCCGCCCTGCTCCTCGACCAGCGGACCCTGGCGGGCGCGCCGATCTGGGCCAAGCCGTTCAAGTTCGCGGTGTCCGCGGCGCTCTACTTCGGCACGTGGAGCTGGCTCGTCTCGCTGCTGCCGCGGTTCCGGCGCACGGCGAGCGTGCTGACGAGCGCCCTGGTGCTGCTCTTCGCCGCCGAGTACGTCCTGCTGGTGTTCCAGGCCGCGCGCGGCCGCGCGAGCCACTTCAACGGCGCGACCCCGCAGGACGCCGCGATCTTCCGCATCATGGGCGTGATGATCGCGGGACTGTGGGTCGCGACGCTCGCGCTGACCGTGCTGATGCTGTTCACCAAGGTGCCCGACCGGGCGAGCTTCTGGGCCGTGCGCGCCGGAGCCGTGCTCTCGCTCGCCGGGATGTCGCTGGGCGCCCTGATGACGAACCCGACCGCGCAGCAGCTCGCCCACTGGCAGACCGGTGGACGGCGGGACGTGGTCGGCGGGCACACCGTCGGCCTCGCCGACGGCGGCCCCGGCCTGCCGATCCTCGGCTGGAGCACGGTGGCGGGCGACCTGCGGATCCCGCACTTCGTCGGGATGCACGCACTGCAGGCGTTGCCGCTGCTGGCCATCGCGCTGGCCGCACTGGCCGCGCGCTTCCCCGGGCTGCGGGATGACGTCGTCCGCGCGCGGCTCGTCCTGATCGGCGCGGCCGGCTACGCGGGGCTGATCGCGCTGGTCACCTGGCAGGCCCTGCGGGCACAGTCCATCGTGCACCCCGACGCGACGACGCTGTGGGCGTTCGCGCTGCTGGCCGGGGCCGTCGGGCTGGGGGCACTGGCGGTCGTCCGCGCGCCGGAGCGGGTGGCGGCGTGATGGCCGAGGCACTGTTCACCTGGGCGTTCCCGCTGGCGACGCCGTTCTGGGCGCTGATGATCCTGGCGCCGAAGTGGCGCTGGACGGCGCGGATCATGGCGTCGCCGTGGGTGCCGCTGCTGCCGCTCGTGTGCTACTTCGGGCTCGTGCTGCCGCACTTCGGCGAGTGGGGGCGGGCGATGCTCCGGCCCGACCTCGGCGTCCTGCAGACGCTGCTGGCCACGCCGTGGGGTGCCGGGCTGGTCTGGGCGCACCTCATCGCGTTCGACCTGTTCATCGCGCGGTGGATGTACCTCGAGGCTCGCTCGCTGAAGATCTCGCCGTGGATCGTCAGTCCGATCCTGGCGCTGACGATCTTCCTCTCGCCGTTCGGGCTGGTGGTGTTCCTGGTGGTGAGGAGCGTCCGGATACGCTCCCTCGCATGAGTGAACACGAGGCCGCGGCCGCCATCGCCAAGCGCACCGGCGTGGACGCGCACGACATCGCGGTGGTCCTGGGGTCGGGCTGGCGCCCGGCGGCGGACGTCATCGGGGAGTGCGAGACGGAGATCCCGTTCGCCGAACTGCCCGGCTTCACCACGCCCGGCGCGGTGGGCCACGGCGGCACCATCCGCTCGCTGAAGGTCGGCGGCAAGAACGTCCTGGTGATGCTGGGGCGGACGCACTTCTACGAGGGCAAGGGCGTCGACCAGGTGGTGCACAACGTGCGCACCGCGGCCGCGGCCGGCGTCCGGTCGGTGCTGCTGACGAACGCGGCGGGCGGGCTGCGCGAGGGCTTCCACGTGGGCCAGCCGGTGCTGATCTCGGACCACCTGAACCTGACCGCGCGCTCCCCGATCGTCGGCGCGAACTTCGTCGACCTGACGGACCTGTACTCCGCGCGGCTGCGGGGCGTCGCCCGCGAGATCGACCCGTCGCTGGAGGAGGGCGTCTACGCGGGGCTGGTGGGGCCGCACTTCGAGACGCCGGCGGAGATCCGGATGCTGCGCACGCTGGGCGCGGACCTGGTCGGCATGTCGACGGTCCTGGAGGCGATCGCCGCCCGCGCGGCCGGCGTCGAGGTCTTCGGCCTGTCCCTGGTGACGAACCTGGCCGCGGGCATGACCGGGGAACCGCTGAACCACGAAGAGGTCCTGGAAGCCGGCCGCGCGGCCGCGACCCGGATGGGCTCCCTCCTCCGGGAACTGGTCACCCGCGCCTGACCTGCCGAGTTCCGGCTTGAATCACGTGAGTGCGTGATTCAAGCCGGAACTCGCGTGATTCGAGCCGGAACTCAGACCAGGGTGGGGAGCTGGGCGGCGACGTCGGCCGGGGACGGCATCGCCGCGACCTCTTCGGCCAGGACGCGGGCCGCGTCGCGGACCGACGAGTCCGTGAGCAGGTGACGGGCTTTCGCAGCCACGGCCTCGGCCGTGACCTCCGTGCCGAGCAGGCGGTCGCCCACGCCGGCCGCGAGCACCGTGTCCGCGTTGCTGAACTGGTCCGCGCCCTGCGGCATCAGCAGCTGCGGCAGGGCCGCGCCGAACGCGCCGAGCGTCGTGCCGCTGCCGCCGTGGTGGACCACCAGGTCGACGTGCGGGAGCAGCGCCGCCTGCGGGACCCACGCCTCGAGCCGGACGTTCTCCGGGACCTCGCCCAGCGCGTCATCGGGCAGGGACGGGCCGGTGGCGACCAGGACGTCGACGTCCAAACCGGACAGACCGGCGATCGCCTCGGTGAGCACGCCCGCGTGGCCCATCGCCGTGCCGAGCGTCAGGTAGACCAGCGGACGCCGCTTGTCCAGCACGCCCGGCGGCAGTTCGCCCGGCTCGCTCCAGCCGACCGGGCGCAGCGGGACCCGGCGGGTCCGCGCCACGAAACCCGGCTCCTGCACCGACTCCGGGCAGATGTCGATGAACGGGCCGCCGAACGCCAGGTCCTCGCCGACCTCGATCCCCAACGTGGCACCGTGCTCGCGGATCGCGGCACGGATCATGACGGCCATCGGGTCGTCGCTGGACACCCGGCCGAATCCGTGCGCCACCACCGGAAGCCCGGCCTTCAGCGCGGCGAACGCCCCGCCCGAATTGCCCGCCTCGCTCACGACCAGCTCCGGCCGGACGTGCTCGAACAGCGGCAGCAGGTCGGCGACGAACCGCTTCGGCATCAGCTCGCCGAACACCTTCGCGACGACCGGGAACAGCTCCTCCCGCGGGATGTCGCCGGGCGGGCGTCGCGGGCCGGACGGCCCGGCCTCGGCGAACGCCTGGCCGAACGCGTCCTTGATGGCGAGCCCGGCGACCGCCGTTTCGAGCCCGGCTTTTCGCAGCTGTGGCAGGAAATCTTCGGAAGTGGCGAAGACGACGTCGTGGCCCGCGTCGCGCGCGGCGACCGCCAGCGGGACGAGCGGGAAGGTGTGACCGAAGGACCCCAGTGAGGTGAACAGTAAGCGCACCTACCCGACCATAGCCCGTAGGCTGACGCGGTGACATTGAATTCCACCCTGCGTGACGCCGCTTTCCGCTGGATCGCCGACGACCCCGACGACGGCTCCCGCGCCGAGCTGCAGGCCGTGCTGGCCCGCGCGATGGGCGGCGACGCCGGCGCCGCCGAAGACCTGGCCGGCCGGATGGCCGGCCCCCTGGAGTTCGGCACTGCCGGCCTGCGCGGCCCGGTGCGCGCCGGGCCGAACGGGATGAACGTCGCCGTCGTCACCCGCACGACGGCCGGGGTGGCGGAGTGGCTGAAGGCGCACGGGCACGGCGGCGCGCTGGTCGTCGTCGGCCGCGACGCGCGGCACGGCTCGGAAGCCTTCGCGACCGCGGCCGCGGAGGTGCTGACCGCGGCGGGCTTCGACGTCAAGGTCTTCCCCCGGCCGCTGCCGACGCCGGTGCTCGCGTTCGCCGTCGGCCGGCTCGGCGCGGTGGCCGGGATCCAGATCACCGCGTCGCACAACCCCCCGGCGGACAACGGGTACAAGCTCTACGACGCGACCGGCGGGCAGATCGTCCCGCCGTCGGACGGCGAGATCGAGCGCGCCATCGAGGCCGCGCCGGCCGCCGTCGGCGTGCCGCGGGAGCCCGGCGCCGAGGTCACCGACCTGCTGGACCGCTACCTCGACGAGGTCGCGACGCTGCCGATGGGGCACGAGCGCGCGGTGCGGGTGGCCGCGACGGCGCTGCACGGCGTCGGCGCCGAGACGCTGCGCGCGGCGTTCGAACGGGCCGGGCTCACCGACCTGCACCTGGTCGACGCCCAGGCCGTGCCGGACCCGGACTTCCCGACCGTGTCGTTCCCGAACCCCGAGGAGCCGGGCGCGACGGACCTGCTGCTGGCGCTGGCGTCCGATGTGGACGCCGACCTGGCGATCGCGCTCGACCCGGACGCCGACCGCTGCGCACTGGGCGTGCGCGAACGGGACGGGCGGTGGCGCATGCTGCGCGGCGACGAGACCGGCGTGCTGCTCGGCTCGTACGTCCTGTCCACAGTGGACCGAACGGTGCTGCCGGACCCGCTGGTGGCCACCACGATCGTGTCGTCGTCGATGCTCGGCGAGATCGCGAAGGCCGAGGGCGCCCGCTACGCCGAGACGCTGACCGGCTTCAAGTGGCTGGTGCGAGCCGGCGATGGGCTGGTCTTCGCCTACGAAGAGGCGCTCGGGCTGTGCGTGAACCCCGGCTTCGTGCGGGACAAGGACGGCATCGCCGCCGCGACGCTGGCCGCCGGGTTCGCCGCGCAGCTGAAGGCGCAGGGCCGCACGCCGCTGGACGTGCTCGACGAACTGGCCCAGCACCACGGCGTCCACCTGACCGACCAGGTTTCGCTGCGCGTCACGGACCTGGCGGTCCGCGGGCGGCTGATGGCGAAGGTGCGGGAGACGCCGCCGTCGCGGCTCGGCGGCGTCGAGGTCGTGCTCGAAGACCTGCTGCCGGACGCCGACGTGGTGCGCCTGACCGGCGAAGGGGTGCGCGTGGTCGTGCGGCCGTCCGGGACCGAACCGAAGCTGAAGGCGTACCTGCAGGTGGTGGCCCCGGTGACGGGCGCGCTGACGGACGCGCGGGGGGCGGCGCAGGAACGGCTGACGGCGTTGCGCGCGGACGTCGAGGAGCTGCTCGCCTGATGCCGAGGTTGCTGATCGTCCACCACACGCCGTCGCCGTCGACGCAGGCGCTGTTCGAAGCGGTCGTGGCGGGCGCGACGCACCCGGACGTCGAGGGGGTGGAGGTGGTCCGCCGCGCGGCTCTGGCGGCCACCGTCCCCGACGTCCTCGAGGCGGACGGCTACCTGCTGGGCACGCCGGCGAACCTGGGCAGCATGAGCGGCGCGCTGAAGCACTTCTTCGACACGATCTACTACCCGTGCCTGGACGCGACGCGAGGCCGCCCGTTCGGGTACTGGATTCACGGCAACAGCGACACTTCGGGCACGGAACGCCAGTTGCTGGCCATCACGACGGGCTTGTCGTGGGCCAAAGCGGCGGAATCCGTCATCACGACGGGTGATCCGGACAAACAGACTTTGGCGGCGTGTACCGAATTGGGCGCCACGGTGGCCGCCACCCTGATGGGCTGAGCGTGGCCGGAAATTAAGGGGCCTGTCACCGGAAGCCCTGGGGGTCGACCTCCGGCAACAGGCCGTGGCCAAGGGTTCGCCACGAGTGCGATCGACCTTGGCCCCCGAAGCGTACTACAGACCGCCGATCATGACGAGTCGAAGGCGCGACAACCTCTCGCCTGAGCCGTTCCGTGCACCCCCAGGGCACGGACCGCCAGGCGAGAGGCGAGCCAACTGTAAACCACTGCATACGATGGCTGTCAACATGTGCGTACAGTGGTTTCCGGTTAGAATTTTCGCGGCTGGATTCCCAGGGGGTGGAGATGGCACGGGAACGCACCTTCGCGGAACGTCTGAGCGCCCTGATCGAGGCCGCTCGGGTGGACGGCCGCGCACCGCACAGCTACCGGGAGATCTCCGCCGCTGTCGAGCGGTCGGGCGGCCCGGCGATGTCGCCCGCCTACCTGCAGCAGCTCGCCACAGGCAAGCGGGTCAACCCGAAGATCCACTACGTCGAGGCGCTGGCGAAGCTGTTCGGCGTGCCGGTGACGTACTTCTTCGACGAAGAGGTGGCCGCGGCGCCCGCGGGTGAGGCCCAGCTGATGGCCATGCGCGCGCAGGAGCTGTCCCCGCAGGGACGGCGGCAGGTGATGGACCTCCTGGAGCTCGTCGAACGCTACGAGCGGGCCGAACGCGAGGGCCGCCCCCCGGGGGACCGCGAGGGGCGGGGTCCGGGAAGCACCGTGCGATGAAGGAACGCGAGCTGCGCCGCCGCTGCCGGAAACTGCTCAAGGAGCTGGACATCGGGCCGCCGCTCGACGTCGAGGTGCTGTGCGCGCGGCTGGGCGAGCGACGCGGGCGGCCGATCCGGCTGATCGCGTACCCGCTGGAGGTGCCGGGGCCGTTCGGCTGCTGGATCGCGACGTCGTCCGCGGACTACATCTTCTACCAGGCCGAAACGACGAAATCGCACCAGGACCACATCATCCTGCACGAGCTGGGGCACATGCTGGCGGACCACCACCCGCACGGCGACGCCGAGCCGGCGGACTTCCTGCGCGGTCCCGCGCCGGATCTTGACCCGGATGCCGTACACCGCGCACTGCGGCGTTCGTCCTACGATGACGCGCACGAGTGGGAAGCCGAAACGGTCGCGACGATCATCCTCGAATGGGCGTCGGTCCTGAACTACACGATCCCCCGGCGCGCCGCTGACCGGGATCTCCGCCGGATCCAGGGGGCGCTCGGCGATCACCAAGGGTGGTTGTGAGCACACTTCTTACCAATCCGACCAAAAGCAGGCCGGCCCCCCGAGCGGCACGCAACCGATGCTGCGAAAGCCATCCGGCCGTGACTGTGGTCGGATTGGTCCCGAAAGGCACCGTCCCGTGAACCTGATCGCGCTGGTGCTGTTCGCCGCCGCGCTCGCGTGGCGGATCTACCAGGTGCAGCGCGCACCGACGGTGCCGAACTGGGCCGTCACCGCGTGCGTGGCCGGGTTCGCGGCGGCGTTCCTGCTGCAGCAACCGGTGATCTCCGACGAGGTGGACGCGCTCCTCGGGCGGGGTGCGGCGCGGGTGGCGAACAACGCCCTGCTGGCGTGCGGCCTCTGCGCACTGGTGATCTTCTTCCTCGGCTCGGCGCTGGGCCCCCGCCGGTACCGCCGGGTGGTGGTGGAGCTGGTGCCGCTGGCGGCGGCGATCGCGCTGATGCTCGTCGCGATGAGCCGGACGCCCCTCCAGCTGCGGGGCCTGCCGCTGGGGCCGTCGACGATCCACGACAGCGGGGTCGCGGTCTTCTACCTCGGCGCCGGGCTGTACCTGATCTACGGTCTCGTCGCCTGCACGGCCTGGATCGTGCGGTATCAGCGGGTGGCCGACCGGAACCTGCGGATCGGCCTGCGGCTGAGTGCGATCGGCATGGCGAGCGCCGCCGCCGGCAGCATCTTCCGCGCGCTCTACATCGTGGTGGCGTGGGTGTTCGGTCCCGTCGTGAAGGTCCTGCTGCTGCTCGGCGTGCCGTTCGTGATCGCCGGCGGGATGCTGTTCCTCGTCGGCGTCACCTACCCGGGGCTGCGGGCGCGGGTTTCGGCGTTGCGGCGCCGCCGCCAGCACCGGCGCGAACACCAGGCTCTCGCTCCCTTGTGGACGGTCCTGGTCGGGGCGTTCCCCAGCATCGTGCTGCGGACGCCGCCGCGCCGCGGCGACCGGCTGTCCCCACGCGGCACCCACCGCGTGCACTACCGCCGGGTGATCGAGATCCGGGACGGCCTGGTGCAGCTGTCGCCGTACCTGGACGCGGACTTCGGCGAGGTCGTCGCCACCGATCCCGGCGCCGCGGCCGAAGCGTTGAAGGCGGCGCTGCGGCGGCACGCGGCCGGCGAAGCCAGCGACGGCCGCGCCAAGCAGGTCCTGCCCGCCGGGGCCGACGACCTCGAATCCGACGTCCGGCCGCTGCTCGCTCTGTCGGCCGCGATGGAGAACGGGAAGTGACGTGGACACGCTGATCACCGCCGGCCGGGTGCTGCCGCGACCGTCGGCGCCGGTCCGGGACGGTGCCGTACTGGTGCGCGACGGTGTGATCGTCGCGGCGGGCCCGCGCGCGGACGTCGTCGCGCAGGCCGCACCGGATGCTTCCCGGCACGACTTCCCCACCGGTACCGCGCTGGCCGGGCTGTGCAACGTCCACGTGCACCTGGCGTTCGACGCGTCCCGCGAGATGCTGCCGCACTTCGAAGCGGACTCCTCGCCCTTGGACGGCGCGCGGTCGCGAGTGCGGCAGCTGCTGCGCAGCGGCGTCACGACCGTGCGGGACCTCGGGGACCGCGGCCACCTCGGCGCGGCCGTCCGGCGGTCGTTCGAGGGTTCCGCGGCGCCGCGGCTGCTCGTGTCCGGGCCGCCGATCACCGTGCCGGGCGGCCACTGCCACTTTTTCGGGGGCGAAACGGCTTCCGACGACGAAATCCGCGCCCTGATCGACGCGAACGCGGCGGCGGGCGCGGACGTGATCAAGGTGATGGCCAGCGGCGGCCAGATCACCGAGGGCGGCGCCGACATGTGGGAGTCGCAGTTCGACGCCCGGCAGCTTGGCGTGGTCACCGGACACGCGGCGCGGCACGGGCTGCCGGTCGCCGCGCACGCCCACGGCGCCGACGCGATCGAGGCCGCCGTCGAGGCCGGGGTGGCGACGATCGAGCACTGCAGCTTCCTGACCGGGCCGAAGTCGTTCGACCGCCGCTCGGACGTGGCGAAGCGGATGGCCGCCGAAGGCATTGCGGCGTGCTCGACGAGCAGCCGCAACTGGCGCGTGATCGTCGAGAAGCTCGGCGACGACGTCGCGCAGGCGATGTACGGGCGGCTGCCGTGGCTCGAGGAACACGGCGTCCGGCTGCTTTCCGGTACCGACGCGGGCCTGCCCGGCTCGGTGTTCGACGACCCGGTCGGCGCGCTGGAGCTGTACGAATGGCTCGGTTTCCCCCGGCGCCGGATCCTGGAGATCGCGACCGAGGACAGCGCCGCCGGCCTGGGGCTCGCCTCGGTGACCGGCCGTCTCGAGGCCGGGCTCGCGGCGGACGTCCTGGTCGTCGAAGGCGACCCCCTCGCGTCGCTCACCGCTCTCCGCAACCCCTTGCTGGTGCTGGCCCAGGGCCGCATCGCCTAGTTCCGCGACGGGGCACGAGCAGTTTGGTGACAGCGTTTTAAAACAGTGTTACTGTGGCGTCCTCATCCTTCGAAGGAGCCCCGATGCACGGACCCACTCAGCTGTTCACGGTGATCGCCCTGGTCTCGCTGCCGACCGTGATGTACGGCGGCTACGCGCTGATGGGCGTCATGCGCGACCGCAAGCTCACCGAACACCAGCGCGCGATGTTCCGCGCCGGCCACGCCCACGCCGGCGTCCTGCTGGTGCTCGCCCTGGTCGCGCTGCAGATCCTCAGCCGCACCACCCTGTCCGACACCACGCTGTGGGTCACCTGTTTCCTGCTGCTGTGGGGAATCCTCGCCCAATCGGGTGGATTCTTCGTTCACCTGATCCCCGGCCGGGGCAAGGTCGGCGGGCGCGTGACGTCCGTGGGCGCGGTGCTCCTGGCCGCGGCGACGCTGCTCACGGCGTACGGAGTCGCCTTCCCCTGAAAACCCGCATGCGGCCGGTCGTTAAGCTGATGACGTGCCTGAATACCTGCCGACCGCGCCCTACAAGGGGACCCGGGACTTCCTGCCCGCCGAAATGTCCGTGCGTACCCAGGTGTTCGGTCATCTCTACGACGTCCTCGAGCGCCGCGGCTTCCTCCGCTACGACGGCCCGATCCTCGAATCGGCCGAGATCTACGAGCGGAAGTCCGGCCAGGAGATCGCGGACAAGCAGCTGTACACGCTCACCGACAAGGGCGGGCGGCGGCTCGCGCTGCGCCCGGAGATGACGCCGTCGGTGGCGCGGATGATCGCCGGGAGCGCGAAGTCGCTGTCGTTCCCGGTGCGCTGGTACAGCCACCCGAACTGCCACCGCTACGAGGCGCCGCAGCGTGGCCGCGTGCGCGAGCACTGGCAGATCAACGCGGACATCTTCGGCTCGGACAGCGCCAACTGCGAGATCGAGATCTTCGAGCTGGTGCACGACCTGATGGCCGCGCTCGGCGCGACGCCGGACATGTTCGTGCTGCGCGTCAACGACCGGAACCTGCTGTCCTCGGCGCTCACCGACGTCGCCGGTGTGTCGGAGGACCACCTGTCCCAGGTGTTCGCCCTGGTGGACCGCTGGGAGAAGTACCCGCGCGAGAAGCTGGCCGAGAGCGCCGGGGAGATCGGGCTCTCGGACAAGCAGTTCGAGAAGCTGGCCGAGACGCTCGACGCGGGCGAGGCGCTGCTGGACGAGCTGCCGGCCGAGGTGCGGGAGCAGTCGAACCTGGTGCGCGTGCTGAACAGCAGCGCGGGCTCGCTGGTGAAGTACGAGCCGATGATCGTGCGCGGGCTGGCGTACTACACGTCGACGGTGTTCGAGGTCTTCGACACCTCGCCGGAGAACCGCCGCGCCCTCTTCGGCGGCGGCCGCTACAGCGACCTCGCGTCGATGTTCACGCCGCAGCAGATCCCGGGCATCGGCTTCGGCATGGGCGACGTGACGCTGATCGACTTCCTCGACACGCACGGGCTGACGCCGGCCCCGCGCAGCGAGGTCGACGTCATGGTGATCCCGGTGACCGAGGACCTCTCGGACGCGGCTCGTTCGGTGGCGCACTCGCTGCGTGCCGCAGGGCTGCGGACGTCGACCCCGATCGAGCACCGCAAGCTGGGCAAGGAGCTGACCCGCGCGGACAAGGCGGGCGCGGCCGCGGTGGTGATCATCGGCCAGGAGGACTGGGCCGCCGGAAACGTCACGGTCCGGAGCCTGGCCACGCGGGAGCAGAACCCGGTCGCGATCGCCGACGCCCCCGCAGCCGTCCAGGCCCTGCTGGCGTAATCGGTTCGACTCCCCTTCGGCGCCCGGGGCATCCTGGGCGCCGAAGGGGAATGCGGGAAACGCCGCTGAGCCGCCGGCCGTCACGGGCAGAGCTGGCCGAAGCCGCGTGCCACACCAACGGACACCTGCGCCAGTCCGCCGTCGAACGGCTCGGATCACGCGTGTCGGCTGCCGGATCACATCGGGTCGGCGCGGAGGAGGCGGAGGGTGAACGTGGCTCCGGCTCCGGGGCGGGCGGCGGCCGCGATCGTGCCGCCGTGGCCCGTGACCACCTCGCGGACCAGGGCCAGGCCGAGGCCGAAGCGGCGGCCGTCGCCGTCGGAGCCGCGGGCGAAGCGCTCGAAGATGCGGTCCGCATCGGCCGGCGGGAAGCCCACGCCCGTGTCCTGGATCCGCAGCTCCACGTGCCGCTCGTCGGGTACGCCGAGCGAGACCTCGATCGACCCGCCCGGCGGGGTGTGGCCGAGCGCGTTGTCCAGCAACGCCGACAGGACGCGACGCAACGCCGTCGGCACGCCCTGGACGACGTACGGCCGCCGCTCCCGCGTCACGGCCAGCCGGATCCGGCTCTCCCCCGCGCGGACCGCCTCCGCCGCGACGGCTTCCTCGGCCAGCACGCCCAGCTCGACCAGCTCCAACGAGGGCCGTTCGCCGCACGCCTGCGCGGACAGCAGCAGGTCCTCGACGACCTCGCCGAGCTCCCGCGTGCCGCGCACCAGCTGGTCGAGCTCGGCCGCGTCGCGGCCGGACGACCGCCGGGCCAGCAGCTGCGCCCGCGTGTGCAGCCGGGTCAGCGGGGCCCGCAGTTCGTGGGACGCGTCCGCGACGAAGGTCCGCTGCCGGCGCAGGGCGTCTTCCAGGGGCCGGATCGCCCGGTGGGCCAGCACCCGCCCGCACCCCAGGGCCGCCAGCAGCGCGAGCACCTCGGCGACGCCGAGCCCGAACACCAGCGACGCGCGGTCCTGGATCTGGTAGCGCTCCTCGAAGAACGCCTGGGACACGACGCCGCCGCGGTTCTCCACCCGGATCGTGTGCGTCATCCCGCCGATCGACCGCCGTTCGGTGTGGACGTCGCCCGGCGACGGCACGAACGCGTTCAGTTCGGGGAGCGGCATTCCCGCCGGAGGTGTCCCCGAAGGCGCGTGTGCCCCGGGCGTGAACAGCCAGACGCAGCCGGGCGGGGTCGTGCCGGGGCCGAGCTGGATCGTCCTGGTCAGTACCCGGTCGGCGTCGGCGTGCTGCCCGGCCAGCAGTATCCCGTACGCGATCGCGCCCGCGACGGCCACGAGCAGCGACACCACGACGGCGATCTGCGCGGTGATCGCCCACCGCGCCCGCCGCAGGGCCCGCTCTTCGGGGTCGCCGCGGGGCTTCACACCACGCCGATCTGGTACCCGAGGCCGCGCACGGTCCGCACGGCGTCGCGGCCGAGCTTGAGCCGCAGGTAGTACACATACGTGTCCACAATGGACTCGCCGGTCGACTCGGCGAACACCCGCGTGCGCAGCGCCGCCCGCGGGTGGATCGCCTTCGGCCGCTGCGCCAGCGTCCGCAGCAGCTCGAACTCCCGCCCGGACAACGTGATCCGCTCGCCGCGCGGCAGCACGACCTCGTGGCGCAGCAAGTCGAGCGCCGCCGTGCCGAGGGGGAGGCACTCGGCGCCTTCGAGGTCACGGCGGCCCAGCGCACGCAGCCGGGCCAGCAGTTCCTCGGCCTCGAACGGCTTGACGAGGTAGTCGTCCGCGCCGGCGTCGAGCCCGGCGACGCGGTCGGCCACCTCGCCCAGCGCCGAGAGCACCAGGACCCGCGTGGTCACCGCACGGGTCCGCAGCCGCCGGAGCAGCTCCAGCCCGTCGAGCACCGGGAGACGGCGGTCGATGATCAGCACGTCGTAGTGCCCGGTGAGCCCGAGGTGCAAGCCCCGCTGGCCGTCGTGGGCCGCTTCGGTCTCGTAGCCTTCGTCCGCGAGCAGCTCACCCAGCATGCCCGCCAGTTCCCGGTCGTCTTCGACCAGCAGCACCCTCGATTTCGCCACCCCATCGCGCACGGATCCATACTGGCAGTGATTTTCCGAACTCGAGGATCAACTTTTCCCGGTCACCGGGATCGGTTCGGCCGTCAGGAGTACCTCGGTGGTCCCCTTGCGGGCATCGCGCCGGTCGAGCCAGCTCAGCAACGGCGCGGTCATGATCGTCGTGACCAGCGCGACCAGCACCAGCACCGTGAACAACGCGGACGAGACGATCCCGGCGGCGAGCCCGATGTTGAGCGCGATCAGCTGCATCAGGCCGCGGGCGTTGACGAGCACGCCGACGCGCGAGGCGATCGCCGGCGGCTCCCCCGCCAGCCGGGCCGCGCCCCAGGACGCACCCAGCTTGCCGACGATCGCGACCACCACCGTGATCAGGGCGAAGGCGAGCAGCTTCGGGTCGGCGAGCAGCGCGAACCGGGTGTTGAGGCCGGAGTAGGTGAAGAACAGCGGGACGAACACGATGCGGCCGATCGGCATGATCTTCGCCAGGACCGCGTCGGAGGCGAGACCGCGCGGGAACGCCACGCCGATGCAGAACGCGCCGAACACCGCGTACAGCCCGACCGTGTCGGTGAACCAGGCCGCCGCGAACAGGGTCATCGAGGTGATCAGCACCCGCTGGTCGACGGTCACCCGGTCGCTGCCCATCATCCGGTTCAGCAGGCGCCGCCCGAAGGTGAACACGGCCAGCGCGAACAGCAGCCCACCGCCGAGCGCCAGCGCGACCGGCCCGGCGGACCCCGCGTGCATGCCCAGCACGACGGCCAGCAGCAGCCACGCGAGCACGTCGTCGAGCGCGCCGCAGGCCAGGGCCAGCGAGCCGAACCTGGTCGACGCGATCCCGCGTTCGGTGATGATCCGGACCATCATCGGGAACGCCGTGATCGCCACCGCCACCCCGACGAACGCGGCCGAGGTGACCGGCGAAACGCCGTCCTTGCCGATGTCGACCCACGACGTGCCGAGGACCGCGACCCCGATCCCGAGCGCCAGCGGCACCAGCGTCCCGGCCGAGGAGATGGCCGCGACCGACTTCCGCGACTGCACGATGCTGCTCAGGTTGAACTCGTAGCCGGCACCGAACATGTAGATGACCAGGCCGATCTGGCCGCCGACGTAGAGCAGCGAGCGGATGCCGTCCGGGAACAGCGCGGCCTGCACGTCCGGCAGCAGCAGCCCGAACAGCGACGGGCCGAGCAGCACCCCGGCGATCATCTCCCCCACCACCGGTGGCTGGCCGAGCTTGACCGCGGCCAGGCAGACCAGCCGGACCACCGCCAGGATCACCACCACGGCGAGGAAAAAGACCGGTGCCGCTTCGGACGGGCTCATCGGTTGCCTCCGGCGAAGTAGGTCGAGCAAAGGGCCTGATGACGGGCATCGAGGACCATGTACGTGCCGAACACGAGCTGGGCGAAGCTGCGCCAGACGTCTTCCCAGCGGTCGCGGACCGCGATCCAGACGAGCGGCCGGCGCCGGTGGCGGGCACCGCGGGGCGTCAGCAGCACCGGCCCCCGGTTGGGGATCGAGCGGGTGTGCGCGGCCGTGGAGGCGAGGCTGAAGCGGCGCAGCACTTCCCGCGTCACGACCCGCATGGTCGGCGGCGCCAGCCCGCGCGCCGGGCAAGCACGGTTCTGTGCGACGCCGAAGGGGATGAACTCATCCGTTGTGGACTGGGCGGCGAAATCGGGGTAGCTGAAGCACAGCACCGTTCCGGCCGGGATGGTGAGGTGGTCCAGCTCGATGTCCGCGGTGGAGATCCGGTGCGCGATGCCGAACAACGGGTACTCGCGCAACCCGTCGTCGATGACACGGTCGATGTCCTCCGGGTGGTCGACGAGCCGCTGCTGGATGCTTTCGTCCTGCGCGATGATCATCAGCAGGTGCGCCATCGCTTCCGACATCTGCACGACGGCAGTGGTGAAGAAGGTGCCCTGCAGGTAGTAGGCCTGCTCCGCCGGCGTCAGGGACTCCGGGAGCGGGTGCGGGACGTCGGCGAGGCGCTGTCCGAGGTACTTCGTCAGCCGCGCCCGGCGGCGCATGTTCCGCGGCCGCACACACTTCAGCGCCGAGGCGACGTCGTCCGCGTGCGCCACGATGAGGTCCCGCGCTTCCGGCGGGCACGGCTCGTCGAACACCAGCTCGTAGTACAGCTCGGCCCAGATCGGCATCATCTCGTCACGCAGCCGGACGAGCCCGGGGCCGACGCCGTCCAGGACGTGGCAGGCGACGCGCCGGGTCAGCTCTTCGGAGTCCTTTTTGGACTTGACCAGGATGTGGCGGGTGCACTTGGCGACCTCGTCGTAGCGCGGCCCGGCTTCGAGGTGTTCCTGGTGCACCTCGGGCCCCGGCGACAGCCAGTACCAGAACAGGTCGGACAGCGCGGCGCCGCGGCTGCGGCCGTTCGCCGCCGGGTCGGCGTAGACGCGCCGGAAGTCGGCGACGCCGACCTGCGGACCCGGGATCGTCACCGCGTCTTGGCCGTTGACCAGCGCGAAGATCCTCATCCGCAGGGCGACGACCCGGGCGGGCAGCCAGCCGAGCACCTTGCCGATCATCGCCGCACCTGGTCCGGGGTGAGGTCGGCCGGGTTCCGCCCGCCGCAGAGCGCGAGTGCCTGATCGAAGTCGGCCCGCAGCATTTCCAACACGTCCGAGACGCCTTCGCGGCCGCCCGCGGCCAGGCCCCAGACGATCGGGCGGCCGATCCCGACGGCGTCCGCACCCAGCGCCAGCGCCTTGACGATGTCGGTGCCCCGCCGGATCCCGCCGTCCAGCAGCACCGGCAAGGCGCCGCCGACGGCCGCCGCGATGTCGGGCAGCACGTCGATGGTCGCGGGCACGGTGTCGAGCTGGCGGCCGCCGTGGTTGGACACGACGAGGCCGGCCACGCCGTGGTGCACGGCCAGCCGCGCGTCCTCGGCGTGGAGCACACCCTTGATCAGCACGGGCAGCTTGGTCTTCGAGCGCAGCCACGCGATGTGGTCCCAGTTCAGCCCGGCCGACATGACGATCTCCCGGACATGGCTGGCGTTGCCGCCGCTGCGGTTTTCGCCCAGGTTGCGCAGGTTCTCCACGGCCAGCCCGGGCGGCAGGTCGTGGAAGGCGTTGCGGTCGTCGCGGTCGCGCCGGCCGAGCACGGGCGAGTCGACGGTGACGACGAACGCCTTGACGCCTGCCGCTTCGGCGCGCCGCACGATCGCCTCGGTGAACTCCAGATCCGGCTGCAGGTAGAGCTGGAACCACAGCCCGGGATCCGGCGCGACCTCGCGGGCCGCCGCGGCGATGTCCTCGATCGCCGTCGTGGCGGCCATGCTGACGATCATGATCGTGCCCGCCCGCGCCGCCGCCCGGGCGGTGGCGAGCTCGCCGTCGGGGTGCGCGAGCCGGTGGAACGCCGTGGGCGCGACGAGGATCGGCATCGACGACGGCGTGCCGAGCAGCGTCAGGCTCAGGTCGCGCTTGTCACTGCCGCGCAGCACCCGGGGCACCAGCCGCAGCTGCCGGAACGCCGTTTCGTTCTCCCGCAGGGTGATTTCGTCCTGCGCGCCGCCCGCGAAGTAGTCGTAGTGCGCCGGCTCGAGGCGTTCCCGGGCCACCGCCTCGAACTCCGCGACCGTGCGCATCACAGCTCCTGCGTGAAGAAGGCGGTCAGCGGGCCGACGTGGACTTCCTTGTCCCACTCGTTCTCGAGGTTCTCGGTCACGTGGTGGGTGGCGGCCAGCTCGCCGCGGCGGTAGTGCCGGACGATCGGGTGCAGGTAGTGGCCCTCGCCGCGGTCGTTGGCCCGGTCCTGGGCGGCGCGGGCGACGAAGTCGAACGGGTCGACCTTGTCGTGGTCCGGCCCGTAGTCGAGGGTGACGACGTAGGCGTCCTCCGGCGGGTCGTCCAGCACCCGGTCGACCGGCACCTCTTCGAGGTAGCGGGCGGTGTCACCGTCCACGACCACGACGTCGGCGAGGAAGCCGAACTGCTGGTAGAGCGCGGAAGTCCGGTTGATCCGGGTGATGACCGCGTCGGTCAGCGCGTCCGGTTTGGCGGGCAGCACGGTGTGCGGCCACGGGATGTCGAGGTAGCGCTCGTTCAGCACCTTGACCAGCGCGCGGGCCCCGTAGCGGAAGCCGTGGATGAACGCGCTCGTGGCCTTCTTGAAGTCGCGGACCTGCGTGATCGTGCCCGCGAAGAAGAGGCCGGGCACGTTGACCGACTCCCAGTCCGAGGTCTGCGCCGGGAACCGGTCGTCGATGGTGAGCTGCGGACGGCAGTCCTCGTCGAACAGCGACGCGTCGAACCGGAAGCCGGTGCAGGCGATCACCCGGTCGTAGCGGATCTCCTTGACGACCTCGTCGGCGCGGGCGAAGGCGAACTTGACGTGGTAGCCGTCGGCGTCCTTGCGGACCTCGCGCACGTCGCCGTCGAGGATCGCGTGCTGCAGCTTGAGCTGGTACATGTCCAGGATGCCCGCGTTGTACGCGCGGAGGTGGCCGACGAAGTGCGTGCGCCAGGCCAGCTTAACCGGTCTCGGCCCGCCGACGTGCACGACGGCGGCCTTCTCGATCAGGTTGTCGGCGGTCTCGAAGGCGGAGTTGCCCTTGCCGAGCACGAGGACGCGCTGGTCGGTGAACTCCTCCGGGTCGACGCTGACGTCCACGTACTGGTCGATGAGCTCGACACCGGGGAACCGCGGGAGGTACGGCTTGGTCACGCCGGTCGCCATGATCAGCCGCCGGGCCTTGAATTCGGCCGCACCGGCCGTGAGGACGAAGAGAGCGCTTTCCGGCTCCCGGCGGATGCGCGTCACCCGCGTGTCGTAGCGGACGTCCACTTCGTGCTTCGCGGCGTAGTCGGCGAGGTAGCGGAGGAAGTCCTCGGCGTCCGGGAAGAGCAGTTCGCTGTAGTCCGTGAACAGCACCGGGTTGTCGTCGCCGTCGGCGAGGATCGAGTTCCAGTCCATCCGGAGGTTGAGCTCCGGGTCGGTGTACCCGGTGTGCTTCTTGTTGATGGAGATGAGGGTCCGGTGCCGCGGGAAGGTCTCGAAGAAGTGACCGGGCGCGGAGCCGGCCTCCAGCACCAGGTACCGGTGCCCGGCCCGGCCGAGGAACTGCCCCAGCTGCAGCCCGGCCGGCCCGGCCCCGACGACCAGACAATCGAGCACTTCCTCCGCCACGACGACCTCCTGGAGCTCGGCACCGACCACGTGATCGGCGCCGAGCCTGCCCCGGAGATCTCAGAAACGCCTCAGAGCTGCGTTACTTCCCGGCCGCGCCCGTGACCGCAGCCGGAACTCGCGTGATCAGCCGCGTAAGCCGCGTGATCAGAGCCGGAACTCGCGTGTTTGGAGCCGTGACGGCCCGGATCACGCGAGTTCCGTCTCCCATCACGCGAGTTCCGTCTCCCATCACGCGGGATACGGGCTTACTTCCCGGCCGCGCGCGCGAGCCGCTCGGGGTAGCGCTCTCCCGCGATCGCGTCGGCAGGGGCGGCCGCTTCGATCGCCTGGACGTCGGCCGCGGTCAGCTCGAGCGACGCCGCCGCCACGTTTTCCTCGAGGTACGTGCGGCGCTTGGTCCCGGGGATCGGCACGACGTCCTCGCCCTGCGCCTGCACCCACGCCAGCGCGAGCTGGCCCGCGGTGACGCCCTTCTCCTCGGCCAGCGCGCGCAGGGCCTCGACGATCGCGATGTTCCGCTCGAAGTTGCCCTCGGCGAACCGCGGCAGCCCGCGGCGCATGTCGTCCTCCGGGAGGTCACGCACCGACGTCACCGCGCCGGTGAGGAACCCGCGGCCCAGCGGGGAGAACGGGACGATCCCGATGCCGAGCTCGCGGCACGTGTCGAGGATTTCGCCTTCGATGCCGCGCGTCCACAGCGACCATTCGCTCTGCAACGCCGTCACCGGGTGCACGGCGTGCGCGGCCCGGATCGTCGCGGCACCGGCCTCCGAGATCCCCGCGTACCGGATCTTCCCGGCCTCGGCCAGCTCGGCGAGCGCGCCCCAGGTCTCCTCGATCGGCGTGTCCGGGTCGACGCGGTGCTGGTAGTAGAGGTCGATGTGGTCGACGCCGAGGCGGCGCAGCGACTCGTCGCAGCTTTGCTTGACGTACGCGGCGTCACCGCGGGCGCCCATGGCGCCGTCCGTCCACACGATGCCGAACTTCGTCGCGAGCACGACCTCGTCGCGGCGGCCGGCGATCGCGCGGCCGACCAGCTCCTCGTTGACGCCGTTGCCGTAGACGTTCGCGGTGTCCAGCAGCGTCACGCCGAGGTCGAGCGCGCGGTGGATGGTCGCGATCGACTCGTCGTCGTTGTCGCGGACGCCGTAGGCCTGGCTCATCCCCATGCAGCCGAGCCCCTGGGCGCCGACTTCCAGGCCGCCCAGCTTCCTGTTCTTCACGCGGAAATTCCCTCCATGCCGGGTTCGATCCCGAGCACCTTCTGCTCGACCCGTTCGTAGTTTTCGATCTTGTAGTCCAGGACGTCCAGACAGCCCTGCAGTTCGGCGATCCGCTCGGCGACCGACCGGCGCTGTTCCACCAGCAAGGCCTTGCGGCGGCCCGCGCTCGCGACGCCGTGGCGACGCAGGGAGGCGTACTCGCGCATGCTCTTGATGGGCATCCCGGTGGTGCGCAGCTTGGTCAGGAAGCCCAGCCAGTTGAGGTCGTCGTCGGAATAGGCCCGGCGGCCCGCGGTGTCCCGTGCGGGCGGGTCGAGCAGTTTGATGCGCTCGTAGTACCGGAGGGTGTCGATGGACAGTCCGCTACGTCGAGCGGCTTCCGCTATCGAGTAGCTCATGCGCTCGACACTACGACCTGGAGTGCACTCCAGGTCAACTCCACGCCTGGTCATCCATAACACCGTTCCGATACGCTGGGTACATGGCGCGACCCCGCACGCACGACGAAGCGCTCCGGCTCAAGCTGCTCGACCGGGCCGGCGAGCTCATCGCGTCCGACGGGCCGAAGGCGCTTTCCCTGCGCAAGCTGGCCGCCGACGCGGGGACGTCGACCACCGCCGTGTATTCGCTGTTCGGCAGCAAACCCGATCTGGTGAACGCCCTCTACAACGAGGGCTTCCGCCGCTTCGGCGCCCGGATGGCCGGGACGCCGCTGACCGGCGACGCCGTCGAGGACCTCGTCGCGCTCGGCAGCGCCTACCGCACCAGCGCGCTGGCCGACCCGCACCTGTACGGGATCATGTTCAGCAGATCGGTACCCGGGTTCGAGCCGAACGAGGACGCCGAGAAGCTCGCCCGCAAAACGCTCGAGCCCCTGGAACGGATCATCCGCCGCGCCGTCGCCGACGGCGTCTTCCTCGACGTCCCGCCGGAGACGATCGCGGTCGGGTGCTGGGGCATCGTGCACGGCCTGGTGTCCCTGGAACTGACCGGGAACCTGCCGGAGGGGTTCGACGTCACCAACTCGTACGAGGCCGCCCTGCGCGCGAACGCCTCCGGCTGGCTGCGGCCTCAGACCAGCGGCAACGACCCGTCGTAGACGACCCCGCCCCGCGCGTCACGCGCCTGCACGTGGACCTTCGTCTCCGGGAGGACCTGGATGTTCGCCGGGGCCCACACGACGACCATGCCGTCGACGACGTCGGCCTCGACGCTCGCTCCGATCCCGAAGTCGATGGTCGCCTTCACCGCCGTCGTGGGCAGGGCCGCGGCGAACGGCCGGCGGGCCTTCCCCGGCGGGGCACCCGTCTGGGGATGGCCCAGGGTGTCCACCGGCAAGGTGTGCGCCGGCGGTGCCTGCGGCCCGAACGGATCGGCGAAGGCGCGGGACTTCGCCCTCCCCGGCCGCCGGTAGTCGGGCTCGGTCGTGCACACCACGAGCCGGTTGCCGTAGCGGCCCGATACCACCCGGTACTCGTCCGTCTCGAGCAGCGGCCCCGGCGCGTAGGCCGCGGCGTCGGGGATCGCCTCCAACTCTGCCGCCGCCAGGCAGTCGCCCAGCGCCCGGCCCGCGGCTGACGTCCGGTCGGCGGTCACCGGCCGGTCGACGACCGAAAGCAGGGGCGGCGGCGCCGGGGGCAACGTTTTCGCGCCCGGTTGCATCGGCCGGCCGATGGTGAGCGTCGTCCGCACCGGGTCGCTCCGGGTCATCCCGACGAACTGCCGGGTGACCGGGGAAAAGGAGATGGACTGCGACATGTTGTCCCCGTCCTCGGTTCGCGAGTCGAGGAAGAGCCGGTCCTCTCCCGGGGCGAGGACCCCGCCGACCATCCCGGTCGCGCTGTGCAGCAGCAGTCCCGTGCGCGTGTCCGGCGCGTAGGCGGGGGTGGCTGCCGGGTCCGACAGCGTCACGGTCGTCTCGGTGGTCTCGCAGAACATCGGCCGGCCGGCGGCGGTCGCCGCGACCACCGAGTCCGCCCGCATGACCTCCGTGAACAGGGGGACCCACTCCGCGCGCGGGGGCACGCGGTCCTGCTTGCCTGCCGCCTGGACCGCGGCCCAGCAGCGGTCCAGCGACGAGGTCGCCACCCGCACGTCGAGGGTGAGCCGGTTGGGGACCTCGGTGCCCGGCCCCGGCGCGGGTCCGGCCACGGGCTGCGGCCGGACCATCTGCGTCGCGACGACCGCGCCCGCGGCCAGCACCACGACGGCCGCCGCGGCGGCGTACCAGACGTGCTTCGCCCGCCGTGGTTTCCCGATGCCCTGGCGGATTTCGGCGCGCAAGCGGGCGCGGACGTCGTCGGGCAGCCCGCGCCGGGGCGGCAGGCCTCGGAAACCGAAGTCGTCGCTCATTTGTCCTCCAGCAGCGTGCGCAGCCGGGCGCGGGCCCGGGACAGGTGGGCGCGGACGGTGACCTCGGCGACGGACAGCAGCGCCGCGGCGTCGGCGGCGCTCAGGTCACCGAGCAGGCACAGTTCGACGACCTCCCGCTGCGCCTTCGGCAGCGTCCGGACGGCTTCGACGATCTCGCGGAGCCGCTGCTCGCCGTCGAGCCGCTCGGCCACCGCGTCGGCGTGGTCGGACACCACCGGCGCGTCCGGGATCTTCCGGAGCAGCCGCAGCCGCCGTCTCGCGCCCCGGTGTTCGTCGCGGGCGGCGTTGCCGGCCACCGTGTAGAGCCACGGCAGCGCGCTGTCGCGCACCAGCGTCACGTCGGCGCGGCGGCGCCAGGCGGTCAGGAACGTCGTCGACGTCAGGTCTTCGGCGCCGGCCCACGAGCCGGTCAGCCGGTAGGCGTGGTTCCAGACGGCCTCGGCGTGGCGCTCGAAGAGTTCGCCGAAGGCCGCTTCGTCCCCGCCGGCCGCGCGGTCCCACAGTGCCCGGTCACCCACCGGCGCCCCCGTCACATGGCTGGTCACACCCCTCAGTGGCCGGCACCGGCGGGGACGTTGCGCGCGGCTTCACCGGACCAGGCCACCCGAGGCGGCGCTCCCCCGCCCTAAACGGCGCCGTACTGGCGGTCACCCGCGTCGCCGAGGCCCGGGACGATGAAGCCCGAGTCGTTGAGGCGTTCGTCGATGCTCGCCGTGACCACCCGCACCGGCAGGCCGGTCTTCTCCAGGTGCGCCAGGCCCTCCGGTGCGGCGAGCGCGCAGATGGCCGTGACGTCGTCGGCGCCGCGGTCGGTGAGCAGCCGGATCGTGTACTCCATCGAGCCGCCGGTGGCGAGCATCGGGTCGAGCACCAGCACCGGCCGGTCGGCGAGCGATTCCGGCAGCGACTCGAGGTACGGCGTCGGCTTCAGCGTCTCCTCGTCGCGCGCCAGGCCGACGAAGCCCATCTGCGCGTCCGGGATCAGCCTGTGCGCCTGGTCGGCCATGCCCAGCCCCGCGCGCAGCACCGGGACCAGCAGCGGCGGCTTGGCCAGCGTGTAGCCCTCGGTGCGGGCGACCGGCGTGTGGATCCGCTCGATCTTCACCGGCACGTCGCGCGTGGCTTCGTAGACCAGCATGACGGTCAGCTCGTGCAGCGCGGCCCGGAACGCGGCGCTGTCGGTGCGCGCGTCGCGCATCGTGGAGAGCCGGGCCTTCGCGAGGGGGTGGTCGACGACGTGCACATCCATGCGGGTCAATCTAGCTGTTTGGCGAAGCTCTTCACCCAGCCGCGCTGCCAGGGCGTTTCGACGGCTCGTTCGTGGTAGTGCGCCCGCACCCAGGCGACGGCGTCCTCAGCCGGAACGCCGGAGAGCGTGGCCAGGCAGGCCAGCACCGTGCCGGTCCGGCCGGCGCCGCCGTAGCAGGCGACTTCGACGGATTCCGTCTTCGCCCGGTCGTGCAGCGCCTTGATCTGGCGCCGTGCGGTTCCCGGGTGCGTCGGCAGCAGGAAATCCGGCCACGTGACCCATTCGTGGGGCCAGGTGATGCCCCCGCCGTGCTTGCGCCGCAACCGGCTCGTGCCCAGGTAGAGCCCGAAGTCCGGCTCGGGTTCGTCGGGCCGCGGGCGCCCCAGCCCACGGCCGCGGACCCGGACGCCGTCCGGGAACTCGACTGTCGTGGATCCCATCGGACCAGTGTCCTCCAGAAGATGGACACGCTGAGTGGTTTTCGCCGATAGGCTGCCCCGGGTGAGCGAACTGACGCCCGACCAGATGCGGGCTTCCGACGCGGACCGTGAACGTGTCGCCCAGGTGCTGCACAACGCCCTCTCCGAAGGGCGGATCACGGTCAACGAGCTGGAAGAGCGCCTCTCGACGGTCTACGCGGCCAAAACGCTCGGCGAACTCAAACCGGTGACGGTGGACCTGCCGTCTGCTTCGGGAGCCGTCGAACCGGCGGTGACCCGCGCCCTGGGCTTCCCGGACCAGCGCATCGGCGGCCACCCGGGCTCGCCGGTGTCGATCGGCGTGCTGTCCGGCGCGGTCCGCAAGGGCAGCTGGGTCCTGCCGCCGCAGCACAACAGCTTCGCGTTCTGGGGCGGCGCGGAGATCGACCTGAGGCAGGCCCGGTTCGCGGACAAGCACTGCACGATCACGGCGGTCGCGATCATGGGCGGCATCCAGATCACGGTCCCGGACGACATCAACGTGGACGTCACGGGCATCGGCTTCATGGGCGGGTTCGTGCTGGAGGACAAGTCGGGAGCGCCCCCGGCCCCGCCGACGGCCCCGACGGTGAAGATCAACGGGCTCGCCTTCTGGGGTGGGGTCGTCGTGTACCGGAAGCGGGCGAAGCGGTCCGAACCGCCGCAGATCGAAGGGGACTGACCTCGGCAACGTGACGCGAGTGGCACCGAGCGTCACAGTGCACGGGGACTCGCGTTGTCGGACCCGCCGCCTAGACTCAGGCCCATGACAGCCACGACCAGCACGTCAGCGGCGCCGGCCACCCCGGCACCGCTGGTGGACGCGACTCGCGACGCCGCGAGCCTGCGCCGCTTCCTGTTCGGGTTGCCCGGTGTCGACCAGGTCGGCGTCGAGCAGCGCGCGGCGGGCCTCGGCACGCGCAGCATCAAGAAGGACGCCAAGCGGTGGGCCATCGACACCGCCATCTCCATGGTCGACCTGACCACGCTGGAGGGCGCCGACACCCACGGCAAGGTCCGGGCGCTCGCCGCGAAGGCCGTCCGGCCCGACCCCGAACGCCAGGACACCCCGCGCGTCGCCGCCGTCTGCGTGTACCCGGACATGGTCGCCACCGCCGTCGATGCGCTCAAGGGCAGCGGCGTGCACGTCGCCAGCGTCGCCACCGGCTTCCCCGCCGGGCGCACCAGCCGCGAAATCAAGCTGGCCGACACCAAGATCGCCGTCGACGCGGGCGCGCACGAGGTCGACATGGTGATCGACCGCGGGGCCTTCCTCGAAGGCCGGTACATGGACGTCTTCGAAGAAATCCAAGCCGTGAAACAAGCCTGCGGCGAGGCCCACCTGAAGGTCATCCTCGAGACGGGCGAGCTGGCGACCTACGACAACGTGCGGCGCGCGTCGTGGCTGGCGCTGCTGGCCGGCGGGGACTTCATCAAGACCTCCACCGGCAAGGTCTCCCCCGCCGCGACGCTGCCGGTCACCCACATCATGCTGCAGGCCGTCCACGACTGGCACGTGCAGACCGGCGAGCTGCGCGGCGTCAAGCCCGCCGGCGGCATCCGGACCACGAAGGACGCGATCAAGTACCTGGTCGCCGTGCACGAGGTCGCCGGCGAGCAGTGGCTGACCCCGGACCTGTTCCGCTTCGGCGCGTCCAGCCTGCTCAACGACCTGCTGCTGCAGCGCCGCACCCAGGTGGACGGCCACTACAGCGGCCCCGACTACGTGACGGTGGACTGATGCCTGTTTTCGAGTACGCACCGGCGCCGGAGTCGCGCGCCATCGCGAACCTGAAGGACTCCTACAAGCCGTTCGTGAACGGCGAATTCGTCGACGGCTCGGGTGAGCCGCTCAAGACGATCAACCCGGCCACCGAAGAGGTCCTGGCCGAGGTCGGCACCGCGTCGAAGTCCGATGTGGACACCGCGGTCAAGGCCGCGCGCAAGGCGTACACGAGTGTCTGGTCGAAAATGCCGGGCACCGAGCGCGCGAAGTACCTCTTCCGCATCGCGCGGCTGATCCAGGAACGTTCGCGCGAGCTGGCCGTGCTGGAAAGCCTCGACAACGGCAAGCCGATCAAGGAGTCGCGCGACTCCGACGTCCCGACGGCGGCCGCGCACTTCTTCTACCACGCGGGCTGGGCCGACAAGCTGGAGTACGCGGGCTACGGCCCGAACCCCAGGCCGCTGGGTGTCGCGGGCCAGATCATCCCGTGGAACTTCCCGCTGCTGATGCTGGCCTGGAAGATCGCCCCGGCGCTGGCCACCGGCAACACCGTGGTGCTGAAGCCGGCCGAGACGACCCCGCTGACCGCGCTGGTGTTCGCCGAAATCTGCCAGCAGGCCGAGCTGCCGCCGGGCGTGGCGAACATCCTGCCCGGCGCGGGCGACATCGGTGCGTCCATCGTGGAACACGCCGACATCGACAAGATCGCCTTCACCGGTTCGACCGAGGTGGGCAAGGCGATCCAGCGCCAGGTCGCGGGCACGGCGAAGAAGCTGACGCTGGAGCTCGGCGGCAAAGCGGCGAACATCGTGTTCGAGGACGCGCCGCTCGACCAGGCCATCGAGGGCATCGTCAACGGCATCTTCTTCAACCAGGGCCACGTCTGCTGCGCGGGCTCCCGCCTGCTGGTCCAGGAGTCCATCGCCGAGGAGGTGCTGGAGAAGCTCCGCTACCGCGTCTCGACGCTGCGCGTCGGCGACCCGCTGGACAAGAACACCGACGTCGGCGCGATCAACTCGGCCGAGCAGCTGGCGAAGATCCGCGGGCTCGTCGAATCGGGTGACGCCGAGGGCGCGCAGCGCTGGTCCAGCCCGTGCGCGCTCCCGGACCGCGGGTTCTTCTTCGCCCCGACGGTGTTCGCGAACGTCCACCAGTCGATGCGGATCGCGCGCGAGGAGATTTTCGGCCCGGTGCTGTCGGTGCTGACGTTCCGCACCCCGGACGAGGCTGTGGCGAAGGCGAACAACACGCCGTACGGGCTTTCGGCCGGCATCTGGACCGAGAAGGGTTCCCGGATCCTGTGGATGGCGAACCAGCTGCGCGCCGGCGTGGTCTGGGCCAACACCTTCAACCGCTTCGACCCCGCCGCTCCGTTCGGCGGCTACCAGGAATCCGGCTTCGGGCGCGAAGGCGGCCGCACCGGGCTGGAGGCGTACCTCAGTGTTTGATTCGACGCAGTCTGAGCGGATTTCCGTCGCCAAGACGTACAAGCTCTACATCGGCGGCAAGTTCCCGCGTTCGGAGTCCGGCCGGGTGTACCCGGTGACCGACAGCAAGGGCAAGTTCCTGGCGAACGCGGCCCACTCGTCCCGCAAGGACGTCCGGGACGCGGTGGTGGCGGCGCGCAAGGCGTTCCCCGGCTGGGCCGCGGCCACGGCGTACAACCGCGGCCAGGTGCTCTACCGGGTGGCCGAAGTGCTGGAAGGCCGCCGCGACCAGTTCATCGCGGAGGTTTCGGCGTCGGAAGGCCTGGCGGCGAAGAAGGCCGAGTCCCTGGTGAACGTGGCGATCGACCGCTGGGTCTGGTACGCGGGCTGGACGGACAAGATCGCTTCGGTGCTGGGTTCGGCGAACCCGGTGGCGGGCCCGTACTTCTCGTTCACGCTCCCGGAGCCGACGGGCGTGGTGGGCGTGCTGGCGCCGCAGGGTTCGTCGTTGCTGGGCCTGGTCGAGGTGCTGGCCCCGGTCCTGGCGACGGGCTCGACGGCGGTGGTGGTCTCGAGCGCGGAGCGGCCCCTGCCGGCGATCACGCTGTCGGAGGTCCTGGCGACGTCGGACGTCCCGGGCGGCGTGGCGAACATCCTCACGGGCCACGCGGCCGAACTGGGCCCCTGGCTGGCCTCGCACGGAGACGTCAACGCCTTGGACCCGACGGGAGCCGCCCCGGCGGACCGCCCGGGCCTGGCAAGCGAAGCGGCGAACACGGTGAAGAGAGTGCTGACAGTCCCGGAGACCGAGCCGGATTGGACGACGGCTCCGGACCTCACGCGGCTTCGGCGGTACCTGGAGGCGAAGACGGTCTGGCACCCGCTGGGCGTCTGAGGGCACGAGCGGAGGCCGCTGCCCGGGTACGCCCGGGTGGCGGCCTTTAGCTCATCGTCACCGAGAAGTCCGACAACGTGAACCGCGCCTTCCCGCCGGCGGTGGAGCAGAACTCGATGCCGTAGCCGATCTGGTTGACCGTCGGGTTCGAGGGGATCAGGCCCTTGCCGATCGCCCAGGCGATCATCGCCTTCAGGTCGACGCTGCCCGCGTACTGCGTCGACCGCGAAACGAACGCCACGTACCCGTCCTCGTCCGCCCAGACGTCGTAGGTGAAGCCGCCGGCCGTGTACGTCGTCAGCTTGTCGCCCGAGGGTTGCTGCTTGCGGTTCTCCGTCCACACCATCACCTCGGTGACGCCCTCGCCGTCGCCCACGCCGTTCAGCCAGAGGTCGTAGGCCACGTCGTAGACGCCGGTGCCCGGGCCGCGGCCGGCGAAGGTGGATTTGATCACCGAATAGTCGTTGAACGGTTTCCCGTTCTGGTCGTCGATGTCCTTGTGCACGTTCGGATAGGTTTTCACCGACGTCGAATCGGGTTGGGTGGATTCGACGTACCAGTTGTCGTACGCGCACGCCCGCAACGTTTCCGGGCCCGCTTCACCGGCATTCCACATGTTGTTGTGGACGTAGTAGCCGCCGTCCGGCCAGCCGCCGTCGGGGTCGCTGGTCGTGAACTCCGGGCTGCGGCAACTCCGCACCGGCGTGGTCGACGGGGGCGCCGGAGTCGACGGAGGCGCAGGTCGGGACGCGGGTGAGCCGGTGGTCGCCGATGCGGCAGAAGAGGCAGCAGCCGAAGACGTGGCCACCGGATCCGGCGGCGGCGCCGGAGCGGCCGCCACGCCGTCGACGGGCGCTCCACCGCACCCGGCGATCACCGGAAAGGAAATCGCCAACAACACGGATAGCATTCTTCGTCGCATTTTCCCGCCCGTGGCCACCATTCCGGCAGAACGAGGCGGAACCCTAACACGGAAATCGGCGGAGTCAGTCGGGGTCGAGGTCCCGTGAAGTGATCGGACGCCCCGGCAGCTCGGTGCCCGGCCGGGCGCTGAGGCCGTCGATCATGATGCCGACGCACCGGCGCGCCGCCATCTCGGCCACGTCCGGGGACTTCGCGCGCATCTGGCGCAGCAGCGTGGCGAACAGGATCGCGATGTCGCCCGCGCCGACGTCCGGGCGGAGCTTGCCCTCGGCCTGCGCGCCGTGGACGAAGCCGTCGAGGACCTCGAGAATCTCGTCGCGCAGCCGGCGGACTTCGGGGTCGTTCTTCAGGATCACCAGCGCCCGGTGCGACACCATCGCCAGCTGCACGCTCAGCTGCAGCGCCACCGACTGCCGCAGCAGGCGCTCCAGCGCGCGCCACGACGACGTCTCCTCGGCGGCGATGACGCGCGCATCGATCAGCACCCGCTCGAAGTTGTCCATGGCGACGGCGCGGACGAGCGCGTCGCGGTCCGGGAACCGGCGGTAGAGCGTGCCGACGCCGACACCGGCCGCGCGGGCGATCTCCTCCATCGGCACCTCGGGACCGGAAACGGCGAACATGCTCTTCGCGGCGGCCAGGATCTGGTCGCGGTTGCGCCGCGCGTCCGCCCGCAGGGTGGTCTCGGGGTCTGCCGTCATGCCGTTCGCCTCTCGCTGAATCGCGCGGGGTGATTCTCGCATGGTCAACGGGCCACGCACTGCCTCCTCGATCGGGTAGCCGGCATCTAGTGGACGATGTCCTTCCGCTTCGGTACCTTGGACGAGAGAACCGGAATGTAATCCTCCGCATACTTTCCGTCCGATTTAGGGGGTCCGAAATGACTGAACTGGCCGAGCCCGCCACGCGGGACGAGACCTTTCCACTGCTCCGCACCTGCCCGTTCGCCCCGCCGCCGGCCTACGAGAAGCTGCGTGAAGCCGGTCCGGTCCAGCGCGTCAAGCTGCAGTCAGGTCAGGAGGCGTGGGCGCTGACGCGGCTCGAGGAGGTCCGGCAGATGCTGACCGACCCGCGGTTCAGCTCCGACCGGTTCAACCCCGGCTTCCCGTTCCTGACGCGGGACGGCCGCCCGATCCGGCGGACCAACTTCACCGCGTCGCTGATCAACATGGACCCCCCGGAGCACGGCGCGGCCCGGCGCGAGGTCGTCGGCGAGTTCACCGTCAAGCGCATGAAGGCCCTGCAGCCGCGGATCCAGCAGATCGTCGACGAGCACATCGACGCGATCCTGGCCGGTCCGAAGCCCGCGGACCTGGTCTCGGCGCTGTCCCTGCCGGTGCCGTCGCTGGTCATCTGCGAGCAGCTCGGCGTCCCCTACACCGACCACGACTTCTTCCAGGTGCGCAGCTCGACGCTGCTCAACCGGGAGATCGACCAGGAAACCCGGGTCAAGGCCGTCGACGAGCTGCAGGAGTACCTCGACCGGCTCGTCGCCGCCAAGGAGGCCGAGCCGACCGACGACCTGCTCGGCCGCCAGATCCTCAAGCAGCGCGAAGAGCACGGCGACGTCGCCCACGACGAACTCGTTTCGCTGGCCTTCCTGCTGCTCCTCGCCGGGCACGAGACGACGGCGAACATGATCTCGCTCGGCACCGTCGCGCTCCTGGAGAACCCGGACCAGCTCGAAATCATCAAGAACGATCCCGGCAAGACCCTCGACGCCGTCGAGGAGCTGCTGCGGTACTTCACCATCGCCGAGTTCGCGACCTCGCGCGTCGCCACCGAGGACGTCGAGATCGGCGGGCAGCTGATCCGCGAAGGCGAGGGCGTGCTCGGGCTCAGCTACTCCGGCAACCGCGACGAGACCGCGTTCGAGAACCCCGACGACCTCGACCTTGAGCGCGGCGCGCGCCACCACGTCGCCTTCGGCTTCGGGCCGCACCAGTGCCTCGGCCAGAACCTGGCCCGGATGGAACTGCAGATCGTCTTCGACACGCTCTTCCGCCGCATCCCGGAGCTCAAGCTGGCCGCACCGGTGGACCAGCTGCCGTTCAAGCACGACTCGTCGATCTTCGGTCTCTACTGCCTGCCCGTGACCTGGTGAGGGGGACGCCATGACCGCCGTTCACGAGTTCCCGATGACGCGGACGTGCCCGTTCGCGCCGCCGCCGGCGTACGCCGAGATCCGCGAGGAGGAGCCGGTCACCCGGGTGGGGCTGCCCGGCGGCCGGAAGGCCTGGGTGGTCAGCAGGCACGAAGACGTCCGGACCGTGCTGAACGACCGGCGGTTCAGCGCCGACCGGCAGCACCCGGACTTCCCGCAGCTGGTGCCGGGGTTCCGGCGGCCGGACGACGAGCGCACCATGATCACCATGGACGCGCCGGAGCACGGGCCGGCTCGCAAGGCCGTGCTCGGCGAGTTCACCGTGCGCCGGATGGAGGCGCTGCGGCCGCGGATCCAGGAGATCGTCGACGAGCGGATCGACGCGCTGCTGGCCGGCCCGAAGCCGGGCGACCTGGTCGAGGCGCTGTCGCTGCCGGTGCCGTCGCTGGTCATCTGCGAGATGCTCGGCGTGCCGTACGCCGACCACGACTTCTTCCAGACGCACACGACGAAGCTGATCAAGCGCGACACGCCCCCGCAGGAACGGCGGGCCGCGGTCGAGGCCGTGCGCGAGTACATGAGCGACCTCATCGCCGGGAAGGAGGCGAATCCGCCGGACGACCTGCTCGGCCGGCAGATCGTCAAGCTGCGCGAAGACGGCACCTACCGGCGGGCATCGCTGGCCGCGACCGGATTCCTGCTGCTCGTCGCCGGGCACGAGACGACGGCGAACATGATCTCGCTGGGCACGGTCGGGCTGCTGGAGAACCCGGACCAGCTCGCTCTCGTCAAGGACGACCCGGGCAAGACGCTCGACGCCGTCGAGGAGCTGCTGCGGTACTTCACCATCGTCGACGCCGCCACGGCCCGGCTGTGCGTCGAGGACGTCGAGGTCGGCGGGCAGCTGATCCGGGCCGGCGAAGGCGTGCTGGCGCTGGGCTACGCGGCCAACCGCGACGAAACCGCGTTCGAAAACCCCGACGAGCTGGACATCGAGCGCGGCGCGCGCCACCACGTCGCCTTCGGGTTCGGACCGCACCAGTGCCTCGGCCAGAACCTCGCCCGGATGGAACTGCAAATCGTCTTCGACACGCTCTTCCGCCGCATCCCGGAACTCAAGCTGGCCGCACCGGTCGACGACCTGCCGTTCAAGGACGACGCGGCCATCTTCGGCCTGTACCGGTTGCCGGTGACCTGGTAGAGACGAACTGCCATACCACCACAGGAGAAGAGGACCATGAAGATCATCGCGGACACCGGCAAGTGCGTCGGCGCCGGTCAGTGCGTACTCACCGAGCCCTCGCTGTTCGACCAGAGCGAGGAGGACGGCACGGTGATCGTGCTCGACGACCAGCCGCACGGCGAGCTGGTCGAAAAGGCCCGTGAAGCCGTGCACGTCTGTCCGAGCCAGGCCCTCTCCCTCCAGGAGTGACCCAGGTCCGTGAATGCCACCTCGAGGGACGTTGAGTCCCTCAAGGTGGCATTCACGGCGCGGTGATACCTCCACGGGAGTACGCACGACCGGGCGTCGTACTGCACCGGGTGCAGACCACGGCTCTGGCGGGTCCGGGGTGAAACCCGGGTCGCGCCCGATGTGCCGCCGCGGCTGCTCGGCGAGCCTGGATCCCGTGACTACGAAGACTTCTCCCCGCTGGCGCCAGGCCGTCGTCTGGCTGCACGTCGTGTCGTCCGTCGCCTGGATGAGCCAGGCCCTCGGGCTGGTGGTGCTGATGTCGCTGGCGGCGTCGGATCCCGGCCAGGCCGTCGCCGCGACGTCGATGGCGCAGCGGATCGACACCGTCCTGCTCGCGCCGATGGCCAACGCCGCGGCGTTCACCGGGCTCGTGCTGGCCGGATCGACGGCGTGGGGCTACTTCCGGCACTGGTGGGTACTGGCGAAGTTCGTGCTGACGTTCGCGCAGCTCTACGCCGGGATCTTCCTGCTTTCCGGCGCGCTGCACGACTCCGCGGCGGCGGCCCGCGCGGGCGCGGCGGACGTCGTCGCCTGGCCGCAGGTCGCCGGGACGGCGCTGATGGCGAGCGTCCTCGCCTTCCAGGTGTGGCTTTCGGTGGCGAAGCCGTGGAAGCGGACGTCGTGGTCTTCGGCCGCGAAGCCGCCTACGGCGCCGACGTGGGTCTTCGCCGCCGGCGTCTTCACGCCGTTGGCCGACGTCACGATCAGCACGTTCTGGGGCCGCCCGCTGCCGGCGTTGTCACTGGTCATGCTGGTCGTGCTCGGGTTTGAGCAGCGACGACGTCGTCGCCGTGCTCGGCGGCCCACCGACCGAAGCCCTCGATCGGTTCGAGCAGCGTCTTCCCCAACGGTGTGAGCGCGTACGCGCCTTCGCGCCGCTCGACGAGACCGTCGAACTCCAAGCGCCGCACGGTTTCCGTGAGCACCTTCGCGCTGATCCCGCCGATCGCCCGCCGCAGTTCGCCGTGCCGGCGGGGGCCGTCGCGCAGGGCCCACAGCGTCACCGGGTTCCACGTGTTGGCGACCAGGTCGAACGCGAGCCGCGTCCGGCAGTCGGCGAGAAAGTCCATGGTTACCTTTCGGTTCCTGCCGGGGTTCCTACCGTCGTCCTGGTACAGCCAAGCACGAGGAGGACGAATGCGGATCGGGATTTTCGGCACGGGCGGCATGGCGGACGCGCTCGGCGCGCACTGGGCGCGCGCCGGGCACGAACTGCTGGTGAGCGGCCGTTCCGACCCCACGGCCTTGGCCGCACGGCTCGGTGCATCCACGGGGACGTGGCGCGAGGTGGCGGCGGCTTCCGACGTGTTGCTGCTGGCTGTCCCGGCCGGAGCGGTCGGCGAGGTCCTCGCGGCGGCCGGCTCGCTCACCGGGAAAGTCCTGGTCGATTGCACCAACGACCCGGCGTTGACGGGCGCCCCGGTGGCGTCGCGGATCGCCGCGGCCGCCCCGGGAGCCCACGTGGTGAAGGCGTTCAACCTGGCGCCGACGGACGTCTGGCAGCTGACACCCCCGGCGTGGAACGGCCGCCCGCTGTCGGTCCCCCTGTGCGGCGACGACCCGGCGGCGCTGGAGGTGGTCGGCCGGCTGGTCCGCGACATCGGCGCCACTCCGGTCCACGGCGGCGGTCTGGACCGCGCCGCCCTCCTGGAGGCGACGGCGGCGTTCGCCATCGGCCTGTGGTTCGCGGGCGAAGACGCCCAGGCGATCCTCGCGCCGGTGGGCTGAGCGGCCGTCTTCGACGGCCCGCCCATGCCGGATCGACCGCCTAGTGCGCACCCACGTCGGTCACGCGGACGACCGCCATCCCGGCCTCGTCCGAAGCGGCCAGGTCGACCTCGGCGCTGATGCCCCAGTCGTGGTCGCCCGCCGGGTCGTCGAAGATCTGCCGCACCTTCCAGACGTCCGGCTGCTGGTCGATCAGCAGCAGCTGCGGGCCGCGCGCGTCCGGGCCGCTGCCGAGCGAGTCGTACTCCTCGAAGTAGTCCTCGATGGCGTCTTCCCAGGCGTCGGCGTCCCAGCCGGACGCCGCGTCGAGCTCGCCCAGCACGTTGTACGCCCGCCGGGCGAACAGCTCGACCCGGCGGAACAGCTCGTTGCGCACCAGGACGCGGAACGCGCGCTCGTTGCGGGTGACGGCCGGCGGCAGCTCCGGCGGCCGGTGCGACACCGGCCCTTCCTCCGAAGGGTGCCGCAGCGCTTCCCACTCGTCGAGCAGGCTGGAGTCGACCTGGCGGACGAGCTCGCCGAGCCACTCGATGAGGTCCTGCAGCGGCTCGGTCTTCGCCTCGTCCGGAACCGTGTGGCGCAGCGCGTCGTAGACGTCCGCGAGGTAGCGCAGCACCAGGCCCTCGGACCGGGCCAGCTGGTAGAAGCCGATGTACTCGACGAAGTTCATCGCGCGCTCGTACATGTCCCGCACGACCGACTTCGGCGACAGCTCGTAGTCGTCGACCCACGGGTGGCCCTGCCGGTAGCTGTGGAACGCGCCCTGCAGCAGCTCTTCGAGGGGCTTCGGGTAGCTGACGTTCTCGAGCAGCTCCATGCGCTCGTCGTACTCGATGCCTTCGGCCTTCATCGCCTGCACGGCCTCGCCGCGCGCCTTGAACTGCTGCTGCGAGAGCACCGGCCGCGGGTTGTCCACTGTGGATTCCACAGTGGATACGACGTCGAGCGCGTAGCTCGGCGACTCGAGGTCGAACAGCTCGATCGCGGCCAGGGCGAACGGCGAAAGCGGCTGGTTGAGCGCGAAGTCGAACTGCAGGTCGACGGTGAGCCGGACGACCCGGCCCTGTTCGTCCGGTTCGGACAGCCGTTCGACGACGCCGGCGGCGAGCAGCCCGCGGTAGATCGCGATGGCGCGCAGGATCAGCTTGCGCTGCGCCGGCCGGTCCTCGTGGTTGTCCTCCAGGAGGTGCCGCATCGAGTCGAACGCGTTGCCCGGGCGCGAAACCACGTTCAGCAGCATCGAGTGGGTGACCTTGAAGCTGGACGTCAGCGGCTCCGGCTCGGCCGCGATCAGCCGGTCGAACGTGCTCTCGGTCCAGTTGACGAAGCCCTCCGGCGCCTTCTTCCGGACGATCTTCTTTTTCTTCTTCGGGTCGTCGCCGGCCTTCTCGAGGGCCTTGGCGTTCTCGACGACGTGGTCCGGCGCCTGCACGACGACGTAGCCGTCGGTGTCGTAGCCCGCGCGCCCGGCCCGGCCGGCGATCTGGTGGAACTCGCGCGCCTTGAGGTGCCGCTGGCGGACGCCGTCGTACTTCGTCAGCGCGGAGAAGACGACGGTCCGGATCGGCACGTTGATGCCGACGCCGAGGGTGTCGGTCCCGCAGATCACCTTGAGCAGCCCGGACTGCGCGAGCGTCTCGACCAGCCGGCGGTATTTCGGCAGCATCCCGGCGTGGTGGACGCCGATGCCGTGGCGGACCAGCCGCGAGAGCGTCTTGCCGAAGCCGGCGGAGAACCGGAAGTCGCCGAGCAGCTCGGCGATGGCCTCCTTTTCGGCCTTCGTCGTCACGTTGATGCTCATCAGCGTCTGCGCCCGCTCGATGGCCGCGGCCTGCGAGAAGTGCACGACGTAGACGGGCGCCTGACCGCCGTTGAGCAGCTCGGACATCGTCTCGTGCAGCGGCGTCAGCGCGTACCGGAAGGTCAGGGGCACCGGGCGCTGCACCGACGTGACCACCGCCGTCGGGCGTCCGGTGCGGCGGGTGAGGTCCTTCTCGAAGAAGGACACGTCACCCAAGGTCGCCGACATGAGGATGAACTGGGCGTTCGGCAGCTCGAGCAGCGGCACCTGCCACGCCCAGCCGCGGTCGGGCTCGGAGTAGAAGTGGAACTCGTCGGCCACGACCTGCCCGACGGGGGCGTCCGCACCGAACCGCAACGCGATGTTCGCCAGGATTTCGGCCGTGCAGCAGATGATCGGGGCGTCCGGGTTGACGCTGGAGTCGCCGGTCATCATCCCGACGTTGTCGGCGCCGAAGATGTCGATGAGCTGGAAGAACTTCTCCGAGACGAGGGCCTTGATGGGGGCGGTGTAGTAGCTGCGGCGGCCCTGGGCGAGCGCGGTGAAGTGCGCGCCGACGGCGACGAGGCTCTTCCCGGAGCCGGTCGGCGTCGACAGGATGACGTTCGCTCCGGAGACGACCTCGATCACCGCCTCCTCCTGCGCCGGGTACAGCTCGAGGCCCCGTTCGGCCGTCCAGGTGGAGAAGGCTTCGAAGAGCGTGTCGGGGTCGGGGTCCGCGGGCAGGAGGTCGGTGAGAGTCATCAGGCCCCCATCGTCTCATCCGCTCACCGCAAAGTCGGCAGGGGCAATCGCGTCGCGCGCGCGAAACCCGTAGGCTTCGCGGTACCGCGCATGGACTGGAGCATACTTTCGGTCTCGCGCGCACACGGGCGGTAATCCGGAGGGCTTAGGAATGGCACAGGACATCATCCCGATCGAACTCGGGCTGCCGCAGGGCGACGTCGTCACCCTGTGGGCCCCGCGCTGGCGGGAAGACGGCGAGGAGTGGGAAGCGTTCCTCGGCGACGAGGACGACCTGTACGCCTTCCCCGACGCCGCTCACCTGGCCGCTTTCGTCCGCACGTCCGAGCGGCACGACCTGCTCGACCACCCGGCCTGGGACGCGGTGCCGTCGCTGAACGTGCCCGAGCTGATCCCGGACGAGGACCACACGTACGACCTCGTCGGCGTGCCCGAGCTCGTCGCCGAGGAGCCGGACGTCTGGCACATCGCGGAGCTGGCGGAGATCGTCGGCATCGTGCGGTCGCTCGCCGACGTCTGCGACCTCGAAGAGGTCCACGAGATCCTCGACTCGACCGAGGGCTTCTCGCTGCTCGACCAGGGCACGCTGCCGTTCACCGGCAGCGTCGGCGTGCAGGTGTGGAACGACCTGTCCGAGACGGTGTCGCAGAAGTGGGACACCGTGCTCGACGCGATCGACGGCCTGGTGACCCAGCCGGAGGTCGACGAGAAGGTGCTGGAGCAGACCGCCGAGGAGCTGGCGGCGTTCCACGAGGAGTCCGCGGAGGCCGAGGCCGGCGCCGAGGGCGAAGAGGACCTCGAGGCCATCGACACGCCCGACTCCGCCGACGCGGAAGAGGACGAGGACGAAGACGAGGGCCCGGTCGGGTTCTGGGCCGAGGTCGGCATCGACCCGATCAAGATCATCACGTCCGGCGCGGAGTACTACACGCTGCGCTGCTACCTCGACGACGCGCCGGTGTTCCTCGGCAGCGAGGGCGAGATCGACGTCTTCACGTCGGAGAAAGCCCTCGCCCGCGCACTCGCCGACGGCAAGGACCTGGCCGACACCGACCTCGCCGACGTGTCCACGTGGGACGAGGTCCTGGCGAAGGCGACGGCGGGCGAGCTCGAGATCGAGGTCGACCCGGAGAACACGTACGTGCTGACGGGCCTGGACGCGGACATCGCGGAAGGCCCGGAGGCGATCGACCCGACGCAGCTGGAGCTGGCGGTCGAGCTGGTCACGGACGCGGCGGAGTGGGCGGGCGACGACTCGGCCGAGACGGCGCTGGCGGGCAACGAAAGCCTGGGCTGGCTGGTGTCGTACGTGCTCCGCCCGGACCCGACGCGCCTCCAGCCTTCGGCGCCGTTCGACGCGGAGCAGGGCGCTTGGCGGAAGCTCGTCGAAACTTTCGAGAACCGCCTGACGGTCGCGTAAGTTCCGCTGTCGAAGGCCGCCTCCCGCGGGGTCGGGGAGGCGGCCTTCGTCGTGCCGTCAGTCGTGTTCGGCGCGGGTCGGGACCACCGCGATCGCCAGGGCCGGGAAGATCGCCGCGACGCAGAAGGCCAGTGCGTACCTGCTGTCGCCGATCACCAGGCCGAGCAACGGTGGGGTCAGCGAGGCCGCGATGTTCTGGCCCGTGTTCTGCGTGCCCATCGCGCGGCCCGACCACGCCAGGCCCGCCAGCTCCGCCGACGCCGTGAAGCCGAGGCCGTTGTCGGCCACCGTGATCACCCCCGCCAAGGCCAGCGCCAGCAGCACCAGCCACGGCCAGGTCGTGTCGCCGAGCGCCACCAGGAGCATGACCGAGCAGCTGGCGAACGCGAGCTGCCGCATCGGGCGCAGGCGGCTGCCCACCCGGTCGGACCACCAGCCCGACCCCAGCCGCCCCGCGGCGCCCAGCACCTGGACCACCGCCAGGTACCAGCCCGCCGACAGCGGGCTCCAGTGCTGCACGGCCACCAGGTACACCGGCGCGAACGCCGACACCGCGAACTGGGGCACCACCAGCAGCGCGCTCGCCCCGTGCACCCGCCAGAGCGTCGCGTGCCGGTACGGCGAAGGCGGCTTCTCCCCCGTCGCCGCCCGCGGGGGCCGAGGCGGGTCCGTCACCAGCCACGCCACCAGCAGCGCCACGACGATCGCCAGCGCCGCCGGCAGCAGGACCGCCGCGCGGAACCCGAAGTGCGCGGCCAGCGGCGGCAGGCCGAGGGCGGCGACGCCGACGCCGAGCGGCTGGGCCGTCTGGCGGATCCCCATCGCCACGCCCCGCTCGGACTTCGCGAACCAGCCCATCACGACGCGACCACTCGCCGCGTTCACCGACGCCGTACAGGCGCCGGCCGCTAAAAACACCCCAAAGAGGAGCCCGACCGGGTGATTTCCTGCCCCGGCGTACACCAGGAGTAACCCCGAGCTGCCCAGGCCGAGGGCCATGATGAGGCGCTCTCCGTAACGGTCCGCAGCCGCGCCCCACACGATCAGGGTGAACAGCAGCCCGATGCTCGGCGCCGCGACGACCGTGCCGGCCTCGGCCAGCGTCAGCCCCTCCGCGGCGCGCATGGCCGGGACCAGGAACGGGAGGCCGTAGAGGAAGGAGCAGCTCGCGGTCTGCGCCGCGAGGCCGAGCGCGAGGATGAGCCACCGCCGACGACTTGCCTGCACCTGCGCACCCGAACCGCTCGCGACCTGCGCCATCTTCGTCACCGTCTCAAATAATGAGAAGTTATTCCTACATAGTGAACGATAGTTGGCGTGCCTAAGGACCGCAACCACCTTGCGGGCGGGTGCGGTCCCGGGAGCGGCGATCAGGCCAGGGCGGCGTACCCGGGCTTGATGACGTCGTCGATGAGCGCGATCCGGGTGTCGAAATCGATGAACGCGGATTTCATCGCGTTGATGGTGAACCAGCGGAAGTCGTCGAGGCCATAGCCGAAGGTCTCGTGCAGCGCGGCGAATTCGCTGGTCATCGTGCATCCGCTCATCAGCCGGTTGTCCGTGTTCACGGTCACCCGGAAGCGCAGCCGCTTCAGCAGGCCGATGGGGTGCTCGGCGATCGAGGGCGCCGCGCCTGTTTGGACGTTCGACGTCGGGCAGATCTCCAGCGGGATGCGGCGGTCGCGGACGTACGCGGCCAACCGTCCAAGGTGGACCGTGCCGTCCGCGTCGGTCTTGATGTCCTCGATGATGCGCACACCGTGCCCGAGCCGCTCGGCGCCGCAGTGCTGAATCGCTTCCCAAATGGACGGTAAACCGAAGGCTTCGCCCGCGTGAATGGTGAAATGCGCATTGTTCTGGCGCAGGTATTCGAACGCGTCGAGATTGCGGGTCGGCGGGAATCCGTCCTCGGGCCCGGCGATGTCGAACCCGGCGACGCCCGCGTCCCGGTAGCGGATGGCCAGGTTCGCGATCTCGAGCGCGCGGGCGTGCTGGCGCATCGCGCAGAGCAACGTCCCGACGCGGATGCGGCCACCGTTCGCGGCCACTCGCCGTGCGCCCTCCGTGAACCCCGCCTGGACGGCCTCGACCACCGCATCGAGTGACAGACCGCGTTCGACGAACAACTCCGGTGCGTAGCGCACCTCGGCGTAGACGACGCCGTCGGCGGCCAAGTCCTCCACCGCCTCCGCGGCCACCCTGACCAGCGCTTCCTCCGTCTGCATCACCCCGCAGGTGTGCGCGAAGGTCTCGAGGTAGGAAACGAGGGAGCCGGAATCGGCCGCACGGCGGAACCAGCGGCCCAGCTCGGCGGGGTCGGTGGTGGGGAGACCGGCATAGCCGGTGGCCTCGGCGAGCTCGGCGACGGTGGCCGGGCGCAGGCCGCCGTCGAGGTGGTCGTGCAGCAGCACCTTGGGCGCGCGGAGGAGTGTCTCGCTGGGCAGAACAGGGCTTTCGTCAGGCATGCCCCAACGGTAACCTCGTTGTCATTCCCCTACATGGCGGTAACTCTCAGCTTCGGGTTCACCCTCAGCGTTGCCGATCATGTGACGAATCGGCCATCCGGGGGCGGCCTCCGCAATAGGCACTTCACGGGGGCCATACGCACAGCAATTTCGCAATCGATAAGCTTCGTGGCACGTCCCTCCATTTCCCCGCCGACGAAGGACACACAGCAGTGACCACTGACAACCACATTGCCGCCCCGTCCTTCGACCGGATGCGCAACATGCTGGTGCGCGCGGCCGAAGTGCGTGAGAGCGAGCAGCAGCAGATCTTCGACGCGCTCGACGACATCTACGCCCGCCTCGCGCCGGTGGACTCGCTGGGCGCGGTCCGCAAGCGGCTGTCCGAGATGCCCGACCGCACCGAGGTCAGCGTCCTGGCCGAACGCCTCGACGAGACGATGTCCCGCCTCGAGGCGCAGGACGGCGCGATCGCCGCGCTGACCCGCGCGGTCGAGAGCATCGTCGACAAGCTCGCCAAGCCCTTCGCGCAGCTCGACGGCCGCCTCGACGGCGTCGCCGCGCGCTTCGAAGGCGTCGCCGGGCGGATGGACGGGCTCGAGGACAAGCTCCAGAACATCCACCGCCGGATCGACGAGCTCGGCGGGCACCTCGACAAGCAGGACACGAAGCTCGAGGCGCTGCCGCAGTCGGTGCACGGCCCGGTCCGCGAGCGGATCGAGCAGGCCGAGTCGGCGCTGCGCGACCGCGTCGACCACGCCGACCACGAGCTGCGGAACAAGGTCGACGAGCTCAGCCGCGTCACGCAGGAGCGGGTCGGCGAGCTGGGCCGCACGACGCACGACCGGATCGACGCGAACACCGAGGCCCTCAAGGTCGCGCTGACCGAGACCGGCGAGATGATCGACGCGTCCGACCGGCTGGAGAACCTGGGCAACCGGCTCGAAACGGTCACCACCCGCCTGGACGAACTGGCCGGCCGCCTCGACAAGGTGGAAGACGGCTTCCTGTCCGGCATCGGCGACCTCGACGGCGCGCTCAAGACCGGCCTGGCCAAGGTCGAGGGCACGCTGTCGAAGCAGCCGGACACCGACTCGCTGGACTCGCTGGTCCGCAGGAGCAACGATGAGAGCGTCCGCCGCATCGGCGGCCAGCTCGACGAAGCGATGGCGACGTTCGCGGAGCTGATGCTCGGCGGCGGCCCGGCCGTCCAGCAGATTTCCCCGCCCCCGCCGGCCCCGCGCCAGCCGCGTCGCAGCTCCCGCAACGGCCGGGCTCCGAAGCCCGCCGACGCGAAGGCCAAGACGGGCGACGGCTCGGAAGAGCCCACGGAGTAAGCAAGCCCGCTGACCGAGGCCCCCGCCGGTTTCCGGCGGGGGCCTCGTCATGTCCGGGCCATGAACGACGTTGGAGATCACTCGACCGGGTGATCATTTTGCTAGCGAAACGGACCAGTCCGGCATTTCGGGAGACGTCCTCGCGTCCCGGCTCACGCCATCCTCGGAACCCGACACCGAGGGGGATTCGCGATGAAGGTACTGCGCAAGAAGATCGGCAAGACCGTGGCCGTGGTGGCCGTCGCCGCCGGACTGGGGGTAGTCGCTCCCGCCGCGGCCGAGGCCGGGACCGTCTCCGTCACCTGGGGCTGTGGTTCCTTCGGCGGACCCGCCGGGGTCAAGACCTTCGAAATCACCGTGACCGCACCCGCGACGGCGACCGCCGGCCAGACCGTCACCGTGCAGGCCGACCTCAAGCAGGTCGCGCCGGCTTGGGGCCCAACCGAGCCCGCCGGGAAGTACACGGGTTACGTCGCGCTCGAACTCGGAGGCGCCGCTTCGGGCCGGGTCGACGCCGCCGGCATGACCAACCCCGCGATCGCCGCCGGCACGCCGTTCCGGATGACCGGCGGCACCGGGCAGCTCACCTTGCCCACCGCCGGGCCGGTCACCCTGGCGACGAGGAGCTACGTCCTCTACTACAGCACCGGCACGTGGATCGGTTCCTGCGGTGGCAGCGGCGCCACGCCGGTCGCCGCCACCATTCAGGTGTCCTAGCCCCGCACCGTCTCCACGACGATCGGGCCCGGCACCGGGGCCGAGTCCGCGATCGTGAAGCCGCCTTCAAGGGCCGACAGGGCCGCCGGGACCGCGTCCGGCGTGTCGGTGTGCAGCTCCAGCAGCGGCTCGCCCTCCGAGACGGCGTCACCCGGCTTCGCCAGGCACAGCACGCCGGCCGCGGCCTGGACCGGGTCCTCCTTGCGGGCCCGGCCCGCGCCGAGCCGCCACGCGGCGACGCCCACCGCGTACGCGTCCAGCGAAGCCAGCACACCCGAAGCGGGCGCCGAAACCACGTGGACGTGAGACGGCGTGGGCAACGGCGCCGAGGGGTCGCCGCCCTGGGCGGAGATCATCCGGCACCAGACCTCGTACGCTTCGCCCGAAGCCAGCACCGCGGCGGGGTCCGTGGAAATACCGGCCAGCGCCAGCATCTCGCGGGCCAGGGCGAGAGTCAGCGCGACCACGTCCGCGGGGCCGCCGCCCTGCAGCACCTCGACCGACTCCGCGACCTCCACCGCGTTGCCGACCGCCCGCCCCAGCGGAACGTTCATGTCGGTCAGCAGCGCCGTCGTCGGGACGCCGTGGTCGGCGCCGATCGAGGTCAACGTCGAGGCCAGCGAACGCGCCTGCTCCAGCGTCTTCATGAACGCGCCCGACCCGAACTTCACGTCCAGGACCAGCCCGGACGCGCCTTCCGCGATCTTCTTGCTCATGATCGAGCTCGCGATCAGCGGGATGGACTCCACCGTGGAAGTCACGTCCCGCAGCGCGTACAGCTTCTTGTCCGCGGGCGCCAGGCCGGACGTCGCCGCGCAGACCACCGCGCCGACGTCCTCCAGCTGCGCCGCGATCTCGGCGGTGGACAGCGAAGCCCGCCAGCCCGGGATCGACTCCAGCTTGTCGAGCGTCCCGCCCGTGTGCCCCAGCCCGCGCCCGGACAGCTGCGGCACCGCCGCGCCGCACGCGGCCACCAGCGGCGCCAGCGGCAGCGTGATCTTGTCGCCGACCCCGCCCGTCGAGTGCTTGTCCACCGTCGGGCGCGAGACGTTCAAGGACAGCCGCTCACCGGAGGCGATCATCGCGTGCGTCCAGCGCGAGATCTCACCCGCGTCCATCCCGTTCAGGAAGATCGCCATGGCCAGCGCCGACATCTGCTCCTCGGCCACGACACCGCGGGTGTACGCGTCGACGACCCAGTCGATCTGCTCGTCGGTCAACCGGCCGCCGTCCCGCTTCGTGCGGATGACGTCGACCGCCGCGAAGCCCGTCACGGCAGGTCGTCCGGGCCGAAGGCGTCCGGCAGGACTTCGGACATCGGCAGCACCCCGCGCGGGGTGTCCACCAGGCAAGCCGAACCGCCCAGTTCGAACAGGATCTGGCGGCAGCGCCCGCACGGCATCAGCAGGTCACCGGCACCACTGCGGCACGCCACGGCGACCAGGCGCCCGCCGCCGGACAGCCGCAGCTGCCCGGCCATCGTGCACTCGGCGCACAACCCGAGCCCGTAGGACGCGTTCTCGACGTTGCACCCGGTGACCACGCGACCGTCGTCGACGATCCCGGCCACCCCGACGTGCAGGCCCGAATAAGGCGCGTACGCATGGGAAGCCGCTTCGATCGCCTGCGAACGCAGAGCGTCCCAATCCACTGTAGACACGTCAGACACTCAGTCCTCCCTTCGCCGGTACGGCTGGCCGTCGGCCTTCGGCGGCCGCAGCCGCTGCGAAGCCACGGCCAGCACGATCAGCGTCACGAAGTGCGCGGTGTACGGGATCAGGTCCGACGACAGCGTGTCGTTGGCCCAGTAGATCGCGTACAGCACGCCCGCGCCGACGACGCCGAGCCCGGCCGCGATCCACTGCCGCCGGAACAGCTGCACGACGACGATCACGGCGACCAGGATCACCGCGCCGTACAGCAGCGCGAGCACCGCTTCCCCGCCGCCGGCGAGCTGCAGGCCGTCCGCGTAGCCGAACAGCGCCGCGCCGCCGAGCAGGCCGCCCGGCCGCCAGTTGCCGAAGATCATCGCCGCGAGACCGATGTACCCGCGGCCGTTCGTCTGGTTCTCCAGGTAGTCCGCGCCGCCGCGCAGCAGCACCAGCGACGCGCCGCCCATCCCGGCGAGCGCGCCGGAGATCACCACGGCCACGTACTTGTGCAGGTACACGTTCACGCCGAGCGACTCGGCGGCCACCGGGTTCTCGCCGCAGGAACGCAGCCGCAGGCCGAACCGCGTCCGCCACAGCACCCAGAAGCTCACCGGCACCAGGATGATCGCGATCATCGTCAGCGGCGCCACCTCGGTGACGAGCCCGCGCAGGATGCCGGCGACGTCGGAGATGCCGACGCGCTGTTCCTTCTCCAGGTCGCCCAGCCAGTCCGAGAGGAACGTCGCCGAGTAGGTGTCGAACTTCGGCACCACCGGCGACTGCCGCGGGTTGCCCGAGATCGGCGCGAAGATCAGGTTCGCCAGGTACTTCGTGACACCCAGGCCCAGCAGGTTGATCGCGACGCCGGAGACGATGTGGTTGACGTTGAACGTCACCGTCGCCACCGCGTGCAGCAGGCCGCCCAGCGCGCCGAACGCGAGCGCGGCGAGCAGGCCGGACCACACGCCGCCGTAGTACGAACCCCAGGCGGCGCCCCAGGTCCCGAGGATCATCATGCCCTCGAGGCCGATGTTCACCACGCCCGCGCGTTCGGCCCAGAGGCCGCCCAGCGCGCACAGCAGGATCGGCAGCGCCAGGCGCAACGCCGTCGACGCGGTGTTCGACGACGTCAGCGCGGCGACGCCGGTGGAGTAGGACGCCGTGGAGACGACGGCGATGGCGATCACGGCCCAGATGACCCCGCGGAGCCAGCCGGGGATCCGGCCACGCCGGCGGCGGACCGGCGTGGTCGAGCCGGACTCGGGAGCGACGTCGGTGATCACACCGCACCCCCTTCGGCGACCGAGGAGCCCTTGCGGGCGGCGAGTGCGCGCCCGACCCTGCGTTGTTCGGCCGCGAGGTCGGCGCGCCGCACGACCTCGTACGCCACGACGACCGACAGCACGATGATGCCCTGCATGATCGTCGCGATCTCCTTGGACACGTTGATCTGCTCCAGCGACACCGCGGAGGTGTCGAGGAACGCCCACAGCAGCGCGCCGAGCGCGATGCCGCCGGGGTGGTTGCGGCCGAGCAGCGCGACCGCGATGCCGGTGAAGCCGTACATCTGCGTCGCGGTGATGCCGTAGTTGTAGTCGCGGCCGAGCAGCTCCGGCATGGCGACCAGACCGGCGACACCACCGGAGAGCAGCATCGCGATCAGCGTCATCTTCTTGGCGCTCACGCCACCCGCGGCGGCCGCGGTGGTGGACTCGCCGGACGCCTTGAGCTCGAAGCCGAACCGGGTGCGGTTGAGCATGAACCAATAGGCGACGCCGACAACGGCCGCGACGAGCACGAAGCCGAACAGCGTGCCCGAGCCGAGCGGGATGCCCGGGATCCGGCCGGACGGCTCGATCACGCGGGTGCCGATGTTGTTGCCGGTCTGCACGCCGAACTGGTCGGCGTTGATGAGGAAGGCGATGATCCCGGCGACGATCGCGTTGAGCATGATCGTCGAGATGACCTCGCTGACCCCGCGGGTCACCTTGAGGACGGCCGGAACCGCCGCGTAGGCCATGCCCGCGAGGACCGCGACCACCAGGATCGCGACCACGTGGATCACCGGCGGCAGCTTCATCGCGCCGCCGGCGATGGCCGCGACGACGGCGGCGAACCGGTACTGGCCCTCGACGCCGATGTTGAACAGGTTCATCTGGAAGCCGATGGCGACCGCGAGCCCGGACAGGTAGTAGACGGTCGCCAGGTTCACGGTGTCGACCGCGGTCGAGCCCTTGAACATCTGGCTGATCATCGTGCCGTACGCCTGGAGCGGGTCCGCCCCGGAGATGATCAGCGCGATCGCCGACAGCAGCACGGCGAACACGATCGCCAGCAGCGGCGGCAGCAGTTTGGTGCGCCAGGAGGTCATTCTTCGTCACCCTCTCCCGCGCCGGTCATCGCGGAGCCGAGTTCCTGCGGGGTCACCGTGGCGGGGTCGGCCTCGCTCACGAGGCGCCCGCGCAGCATGACCCGGATGGTGTCGGACAGGCCGATCAGCTCGTCGAGGTCGGCGGAGATCAGCAGCACCGCGAGCCCGGCGGCGCGGGCCTGGCGGAGCTGCTCCCAGATCAGCGCCTGTGCGCCGACGTCGACGCCGCGCGTCGGGTGCGATGCCACCAGCAGGACCGGGTGGCCGGACAGCTCCCGGCCGACGATCAGCTTCTGCTGGTTGCCGCCCGAGAGCGCCGCGGCCGGGACGTCGATGCCCGGCGTGCGGACGTCGTAGTCGCGGACGATCCGCTCGGTGTCGGCGCGGGCGCCCGCGATGTCGAGCAGCTGTCCCTTCGAAACCGGTTCCCGGGTCTGGTAGCCGAGGATCCGGTTGACCCACAACGGTTGCGTGAGGAGCAGGCTGTGCCGGGTGCGGTCCTCGGCGATGTAGCCGATGCCGGCCTCGCGCCGCGCGAGGGTGCCCACCTTGGTGATGTCCCTGGCCTCGCTTACGCCAGTGCCAGTCTCATGAAAGAGCTCGATGGTGCCGCCGCTCGCCTTGCGCATGCCCATGATCGTCTCGACGAGCTCGGTCTGGCCGTTGCCCTCGACCCCGGCGATGCCGAGGACCTCGCCCGCGCGCACGGTGAAGGTGACGTCGTCGAGCACGTTGCGGCCGGAGCCCTCGGCGCCCAGCGTCAGCCCGGTCAGCCGCAGCACGGGTCGGTCGGTGACGGTCGATTCGCGGGTTTCCGGGCTGGGGAGCTCGGACCCGACCATCATCTCCGCCAGCTGGCGGGAGGTGATGGTCTTCGGGTCGGCGGTGCCGACGGTCGTGCCGCGCCGGATCACCGTGACGGTGTCGGCGATCGCGCGGACCTCGTCGAGCTTGTGCGAGATGAAGAGGAACGTGTACCCGCCGGCCTTCATCTCGCGCACGGTCGCGAAGAGCGCGTCGACCTCCTGCGGGACCAGCACCGCGGTCGGCTCGTCCAGGATGATGATCTTCGCCCCGCGGTAGAGCACCTTGACGATCTCGACGCGCTGGCGGTCGGCGACGCCGAGTTCCTCCAGCAGCGTGTCCGGCTCGGCGCGCAAGCCCGTCCGCTCGGCGAGCTCGGCCAGCCGTGCGCGGGCGGCGCGGCCGATGCCGTGCAGGCCCTCGGCGCCGAGGAAGACGTTCTCGCCGACGGTCAGGTTGTCGGCCAGCATGAAGTGCTGGTGCACCATCCCGATGCCGGCGCGGATGGCGTCCTGCGGGTTGCGCAGTTTCACCTCTTCGCCGTTGATCGCGATGGTGCCCTCGTCCGGCGGCTGCATGCCGTACAGGATCTTCATCAGGGTGGACTTGCCGGCGCCGTTCTCGCCACAGATGGCGTGCACCTCGCCGGCGGTGACGGTGAGGTTGACGTCGGAGTTGGCCACCACGCCGGGAAAGCGCTTGGTGATCCCGGTCAGCTGGACGGCGGGGGCGCCCCGGTCGGGGACGGCCTCGGCCGGGGCCTCGGCTGTGCTCATGGGCGGGAGAATTCCATATCTGTGAAACACGTGGGGGCTCGGAGGGAAATCCCTCCGAGCCCCGACGCGTAGTGCGCTACTTCTGCGGCTTGTCCGAAACGGTGATGGCGCCCGAGATGATCTGCGCCTTGTAGCCGTCCAGGACGTCCTTGATGTCGTCGACCTTGCCACCCGAGGTGGCGTAACCGACGCCGTCGACCTTGAGGTCGAACCGCTTCGGCAGGGTCGTCAGGTCGCCCTTGGCCAGCGCGGTGATGTAGTCGAACACCGCGACGTCGACCCGCTTGAGCATGGACGTGATGATGACGTCCTTGTCGGCCTCGACGGTCTTCTGGTTGTACTGGTCGGAGTCGACCCCGATGGCCAGCGCGTTGCCCGCCTTGGCGGCGTCGAACACGCCCTTGCCCGAGGCGCCGGCGGCGTGGTAGATGACGTCCGCGCCCTTGGCGATCTCGGCCGCGGCCTTCGCGTTGCCCTTCGGCGGGTCCTGGAACCCGGAGAAGTCACCGGCCGGGGTGAGGTACTCGTCCTCGATCTTGATCTTGTTCGAAACCGTCTTCGCGCCCTGCAGGAAGCCGGCCTCGAACTTCTGGATCAGCGGGGTGTTGACACCGCCGACGAAGCCGATGTGGCAGCTCTTGCTCTTGTACGCGGCGGCGACGCCGGCCAGGAACGAACCCTGCTCCTCGGCGAAGACCAGCGACGTCACGTTCGGCAGCTTGATCGAGTCGTCGTCGACGATGGCGAACTTGGTGTTCGGGTACTTCGCCGCGACGGCCTCGACCGACTTCGCGTAGGCGAAACCGACCGCGACGATCGGGTTCAGGCCCGAGGAGGCCATCTGGTCGAGACGCTGCTGCTTGGCCGACTCGGCCTCGCTGGCGCTGGCGGTGCTCTCGCTGACCGTCGTCACGCCGAGGTCGGACTTCGCCTTGTCGGTGCCCGCGGCGGCGGCGTCGTTGAACGACGCGTCACCCCGGCCGCCGACGTCGAAGGCCAGGCCGATCTTCAGCTTGCTGCCGTCGACCTTGCCACCGGCGGCGGCCGTGCTGCTCGAGGCGGCAGGCGCGGCGGGCGGCTTCTGCGCGGTGACGCAGTCCGAGCCACCCGACGAAGGCGCGGCGCTGTTGTTGCTGCTGCCACCGCTCGAGTCCTTGGCGCACCCGGCCAGGACGAGCACCCCGGCCACGGCCGCGGCGGCCAGCGCGGTTCCACGCATGCGACGCAACGTGTTTCTCCCTCCCCGCTGATCCAGCGGATGGTCAAGGGCACGACCCGGCCCTACTGCCGGGTCGACCGCCAGACCGTACCCGCCGGACCGGAATGCGCCATAGGAAAGGCACGCTACGTAACACAAACGTTTACTCACGAGTCGCACGTGCGACGAACTGGACACCGAACGTGATCATCACCCGGACAAGATGCGGCTTTCGGCGGGTTGCGTCCCTTCGGGGCGGCCGAAATACCGTTTCGCGTCACTCAGTGTGCCGGGCCGGCCGACAGTTGGACCGACCCGGTCACTCTGTGAGATGAGGGCACTCAGGCGCAAGCCAGCCGCGCCGAGGCCCAGTCGCTGCGGTCGTAGGAGTTGCCGTCCCCGCCGTCGGTGACGACCAGCCGCAGGTACCGGGCCCCGTGGAGGTCCGCCGCCAGCGGCACCGCCGGGTCCTGCCACGTCCGGACCCCCGTGGCCGCCACCTTCACGCCGTCGGCGTACACCTCGAACGTCGCCGAGCCCTGCTTGTTCGTCGCCTCGCGCTCGTCGTCCACGCCGACGTCCGCGGTGAACGCCGTGCAGCGGCCGCCGAGGTAGAAGACGACTTCGCTCGGCGCGTGCGCTCCGAGCCCCTTCGGGTAAACGACGCTGTTGATCGTCAGCGGTTTGCCGTCGCCGGCGGGGGTGCTGCCGTTGGACATGTCGCGCTCGACGGGGCCGTAGCCGTTCTTCTCCGCCGCCCAGCGCAGGTCGCTCGCCCACGCCGGCGCGGCCGGCGGCGCCGCGGGCACGGTCAGCTGCTGGGAACCGGTCCAGCCGACCTGCCCGAACCCGAGCGCCCGGTAGGTGACGCCGCCGCTCAGCACCGCTGTCGTGCCCTCGGTCCCGGCGGGCGGAGTCACCCGCCAGCGCCCTGCAGCGGTCTCCCCGGTCCCGAGCACGACGGCCCGCGGCCGGGCCGGCTGTTCGACGTGCCACCCGCCGGGCGCGGTGAGCGTGACGCGCGGGTCGAACACCGGGACACGGGCCTCGTCGGTGGCGGACACCGTGACCTCGAAGGGCTTCCCGGCGGGCGTGATCTCCCCCGGCACGCCCGGCACCGGCGCGGCCAGCTCGATGCCGGTGCTCACCAGCGGCGCGTTCCGCCACCACGAGCCGCCCGCGTGGACCCGGTAGACGACCGTCGCGTGCGGCGGGACGACCGCGGAGATCCGGCCCGCCGTCTGGAGGTCGCGGTGCGCCCAGAGGTCGCGCGCGGTGTACCCGGCGGCCTTCGGCAGCCCGGCGGCGGCCGCGGTGGTGCCGATCGTGGCCCCGGAGGTCGTCTCGTTGAACAACGCGACGGCCACGTCGCCACCGGCGAGGGGCTTGGCGAACACCCAGTGTCCGTCCTGGTTGGACAGGACGCGGGCCTGGACGCCGCGGCGGTCCTGGTCGAGCGCGATGACCTCGGCGTTGCGCAGGACACGGAGGCGCTCCGCGCCGCAGTGCTGATTCAGGTGCCCGACGTCGGCACCCCACTCCCACGGCTTGTTCTCGCCCCACTCGCAGAGCGAGTACACGATCGGGCGACCGGGCTTCTTCAGCGCGTCCCGCATCTTCGTGTAGCGCTCGAGCGCGGGCCGTCCCTGGTTGTTGCAGTTGTCGTACTTGAGGTAGTCGACACCCCAGTCCGCGAACGTCCGCGCGTCGACGCCCTCGTGGTCGAGCGCGCCGGGCATGGTCTTCGCGCAGGTCAGCGTGCCCGCGCTGGTGTAGATGCCGAACTTCAGCCCTTTCGAGTGGACGTAGTCGGCCAGCGCCTTGATCCGCTCGGGAACCGGGCCTTGTTCGCCTGCATGCGCCCTTCGGCGTCCCGTTCCGGTTCGGCCCAGCAGTCGTCGACGTTGACGTACTCGTAGCCGGCGGCCTTGAGTCCTTTGTCGACGAAGATGTCGGCGGTGACGCGGATGAGCCGCTCGTCGACGGCGCAGCCGGTGGTGTTCCAGTTGTTGAAGCCCATCGGCGGGGTCGCCGCCAGTCCGTCGGGCAGTGCTTGGGCGGGCGTGACCGACACCACGGGCAGCAGAGCCGCGACGGCGATCACCAGGCCGAGTCGTCTCACCAGAACGTCACCCCATCGTGAGAGATCCGATGTTTGCCCGAGCGACACTAGGAACGGCGTCCGGAATGGTCAATGACACACGAGAGCTGCCAGCCGTTCGGCGTAGCGCATCAGATATCAGATCCTACAGAGGTCGGATCTCCACTCACCGGGACACCGCACCGCGCCGCGCCGCCGAGTGCGCTGCACCACACCGCCGGGTGGCGGTGCCGGAGTACCGGTGTCTGGTCCATCACAGAGGGGAACCCGGAGGTGAGCCGCACTCCGGGTGCGGGTCTAGCATCCGTTTCATCCAGGCTCGATGACGATGATCTCGGCATCGCCGCCGCTCCGGCAGCGGCTGCGGACCTCACCGGCCACCGGGCGCACAGTCAGACGTTGGAGGCCGTTCACCGATGTCCACCACGGCGAGCACTGCCACAGCGGCAGAGGCGAGCGATCGGGCGGGTGCCTCACGCCGGCAGGGGACCTTCTACCGGGGCGACCCCGGCATGTGGTCCTGGGTCCTGCACCGCATCACCGGCGTGCTCACATTCTTCTTCCTGTTCGTGCACGTGCTCGACACCGCGCTGGTGCGCGTGTCGCCGAACACCTACGACCAGGTCATCGAGACCTACAAGACGCCGATCGTCAACCTCCTGGAGGTCGGCCTGGTCGGCGCGGTGCTGTTCCACGCGCTCAACGGCATCCGCGTCATGCTGGTCGACTTCTGGTCGAAGGGCCCGAAGCTGCAGAAGACGATGCTCTGGGTGATCGGCGTGGTCTGGGTCGTCGTGATGGTCCCCGGTGCGTTCTTCATGCTGAAGCGCACCGCCGAAATGCTCTTCGGGGGTAACTGACATGGCCGAGTCGCTCACCCTCGACAAGCCGCGCTCGCCGAAGCGCCCCGCCGCGCGCCGCAGCAACTTCGAGCTCTACAGCTGGCTGTTCATGCGGATCTCCGGGATGGCGCTGATCATCCTGGTGCTCGGCCACCTGCTGATCATGAACATCCTCGACGGCGGCGTGCACCGGATCAACTGGGGCTTCGTCGCCGGCCGCTGGGCCTCGCCGTTCTGGCAGTTCTGGGACCTGCTGATGCTGTGGCTCGCCGAGATCCACGGCGGCAACGGCCTGCGCGTCATCATCGACGACTACGCCCGCAAGGACAGCACGCGGTTCTGGCTGAAGATCCTGCTGTACACGTCCATGGTGCTCATCCTGGCCGTCGGCACGATGGTGATCTTCACTTTCGACCCGAACATGCCCGCGAACTAAAAGTCTCGGAGACTTTTTCATGCAGTTCCACAAGTACGACGTGGTGATCGTCGGTGCCGGCGGCGCCGGCATGCGCGCGGCGATCGAGTCCGGCCAGCGTGCCCGCACCGCGGTCCTCACCAAGCTCTACCCGACCCGGTCCCACACCGGCGCGGCCCAGGGCGGCATGTGCGCCGCGCTGGCGAACGTCGAAGAGGACAACTGGGAGTGGCACACCTTCGACACGGTCAAGGGCGGCGACTACCTCGTCGACCAGGACGCCGCGGAGATCATGGCCAAGGAGGCCATCGACGCGGTGCTCGACCTGGAGAAGATGGGCCTGCCGTTCAACCGCACGCCCGAGGGCAAGATCGACCAGCGCCGGTTCGGCGGGCACACGCGTGACCACGGCAAGGCCGCGGTCCGCCGCGCCTGCTACGCCGCGGACCGCACCGGTCACATGATCCTGCAGACGCTGTACCAAAACTGCGTCAAGCACGGCACCGAGTTCTTCAACGAGTTCTACGTGCTGGACCTGATCCTGTCCGAAGACGAGAACGGCCACCCGGTCGCCTCCGGCGTCGTCGCCTACGAGCTGGCCACCGGCGAGCTGCACGTCTTCCAGGCGAAGTCGATCGTGTTCGCCACCGGCGGCGCGGGCAAGATCTTCAAGACGACGTCGAACGCGCACACCCTCACCGGTGACGGCCTCGGCATCATCTTCCGCAAGGGCCTGCCGCTGGAGGACATGGAGTTCTTCCAGTTCCACCCGACCGGCCTCGCGGGCCTGGGCATCCTGATCTCCGAAGCCGTCCGCGGCGAGGGCGGGATCCTGCGCAACGCCGACGGCGAGCGGTTCATGGAGCGCTACGCCCCCACCATCAAGGACCTGGCGCCGCGCGACATCGTGGCGCGCTCCATGGTGCAGGAGGTGCTGCAGGGCCGCGGGTGCGGCCCGAACAAGGACTACGTCGTCCTCGACGTCACGCACCTGCCGGTCGAGGTCCTCGAGACGAAGCTGCCGGACATCACCGAGTTCTCGCGCACCTACCTGGGCGTCGACCCGGTGAAGGAGCCGGTGCCGGTGTTCCCGACCTGCCACTACGTGATGGGCGGGATCCCGACCAACGTGCACGGCGAAGCGTTGCGGGACAACGAGAACGTCATCCCCGGCCTGTACGCCGCGGGTGAGGTCGCGTGCGTGTCCGTGCACGGCTCCAACCGGCTCGGCACCAACTCGCTGCTCGACATCAACGTGTTCGGCCGCCGCGCCGGCATCGCCGCCGCGGAGTACGCGCTGGCGCACGAGCACGTCGAGCTGCCCGAGGAGCCGACCAAGCTGGTCGAGGAGCAGCTCGCGGGCCTGCTGTCGGAGCACGGCGACGAGCGCGTCGCCGACATCCGCAAGGAAATGCAGCAGACGATGGACTCGCACGCTTCGGTGTACCGGACCGAGGACACGCTGAAGCAGGCGCTGACCGACGTCCAGGCGCTCAAGGAGCGGTACCAGCGGATCACCGTGGCGGACAAGGGCAAGCGGTACAACACCGACCTGCTCGAGGCCGTCGAACTCGGCTTCCTGCTGGAACTCGCCGAGGTGCTCGTGGTGGGCGCGCTGGCGCGCAAGGAGTCCCGCGGCGGTCACGCCCGCGAGGACTACCCGCACCGCGACGACACGAACTTCATGCGGCACACCATGGCTTACAAGCAGGGCGCCGGGCTGAACTCCGACATCCGGCTGGACTACAAGCCCGTGACCTTCACCCGCTACGAACCGATGGAGCGGAAGTACTGATGACTGCGGCCACCACCGAAGACGCTCCCGCCGCGTCCGACGAGCACACCCCGATCACGGTCACGCTGAAGATCCTCCGCTTCAACCCGGAGGTCGACACCGAGCCGCACTGGGAGTCCTACGACGTCCCGGCGCAGCGCACCGACCGGCTGCTGAACCTGCTGTTCTACGTCAAGGACTACATCGACGGGACGTTCTCGTTCCGCCGCTCGTGCGCGCACGGCGTGTGCGGGTCCGACGCCATGCAGATCAACGGCATCAACCGGCTGGCCTGCAAGGTCCTGATGAAGGACCTGCTGGAGAAGAACGGCAAGAAGACCACGATCACGATCGCCCCGATCAAGGGCCTGACGACGTTGAAGGACCTGTACGTCGACATGGACCCGTTCTTCGAGGCGTACCGCGCGATCAAGCCGTACCTGATCAACTACGGCAACGAGCCGACGCGCGAGCGGATCCAGTCCCAGGCCGACCGCGACCGCTTCGACGACACGACGAAGTGCATCCTGTGCGCGTGCTGCACGTCGTCCTGCCCGGTGTACTGGAACGACGGTTCGTACTTCGGCCCGGCGGCGATCGTCAACGCCCACCGGTTCATCTTCGACTCGCGTGACGAGGCAGCGGAGGAGCGCCTGGACATCCTGAACGACGGCGAGGGTGTCTGGCGCTGCCGGACGACGTTCAACTGCACGGACGCCTGCCCGCGCGGGATCCAGGTGACCAAGGCGATCCAGGAAGTGAAGCGCGCCCTGCTGTTCAAGCGCGTCTGAGTGCTCCGACGAAAAAAGGCCTCCCCGCTCGGCTGAGCGGGGAGGCCTTTCTCCGTTGTCGCTAGCGGACCGCGTCCAGGGCGTTGACCAGGCCGTGGCCGTAGTACGAGTTGTTCTTCACCGGCCCCGTGCACTCCGTCTCGGTCGACGCGCACTTCACCGGGTCCGCTTCGCCCGTCAGGATCTTCGCCAGGAGCTGCGGCGGGATCCCCCGGAACCGCGAAGCCAGCAACGCCGCGACGCCCGCCGCGTGCGGGGAAGCCATCGACGTCCCGCACTTCGAGCCGTACGGGCCGCCGAACACCGTGGTCGACAGCGGGCACGACGGGCCCGCGCCCTCCGGCGGGGTCTGGATGAAGTCGCCGCCCGGGGCCGTCACGTCGATTTCGCCGTAGTTGCTGAACGACGACTTCGTGCCCGCGTAGCCCACCGACGACACCGTCACGACCCCGTCGATCGCCTTCGGGAGGATGCCGCACGACGAGTCCACCGGGTGCGGGCGGTTCGGGTCGGACGTCTGCGCCGTCGTGTCGAAGCCCGAGTTGCCCGCCGCCGACACGTTCAGGACGCCGTGGTGGGTCGAGTACTCGATCGCGCGGCGGACGGCCTCGTAAGCCGCCGCGTCGCCCGGCTCGCGGGAGCAGAAGAACATGCCCGGGTCGACGTAGTAGCTGTTGTTCGTCACCTGGAAGCCGTGCTTGGCCGCCCAGACGAACCCGCACACCGCGGATTCCGGGAAGATGTAGCCGGCGTCGTTGACGACCTTCACCGAGGCCAGCCGCACGCCCGGCGCGATGCCCGTGAAGCCCGCGGCCTGGTCCTTGCCCGCGATCGTGCCCGCCACGTGCGTTCCGTGGTCCGACGTCGTGGGGGCCCAGGACGCCGGGGAAAGGTCCGGCGCCCCCGTGACGCAGCCGGCCGAAGCGGAAGCGGAGACCGCGGCCCTGAGAGCCGGGTGCGTCGCGTCGATGCCCGAGTCGAGCACGCCGACCGTCACCGCGCGGCTGCCCTGGAAGATCTTGTTGGCTTCCGGCGCGTGGATGGCCTTCATGTCCCACTGCTGCGCGGACAGGTCACCCGCCGCGGCCGTCGAGCGCGTGTCCTCCAGCGTCCGCACCGCGCCCAGCGAAGTCCGGGCCGAGGCGGCCGAAGCCACGTCCTTGCCGCCCGAGTAGGCCCGGTAGACGCCGATCTTCTGCTGGAAGTCCGCGTTGCGCGAGCTGGCGATCGCGACGCCGATCTCGGCGTAGTAGGCCACCTTCGTGCCGCACTTGGCCGCCAGTTCCTTGTCGACGGCCGACGCGCGGGTGCCCGGCTGGTACGTCACGACGTAGGTGTACGGCGTGCTCGTCGTGTCGCAGACGGCCGGTGCGGCCTCCGCGGCCGGTGCCGCGGCGAACAGGCCGCCCCCGACGGCCAGCACGAGCGGGGCCGCCATTCGGCGTAAACGGGACATTCCACCTCCAGGTTCGGTGGTCAACCTAAACCGGCCCGCAGGCCCGCGCCACCGACCAAGGAGGGGATTCAGGCGTCGACGCGCGAAGCCGCGCGCACCCCGCGCCAGCCCAGCACGCCGATGATCGTGCCGAGCACGAACGACACGACGGTCAGCACGGCGTGCACCACGAAGTAGGCCGTGGGCGAGCCGTCGGGGGTCCAGGCCCGGTCGCTGTCCCACAGGTTCTTGGCGAAGGTGATCCAGATGATCCACGACCACCCACCGAAGGCCAGCAGGAACAGCGAGGTGCCTCGCGAAATGCGCATGCCCCTGAGTATGCGACGCCGGTCGCGGCGCTAGATTGCGTGGGTGCACTCTGTGGTCTCCCGGTCGCTCAAGGTCTTCACGACGACGCTCGCCGCCGCCCTCCTGGCCCTCGGCTCCCCGGCGCCGGCGCCGGCGTCGGCCGCGCCGCAGCAGGGCCAGTGCGCGAACCGCCAGGCTCCCCCGCCGCCGGTCGACACCTCGGAGAAGCCCGCACCGGGCAAGCAGGCCCCGGCGCCACTGGCCGTGCCCGCGGTCCCGGCCGGCGGCTCGCGGATGGCCGAGTGCGGCCTGGTCACCCCGGACGGCGCGCTCAACCCGCCGGACGGCAACACCGCGGCGTCGTGGCTGGTGCAGGACCTCGACACCGGCGCGGTCGTCGCGGCGAAGGACCCGCACGCCCGGCAGCGGCCCGCGTCGCTGATCAAGACGCTGCTCGCGCTGGTCGTCGTCACCGAGCTGAACCCGCAGCAGGTGGTCGTCGCGACGAAGGAGGACGCGGAGCAGGAGTGCACCTGCGTCGGCCTCGCCGCCGGTGGCCAGTACACCGTCGACCAGCTGCTGCACGGCCTGCTGATGCACTCGGGCAACGACGTCGCGCACGCGTTCGCCACGGCGCTCGGCGGCGCCGATTCCGCGGTGGCGAAGATGAACGCGCTGGCCGCCCGCATCGGCGCGCTCGACACGCGCGCCGCGACGCCGTCGGGCCTGGACGGGCCGGGCATGTCGACCTCGGCCTACGACCTCAGCCTGATCTTCCACTACGCGATGAAGCAGCCTGAGTTCGCGAAGGTCGTCTCGACGAAGAACTTCGAGATCCCGCCGGCCGGCGGCAAGCCGGCCATCCCGATCTACAACGACAACAAGCTGCTCGGCGTCTACCCCGGCTTCCTCGGCGGCAAGACCGGCTTCACCGACGACGCCCGCCACACCTACGTGGGCGCGGCGCAGCGCAAGGGGAAGCGGCTCGCGGTCGTCATGCTGCGCGCCGAGCAGAAGCCGACGAAGGTGGTCGACCAGGCGGCGAAGCTGCTGGACTACGGCTTCGAGCTGGAGAACGACCACGCCGAGCCGGTCGGCCGGATCACCTACCAGGCACCGGCCACCACGTCGGCGAACGGCGACCCGTCCGTGCTCGCCGACGGCGGCACCGGCCACGGCAGCACGTCCGCGGCGGCCGCCGCGCCGAAGGAAGACCCGTTCGGCGTCACCGGCTGGATCATCACGCTGGTGGTGTTCCTGATCATCGTCGGCGGGTTCGTGGTCGGCCACCAGCGCAGGCGGGCCGAGCGCTAGCGGAAACCGGGCCCGGGTTCCGGGGTCACCCGGTCGGTGGCGATCGCGCCACCGCAGTGCCCGCAGGCCACGAACGTCTCGGCGATCTCGCCGCAGTCGTGGTGCCGCAACAGGATCGGCGGCCCTTCCGGCCCCGCGAGGTACCGGTCGCCCCACTGCATGAGCGTGACGACGGCGCCGAAGAGGTCACGCCCCGCAGCGGTCAGCACGTACTCCGGCACCGGGTCGACGCGTTCGAGCACCCCCGCGTCGACGAGGGTCTTCAGCCGGGCGGACAACGTGGGGCGCGGGATGGACAGATTGCGCGCGAACTCGCCGTAGCGGCGCACGCCGAAGAACGTCTCGCGCAGGATGAGCAGGCTCCACCGCTCGCCGACCAGGTCGAGCGCGCGGCCGACCGAGTCCGCCGTGAACCGGTGCCCGAGGTCGGTCACAGCTGTTCCGTCCGGGCCGGGACGCCCAGCAGCAGTTTGCCGGACAGCTCGTAGCTGGCCCGGTTCACCTGGAAGTGGGCGGTCGCGGTGTGCGCGTCGCGGAACCGGCGCTGCAACGGCGAAGTCTCGTAGATCGCCGCGCCGCCGCCGAGGTCGTACATGCTTTCGGCGACCTTCGCGGCCGTGCGCGTCACGTGCGTCGCGGCCAGCCGGAGGCCCAGTTTGAGCGCGTCCGGCACCGGTTCGGCGCCCTGCGCGGCCTGCCAGGCGTCGTCGATGCTGCCGTAGAACAGCAGCCGCGCGGCACGCAGGGCCGCCTCGGCCTCCGCCACGGCGGCCTGCGTCGGCGACCGCTCGGCCAGCGACCGGCTGGAGCCGAGGGGTTTGCGCGTCGAGGCGAGTTCGACCAGGTCGTCGATCGCGCCGCGCGCGTTGCCCAGCGCGGCCGCCGCGACCGAAAGGGCGAAGAACCCGAACAGCGGAAACCGGTGCAGCGCCACAGCGTCCGCGGGTGGCCCGGCCATCACCGAGAAGACGCGGTGGTCCGGGACGAACAGTGCGTCGGCGACGCAGTCGTGGCTGCCGGTGCCGCGCAGGCCGTTGGTGTGCCAGGTGTCGAGCACCTCGATCTCGGCTTTCGGCAACGCGGCGACGTAGAGCGCTTTCTCGTGAACGAACCCGGCGAAGAGCCAGTCCGCGTGCGGGATGCCGCTGCAGAACGCCCAGCGGCCGGAGACGACGTACCCGCCGTCGACCTTCTCGCCGGTCCCGCGCGGCGCCCACACCCCGGCGGCGACCGTTTTCGGGTCCCCGAAGACCTCCTCGGCGCACTCGCGCGGGGCGTAGGCCGAGAGCAGGCTGCTCGTCACGGCGATCGAGACGCACCAGCCGGCCGACGCGTCGCCGCGCGCGATCGTCTCGGCGGTTTCGAGGCTGACGGCGGGCGGTGCTTCGGGACCGCCGAGGTAGCCGGGGACGCCGGTGCGGAAGAGCTGGGCGTCAGTCAGCTTCGCGACCAGTTCGGGCGGCAGAGCGCGCTCGCGTTCGGTCACGGTCGCGACGGTCCTGGCGAGGTCGGCACACTCGCGGGCGGCGTCCAGCAGCACGAAACCCCTCCGGTTCGCATTTCTTACCGGTTCAGTTTCTTTACCGCCCGGCCGGGTGTCAAGGCTTGCGGCGGCCCAGCCACGCGAGCAGCGCCCCGGCGCCGAACGCCCCCGCGACGGCGCCGAACCCGGGCCCGCGCTGCACGGTGACCTGCTGCTCGAGCCGCACCGGCGGCGGGGGCGCGACGACCTCGTGCTGGTTCTCCTTCGCCGTCGCGGTCCACGCGGTGACGAGCAGCAGGAAGCGGGAGACGAGGTTGGCGAACACGAGCAGGCCGATCACCGGCCCGAACAGCGCGGCCGACGGCGACTTCGTGACACTCGCCAGGTAGAGGGTGGCGACCTGCTGCAGGATGACGAACCCGACGGCGGCGAACGCCGCACCCTTGACGGCGCTGCGCAGCTCGACCCGCTCGCGCGGCAGGCGCGCGATGACCCACAGGAAGACCAGGGTGTTGGCGAGCAGGCCGAGCACGATCGTGGCCCCGCGCAGCAGGACGATCGCCCAGGTGGCGCGTTCGAGACCGACGAGTTCGAGCAGGAACTGCCCGACCCCGCCCCCGACGGCGGTCAGCGCGAACGAGACGATGAGCGCCACGCCCAGGCCGATCAGCGCGACCAGGTCCTTGAGGGTCGTCTTCACGAGGGGCTGTTGCTGCTTCTCCTGGCCCCACTGCGCGGTGAGGGCGTCGCGGAGGTTCGACATCCAGCCGATCCCGGAGTAGAGCGCGATCAGCAGCCCGAAGATCCCGATCCCGCTGCCCGAGTCGAGCGCGCCGTCGACGATGCTCTTCACCAGGCCGCGCAGCCCCTCGGGCACGGCGTCGTTGATGCCGTCGGTGATCTTGTGGATGATCGTCTGGTCGTGGTTGACGACCAGCCCGACGACGGCGAACGCGACCATGAACAGCGGGAAGACCGACAGCACGCTGAAGTAGGTGATCGCGGCGGCGTAGTGGTTGCCGTACCGCTCGGTGAAGGCGTCGTTGGCCCGGATGAGGTGATCCAGCCACGGGTACTTCCGCCGCAGCCGCGGCAGCAGCTTTTCCTTCGTTTCTTCGTTCGCCACCGTGAAACGCTAACCACGCCCGGTGAACCCCGCAACGCGAGCAGTAGGCGTGGGGGAGACCGGGCCGCGCCGGCCTCACCGCACCGGCGGTAGGAACCCGATCCGCTGGTACGTCTTGGCCAGCGTCTTCGACGCCACCTCGCGGGCGCGCTCGGCGCCCGCGGCGAGGACCTTGTCCAGCTCCGCCACGTCGTCCAAATAGGACTTGACGCGGTCTTGGACCGGCGTCACCCACTCGACGAACACCTCGCCGAGGTCCTTCTTCAGGTCGCCGTAGCCCTTGCCCTCGTACGCAGTTTCGAGGTCGGCGATCGACCGCCCGGTCAGCGCCGAGAAGATGGTCAGCAGGTTCGACACGCCCGCCTTGTTCTCGGCGTCGAACACCACCTCGCGCCCGGTGTCGGTGACCGCCGAGCGGATCTTCTTCGCGGACCGCTTGGGGTCTTCGAGGAGTTCGACGAGACCGTTGGCACTGGAGGCCGACTTGCTCATCTTGGCCGTCGGGTCCTGCAGGTCGTAGATCTTCGCCGTGTCCTTGATGATGTACGGCTCGGGCACGACGAACGTCTTGCCCAGCCGGTTGTTGAAGCGCTGCGCGAGGTTGCGCGTCAGCTCCAGGTGCTGGCGCTGGTCCTCGCCGACCGGGACCGCGTCGGCCTGGTACAGCAGGATGTCCGCGGCCTGCAGGATCGGGTAGGTGAACAGGCCGACGCTGGAGCGGTCGGCACCCTGCTTCGCGGACTTGTCCTTGAACTGCGTCATCCGGCCGGCCTCGCCGAAGCCGGTCTGGCACTCCAGCACCCAGCTCAGCTGGGCGTGCTCCGGCACGTGGCTCTGCACGAACAGGGCGCTGCGCTGCGGGTCGATGCCGATGGCCAGCAGCTGGGCGGCCGAGACGCGGGTGCGCTGCCGCAGCACCTTGGGGTCCTGCTCGACGGTGATCGCGTGCAGGTCGACCACGCAGTAGAACGTCTCGTGGGTGTCCTGCATCCGCACCCACTGGCGCAGCGCGCCGAGGTAGTTGCCGAGGTGGAACGAGTCGGCGGTGGGCTGGATCCCGGACAGGACCCGCGGGCGGCGCTCTGCTGCGACGGTCTGCTCTTCGGACACGTCAGGATTCTTCCAGGCCGGGACGACCGGCGGGCGCCGAGGGCCCTCAGGCGTTCGGACGCTGGGTGAGGAACGGGCGAGCCGGCGACACGTCGGGCTCGCCGAGCACGGCTTCGGCCATCGCCGTGACCGGGTCGGGGACTTCCGGGACGGCGGGAGCGGCCTCGGCGAGGCGGGTCTTGCGGCGCTGGCGGAGCACACCCAGCGTCATGCCGATGATGCCGAGCGCGACCGCGACCAGTCCGACGGGACCGAGCAAGCCGAAGGTCTCCGCGTTGGAGTCGGCCCGCGCGGTCGTCGTGACGGCGGCGAACGCGCTGCCGCCACCCGCCGGCAGCAGGCCGGCCGGGACGAGCGCGACCACCGCGGCCGCGCGGAAGCCGCGCAGCGTGGACCGCAACAGGGTTCGACCTGGGTTGCGCACCGGAGTGCCTCCCGCGAGTGACGAGCGAAACGCTCACCCATCCGAGTGAGACGCTGCGTGCTACTGGTCAGAAAACTACCGAGCGTGTCAAGACCGGCCGGTACTGATCGACTCGGAAGCGAGGGTAGCGCTCATCCGGTAATACGGCCCGGGCACCCCCACGGTTCACGCCAACCACCCGAACGAGTGAGGGCCGACTACTACTTGACGTAGAGGGTGACCGGAGCGTGTCCGACCGGAGGTCACCCGTTCTCCGCGAGATTTGCTCACGCTGAGCCATTTGTCCCAGCGCGGATCAGTCCTGAACACGCGGTTCGCCGGGATCCTCGGGTCCCGACGGCAACCTCTCCTGCTGAGCCGGGCGCGGCGAGCAGGGCCTTTCCGGCTTCCGGCCGGAGAGGCCTTTTTCGCGGTCCTAGCCGGGGAATTCGATGTCGTAGGTCGCGGTGACCGGAGCGTGGTCGGACCAGCGCTGGTCGTAAGCGGGGGCCCGTTCGACGACGACTTCGACGACCTTGCCGGCGAGGCCGGGCGTCGCGAGCTGGCAGTCGATGCGCCAGCCGGAGTCGTTGTCGAAGGCTTGGCCGCGGTAGGACCACCAGGTGTACGGGCCGGGGCCGTCGGGGTCGAGCCGGCGCTGGACGTCGGTGTAGCCCGCCTCGGTGTAGACCCGGCCGAGCCAGGCGCGTTCCTCGGGCAGGAAGCCGGAGCTCTTGCGGTTGCCGCGCCAGTTCTTGAGGTCGGCGGTGTCGTAGGCGATGTTCCAGTCCCCGACGACGACGGCCTCCCGCCCCGCCGCGGCGGCCTTGGCCCGCAGCTCGGCGAGGTAGGGCAGGAACGCGGCCATGAAGCGTTCCTTTTCGTCCTGGCGTGCGGTGCCGACGTCCCCGCTGGGCAGGTAGAGGCTCGCGACGACGACGGTCGGGAAGTGCACCTCGAGGTAGCGCCCGCTGTCCTCGAACTCGGGCTCCCCGAAGCCGACGCGCACCTCTTCAGGCTCGACGCGGCTGTACACGGCGACGCCGTTGCGCCCCTTGACGGCCGACGGCGCGTGCACCGAGAACCACCCTGCGGGCTCGACGACCTCGGCGGGCAGCTGACTCGCTTCGGCGCGCACCTCCTGGCAGGCGACGACGTCGGCCTTCGTGGCGGCGAGCCACTCGACGAAGCCCTTCTTGGCGGCGGCGCGGAGGCCGTTGACGTTCACGGTGGAGACGGTCAGCACGCCGTGCACGCTACCGGCCGGGGTGGCGTCGCCGGGCCGTCGGGGCTGGTCGGCGGCTCTGCCAGACTTGTCGCTCATGAGCGAAGCGGCGAGCCGGCTGACCGTGCTGGGCAGTTGCGGCGCGTGGCCGGAGCCCGGCCGTGCCTGCGCCGGATTCCTGCTCGCGCACAGCGGCTTTCGCGTGGTCCTCGACCTCGGGTACGGCGCGGCCTCGCGGTTGTTCACGCACTGCCGCGACGGGCTGCCCGACGCCGTGGTCGTGACCCACGAGCACCCCGACCACTGCGCCGACGTGAGCGCGCTGGGCCGGGCGTGGCACTACACGGTCCAGGCCGGCGACCCCTCGGCGCGCCTGCCCCTGCACTGCACGCCCGGCACCACCCGCCGGCTCGAGGCGATGGAGCCGCGTCCGCACCCGGCAACGCTGTTCGAGGTGCGTGACCTCGCGGAGCCGGCCGACATCGGGCCGTTCCGCATGACGCCGCACGCGCTGCCGCACCACCAGCCGAACTTCGGCGTGCGCCTCACCGCGCCCGGGCTGACGGTGGCTTACACCGGCGACACGGGACCGTCACCCCTGCTGGCCGACCTCGGTCGCGACGCGGACCTGTTCATCTGCGACGCCACCCTCCGCACCCCACCGCCGGAGGGAGAGCCCCGCTACCTGATGACCGCGGCGGAGGCGGGCCACTGGGCCGCACAAGCCGGCGCCCGCAGGCTCCTGCTCACCCACTTCTGGCCCGGCACCGACCGCACCGCGGCGGCCGAGGAGGCCCGCGCCGAGTTCGGCGGCGAGGTGCTGGTCGCGGAAGAGGACCTCACGGTCGCGCTCTGACGCCCGCTCGACCGCGACTGGGAGACGCCAGCCCGCCGAAGATCTCCCCTTCGCGCTCCGACCCCCGTCCGAGCGCGGTCCCCAGGACCGATCCCCGCCAACCCACGCCGCCCCAGCCCGACCATTCCGACCAGCCCGCGAGACTCCCCCTGGAGACCCCGCGGACCCTTCCGGCTCGTGCCGCGATTCAGTTGTCGCCCGCCCCCGGACGTGCTCTCCCTCCTGGCGCCTCACCGCCGCCCACCAGCGTTTTTCGACGTGATCAGTTCTAGCACCGACCACCGACAAAAAACGCGCGAGGAAGCTCGGCGTCCGAAGGACCTGAAAATCAGCAGGCAGAACCGGCGACGGGCTCGGTGAACGCCGCCGCCACCCACTTGTCGTCGGCCACCTTCCGGAAGCCGTTCTGCACGCCCGGCAGCGCGTCGAACTGGGCGTCGCGCAGGTACTTGCCGACGATCTTGGCGTTGCCGTCCGCCGCCTCGCGGGCGTTCAGGACGTCCGCGGTCACGGTCACCTTGCAGCCGGTGGCCGAAGCGCCCGAAGCCTGCTTGCCCGTGTTCATGGCGTAAACGATGACAACCAGGACGATGGCGCCCAAGATCAGCAAAGTCTTCTTCGACATGCCTGCCTCCAACCCGCGAGCCCCGTCCACCGCCAAGGGTAGGCAATCCTTTACCCGGACCGACAGCGCCGGACGCAGCAACCACCCGGAGGCGCCAGCGGCTCACGCGCAAGGTGACAACGCGTGATCAAGCGAAAGCCCCCTTCCCGGCGAAGCGGGAAGGGGGCTTCCAGTCGAAAAACTCAGCCCTGGGCGATCTTCTTCGCCAGGTTGTCGTCCAGCGTCGCGAGGAACTCCTCGGTCGTCTGCCACGGCTGGTCCTTGCTGATGAGCAGCGCGAGGTCCTTCGTCATCTGACCGCTCTCGACGGTCTCGACGACGACCTGCTCCAGCGTGTTCGCGAAGCCGATCAGCTCCTGGTTGCCGTCCAGCTTGCCGCGGTGCTCGAGGCCGCGGGTCCAGGCGTAGATCGACGCGATCGGGTTCGTCGAGGTCGGCTTGCCCTGCTGGTGCTGGCGGTAGTGCCGGGTCACCGTGCCGTGCGCGGCCTCGGCCTCGACGGTCCGGCCGTCCGGCGTGCGCAGCACCGATGTCATCAGGCCGAGCGAGCCGAAGCCCTGGGCGACCGTGTCGGACTGGACGTCACCGTCGTAGTTCTTGCACGCCCAGACGTAGCCGCCCTCCCACTTCATCGCCGCGGCGACCATGTCGTCGATCAGGCGGTGCTCGTAGGAGATGCCCTTGGCGTCGAAGTCGGCCTTGAACTCGTTCTGGAAGATCTCCTCGAACACGTCCTTGAACTGGCCGTCGTAGGCCTTGAGGATGGTGTTCTTGGTGGAGAGGTAGACCGGCAGGCCGCGGTCGAGGCCGTACTGCAGGGACGCGCGCGCGAAGTCCTCGATCGACTTCTTGAAGTTGTACATCCCCATGGCGACGCCGCCGCCCTCGGGGAACTGCGCGACCTGGAACTCCATCGGCTCGGAGCCGTCGTCCGGGGTGTAGCTGATGGTCAGCTTGCCCGGGCCGGGGACCTTGAAGTTGGTCGCCTTGTACTGGTCGCCGTGGGCGTGGCGGCCGATGATGATCGGCTTCGTCCACGTCGGCACCAGCCGCGGGATGTTCTGGATGACGATCGGCTCGCGGAAGATCACGCCGCCGAGGATGTTGCGGATCGTCCCGTTCGGGGACAGCCACATCTTCTTGAGGCCGAACTCCTCGACCCGCGCCTCGTCCGGGGTGATCGTGGCGCACTTGACGCCGACGCCGTGCTTCTTGATGGCGTTCGCGGAGTCGATGGTGACCTGGTCGTCGGTGCGGTCCCGCTCCTCGATGCCCAGGTCGTAGTAGTCCAGGTTCACGTCCAGGTACGGGTGGATCAGCTTGTCCTTGATGAACTGCCAAATGATGCGGGTCATCTCATCGCCGTCGAGTTCGACGACGGTGCCCTGGACCTTGATCTTGGCCATGAGCAGCGGTGCTCCTTCCGCGGATCTTCGCGTTGCTTCAAAACGTCTCGCCGGTAGCGGTACAAGCGTACTGCTTGACCGAGCTGGATAGTTCCAGTAGTGGTCGGCATCAAGTCTCCACCCGCCCGTTGTGGCACGGATCACCGGGCGGGAAGCCGCCGGTCAGCCGATCCGACCGCTCGGCGAGCGACCGTCGCGTTCGGCGGTGAACCAGGGCACGATGCCACCCGTGAATCCATGATGCGGGAGGTGACGGCCATGTCGACCCATCGGTACGCCGACTACGAAGACGACTACGAGAACGACTACGAGGACTCCGGCGACACGACCGACGTGCTCGAGGAGCGGCCGCGCCGGGGCGGCGCGCACGTGGTGAGCGCACTCGGGGGGCTCGTGCTCACGCCGGTCGCCCTGGGCCTGGTGAGCTGGGGCGGGCTGCGCCAGCAGCAGCTGATCCAGGCCACGCTGAGCACCAACCGCGACGCGCTGGGCATCGCGCTGCTGGCCGGCGGGGCGATCCTGCTGCTGGTCGTCGCCGCGCTCGGCGCGCTGTCGGCGGTCGGCCCGATCCTCGGCGGGCTGATCTACGGCGTGCTGCCCGGCGTCGCCGCGATGGCCATGCCGGAATGGGGGTTCCGGCTGGTGAACCTGATGCCGAAGAGCGACATCGCCTACGGCGTCATGGACTTCCTCTTCATCGGCGGCCTGCTCGCCGTGGGCTTCCTGCTGGTCGGCAGCGGGCTGGCCAACGCGCTGGTCCGGCGGCGGCGCGAAGCCTGACGCACGCCGGTGGCATCATCGGCGGATGGGACTGTTCACCGTCGCGGAGGCCCGCGACGAACTGGCGCGCCTGCGGCCGGTGCTCGACGAACTGGTCCGCGTCCGCGCCGACGCCGCGGAGCTCGCGGCATCGCTGCGGCCGGGCGGCCGGGCCACCGAGCTGGGCGGCCTGCCCGAGTGGAAGGCCGCGCAGGCCCGCCTCGACGACCTGATGACGACGGTGCAGCGCACCGGCGCCGAGCTCAAGGGGTTCGCGCCGCTGCTGGTCGATTTCCCGGCCGAGCTGGACGGCACGGACGTGCTGCTGTGCTGGCTCGAGGGTGACCGCGAGCTGGGCTGGTACCACCGCGCCGACCTGGGCTTCGCCGGCCGCCGGCCGCTGAAAACCGCTGGCCGGCCGGACTAGGTTGGGTTCGTGGACCACGCATCGAGGGCTGCCCTCTTCGACAGTACGGCCGAGCACTACGACGAAGACACCTTCCACGCCCAGGTGGCGGATGCGCTGGTCGCGCCGCTGCCTGCCGAGCCGGAGCTCGTCCTCGACGTCGCTACCGGAACGGGCTTCGCGGCGTACGCGGCTTTGCGGCTGAAGCCGGGGCGCGTGCTGGCCGTCGACCTTTCGCCGGCGATGCTCGCGAAGGCCGAGGCGAAGGCCGATTCGCTGGATCCGTCGGGGCTGATCACGTGGCAGGTCGGGCCGGCGGTGCCGATGCCGTCGCCGGACGGGTCCGCCGACGTCGTGTTGTGCGCGTCCTCGCTGCACTTCCTGGGGGCCGTCGCGTTCGCGGACTGGCTGCGGGTGCTCAAGCCGGGTGGGCGGCTGGCGTTCTCGGTCGTGTCGGGGGCGCGCTTCAAGCCGTCCGGGCCGTTCGCGGAGTTCGTGCCCGGGGACCTGTCCTTCCCGCTCGACGAGGCCGGGGCGGCGGCGTTGGCGGCAGCGGCCGGGTTCGTGGACGTCTCGGCGAGGACGTTCACGGTCGACGGCGGGGACCGGGTGCGGAGCGTCTTCCTGGTGCACGCGACGGCCCCGTGAACCTGGAGCGGTCTCGCTGCGGCTGGAGTCGTACGCGGACTACCGGCGCGTGCCGGGCGAGGTCTCCGTGGTCGAGGTTTTCGAGCTCAGCGCGGATCCGGCCGTCGCCGGGCACTGCATCGAGGAGCCGTCAAGCTGGGCAGGCACGCCCGCCGATCCCGACGGCTGGTTCCTCCAGCGCCGGGACCGGCTGACGTCTTCGCCCACCGGTGTCTTCTGCGCGACCGCGGCGAACCGCGTCACCTTCGAACGCAAGGACGCCGACGACGACCTGTGGCGTGCGGTCCGGTTGCTCGGCGGACGCGCGAGCCGCGTGTGGTCCGGGAACTGCGTCTTCCGGCCCACCGGCTGGGTCGCCTGGGTGACCTCCGGGACGTTGCCGCCGGTGGAGCGGCTCAGGCCGTGAAGTGGACCTCACCGTGGGTGGCCGGGCCGTCCGGGCTGCCGCAGTGCTGGACGAACGTGACGTCCACGCCGGTCGCGTCGAGGCGGTCGATCGTGAAGTCCGCGTAGTCGTCGCCGCAGCCGAAGTTCCCAGTGACCACGAAGATCCCCGGGGTGGTCAGCGCCGGGTCGCTCTGGCCGCGGAACCGCGCGCCCGAGTACGTGCCCGTGTGCAGGGTCTCCCCGGCCGGGGCGCTCAGCTCGACGCGCAGATCCTTCAGCCCCGACTGGACGTCGATCTTCAGCACGCCGTGGTTCTCCCAGACGGCGATCTCGTCGCCCGGCGCCGCGTAGTGGGCGCTGCCCTTCAGCGGCCAGGCGCCGTCTTCCGAGGTGTAGTCCACCGTCTGCACCGAATCCGCCGAAGCGACCGGGACGAACGCCAAGCCCAGCCCGGCCGCCGCCGACAGGACCACGCAGGCACGACGAAGTGAATTCACGGAACCCCCCATCCCGAGGCCGCCGGCTGCGGCATCACGATCATGCTGCCAGCACTCCGGGAACCGGGAAAGGGCTCAACGGTGCAATGCAGCACCCTTGAGGATCTTGTCCACCGCGTTCTTCGGCCCGTGCACCGCCATCCCGGCGAGCGCCAGCTTCTCGGCCGGCACCGCGCGCACCGCCGCCCGGTTGTCGGCGTCGTTGCCCGTGTGGAACAGGTCGTCGGTGAAGATCGAAAACCGCAGCCCGCGGCCCAGCGCGCGGCCGTGCGCCGCGGTCAGGACGGCCGCCGTGCCCGAGAAGACCATGATCGGCTGGCCGAACATCGGCAGGTACTGCGTGCCGTCGGCATCTTCGTAGGGCTCGCCCATCAGCTCCGGGGTCACGTGGGCGATTCCGCTCACCAGGAACGCGGTGACGTTCAGCCGCTGCCAGGACGCCAGGTCGTCGCGCAGCAGAACGGCGATCTTCGTGTCGAAGGAACTCATGCCGGAAAGACTCACCCGGCGGCCACCCGCGCGTCTTGTACGTTCTTGACATGGAGGCGCGCGTCTCGGCTTGGCAGCCGGCGGTCCCGGGGATCGCCGAGGTCTTCCACGCCCGCTTCACCACGCACGCCTACCCACTCCACACGCACGACACGTGGACGCTGCTGATCGTCGACGACGGCGTCATCCGCTACGACCTCGACCGCCACCACCACGGCGCGCTCGGCCCGGCCGTGACGCTGCTGCCGCCGAACGTCGCGCACGACGGACGGGCCGCGACCAGCCACGGCTTCCGCAAGCGCGTGCTCTACCTGGACGCGTCGGTGCTGGGCCACGACCTCATCGGCGCGGCGGTCGACCGGCCGAGCGTCGCCGACGGCCTGCTGCGCACCCGGATCCACCAGCTCCACGAGTCCCTCGCCGAGCCCGGTGACGCGCTGGAGGCGGAGAGCCGGCTCGTGCTGGTCGCCGACCGGCTGCGCACCCACCTCGGGCGGCCGGCGTCGCACCCCCCGAAACGCGGCCTCGCCGACGACCTCCGGGACCTCCTCGACGCGAAGCTCCCCGAAGCGCTGACCCTCGCCGAAGCCGCCGAGACGCTCGGCGCGCACCCCGCGTACCTGGTCCGTTGCTTCGGGGCCCGGTTCGGCCTGCCGCCGCACCGCTACCTGACGGGCCGCCGCGTCGACCGAGCACGCCGGCTGCTGCTCGGCGGCGCCCCGGCCGCCGAAGTCGCCGCCGCGGCCGGGTTCACCGACCAGGCCCACCTGACGCGGCACTTCAAGCGCTACCTGGGCACGACGCCGTCGCGCTACGCGAAAACCCGGTGACGGCGTCGCCGCTACTGAGCCTTCGCTGCGGCCTTCTCGGCCTTCTTGAAGGCGCGGACCTCCTGCAGTGTCTTCGGGCTCACGACGTCCGCGATCGAGCGACGCGATCCGCGGTCGCCGTACGCGCCGGCTGCCTCGCGCCAGCCCTTCGGGTGGACGCCGCGCTGCTTGCCCAGCAGGGCCAGGAAGATCTTCGCCTTCTGCTCGCCGTAGCCCGGCAAGGCCTTCAGGCGCTTCAGCACCTCCGCGCCGTCCGGCTTGGGGCGGCCCGCGGTCCAGATGGCCTCCGCGTCGCCGTCGTAGTGCTCCACGACGTGCTGGCAGAGCGCGTGCACCCGACGGGCCATCGAGCCGCCGTAGCGGTGGATCGCCGGGGGTGTCACGCACAGCTGGACGAACTCCTCCAGGTCCGCCTCGGCGATCTTGCGGACGTCGAAGCCGTCCATCCGGTCGGCGATCTTCCGCGGCCCGATGAAGGCGACCTCCATCGGGATCTGCTGGTCGAGCAGCATGCCGACGAGCAGCGCCACCGGGTCCTCGCCGAGCAGCCGGTCGGCCGCTTCCTCGCCGGTCAGGTGCAGTTCACGCGTCATGCGGGCCATCTTGGCAGGCCGCGCCACCTCGGGGGATCTCCGGGAGTGCCGAAGAAACCCACACGCGCAGCGGACCCAGCGGCCGTGCGCCGTGGCCGAGGGCGACCTGCAGCGCTTCGCCGTGTTCGTAGCCGACCACCGGCAGCCCCGGGAACGCCGAAGCGACCGCTGCCACCGCGCCCGGCCAGCCTTCGTCCGGGCCCGAGAAGTTGGACAGCCCCGCCACGTCGTCGCCGCGGTGGGCCACGACCAGGTTCTCGCCGCGGGACAGCACCGCCACGGACCAAGCGCGCGGGCCCCAGCGCCCGCCGCCGCCGACCAGCGCGCACCACGCTGCGTTCTCCGCCACCGCGGCCCGTTGACCGTCCACTTCGGAAACCCTCCCACGCCACCCGATCGCCGGGCTACCAGCGGCCCCGGCCCGCTCCTACCCTGGACACGGAGGTGAAGCCCATGCACGCAGGAGTAGGAGACCGGATCCAGGTGCACGGCCGGACGGTCGGGTCGGCCGAGCAGCACGGCGAAATCCTCGAAGTCCGCGGCCCCGACGGCGCGCCGCCCTATCTGGTGCGGTTCGCCGACGGGCACGAGGGGCTCGTCTACCCCGGCCCCGACTGCGAAGTCCTGACGCACGCCGATTAGCCGACGGCGACCTGTTCCCGAGGCTCGCGGACCCGCCCCCACGTCGAGCCCACCAGCAGCAGGGCCACGAGGGTCAGCGCGGCCGCGACCTCGGGCAGCAGCAGCGGGCCGCCCGAAGCGAGCACCGCTCCCCCGACGACGCCGGACAGGCCGACGCCGAGGTAGATCGCGGACGCGTTGAGCGAGAGCACCAGCCCGGCGTGGCCCGGCGACAGCTCGATCAAGCGGTGCTGCACCGGCGGGTTGAACGACCACGTCGCCAGGCCCCACACGAACAGCGAGATCCCGGCCGCGATCGGCGTCGCCGTCGTCAGCGGCAGCAACGCCATCACGACGGTGGTGGCCGCGGTGACCACGAGCAGCGGCGTCCGCGAGCCCCAGCGGTCGGTCACCCGGCCGCCCGCGAAGTTGCCGATCGCGCCGCCGACGCCGTAGCAGAAGAGCAGCACCGTGACGGTGGTGCCGTGCACGCCGGCGGTGGCGGCCAGCAGCGGCGAGACGAACGTGTAGACCATGAACGCGGCCAGGCAGGCGAGCACCGTGGTGGCCAGCATGACGAGCACCCGCGGGTCGCGGCCCGCGGCGAACCGCTCGGCCAGGCTCACCCGCGGCGGCGCGGCGACCCGGGGCAGCGCGAGCCGCACGGCCAGCGCGCTCACCAGCGAGAAGACGGCGACCAGCGCGAACGCCGGCCGGTAACCGAGGTGCTGCGAGATCAGGCTGCCGAGCGGCACGCCGAAGATGAGCGCCACCGTCAGGCCGCCGAACACCAGCGCGACCGCGCGGCCCCGGCGCTCGGGCGCGGTCAGCTCGGCCGCCACGGCACTCGCCGCGGGGGTGAACACCGCGGCGCCGACCGCGGTCACCACCCGGGCGACGAGGAGGGAGCCGTAGCCGGGTGCGAGCGCGGCGAACAGGTTGCCGGCGCCGGTGACGGCGAGCGCGGCGACCAGCAGCGTGCGGCGTTCCCAGGTGCCGGTGGCGGCGGCGAACACCGGCGAGCCGACCGCGTACGCGATGGCGAAGGCGGTCACGAGCTGCGCCGCGGCCGTGGCCGAGACGTGCAGCTCACCGGTCAGCGCGGGCAGCAGCCCGGCGACGATGTAGCCGCTGGTCCCGACGCCGAAGGCGCCGAAGGCGAGGACCGAGATCCTCGAAGGAGCAAATGCGGACATGGACTGAGCCCCCAAGCGAAGCAGGGATTGGTTCGACGAACGTCGTAGTTCGACAGTCACCGTACTACGTCCCTGCCGCAATTTCGACCAGCGTCGTACAATGGGCGCATGGCCAAGACCGACACCCTGCCCCCGATCGCCCACCCGACCCGGGACGAGATCACCATCGAAGGCGTGCTCCGCGCCCTCGCCGACCCGGTGCGCCTGGCCATCGTCCGGCAGCTGGCGGCCACCGGGCAGGAAATCGCGTGCGGCGGGCTCACCGTGCCGGTGACCAAGTCCACACTCACCCACCACCTGAGCATCCTGCGCCACGCCGGCGTCGTGGCCGGCCGCCAGGAAGGCACGACGCGGTTCAATTCGTTGCGCCGCAAGGATCTCGACGCGCTGTTCCCGGGCCTGCTGGCCGGCGTCCTGGCCGCTCCGCGCTGAGCACGGCGTTACGGTGTGGATCGTCACCCGATATCGGGATGACAACGGCCCCCTTCCCTTGTTGGACTAGGGCGTAGGCAGCTCACGGCGCTGGGGCCGATCGGCTGTCTCTATTTTTGCCCGTCAACTGAACCGATCCAGTACCCAACCTGCGATCGGCTGAGTAATCGTTTACCCACCTTGGAAGGAGTGCCGTGCCCGTCGCGCTGCTCGCGCTCGCCATCGGAGCTTTCGGCATCGGGACCACCGAGTTCGTCATGATGGGCGTGCTGCCCCAGGCGGCCGCCGACTTCGGCGTCGACATCCCGACCGCCGGCTACCTCATCTCCGGTTACGCACTCGGCGTCGTCATCGGCGCCCCCCTGCTCACCGCGGCCGCCGTGCGGTTGCCGCGCAAGACCATGCTGCTGGCCATGATGGGCCTGTTCACGCTCGGCAACGGCCTGTTCGCGTTCTCCCCCAACCAGGAGTTCGGCGTCGCGTTCCGGTTCCTCGCCGGCCTGCCCCACGGCGCGTTCTTCGGCGCGGGCGCCGTCGTCGCCTCCAGCCTGGTCGGCCCCGGCCAGCGCGCGAAGGCCGTGTCGATGATGTTCCTCGGCCTGACCCTGGCGAACGTCATCGGCGTGCCGCTGGGCACGCTGCTCGGCCAGCAGGTCGGCTGGCGCGCCACCTTCGGCGTCGTCGCCCTGATCGGGCTGGTCGCCATCGCGGCCATCGCGAAGCTCGTCCCGCACCAGGGCAAGCCCGCCGCCGAGGCGTCGCTGCGCAACGAACTCGGCGCGTTCAAGCGGCCGCAGGTGCACCTGGCGCTGGCGATCGTCACGTTCGGGCTGGGTGGTGTGTTCGCCTGCCTGTCCTACATCACGCCGATGCTGACCGACGTCGCCGGCTACTCGCCGTCGAACGTCACCCTGCTGCTTTCGCTGGCCGGGGTCGGCATGACGATCGGCAACCTGCTCGGCGGCCGGCTCGCCGACCGCGCGCTGATGCCGAGCCTCTACATCGCGCTGCTGGCGCTGGCGTCGGTGCTGGGCATCTTCACCATCACCGCCCAGGGCAAGGTCGGCGCGGCGATCACGATCTTCTTCGTCGGCGTCGCCGGGTTCATGATCGGCCCGATGATGCAGGCGCGGATCATGGAAAAGGCAGGCGGCACTCCGTCCCTGGTGTCGGCCGCCGTCCAGTCCGCGTTCAACATCGCCAACTCGATCGGCGCCTACCTCGGCGGCCTGGTCATCGCGGGCGGCCTCGGCCTGGTCGCCCCCAACTGGGTCGGCGCACTGCTCGCGGTCTTCGGCCTGACCCTGGCCATCGTCTCGGGCACTTTGGACCGCCGCGAAGCCCGCGTCGAACGGCGGCGCGAACTCGCGATGGCGTCCTAAGAGGAGCCGAACGGGCCGCCGATGATCGTCAAAGCGACGAACAGGATGGCCGCCGCGAGCGCGGTGAAGGTCACGATGTCCACGACCTTGCCGCGGATCGCCAGCAGCCCGGCCTTGGCCGTCGGCAGCGCCGCCCGCAGCACCGCGGCGAGGAGGAGCGCGGCGCCGATCAGCGCCGCGCCCTCCCGCCAGTGGTACTGGAAGATCCGCAGCGCGGCGACGGCCACCACCAGGAGCACCAGCGTGAACGGCAGCTGCGTGAACCGGGTCTGCCTGCTCCGGCGGTCGCCGATGTCCCGCCGGTCCTCGGTCACCGTCATCAGCCCTGGACCGAGCGTTCCGCCGCCTCGACGACGTTGCTGACCAGCATCGCCCTGGTCATCGGGCCGACCCCGCCGGGGTTCGGCGAGATCCAGCCGGCAACCTCGGCGACTCCCGGGTGGACGTCGCCGGTGAGCTTGCCGTCCACGTGGGACACGCCGACGTCGAGCACCGCGGCGCCCGGGGCGACCATGTCCGGCGTGATGATCCCCGGCACGCCGGCCGCGGCGACCACGACGTCGGCGCGGCGGACCTCGGCGGCGAGGTCGCGCGTGCCGGTGTGGCACAGGGTGACGGTGGCGTTCTCGCTGCGACGGGTCAGCAGCAGACCCAGCGTGCGGCCGACGGTGATGCCGCGGCCGACGACCGTGACGCGCGCGCCGTTCAGCTCGACGCCGTGGCGCTTGAGCAGCTCGATGATCCCGTACGGCGTGCACGGCAGCGCGCCGCGCTGGCCCAGCACGAGCCGGCCGAGGCTGACCGGCGCGAGCCCGTCGGCGTCCTTCTCCGGGTCGATCCGCTCGAGCACGCGGTTCGCGTCGAGGTGCTTCGGCAGCGGCAGCTGCACGATGTAGCCGTGGCAGGCCGGGTCGGCGTTCAGCTCGTCGATGACGGCTTCGAGCTTCTCCTGGGTGATGTCGGCCGGCAGGTCGCGGCGGATCGAGTTGATCCCGATCTTGCCGCTGTCGGCGTGCTTCATCCGCACGTACGAGTGCGAGCCCGGGTCGTCGCCGACCAGGACGGTGCCCAGGCCCGGCGTCACCCCCTTCGCGGCCAAGGCCGCGACGCGCGGCTCGAGCTCCGCGAAAATGGCGTTCTTGGTGGCCTTGCCGTCGAGAATCTTCGCCGTCACGGGCCCCATTCTGGCAAAGCGGCCCCCGCGCGTCGCTTCCAGGCGCGGTCGGTCGCACCGCGTAGAGTGATCGCTACCCCACACGGTCCATTCGCGACGATGCCCGCGATCAAGCTGTGATCTACCGCACGTCGCATCACCCGAGGTCAGGCCGTGTGCCACCGGGTGACCGGGCGGCAAAACCCACATGCGGGGTGCACTTGCGCGCGCGAACAGTCAAAATGTCCCCGTGGCACAACCGACGACGCAGCTGAACGCGACCGAGCAGGACACCCTGGTCAAGCAGATCGGACTTGCCCTGCTCCGTGCCGCCCCCCGCGACTGGCGCAAGGTCACCGCGGAGTACCGAGCCGTCGGGAGGTACCACGAGCTCACCGGCGAGATCGTCACCGAAGACGGCACGGTGCACGAGTGGCTCGCCACCCACGACATCGCAACCCTGTTCGGCAGGCTGCGCGGCGGCATGTACCGCGACGGCCGCGGAACGTGGTTCAACGCGCGCTACCAGCTCGACCACCCCTCCAGCTACAACCTCGAGTACAACCGCGACGAACCGGTGTGGAACCTCGCGCCGCCGCCGCAGGCCTACTCCGACGAGCTGCGGATGTTCCCCCGCACCGAGGAGAACGTGCCCGAATGGCTGATCCGGCGGATGTCCGGGCTCGGCCCGGAGCAGCCGGGGCCGCACTTCCGCATCGCCCGCATCTTCGACACCGTCGGCCCGGCGGGCCGGCCGGTGATCAACCGCCCCGACCTCGAGGGCGAGGAGCAGGACCGGCTGCTGGAGTACCTGGAGCACGCGCCGCTGGTGGTGCCCGAGCGCGGCTACGACATCGACCGGCTGGCCGCGAACCCGGAGGCCACCGTCCCGGTCGCCTTCCACAGCGACGGCCAGTGGATCTGGCCCGCCGCCGTCAACTTCTACCTCCACAAGTACGGCGTTTCACCCGAACCGGACCTGGTCGAGCACGTCCGCGCGGTCGGCTTCAAGCTGCCGCCGGTGGACGAGCCGTTGCTGCAGGCCGCCGCCGCGTACCTGACCCGGGGCAACCAGCCACCGCCGCCGCAGCAGCGCCCGGCCGGCCCGCCGCCCCAGGGTCCGCCGCCGCCCCAGCAGCCGGTGCCACCGCAGCAGCAGGCCCCCGCGGGCCCGCCGCCCGCCGCGGCGCCGCCGCAGCACCAGGAACCGCCCGCACCGGTGGAGGCGCCGCTCTCGGTGCACGCCCCGGCCGAGCCGGAGGCTCCGGCCGAAGAGCACGAATACGCCGAAGAGGGCTACGACGACCAGGAGTTCGACGACCGCTTCGCCGAGGAGGACCACCAGTACGGCGAAGAGGAGTACGCCCAGCAGCCCGAGCACGCCGCGGGGGCGAACGGCTCGTCGCCGGAGCCGGGCCGCGTGCCCGACCTCGAGGAGACCGCGGAATACGTCCCCGACCAGCCGATCGGGCACGAGCAGGAGCCGCCGCGGGACGGCACGCCCTTCCCTCGGCGCGACGACGAGCACGCCGCGTTCCAGCCGCCGCGGGAGGACGAGCGCGCCTTCCCGGCCGCCGAGCAGGCGTTCGAGCCGGGTCCGCCCCGGCACGAGGAGGAACCGGCGGCCCACCGGGAGGACGAGCCCGCGCACGCCGCATTCGACTCCGGACCGGCCGGACGGGACGACGAACCGGGACACGCCGCGTTCGCCCCCGCCCAAGGGGGACGGCACGACGAACTGGAACACCCCGCCTTCGACCCCGCCCCAGCGGGACGGCACGACGAACCGGGACACGCCCCCTTCGACCCCAGCCAAGCCGGACGGCACGACGAACTGGAACACCCCGCGTTCGCCCCTGGCCAGGCGGGACGGCAGGACGACGAGCACGCAGCCTTCCAGCCGCCGCGGCACGTAGACGGGTCCCCGCACGCCTTCCAGCCGCCGGGTCAGCCGGCCCGGCCGGAAGACGGGCCTCCGCACGCCTTCCAGCCCCCGGGCCAGCCGCCCCGGCGCGGGGAGCAGCCCGTGTTCGACCCGGGCCCGCCGACCATGATCACCCAGCCCGAGGTGCCCGGCCTGCTGCCGGTGCCGGAGGCGCCTGCGCCCCAGCCCGCCGCCCAGGCCGAGCCGGCCGGTCCGCCGCAGCAGCAGGCACCCCGGCCGGGCCGCCGGGCGCTGCGCCGCGAGACCCCGGACCACCCGGTGCTCGCCGGCCTGCAGGCCAAGCTGGACGAGCTCGACGTGCCCGAAAGCGACTACAAGCTGGGCGAACCCGCCGAACACGGGTGGAGCGTCGAGCAGGTCGAGGACGGCTGGCGTGTCGGCTGGTACGACGGCAAGCTCAGCAACCCCGCGGTGTTCGGCGACGCCGAGGACGCGGCCGCGTTCATGCTCGGCAAGCTGCTGCTCAACCCGGAGGGCCAGGTGCCCACCGAGGAGCCGCCCGCGCCGGAGCCGGAACCCGAGCCGGAACCGGCGCCGCAGCGGGTCGTCGCGACGCTGTCGCCCGAGATCGCGACCGGCTCGTACCCGGTCCGCAAGCCCGAGCCGGTGCCCGCGCAGGAGCAGACGGCGTTCACCAGCGCCGATGAGCTGTTCGGCGACCTCGAGGACGACGAGCCGCCGGCACCCCCGCGTCAGCCCGCTCCGCCCGCCCCGGTCCCGGCCGGGCCGCCGCCGCAGGCTCAGCAGGTCGGGCTGCTGCCGCCGGCCCCGGTGCCGCCTCGGCGGGAGCCGCCGCAGTCGGCTCCGACCGTCCTGGCCCCCGTGCCGCCGGGCGTGCCGCCGGTCCCGCCGGGGCCGTCCGCGTCACCGTCCGCGCTGCCGCGCCGGGAGGAACCGGGCCGCCCGGCCGTCAACGGCGGGGGCGGCGGTGGCCAGCAGCAGTGGCCGATCTCGCCGATGGCCGGTGAGCCGCCGCTGACGCTGTTCCGCGGCAAGGAGCTGCGCGAGCTGCCCGCGGGCAGCGAGCTGGACCGCTTCGGCGGCCCGAACGGCAACCTGACGTATGCGGCGGGCACGCCGTTCGCCGAGCGGTCGCTGGTGCCGGAGTGGGTCAACCGCCCGTACCACGTCTACCGGGTGCAACGGCCGCTGGAGGCGCTGGCCGGCGTCGCGATCCCGTGGTTCAACCAGCCGGGCGGCGGGTCGGCGTACCTGCTGCCGGCGTCGATCGAGGAACTCCTGGCCGAGGGCGACCTGATCGAACTCGACCCGGGCGAACCCCCGATCGACTGACTTTCCCAGCGAAGAACCGGCGGCTCCGATCGCCGGTTCTTCGCGTTTCAGCGGATGACGAGGCCGTGGGCGGCGGCGAAGGCGATCGCCGTTTCGACGTCGACCTCGGCCCCCCTCAGGTCGGCCTGCACCAGCGCGTTCGCGTCGAGGCGCGCGCCGCGCAGGTCGGCGCCTTCGAGCTTCGCGCCCTGCAGGCGGGCGCCGGTCAGGTCGCTGCCGCGCAGGTCGGCGCCGGTGAGGTCGGCTTCCATCAGGTTGGCTTCCCGCAGCCGCAGGCCCGACAGCCCCAGCCTGCGCAGCCGCGCCTTCGCCAGGGACGCCAGTGAGAGGTCGCACTCGGTGAGCGCGATCCCGCCGAACCCGCTGTCGGTGAAGGACGTGCCGAGCAGCGAGCACGCCGTCCAGCGGCTCTCGGCGAGCACCGTCCGGTCGAAGGTGCACGAGCGGAACGCCGATGCGTCGTGGCGCGAGCGCGACAGATCGGCCCGGCTGAACACGCAGTCGTCGAAGGTGCAGCCTCGGGTCCGCAGCCCGCTCAGGTCCGCCCCGGTGAAGTCGCAGCCGGTGAACCGCCGCTTTTCCCACCACTGTCCCGACAGCACCGCTTCGCGGTAGTCCTCCCCGGTCTCCAGCACGGCCCCAGGGTGCCACACCGGCGGAGAGGCCTCGCATCCGTCCACTATGGACGGCCGGTGACCAGCTCCGCGCTCTGGACGTACCGCATGGCGTCGACGTACTCGGGCAGCTGCGCGCGCCGCACCAGCTCGGCCTCGTCGAGGTCCTCCAGTCGGGTCTGGATCCACCAGAGGTTGCCGAACGGGTCGCGGACCCGGCCGACGCGGTCGCCGAAGAAGAGCACCGTCTGGCGCGTCACCTCGGTGGCGCCCGCTTCGACGGCGCGCCGCTGGGTCTCCTCGCTGTCCGGCACGTAGAGCCGCAGGTAGGCGGGGGTGTCGAGCCAGTCGTCGCGGCTGTCGAAGGCCATCACGACGGCGTCGCCGATGCGGACCTCGGCGTGCCCGATCTTGCCGTCCTCGCCGACGACCCGGCCGAGCTCCTCGGCGTCGAAGGCCCGCTTCAGGAAGTCGAGCAGGCCATCGGTGTCGCGGCCGATGATCCACGGGGTGACCGTCGTGTAGCCGTCGGGAACGGGGTTGACCATGTTTCCTCCTCGGTTCGTCCAGTCGAACTTAGGACCGAAACAGGTCAGTTACTGGCCGCTGCATACTGGGTTCATGGGAATTCCGCTGCGGCCGGTGGCGGCGCGGTCGGTGTACCGCGAAGTGGCGCCGCCGCCCGCGCTCGCGGACGTGCTCGCCTGCGGCTGGCACGGGCACACCGGCTGGGCGCGCCCCCTGCGCGTGCTCCCGGACGGGTGCGCGGACCTCGTCTGGGACGGCGACGCGCTCACGGTCGTCGTCACCGTCGGCGCTCCCTTGTGGCTGTGGGTCCCGGCGTCCTCGTCGCGGGTCGGCGTGCGGCTGCGGTGCGGTGCTGCGGCCGCCGTACTCGGCACGCCGATGCCGGAACTGCCCGCGGGCGAGGTGCGCCTGAGCGATCTCTGGGGTGCGGATGCCCGGCGGGCCGAAGAAGTGCTGGCGGCGACGGCCGATCCCGACGGCCGGCGCGGAGTTCTCGAACGGCTCGTCGCCCGGCGAAGCGCGGCGCCGGACCGGCGGGTGCTCGCCGCGGTCCACGCGCTCGGTGTGACGGCTCGCGGCGCGGAGGTCGCCGAAGCGGTGGGCGTCAGCGAACGCGCGCTGCGGCGGCACCTGGTGCACGCGGTCGGCGCCGGGCCGCGGCAGCTGCACCGCGTCCGGCGGTTCCAGCGGTTCCTGCGTCAGCTCGATCCCCTGGCCGCCCGGCGGACGTCGCTGGCCGGCGTGGCCGCCGACCTCGGCTACGCCGACCAGTCCCACCTCGGCCGCGAATGCCGCCGCCTGTCGGGCTCCTCCCCCGCGGCGCTGGTGCGGGTGGCCGAAAAGTTCCAGACGGCGCCCGCGGCCTGGGGCCACGATCGCGGGCATGACCTTCCACGTCACCATCCCGGTGCGCTGTGACGACATCGACGCCAACGGCCACGTCCGCGGCCCGGCCTACCTCGCTTACGCCGACCACGCGCGCTGGGCGTGCACGCAGGCCGCGGGGATCGATCCGGCCGAGCTGACCGCGCGCCGGATCGGCCCGGTCAACCTGGAGACGACCGTGCGGTTCCACCGCGAACTCCTGCCGCGCGGCGACGTCTCGGTCAGCTGCGCGTTCCACTGGGGCACCGGCAAGACTTCGCGGGTCACGCAGGAGTTCCGCACGCCGGACGGCACGCTGGTCGCCGACGTCGCGAGCGTGTCCGGCCTGCTCGACCTCGACCGCCGGCGGTTGCTGCCCGACCCCGGCGCGTACTGGCGGGAGCTGGCCGCGCGCCCCGAACTGCTCGGCCTGGGCCCGAAAACCGGATGAGGCTCCCGGTGTCGATCACTACGGTGACGCCATGCCCGATGAGCACTACGCCGACGCCGGCCTCGCCTCGCTGTACGACGCGATGAACCCGCGGGAGAGCAGCGGCGACTTCGCGTTCTACCTGCCGATGATCATGGCCGCGGAGTCCGTCCTCGACGTCGGGTGCGGCACCGGTTCCCTGCTGCACTGGGCGCGCGAGTCCGGCCACGAAGGACGGCTCGTCGGGCTCGACCCCGCCGAGGGGATGCTCGCGCAGGGCCGCCGCCGCGACGACGTCGAATGGGTACTCGGCGATTTGTCGACCGCCGCCTGGGACGGCGAGTTCGACTTCGCGGTGATGACCGGCCACGCGTTCCAGGTACTGCTGACCGACGAGGAGCTGCGCACGGCGTTCTCGGCCGTTCGCCGCGCATTGCGCCCCGGCGGCCGGTTCGGCTTCGAGACGCGCAATCCGGCCGCCCGCGGCTGGGAGCGTTGGACGCCTTCGCACGTCTGGGAAACCGGTGAGGTCCGGTCGTGGAACGACGCCGGGCCGTTCGAGAACGGGTACGTCAGCTTCACGACGACGTACGAGAGCCCGGACTGGGACGCACCGAAGTACAGCGAGAGCACCCTGCGCTTCCTCGACGTCCCCTCGCTCAACGGGTTCGTCGAAGACGCCGGGCTGGTCGTCGACGAGCAGTACGGCTACTGGGACCGTTCGCCGGTGACCGAGACGAGCCCCGAGATCATCACGATCGTCCGGCGCCCCCTCACCTGAAGTCCCGCGACTTCGCCTTGATGCGCATCGGCAGCGGCTCGAGGCGGTGGGCGAGGACGCTGACCACGCCGTCGGCCTTCTCCACCACCCCGCGGATCAGCAGCGCCGGGCTGCTGCGCGCGACCCGGTGGTAACGCTGCCACAGGCCGAGCGTGCAGATCACGTTGACCATCCCCGTTTCGTCCTCGATGTTGAGGAAGGTGACGCCGCCCGCGGTCGCGGGGCGCTGCCGGTGCGTGACCGCCCCGCCGATCAGCACGCGCGCGCCGTCGTCGAGGTCCGCGAGGCCGCCGGCCGGGACGACCCCGAGCTCGTCGAGGCGGTCGCGGATGAACTCGGTCGGGTAGCTGTCCGGCGACACCCCGGTCGCCCAGACGTCCGCCGCCGCGACGTCGAGGCCGTCCATTCCGGGCAGCACCGGCGCCTGCGCGCCGACCAGGCCGGGCAGCTTTTCCGGGCGTTCCCCGGCGACCGCGCCCGCGATCCACAGCGCCTGGCGGCGATTCCCGCCGAAACCGGCGAACGCACCGGCCGTGGCCAGCGCCTCGATCTGCGGCGTGGTGAGCCGCACCCGGCGGGCGACGTCGGCCATGTCGCGGTATTCGCCGTTCTCCGCCCGCTCGGCCACGATCCGCTTCGCGACGTCTTCCCCGATCTTCCGCACGGTGCTCAGCCCGGTGCGTACGGCGTGGAGCTTTCCCTTGTCCGGTAAGGTTTCCAGCGTCGCGTGCGGCAGGCTGCGGTTGATGTCGGGGCCGTGCACGGTGACGCCGTGGCGCCGCGCGTCGGCGACCAGCGACTGCGGCGAGTAGAACCCCATCGGCTGCGCGCGCAGCAGGCCCGCGAGAAACGCGTCCGGGTGGTAGTACTTGAAGTAGGCGCTCGAAAAGACCAGGTGCGCGAAGCTCAGCGCGTGGCTCTCCGGGAACCCGAAGTTCGCGAAGGCCTTGAGCTTCAGGAAGATCTTCTGCGCGAGTTCTTCTTCGACCCCGTTCGCGGCGGCGCCCTCGAGGAACCGCTGCCGCAGCCGGTCCATCTTGCGGTCCGATCGCTTCGACCCCATCGCGTGCCGCAGCTGGTCGGCCTCCGCCGCGGTGAAGTTCGCGACGTCCAGTGCGATCTGCATCATCTGTTCCTGGAACAGCGGCACGCCCTTGGTCTTGTGCAGCGCCTTCTCCAGCAGCGGGTGGTCGTAGGTCCACTTCTCGCGGCCCTGCTTGCGGCGGATGTACGGGTGCACCGAGCCGCCCTGGATCGGGCCGGGCCGGATCAGCGCGACTTCGACGGCGAGGTCGTAGAACTCGCGCGGCTGCAGCCGCGGCAGCGTGGCCAGCTGGGCGCGGCTCTCCACCTGGAAGACCCCGATCGCGTCGGCGCCGCACAGCATGTCGTAGACCCGCTGGTCGGCGAGGTCGAGCTCGGCCAGGTCGACACGCTCGCCCTTGTACTCCTCGACGAGGTCGATCATGTAGTGCAGCGCCGACAGCATGCCGAGACCGAGCAGGTCGAACTTGACCAGCCCGGCGGCCGCGCAGTCCTCCTTCTCCCACTGGATCACGCTGCGGCCGGCCATCCGCGCCCACTCGACCGGCACGACCTGGCTCACCGGCTCCTGGCACATGACCATCCCGCCGGAGTGGATGCCCAGGTGCCGCGGGAAGTCCTCGAGCGCGAAGGCAAGCTGCACGACCTCGTCCGGGATGTCGTGGTCGTGGTCCTTTTCGGTGCTGCGCAGCGAACCCCAGCGGTCGATCTGCTTGCTCCAGGCGTCCTGCTGGCCCGGGGAGTAGCCCAGCGCGCGGGCGGCGTCGCGGACGGCGGACCGGGCGCGGTAGGTGATCACGTTCGCGACCTGGGCGGTTCTCAGGCGGCCGTGTTTCTCGAAGACGTACTGGATGGCCTCTTCGCGGCGGTCGGACTCGATGTCGAGGTCGATGTCGGGGTAGCCGTCCCGGTCCGGGGCGAGGAAGCGTTCGAAGAGCAGCTCGTAGGCGACGGAGTCGACGTTCGTGATGCCGAGCGCGTAGCAGACGGCCGAGTTCGCCGCGGAGCCGCGGCCTTGGCACAGGATGTGGTGCTGGCGGCAGAACCGCACGATGTCCCAGACGATCAGGAAGTAGCCCGGGAAGCCGAGCTCTTCGATGATGGCCAGTTCGTGCTTGACCTGCGCCTTCGCCTTCTCTTCGTGGGCTTTGCCGGCAAAGCGCTCCTCGGCGCCTTCCTCGGTGAGTTTCCTGAGGTAGGTCGTTTCGGTGTGGCCCTCGGGCACGTCGAAGGGTGGCAGCTCGGGCGCGATCAGCTTCAGCGGGAACGCGCATTCCGCGCCCAGCAAGGCACTGCGCCGCACCGCGCCGGGGTACCGCCGGAACAGGACGTCCATTTCGGCGCCACTGCGCAGGAACGCGGTTCCGGCGGCCGGCAGCCAGCCCTCCAAATCGTCGATCCCCCGGCGGGCCCGGATCGCGGCGAGGGCATCGGCCAGCGGGGCGCGTTCGGGCCGGGCGTAGTGCGCGGCGGTGGTGGCGACGGTCGGCAGGCCCAGGTTCCCGGCGAGCTTCGCCAGCAGGTCGTTGTGCGTGCTGTCCAGCGGCTGCCGGTGGTCGGTGAGCTCGACGTAGACGTGATCGCGGCCGAAGCGGTCGACGAGGATCCGGAGCTGTTCCGCGGCGGCCGCCGGGCCGTGCGCGACGAGGGCCGAGCGCACCGCGCCTTTGCGGCAGCCCGTCAGCACCACGCACTGCCCGGCGACCTCCTCGGCGACCGCACCGAGGTCGTAACTGGGCCGTCCCTTTTCGGCTTGGTGGTGGATCTGGCCGGCGGTGATGGCGCGGCAGAGGGCCCGGTAGCCCTGGTCACCGCGGGCGAGCAGCAGGAGGTGCTCGCCTTCCGGATCGGGGACGCCGTTCTGCGGACCGGAAAGCCCGAAGCTGAGTTCGGTGCCGAAGACGGTGTTGACGCCGAGTTCCCGGGCGGCCTCGGCAAAGCGCACGACGCCGTACATGCCGTCGTGGTCGGTGAGCGCGATGGCGTCGAGTTCGAGCCGCGCGGCCTCTTCGACGAGTTCTTCGGGGTGGCTGGCGCCGTCGAGGAAGCTGAAGTTGGAGTGGCAGTGCAGCTCGGCGTAGGGGACGCGGACGGCCTCGCCGCCATCGTCACGGCCACGCGCGGGAAGGTCGGCCGGGCGGCGGTAGGAGTCGCGGTGACGGCTCCAGGCGGGACTGTCGCCGTGGTCGCCGCGGTTGCCGCGGTCGCCGCGGTCGCCGTGCGGGAGGCCGCCGGCGAGGGTGCGGGCGAGGTCCTTCCAGCGGACGGGTGGGTTGTTCCAGCCCATTCAGTGGCCTCCGGGCTCGTCTCGCCGCTGCTGCTCGGCTTCGCGGCGTCGGCGGTGCCAGTTCGTCGGGTGGTTCCAGCGGGAGCTCGCCTCGGCGTCGAACATGGGGTGGGGGCTCGGCGGCTCCGCGCGGCGATCCACGTTCGTCGGGTGGTTCCGGCGGGAGCGGGCCTCGGCGTCGCTCATGCGGCACCCGTTTTCCCGGGAAGAGCGTGGAACCGGCAACGCGATCACCGGGCAGACCCAATCGTCGTCTTCGGCGGGCGGCTCGGGCAGTTGCCCGTGCACCGACCACCGGTCGGGCGAGTCGGCCTGGTGAGCGCGCCCCTCATCCGTTGCCGGCTCGGGAATCTCGCGCAACCACTCGCGCTCCTCCGAAGTCCCGCGAGGCGTTGCTCCGGGCTTGGCTCGCAGCCAGTTTCGCAGCCGTCGTGCGTAGTCCTCGTCCATGCTCAGTCGTACACTCCCTCGACCGTCCACAGTGGATTTTCCGTGCCTGCGCCGTGCACCAGCACCGCCTCGGGTGGCTCGTCTCCCTCGCCGGCCAGCACCAGCTGCAGCCGCGCCCGCCGCGGGCCCGGCCGCCGGCGGTCGCCCGTCAAGGGCCACGGGCCCGCCCAGCCCACGACCTCCCGAGCCGCGCCGCCCGCGATGGTCAGCCGTCTCGGGGGCGCCGTCACCTGGTCGCGGGCCGTGATCCCGACGGCCCGGCCACCGTCGTCGAAGACCTGCGCCGGCACCGGCCGGTCGAGGACCGTCGCCGGGGACGGGGACGGCAGCCGTCCCGGCCAGGTCGCGTCCGGCGGCGTCGTCCGCTCGCGGGGGTCGCCCCAGGGCACCAGCCGGACCCGGCCCGCGGGGTCGCGGCCGCCGTCGAGCACCGGGGTGAGCACGCCTTCGGGCCCGAGCAGGCCCTGGACCCGCACGAACGCGCGGGCGGCCCGCTCGTCATCTTCGTCGGAGCCGCCGTTGCGCCACAGGTCGAGCTGCAACGACCGGCCTTCGACGACCTCCTCGGGGTCCAGCCGCAGCCGCACCACACCGGACGTCGGGCGTTGCCCCGGTGCGGCGCGCAGCCAGCCCTCGAACTGCCAGCGCACGCGGTCGGCGACGCCGGTGGGGGTCAGCGGTTCCGCGCACCGCCACGCCCGGCCGACGTGTTCGCCTTCCTCGGTGACCGCGTAGATGCCGAGCCGGGTGCAGGCGAGACTCTGCCCGGCGAGGCCCGCGCAGAACCGCGCCGCGAGGCCCTTGGCGAGGAACGCCGCGACGTCGACCCGCTCGACGACCGGGTCGAACTCCTCGGTCAGGCTCAGTTCCGGCGGCGGACGGCGGCGCAGCGGCGGCCGTTCGGAACGGCCGCGCGCCAGCCGGTGCGCGAGGATCCCGGCGGCGCCGAACCGGTTGGCGACGTCCCGTTCCGGCAGGGCGGCGAACGCGCCGAGCGTCTTCAACCCGAGCCGGCGCAGCAGGTCGGCCAGCTCCGCGCGGTCGGCGCCGGGCTGGTCGAGCTCGGTGACCGGAAGCGGAGCGAGGAACTCGGCGACCCGCCCGGGTTCGACGAACTCACCGCACCGGGCGGCGAGCGTCGCGGCGAAGAGGCCCTCGGCGACGCCGACCTGGCACTCGACCCCGGCCGCGGCGGCGACCTCGTCGACGAGCCGCTCGACGAGCGCGTGTTCCCCGCCGAAGTAACCCGCGGCGCCGGCGACCGGGACGGCGACCAGACCGGGCCGCACGACCTCAACGCCGACGACGAGTCCCTCGACCGCCCGCACGACGGCCTCGAACAGCCGCGCGTCCCGGCCGTCGTCCCCCCCGAAGACGGCCAGCTCCGGACAGTTCGACTGCGCCTCCCGCCGCCGCATCCCCCGCCGGACACCACCCCGCCGGGCCACGGCGTTGCAGGCAACGACCCGGTTGCCACTGAAGACGGCAACGGGCTGGGTCGCGCCAACCCCGCCGACGGCCGCGGCCGCGACGGCGGGCCAGTCCGGGCACCACAGGACCAGCATGCGGGTGGGCGTGCCGGGGGTGCCGCGTTGGGCCGGGACGGTCATGCGACCTCCCCAAGCGACGGCCGACACGCGTACGCAGAAGACCGACACGCGTGCCTGAACGGCCGACACACGTACCCAGACGGCCGACACGCGTGATTGAGGGGTCGACTCGCGTGGTTGGGTCGGGGACGGGGGGTGAGCCGGGGGCGCGGGAGGCGGGAGGGGGCAGGACGGAGGTGGGGGCTCATGCCGTGGCCTCACGGAGTTCCCGCGCAGGGACCGCCCGGGTCACCTCGCCGCCCGCTGCCGGGAGGCGGAGCTCCGCCGAGACCGGGCGGGCCGCCGCGCCGCGGCCTTGGGCCCGGACCACTGCCCGGCGCTCCCGGAGGTGGCCGTACCCCTCCTCGGGGCCCGACCAAGGCAAGCGACGGCACGACAGCTGTACGTCCGCGCCCGGCCACGCCCCGACCGACAGCAGCACCGCGCCACGATGACGGGCACGGGCCGACAGCCGCCGCGCCACGGCCGCCTGCACCGTCTCCGCGTGGACCGCCACCAGGTCGACGCCGTCGAGCAACGCCGCGATCACCGCCGGGAGTTCCACGCCCGGCCGGGGGACCAGCGCCAGCCGGGCGAGGTCCACGCCGTACTCGGCCGCCGCCGCCAGCCCCAGCGACGGCAGGCCGGCCACCGCTGCCCACGCCCCGCGCGCGGTGGCCTCGGCGAGCAGCGCGAGCAGCAGCGACGTCCCCCCGTGGACCGCCACTGTGCTCCCGCGCCGAAGCCCGGCGTCGGGCAGCAGCCCGGCCAGCGCCGGGACGACCGGGAGCACCCTTCCCGTCGCCCTGGCCCGCTCGGCCTGGGCCGCCACCCGGCTCGCCGTGCTGACCCCGGGCAGGGCCGCCAGCCGGGCCACCGGCGGCTCCACCACAGCAGTCACCGCACGCACCTCCCCACCACGGACTAGGGCCGGCGGCCGAGCCTCTCCCAAAGAACGCGACCGACGGCACTGGTTCGCCGCGGGGAAGGCGGCGGTTCCATTGTCGAACACCTGTTCGACATGGACAAGTCAACCGTGAACCGTCCGGGGTGTCAAGTCACCCGGTCGTGGGGTACGAGGCCTGGAAGGCCAGGCGCGCGTCGGCGCCCGCGGCGATCCGCTCGAGCTCGTCGTCGAGGGCCAGGAAGGTCTCCCACGGCGGCCCGCCGAGCCGCTCGGTGACCTGCTGCTCCAGGTCCGGAACGCGCTTTCCCTTCCACACCTTGTCCGCCAGCGTGACGAGCAGGTCTTCGAACGGGGCGTCGGGAACGTCCCACGAGCCGTGCGTCCGCGCGAAGCGCGCCAAACCCTCCTCGATCCCCTCCGAAAGCAGCAACGAGTACCCGGCGAGCTCGTGCTCCGACCCCGCACCGGACAGCTCCGCGGGGTGCCGGACCTTCCCGATGTCGTGCGTGGCCGCGCCGAACAACACCGCCGGCGCGTCGAAATCCACCCGCGGCCCCGCCCAGCCGGTCAACGTGACGGCGACGTCGTGCACGACCCGCAGGTGCGCCCCCAGCCGCGGCGGCGCAGCCAGCGTCTCCAGCAAGGTCCGGGCCCGGGGCGGGAGTGGGGCGTACCCGGGCGCATCGAGGGCGTTGCGCAAGTTCACCCCGCCACCGTAATGAAGTTGCCCGCGCCGGAGCCGATCATTAGACAGACGGCGTGGAGCTCACCGACGTCCGCCCCGAGGACTGCCCCGAACTGCTGGTTCTGCAGCGCTGCTGCTGGGTCCAGGAGGCCGTCCTCAACGACACCCTCGACATCCCCGCCCTGCACGAAACCCTCGAAGACGTCCGCGACTGGACGAAGACGTGGTCGGTGTGGGTGCTGCGGCAGGACCACCGGCTGATCGGCGCCGTGCGCGCCCGCCTGGACGGGGACCGCTGGGAACTCGGCAGGCTGATGGTCGCGCCGGACTTCGCCGGGCGCGGGCTCGGACGGCGGCTGCTCGCCCACGCCGAAGCGCAGGCGCCCGTCGAAGCCCGCCGGTTCGCCCTGTTCACCGGGGCGCGCAGCGCCCGCAACATCGCGCTGTACCAGCGGGCCGGCTACCGGCTGACCGACGCGCCCGCGGCCGGCGGCCACATCCGCGGCGCGGTGTACCTGGAGAAGGACGTCACACTGCGCGAAAAACCCGGTCCGGGCGCCTGACGCTGCGGCGTCGGCTAGATTGCCCGGTGGACTTGGGGGGTGGCGATGACCGAACCGCGGAGACGGCCGATCCTGTGGATCGCCGGCGCGCTCGTCGCGGCGGGAGCGGTGGTCGCCGTCGTGCTGACCGCCGGCGGCGGGGTGCCCGGGGCCACGGCCGCGGCTCCGGCGCCGACGACCATCGGCGCGGCGTGGCGTTCGTTCCGCGCCGACGTCACCGGGATCCGCCCCGGCCCGGACGAACACAGCCTGTTCGTGCAGGTGGCGCTGCCCGGCAAGGACCCCGGCTGCGTCCGCGAGCCGCGGATCGAGCAGGTCGTGGAGGCGAAGACCGACATCCGCGCCGACGTCGTCTACTCGACCCGTCCCGCGGCGGGCGGCTGCCAGGACAAGGTGCCCGCGGAGCTGCGGCTGACGACGTCGGGCCCGATCGCCGACCGGACGGTGATCCTCAACGCCGACACCGGCAACGCCTGGCACAAGCTCGGCGCGGGCTGGGGCCACTGCGACCGCCAGGGCACCTGCGCCCCGCCCGCCGACCACTGCGACCCCGCGTGGATCGGCGCGGCGGTGTCCGCCGCGGGCGCCGAAAGCCCGGGCACCACCCGCGTCTGCGACCCGGGCTGGCTGGTCCTCGACCTCCTGATGCGCCAGACCGACCCGCCGGCCCGCACCGCTTTCCGCTGGGGCGACACGGGGTGGACGTCGTTCGCGCAGGCCCGGTCCGCCGGCTGCGCGGAGATCCTGGCGGCCGAGCCGAAGTTCCCGGTCGCGCTCTGCAAGACGCTGCCGGCGCCCGCCTAGCGTGACAGCTTCTTGACGATCTCCGCGCCGACCGCCTGCACGGTGGCGTCGGACTCCTCCTGCGGCATCGGCGAGTTCGAGAAGAACCCCTTGTCCCAGCCGGACACTTCGAGGATGACGACGGTCGTGCCCTTCAGGACGTGCAGTTCGGCTCCGCTGAACGCGCTTCTGGTGGCCAGCCGGACCAGCATCGCCTTGTCGCCGATGCCGCGCACGTCCGTCGGGGTGAGCTCCGGCCTCGTCGGCATGACGTCGCCGTTCGCCCTCTCGCGCGCGTTCTCCCCGGTGTACCGCGTGATCTGGACGTGCATGGTGGCGTCCCGGACGTACTCGTCCGGCCCCGGCTTCCAGCTGCACCCGACCTGCTCGAGGTTCGGCACATTTTGGGTGCCCGGGCCGCCCAGGACGAAACTCGGGAAGCCCGCCTTCTCCAACACCTCCGCCGGGACCTGGCATTCGGCGGGCACCGGCGACGACGACGGTGCCGCGCCGGTGCTCGCGTAGTAGTCGCTCGCGAAGATGCCCAGCGGGATGCCCGCGCCGAGCAGCACGACGACGCCACCGATGATCCCGAGGATCAGCCCGGTCCGCTTCTTCTTCGGCGGCGGCATCGGCGCGCCGTACCCGGCAGGCGGGTACCCGGGCGCCGGGTAGCCCGGCTGCTGCGGGTAGCCCTGCTGCGGCGGGTACCCGGGTTGTTGCGGCTGACCCGGGTACCCCTCCTGACCTTGGCCGTAGCCGTACTGCGGCGGTTGCTGCATCGAGCCCTCCCTCTCGAAGCGCGGGTCAGTGCGCGAAGTGGCGCGTCCCCGTCAGGTACATGGTGACGCCCGCCTTCTCCGCGGCCGCGATGACCTCGGCGTCGCGGACCGAGCCACCGGGCTGCACGATCGCGCGGACCCCCGCCTCGACCAGCACCTCCAGGCCGTCCGGGAACGGGAAGAACGCGTCCGACGCGCCGACCGAGCCCTTGGCCCGGTCGCCCGCGCGCGCCACCGCGAGCCGCGACGAGTCGACCCGGTTGACCTGGCCCATGCCGACCCCGACGGTCGCGCCGTCGGCGGCCAGCAGGATGGCGTTGGACTTGACCGCGCGCAGCGAACGCCAAGCGAACTCGAGGTCGCGCAGGGTCTGCTCGTCGGCCGGGTTGCCGGTGGCGAGCTGCCAGCCGGCCGGGTCGTCGCCCGGCGCGTCGATCGCGTCGATCGTCTGCAGCAGCACGCCGCCGGAGATCGGGCGGAACTCGATCGGGAACGGCCGTTCGATCACCGGCAGCTTCAGCAGCCGGATGTTCTTCTTGCGCTGCAGGATCTCCAGCGCTTCGGCGTCGAAGTCCGGGGCCAGCACGACCTCGGTGAAGACCTCGGCGATCTGCTCCGCGGCCTCGCGGCTGACCGGCCGGTTCGTCGCGATGACGCCGCCGTAGGCCGAAACCGGGTCGCAGGCGTGGGCCTTGCGGTGGGCCTCGGCGATGTCCGCGCCGATCGCGATGCCGCACGGGTTGGCGTGCTTGATGATCGCGACGGCGGGCTCGGCGAAGTCGAAGGCGGCGCGGCGCGCGGCGTCGGTGTCGACGTAGTTGTTGTAGGACATGGCCTTGCCGTGCAGCTGCTCGGCGTGCGCCAGACCGGGCCGCTCGCTCTTGTACAGCGCGGCCTTCTGGTGCGGGTTCTCGCCGTAGCGCAGGACGTCGGCGCGTTCCCAGGTAGCGCCGAGGAAGTCCGGGAAGCCGGCGTCGACCGTGTCCTCGTCGGGGGCGTACGCGCTGGCGAACCACGAGGCGACAGCCGTGTCGTACGCCGCCGTGTGCGCGTACGCCTGCGCCGCGAGGCGCTTGCGGTCTTCGAAGCCGAAGCCGCCGTCGGCGACGCGCTCGAGCACCCAGCCGTAGCGGGCCGGGTCGACGACGACCGCGACGCTGCCGTGGTTCTTCGCCGCCGCGCGGACCATCGCCGGGCCGCCGATGTCGATGTTCTCGACGCAGTCCTCGGGGCTCGCGCCGGACGCGACGGTCTGCGCGAACGGGTACAGGTTCACGACGAGCAGGTCGAACGCCGCGATGTCCAGCTTGCGCAGCTGCTCGACGTGGTCGGGGTTGCCCTGGTCGGCCAGCAGCCCGGCGTGCACGTGCGGGTGCAGCGTCTTCACCCGGCCGTCGAGCGACTCGGGGAAGCCGGTGACCTGCTCGACCGGCGTGACCGGGACACCGGCGTCGGCGATGGCCTTCGCCGTGCCGCCGGTGGAGACGATCTCGACGCCGGCCGCGTGCAGGCCGGTCGCGAGGTCCAGGAGGCCCGCCTTGTCCGAGACGCCGATCAGCGCCCGGCGGACCGGGCGCCGTCCCAGGTCAGTGCTCACGAAATGTCACCTTTCGTCCGTCCACGGTGCAGCCACCGCGGCCGAGTCGCTCGATCGTTTCCACCAGCAGCCTGCGTTCGACGGCCTTGATCCGTTCGTGCAGGACGTCTTCGGTGTCGTCGTGCTCCACGACGACCGCTTCCTGGGCGATGATCGGCCCGGTGTCGACTCCGGCGTCCGCGAAGTGCACGGTCGAGCCGGTGACCTTGACCCCGGCCTCCAGTGCATCGCGGACCGCGTGCATCCCGGGGAACGACGGGAGCAGCGCGGGGTGCGTGTTGATCACCGTGAAGCGGCCGAGGAACTCACTCCCGAGGATCTTCATGAACCCGGCGGAGACGACCAGGTCCGGCCGGTACGCCGCGACGGCCTCGGCCAGCGCCTTGTCCCACGCGGCGCGGTCCGGGTGGTCGGCGACGCGGACGGCGAACGACGGGATGCTCAGGCGCTCGGCGCGGGCGAGCGCCTCGATGCCGGTGCGGTCGGCGCCCACGGCGACGACCTTGGCCGGGAAGCCGGACCGCCCGGTGGCGTCCAGCACCGACTGCAGGAGGGTGCCGGAGCCCGACGCGAGCACGACGAGCTTCACCGGAGTGGGCAGCTCCAACCGTTGAGACAGAGCGGGCTCCTTGCCGCGGGCGGTGCGCAGCCGGGCGCACGGCGCTTCACCAGGTCACGTCAACCCTAACGGTCGCCCTCGCCCGGCTCGACGTCGCCGCAGGTCTCGGTGCCTCCGGTCACAGCGTCGCCGGTTTCGGGGGCGGCTTCCGCCGGTTCTTTGAGGCCGAGCTCGGCCTCGGCCTCGGCTTCGAACTGCGCGTCCTCTTCGGACACTGCAGCCGCTTCGAGTTCCTCGACGGCTTCGGACGCCGCTTCGACGTCGATCTCCTCGGCGTCCTCGAAAGCCTCGTTGTCTTCGAGCGCTTCCGGCGGCGGCGCGGGCGGCTCGTGCTCGCCCGCGAAGAACGCGACGAACGAACCCGGGATGACGATCCAGCAGAAGGCGACGACCGAAGCGACGCCGACGGGGACGCTCACCGGGTCGAAGGGGCCGTCGCCGAGGCGCCCGCCGGCCAGCGTGCCCAGCACGACGCAGCCGAGCGCGACGACGGCGCCGGCCACCGCGACCGCGCGGATGCGCTGCGCCGGCTCGGCGTCGACCTTGCGCAGCGACCAGCCGGTCAGCGCGCCGGCCGCCGCGGGCAGCACCAGCAGCGCCGGCCACCACGCCGCGTGGTGCTCGGGCAGGCCGGCGAGCAGCGGGACGGCCGGCACGGAGCCGCCGTGGTAACCGAACATCCCGACGGTCAGCGAGCCGACCGAGAACCCGGGCCCGGCGACGAAGGACAGCGCGGCCGTCACGGCGTTCGGCAGGTACAGCAGGGAAAGCAGGAAGAGCCCGAAACTGGTGCCGAACCCGGGCTCGTAGCTGTCGGACACCGTCCCCCACGACAGCCCGGTGGCGACGGTGAACACGGCGGCGCCGCAGGTCACCAGGACCGCCAGGCCCATCGCGCCGGCCCGCAGCCCGCGCAGCGCCAGCGGGTCGAGGCGCTCCGCCGCGACGTCCGGGAGCCCGCACGACCGGGTGATGCCCGCGCACGACGCCGCCGCGGCGAGCAGCCCGGGCACGGCGAAGGCGGTCACCGGGTTCGCCGTCACCGGCGAGCCCTGCGCGCACAGCGCGACGACGAGCCCGGACACGGCGTGCGCGCCGGTGATCGTGACCAGCACCGGCAGGGCTTCGCGGAACGACCGGCAGCCGAGGCGGCGGGCGGCGCCCGACGCCGTCCGCGCGCCCAACGCGACCACGCCCAGCGTCGGCAGCAGCGGCAGCACCCCGAGTGGGTGACCGCCGAGGCCGAGGGGCACCTGGTGCGCGGCGAGCCAGCCGGGCCCGGCGGCCAGCAGCACCCCGGTGCCGGAGAAGGCGGTGCGCCCGGCGGTGAGGGCGACCAGGGCCAGCACGGTCGCGACGGCGGTGTAGCCGGTGACCAGCGGACCAAGGGCGGCGGCGAGCAGGATCCGCAGCCTGGCCGCGCCGGCGGGTTCGACGCCGGGCCGTGGGTCGCCCACCGCGGCACCCGGCGGGTGGGGGTCGTCGGTGAGCAGATCCATGATCCGCACCCTGGCATCCGGGCTGGTCCATCCGGGTGAGCCACGCCGCCGCCGGAGGGGGTTGCTCACCCGGTCGGGTCACCTCGGACGCGAAACACCCGAGCGGGTTCGCCCGGATCAGCCACGCCGCCGCCAGCCGGAGTTACGCACCCGGCCTGGTCACCCCGAACGCGAAACACCCGCCGTGACAGGGAGCTCCCAGCGGGTGCCCGAGCAGGCTCACCCGGATCAGCCACGCCGCCGCCAGCCGGAGTTACGCACCCGGCCTGGTCACCCCGAACGCGAAACACCCGCCGTGACAGGGAGCTCCCAGCGGGTGCCCGAGCAGGCTCACCCGGATCAGCCACGCCGCCGCCAGCCGCGGTCACCCACCCGGTCGGGTCACCCCGGACGCGAAACACCCGCTGTGACAGGGAGCGTCACAGCGGGTGTCCGGGTTCCGGGCTGCGTCAGTTCGACTTGCCGAAGCCACCGGGCGGCGTGCCCGGGTTCTCCGGCGGCGGCTGCTGGAAGAACTGGCCCTGCTGCGGGGCGTACGTCGTGGCCTGCTGCCCCGGGGGTGGGGTGGTCGACGGCGGGTTCGGCGAGCCGTACTGGCCCGGCTGCGAGAACGGCGCGGACGGCTCAGCGGAGCCGCCGACCGGGCCCGGCCCGTGGCCCGGCTGGCCGAACTGCTGACCGGGCTGGCCGTACTGCTGCTGCTGGCCGGGCTGGCCGTACTGGCCGCCGTAGGACGGTGCGGCGGGCTTGGGCGTCGGCGGCTTGATGACGTCGTGCGCGATCAGCAGCGCGCCGACCGCGACGAGCATCTGCAGGATCCCCAGGATCAGGATGACGGTGACGATGCCGGGCGAAGTCTGCATTCCGACCAGCGCGTCCAGCACCTCCAGCGCACCGAGGACGCTCAGCAGCGCGGCGAACGGCAGCGTCTTCGGGCCCTTCGGCAGCGCGTGCATCGCGGCGAGCAGGCCACCGGCCAGCAGGAGCGTCCCGCCGAGGCCGACTTCGCCGTTGTCGGAGAAGCCGAGGAAGTACTGCACGAGGCCGAGGGCGGCGACGACCAGGGCGAGGAGCAGCGGCAGGTTCTGCGTCAGGCTCGCCGCACCGGACGGCGCCTGGTGCGAGTGCGAGTGCGGCTGCTGCGCCGGGAAGCCACTGGACGGCGGTCCGGGGGGCTGCTGGCCGCCACCCTGCTGGGGGTAGCCAGGCCCACCGCTGGGGAAGGTCATCGGATGCACTCCTGTCGGTTCGACCGGCACTCCGGGCGCGCGGCGCCCAGGGGGAAAGACGAGGTGGCTTGTGTGCGCAGAACGCTAGCGCACTCGAAGGCCGCCAGCCCACCAGACGTGTGAATCCGTCGCGAGGTTTCGTGCCGGGACGAGGAAAGGCCGGGCACCTGTGCGGTGCCCGGCCTCACCAGGAGTGCTGCGTCAACCTCAGCCGAGGTTGTTGTACAGCTCACGTGCCAGGACGGCGGTCTCGCTCGGGGTCTTGCCGACCTTGACGCCGGCGGCCTCGAGGGCCTCCTTCTTGGCGGCGGCCGTGCCGGAGGAGCCGGAGACGATGGCGCCGGCGTGGCCCATGGTCTTGCCCTCGGGCGCGGTGAAGCCCGCGACGTAGCCGACGACCGGCTTCGTCACGTTCTCCTTGATGTACGCCGCGGCGCGCTCTTCGGCGTCGCCGCCGATCTCGCCGATCATCACGATGACCTTGGTCTCGGGGTCCGCCTCGAACGCCTCGAGGGCGTCGATGTGCGTGGTGCCGATGATCGGGTCACCGCCGATGCCGACCGCGGTGGAGAAGCCGATGTCCCGCAGCTCGTACATCATCTGGTAGGTCAGCGTGCCCGACTTCGACACGAGGCCGATGTTGCCGGGGCCGGTGATGTCGGCCGGGATGATGCCGGCGTTCGACTTGCCGGGGCTGATCACGCCGGGGCAGTTCGGCCCGATGATGCGGGTCGTGTTGCCCTTCGCGACGGCGTGGGCCCAGAAGTAGGCCGAGTCGTGCACCGGGATGCCCTCGGTGATCACCACGGCGAGCGGGATCTCGGCGTCGATCGCCTCGATGACCGCATCCTTGGCGAACTTCGGCGGCACGAAGATGACCGACACGTCGGCGCCGGTCTCCTTGATCGCCTCTTCGACGGTGCCGAAGACCTTGAGGTCCTTGCCCTCGATGGTGACGGTCTGGCCGGCCTTGCGGGCGTTGACGCCGCCCACGATGTTCGTGCCGGACTTCAGCATCTTGGTGGCGTGCTTCATGCCCTCGGAGCCGGTGAGCCCCTGGACGATGACCTTGCTGTTCTCGTTGAGGAAGATCGACATCTCACGCACCTGCCGCGGCGAGCTCGGCAGCCTTGTCGGCCGCGTTGTCCATTGTGTCCACCACGGTGACCAGCGGGTGGTTCGCGTCGGCCAGGATCTGGCGACCCTCGACGACGTTGTTGCCGTCCAAGCGGACGACCAGCGGCTTGGCGGCCTCGTCGCCCAGGATCTTCAGGGCCTCGACGATGCCGTTCGCCACCGCGTCGCAGGCGGTGATGCCGCCGAAGACGTTGACGAACACGCTCTTCACGTCGGGGTCGTTGAGGATGACGTCCAGCCCGGCCGCCATGACCTCCGCCGACGCGCCGCCGCCGATGTCGAGGAAGTTCGCCGGCTTCACGCCGCCGTGCTTCTCGCCCGCGTACGCCACGACGTCCAAAGTGGACATCACGAGGCCCGCGCCGTTGCCGATGATGCCGACCTGGCCGTCGAGCTTGACGTAGTTGAGGTTCTTGGCCTTGGCCTTCGCCTCGAGCGGGTTCTCCGCGTCCTTGTCCACCAGGGCCTCGTGGCCCGGCTGGCGGAAGTCCGCGTTCTCGTCGAGGGTGACCTTGCCGTCGAGGGCGATGATCTTGTCCTGCGGGTCGCGGACCAGCGGGTTGACCTCGACCAGGGTGGCGTCCTCGGAGACGAAGGTCTCCCAGAGCTTCACCACGACGTCGGCGGCCTCGTCGATGATGTCGGCCGGGAAGTTGCCGGCCTTCAGGATCTCGAGGGCCTTCGCCTTGTCCACGCCGGCGATCGCGTCGACGGGGATCTTCGCGAGCGCCTCGGGGCGCTCGACGGCGAGCTGCTCGATCTCCATGCCGCCTTCCGACGAGGCCATCGCCAGGAAGGTGCGGTTCGCCCGGTCCAGCAGGAAGGAGAAGTAGTACTCGGACGCGATGTCCGAGGCCTCCGCCACGAGCACGCGACGCGTGATGTGGCCCTTGATGTCGAGGCCGAGAATGGCTTCCGCCTTCTCCTTCGCCTCGTCCGGCGTCTGGGCCAGCTTGACGCCACCGGCCTTGCCGCGGCCACCGACCTTCACCTGCGCCTTGACGACGACCTGGGTGCCGATCTGCTCCGCGGCGGCTTTGGCTTCTTCGGGGTTGGTAGCCACCGAGCCCGGCAGAACCGGTACTCCGTGGGCGGCGAAGAGATCCCTCGCCTGGTACTCGTAGAGGTCCACTACTCCAGTCTCCTGACGACACGCCACTGCAGGTGGTCCGCGACCGGACCGCGCTGTCGGACCAGTCGAGGTTAGCGACCTGCGCAGACGCAGGGGACTCCGCACCTGGTGAAGTCGGTCACCGTGCGCGGTCAGACGGTGCTTCAGCGGTGTGAGACCGCCCACCGGCGAGCCGTTCCACCACTTCTCCGGCGGTCGCGGCCGTGAAGACGCGGACGTCTCCGAGCGCGTCCTCGAGGTCTTCGGGCGGCGCGGCGCCGAGCACGCCGACCGCGTCCGGGTCCTCCTGCTCGGCGGTGCGGAGGATCTGTTCGACGGTGTCCACAGGGCCGGCGTGGATGACCTCCACGCCTCCGTCGCGCAGGACGCGGCCGAGCGCGACGGCGGCCGGATCGGGGCGGGTGAACTCGACGAGGAGCACCCGGAGGCGCTCACGGCGCACGACGTCCTCTGTGACTCACTGCCATACCCGCGGCGATCAGCAACGCGGCCGTGGCGGCGAGCGCGACCCAGAACCCGGTGGCCGGGCTCGCGCCGCCGAGCGCGCCGCCGACGAGCGGCAGCTCCGCGGCGTGCAGGCCGGTGAGCAGGGCGGCGCCGGCGAGCAGGGCGGCCGCCGGCCGCGGCCGGGACCGCGTCGCGAGCACGGCCGCGCCGACGACGACCGCGACGGCGGTCAGCAGGCCCCACGACGGGGTGTCGAGGTGGGACCAGAGGCCGGCGGCGACGTAGCCGGGAACGGCGAAGACGGGCAGCCCGAACGCGGCGACGGCCAGCACCGCGCCGGCCGCGGCGGGGGTGAGCACGTTCTTGTCCGGCTCGGTGCCGTCCCCGGCGTCTTCGCGTTCGACGACGCCGGTCCCGACGGCGGCGAGCGCGGCCAGTGCGGCGAGCACGAGCGCGGCGAACGTCCAGGCGGCGCCCGCACCGAGGTCGTAGGTGAAGACCGGCGCCGCCGCGCCCCCGAACCCGGCGAGGTTGCCGGCCTGGGTGGCGGTCAGCGCCGTGTTGAGGACGGCCGTGCCGGCCAGGACGATCCCGGCCCAGGCGACCCCGAGCACCGGCCGCGCGACGGCGGCCGTCTTCGGGACGAGCACCCCGGCGGCGGGGACGGCGAGCACGAGCGCGGCGACGAGGAGGAACCAGCGGGCGGGGCTTTCGGCGGCGGCGCTGACCGGTGCGGCGGCCCCCGGGTTCAGCGCGGTGACGGCGACCTGCGGGGCGAAGGCGCCGATGAGCGCGGCGATCGCGGTGGCCAGGCCGAGCAGCCCGGTGGTGAGCCGCCACCAGAAGAGGCCGGGCAGCTTCGCGCCACCGGCGAGGTCCGCTTCGGGCTTGCCGGTGCGTTCGGTCAGCCGCGTACCGGCGAGGCCGGCGACGATCGCCGTCGTGACGAGTACGAGCGCGGGCCCCCAGGTGACGTGCAGATCGTCCCGGAAGAGACCGGCCAGCACGGACGGCGCGGCGACCCCCCAGGCGGCCGCGGCCAGCCCGGCGAGCGCACCGCGAGCGACGTGTTCGACCGGAGCGGCCAGCGCGACGGCAGCGGCCAGCGGCAGGGCGGCGGCGAGCAGGAGGTAGCCGCCGAGGGCGGGCCACGGCCCTTCGAAGGCGCCGCGGGCGAGCAGGAAACCGTTGCCGGATTGGACGGGAGCGGTCAGCAGCCCCGCCCCGGCGACGACGGCGAGCAGCGGGACGAGCAGCCGCCAGCGCCGGCGTTCGGGTTCTTCGTGACTACGGAGGGCGCGCCAGGCGAGCAGGCCGGCGGCCCCGGTGAGGACGTGCCCGGCGACGAGCAGCCAGAACCCGGCACCGACGGCCGAGCCGCCGAGGAACCGGTCGGGCAGGTACAGCTCGGGCCGGATGGTGAGCGGGCCGTTCACGACGAACTGCGAGTCGAGCACCAGCCGCCCGGGAGCGAGGGCGGCGAGCCCGAGGACGAGCCCGCCCCCGAGCGCGGGTTTCCCGGCGACGGCGAACCAGACGGCGGCGACAACGGGACCGAGCGCGAGCAGGGCCAGCCACGGCCAGCTGGTGAACCCGGGAGCGGCGGAGGGCGAAACGGGAACGACGGCGCCGGCGGTGAGGGAGACGGCGCCGAGGGCGGCGAGGCCGAGCGCTCCGGCCAGAGGGCGGTTTCGGGTGTCGTCGGCCCAGTGCGGGGCGGGGGGTTCGGTGGTGCGGGGGGACGCCGCCGAGCCGGCCGGGGGCATGGCCGGGGACGGTTTGCCGGAACCGCCCGTGGAGTCTTGCGCGCTGCCCCACCCACTGGTGACCGGCTCGGCGGACCCTCGCGCAGCCCGGCCCGCGCCGGAACCGCCCGCGGGCGGTTCCGAGGATTGCGGTGCGCCAGGGGGACTCGAAGCCGGCTTGGTCGAACCTCGCTCCGCGGGTTCTTGCCGGGGGCCGGGGGTGCTTCCGGTGGGGGGCTCTGAGCGTGGGGGCATATTGCCCGCGACGCTAGCAAGTCCGGGCCACCGGCGAGCCGTCGCCGGGGCGCGAGTCGTCGAACGCGCTTCAACTTCCTCTCGCAAACCGTTATTCCCGCCCGGAGGGACCCGCGGACGCCCTTGATGGGCCTTCACCACCTCAAACCCTTGTAAGGCAAGTCACACCGAAAGCCGTAAACCCCCTCTAACTTTGGGTGATTTCCACAGGTGAGCGTGCTGCGGACTCCACCCGATCGGCCGACAGCGGGGGCACGTCTTGCCGACAGCGGTACCCCTTCGTTACTGTCCCGGGGTCCCCATTACAGTCAGGTCACGAAGTAGGACACCGAGCAAACCACCCCCGAGGTTGCTCACCGGGTTCCCCCGCCCGCAGTCCTCGATCTGGCTCCCCGACGATGGAAGGCCCTGTCTTGGCTTCACACCGCTCCCCCGGCGGCCAAGCTCCTTCCCCGGCATTGAAGGACGCACTGGAAGGTGCGGTCGTTCGTGTCCGGGGTGCGCACCGCATCGCCCCGCCCTCTTCGGCCCTTCGCGGCCGTGTCGTGGTTGCCGCCGTTGCGGCTGGTGCGTTCGCCGCCGCTGCTGCGGGCTCGACCCTCAAGACGATCACCGACTCCGACGCGGCCGTGACGCCGCTGGCCAACAGCCAGGACGCCAGCGCTTCGCTGACCGCGGGAGGTGCGGGCACCGGGGGCGCCCCGGAACTCCTGCCGACCGGCCACACCGTCGACGCCTCCGCCGAGGCCGCCAAGCTCGCCGACAGCGCCTCCGTCACGCAGGCCCGCGAGAAGCGCGAAGCCGACGCCGCCAAGAAGGCCGCCGAAGAAGCCGCTCGCCCCAAGACCTGCCTGCCCGCGCACGGCACCTTCACCTCGGGCTTCGGTGCCCGGTGGGGCACGAGCCACCTCGGCATCGACATCGCCAACTCGATCGGCACCCCGATCTACGCCGCCTCCGACGGCGAAGTGATCGAGGCCGGCCCGGCCAGCGGCTTCGGCCTCTGGGTCCGGATCCAGCTCGACGACGGCACGGTCCAGGTCTACGGCCACATGAACAGCTTCTCCGTCAAGGCGGGGCAGAAGGTCAAGTGCGGCCAGCAGATCGCCGAGATCGGCAACCGCGGTCAGAGCACCGGCCCGCACCTGCACTTCGAGGTGTGGCAGAACGGCACCAAGAAGATCGACCCCCGGCCCTGGCTGGCCGCGCGCGGCGTCGCCCTCTGATCCGCTCGTTCTCCACCCGGACATCGGCACGCGATCAAGCACCACCGGCGCGTGTGACAGCGGAAATCCCGCCGTAGAGCCATGATTCGTCGCCGAGGACCGAAGACGCTCCTCGGTCGCGCGCATCCCCGCTCCGGCCGGCACCGCGCCGCTGCCGCTCGATCGGCCGCCGAAGAACGTCCGAACCGCACGGCCGCACCACCGAAACGACAGCCGGTGACGATCCGCCGCGGAACGGCCACCAGGCCGTTCCGGGCACCTCCGGCCGCTCAGAACCACGCCCAGGCTGGAAAAAACCGCCCGCAGGCCGCTCAGCGCCCGCAACCGCCTACCGCTGCCCGCCCGGCAAGCGGCGGATGAAGTAGGCCACCGCCACCTGCCACACCGTGCACAGCTCCGCCGGCCGCCGCACCGGCAGCCAGCCCCAGGGCACAGCTCCCCCTGTGCCCTTCGCGGAGCGGACACGCGCGGCACTTCGAGCTCTGGTCGTCCAGCGGCGTCCCCGGCCGCAGGTGACACAACGCCCGTCCGCGCCGAGCTCGTGCTGCCTGAGCAGCGCTCGCCAGGCGGCGGCCAGCCGGCACGCCTCCGCTCCCGCACGCGAGGGAATTCCTGAGGCCCCCGAAGGCTCCCGACCCCGATCCGGAACCGTCGTCCCCAGAACTCCTCGCAGGTATTTTTGTACCCCTTCGGCCAGCAGGCCAAACAGCACCGCGTCCACACCGCACTACCCCCTCGTCGAACTCGTGTTCGATTACCGGGTCAGTTCTAGCGGATGGGTACGACGATTCCGGCGGCGATCGCCGGGATCGCCGCCGGATTCACTCGGACGGGTAGCGCTACAGCTTCACCATCGGGACGCTGCCGATGAGCATCAGGCGGACCTTGCCCGCCGCGCCGAAGTCGATCGTGGCCGTGGCTCGCGGACCGACGCCGTCGCAGGAGATCACCGTGCCGAGGCCGTACTTGTCGTGGCTGACGCGGTCGCCGACGTCCAGCTTCAGCGCCACCGTGTCCTTCCAGCCCTTGCCGAACGACGGCGTCCCCGACGAAGACGGCGAGGAAGACCGGCGGCCGCCCCAGGTGGTCGCCGCCCGCGGGGTGCCGCGTGAACCGGAGCCGAACGAGCCGAAGCCGCTGCTGGACGGCTCCAGCCGCCGCCAGTCGACGAGGTCCGGCGGCAGCTCGTCGAGGAACCGCGAAGCCGGGTTCATCGACGGCTGGCCCCACGCCGAGCGCGTGATCGCGCGCGAGACGTACAGCCGCTTCCTGGCGCGGGTGATCGCGACGTACGCCAGCCGCCGTTCCTCGGCGAGTTCCGTCGGGTCGCCCAAAGCACGCATGTGCGGGAAGACGCCGTCCTCCCAGCCGGTGCAGAACACCACCGGGTACTCCAGGCCCTTCGCGGTGTGCACGGTCATCAGCGTGACCACGCCAGCGCCGCCGTCGCCCTCCTCGCCGCCGTCGGGGGATGGCACCGAGTCGGCGTCCGCGACCAGCGACACGCGCTCGAGGAACGCCGGCAACGAGCCCGGCGCCGGGACGCCCTCGTCCACGACCAGCTCGGCGTTCTCGTCCGCGACGACCGCGGCGGTGATCTCGGTGAACTCGCGCGCCACCGTGACGAGCTCGTCCAGGTTCTCCACGCGCGTGTGGTCCTGCGGGTCGTCCGACTCCTCGAGCTCGACGCGGTAGCCGGTCTTGTCCAGCACGGCTTCCAGGACGTCGTGCACCTCCGCGCCGTCCGCGATCAGCACGCCCAGCTCGTCGAGCAGCGCCACGAACCCGCCGATCGCCTTGACCGAGCGCGGGTTCAGCAGCGGCACCTTGCCCTCGACGGCGTCCCGCAGCGCCTGCGCGAACGAGATGCGCTCACGCTCGGCGTGCGTCGCCACGACGGCCTCCGCGCGGTCGCCGATGCCGCGCTTGGGCACGTTCAGCACGCGCCGCAGGCTGACCGTGTCCTCGGGGTTCGCCAGCACCCGCAGGTACGCGATCATGTCGCGGACCTCGCGGCGCTCGTAGAACCGCACGCCGCCGACGACCTTGTACGGCAGGCCGAGCCGGATGAAGATCTCTTCGAAGACGCGGGATTGGTTGTTGGTGCGGTAGAAGACGGCGACGTCGGAGTAGTCGGCTTCGCCCTTCTCCGCCAGCGCGTCGATCTCGCCCGCGACGAACGCGGCTTCGTCGTGGTCGTTGTCCGCGACGTAGCCGACGATCTTCTCGCCGTCGCCCGAATCGGTCCACAGCCGCTTCGCCCGGCGGTTCGGGTTCCGCTCGATGACGGCGTTCGCCGCGGACAGGATCGTCTGCGTGGAGCGGTAGTTCTGCTCCAGCAGGATGGTGTGCGCGTTCGGGAAGTCCCGCTCGAACTCTTCGATGTTCCGGATCGTCGCGCCGCGGAAGGCGTAGATCGACTGGTCCGCGTCGCCCACGACGACCAGCTCCGCCGGCTCGACGCCCGACTCGTTCGGCGTGGTCCCGGCCAGCTCGCGGACCAGGGTGTACTGCGCGTGGTTCGTGTCCTGGTACTCGTCGACCAGCACGTGGCGGAACCGCCGCCGGTAGTACTCGGCGACGTCCGGGAACGCCTGCAGCAGCGAGACCGTGCGCATGATGAGGTCGTCGAAGTCGAAGGCGTTGGCCTGGTTCAGCCGCCGCTGGTACTCGCCGTAGACCTCGGCGACGCGGCGCTCGAGGTCGTTGCCCGCGTTCGCCGCGGCGGTCTCCGGGTCGGTGAGCTCGTTCTTCAGGTTCGAGATGTGCACGGCGAGCGTGCGTGCGGCGTACCGCTTCGGGTCGATGTCGAGGTCCCGCGCCACCAAGGTGATCAGCCGCTTGGTGTCGTCGGAGTCGTAGATGGAGAAACTCGACGACATGTCCAGCGTCTTGGCTTCACGGCGCAGGATCCGCACGCACATCGAGTGGAACGTCGACACCCACATCGCGTTCGCGCGGCGCCCGACGAGCGCGGCGACGCGCTCGCGCATTTCCGCGGCCGCCTTGTTGGTGAAGGTGATCGCCATGATTTCGCCGGGGTGCACCCGGCGCTGACCCAGCAGGTAGGCGATCCGGCGGGTCAGCACCCGGGTCTTGCCCGATCCCGCGCCCGCCACCACCAGCAGCGGGCCACCGGCGTGGGTGACGGCTTCGCGCTGGGCGGGGTTCAGGTCGTCGAGCAGCTCGGCCTGCCCGCCGGCGGCGGGCTTGCGCGCAGGGGTGGCGGCGGGGAGATCGAAGAGGGTGTCCATCGTGCGTCCACGCTACCCCGGGCGGGTAGGGCTCCGGCAAAGCCTGCCGACGCGGCGCGAGCCGTTCCGGCGGGGTGCTCGGCGGGTGGGCTACCGCGGCGGGCGTAGCGGGAGGTGTCGCCTGCCGGCCGACGCGCCGCGGGCCCGGCGCGCGGAGCATCGACGGACATGGAAGACACCAGCCCCGCCCGCATCCGGGCCGCCGACGCCGATCGCGAACGCGTCGCCACCACCGTCCAGAACGCCGGTTCCGAAGGCCGGCTCACCCTCGACGAGGTCGAAGAGCGCCTCACCCGCGTCTACGCCGCGCGGTTCACCGACGAACTGACCGCGCTCACCACCGACCTGCCGCGGCCCGCGCCGCCGCGGCCCGGCTTCCCGCTCACCCGGGAGGCGCTGCGGTGCCATCCCGCGCTGCGCCTGCACCTCGCCGTGGCGGTCGCGGTCGCGGTGCTGGCGATCGTCCGCTGGGCGGTGCTGGGGCCCGGGTTCTTCTGGCCGGCCTTCCCGATGTTCTGGCTCGCGGTGAGCCTCTTGGTTCATGCTCGGGTGCGCTCGTTCCGGGAGCGTTCCGGTGCCGCTGTGCCATACTGATCGCATGCGGCACTACGCAGAGCGATTTTTTTACGGGACCCGGACTCCGGCTCCCGTGATCGCGTAGTGCCCGAACCGCCATCACGCCAGCCCCGGAGTCCACGGACCCGGGGCTGTCGCCGTCCCTGGGGCCGGGTCCGGGCTTCAAGGAAGAGGCCCCGATGAACGCACACGCGACGAACGCCGACGGCCAGCCCGCCGAGCACACCCCCGCGGGCGACGACATCGCGTCGCTCCGCGAGGAGATCGACTGGCTGGACAAGGAGATCCTGCGGTTGGTGAAACGCCGGGTCGAGGTGTCCAAGACGATCGGGGCCGCGCGGATGGCCGCCGGCGGCACGCGCATCGTCTACAACCGCGAGATGGACGTGCTCGCGCGCTACCGCGAACTCGGCCCGGACGGCCGGCAGCTGGCCATGGCGCTGCTGAACCTCGGACGCGGGCGGCTCGGCCGGTAACGGTTGCGGCGAATTCGGGGACTTCCCCGAGGCACCGGTGGCCCGGGTGCGGGCAGACTGTGGTCATGGACTGGCTCGTGAACCTCATCGCCGTCATCGTCACGCTCGTGAGTGTGCTGGCCGCGCTGGGCCATGTGGGGTATCTGGCGCTGCTCAACAACGCGGCCGGTAAGCGCGCCGGAGGCGCTCCGGTCGCGCAGTACGTCCGCAGCCGGTGGGCGGTGGCCGGCGGGACGACCGCGGCTTCGCTGTTCGCCTGGTTGCTCACGGCCGGTGGGCCGACGCTCGACGTCTTCGCGATCATCGTCGCGGCCGGTAGCGGCGTCGTGGCGACGAAGGCGCTGCAATCCACCCGGGACCGTTACCGCACGGGAGGCTGAAAGGCCTGATCAGGGCCCGATGGCCGACGGGAAACTTCGCAGCGTCACCATCGCCCGTTCGGTCGCGCCCGACCGAGTGAAACCTCTGCAACTTGCAGGTTTGGGGGCGACTTTCTCCGCCGGATGCTCCTAGGGTTGACGTCGTGAGGACCCTTGCGTCCGGGTCGGGCGAGGCCGGCAAGACGCGCGGGGGCAGCGGCCCCGTGCGTCCACAGTCGCGTGCGCGTGCATTTGCGCAGGATTCCGAACAGGATTCCGCGCGTGAGGGTGCTCCGATCGGGTCGTCCCGGGGCCGGATGGCGTCAGGACCGTTCCGCCGGGTGGTCGAGCTCACATGAGCCACGGCACGGAGTTCCACGGACGCGGCACCGCGCCCGCGCATCCCGGACGGCACCGGCGCGGCGGCGCGGAGAGCTGGACGCCGCCGTTGCCCCAGCACCGCCCCGTGCGCCACCACGCGGCCGGACAGGCACCGGCCGACCCGCCGATGACCGGATCGCCGCTGATGCGGAGTCACCCCACCGGACAGGCGCCGGCCGACCCGCCGATGCCCGGCTCCCACCCCTTCCGCGGCTACTCGACCGGGCAGGCGCCGGCGGATCTGCCCGTGTCCGATTCCCGCCTCCGGCGCGGCTATCCCACTGGGCAGGCGCCGGCCGATCGGCCGATGCCCGGCCCCTTCTCCCTGCGCGGCCACGACATCGGACCGACACCGGCCGACCTCCCGACACCCAGCTTCGGGCGCGGCTACCCCCCTGAACAGACGCCGGCCGACCTGCCGATGACCGGCCCCTTCCCGCTGCGCGGCCACGACATCGGACCGACGCCGGCCGACCTCCCGACACCCAGCTTCGGGCGCGGCTACCCCCCTGAACAGACGCCGGCCGACCTGCCGATGCCCGCCTCCCGCCCCCGGCGCCGCTACCCCACCGGCCAAGCACCAGCCGACCTGCCGATGACCGGATCGCTCCCACTCCCCCAGCCGTCACTGCCGTGGCTGCCGCAACCGTCGCAGCCGTCGCTGCCGCAGCCCCGTGACCGGCGGCCCGCGCCGCCGCTTTTCCCGGCCGCGCACGGCAGCCTGCCTCTCGACGCCTTCGAGGATGACGACATCGAGTCCAACCCCGCCGAAGCGCCGCACGAGGCGCCGGTCGCCGAGTCCCGTGCCGATCAGGCCGCCCGTCGCACCCGCGTCTCGCTGGCCGCTCCGGCGCCGCGCTGCGTGGACCTGGACGAAGACGACGTCCGCATCTACTCCGCGCCCCCGATCGACGGGCTGGGCGGCTTCACCATCGGGTCGGTGCCCGCGTCGGTGACGCCGCCGAAGACGTGGCGGAAGGCGGCCTGGTTCGCCACCGGCGCGTCCGGCGCCGTGGTCGTGGGGCTGCTGTGCGCCGGATCCTTCCTGGTCGGGAAGCCACCGATGGACCAGGCCGTGCAGGGCGCGTGGCCGGGCTACCAGGGCGCGCCGACGATCGCCGACCCCACCGGGGAGCACCGGCCGCCCACGGAGGGCGGTTCCGCGGCGGGACCGGAGACGGCGTCCCGGCCGGGGAGCACCGCCGGGAAGCCCCCCGCGGACGGTGGCGCCGGGCCGGTCGACGGCGTGCCTACCCCGCCGGCCGGCAGCACCGCCGCGCCGGAGCCGGCGACGACCGGCCCGGCCGCCGCGGCCGCCCCGAGCGGTCCGCCGCGGAAGCCGCCCGTCACGCCCGCCCAGCGCGAAACCCCGGTCAAGCCGCCGTGGTGGTACTCCTTCCCGCCGGACGCCCAGACCATGGGGGACAACTCGGAGAAGTTCTTCAACACCGTTACCACCGACCCCGCCGCGGCGTCGTCGGTGACCACCGGCGGGCTGCACGACCAGGGGTCACAGGCGCTCGCCCGGCGGTACGCCGGCATCGCCTACTTCGAAGTCAAAAAGGTCAGCATCGATCAGCAGCGCGGTGTCACGGTCAACACCGTCGAGGTCACCCACACCGACGGGACCAAGACGATCGAGGAGCGCACGCTGACCTTCGGCGACGGCGACAAGATCGCGGCTGACGGACAGTAGCCAACCTTGCACGTGCGGTTCGCCCGTTCTGATGCACGTGCGGTGCGCCGAGCGGTTATGCCTGGTCCGGGTGGGTGACATAAGCTGCCGCTCGTCGTGTGATGACGGCATTCCGGCGACAGACCCTGGCGGTGTTCGTCCACACGGGGTTACCTGACGACAGCGAATCCGGAACCCCGGCCACGAGTCGGCCGACCGGACCAACGGCAATCCGGCGAACGGCCGGGTCGCCGTCCCCGGAACACCAGAGCGAGGACTTTCGTGCTTGATCGGCAGCGCACCCGGCGTGAGGTACCCCACGCCGTCCGCGTCGAGGACGTCATCCCGGCCGAGATCCTGGACGGCGTCGCCGACGCCGAACGCGACCATCTCGAGCAGGTCTTCCGCGACCCGCAGAAGTTCCTGCCGGCGCGGACCGAGCCGGCCCGCGAGCCGGCGCTGGCCGAGCAATCCGGCGACCCGGAAAGCCGGTTCGCGCGCCGCGCGAAGCTGACCGGGCTCGTCGCCGCGGGCGCGCTCGTCGCCGGCGCGGTGATCGCCGCGCCGATGCTGACCAGTTCCCACCGCGCCGCGTCCCCCTCCGGCGGCCAGGCCACGCCGGCCGGCTTCACCGGTGCCGCGGAGCTCGGCGGCCTCGCCGTGCCGCAGCACCAGGCCGGCGGCAGCGCGCCGGAGCGGGCCGGGACGACGCCGGGCACGCACTCCGAGAACGCGCCGGCGGCCACCCACCCGGCGAACGGCAGCCCGCGAACCGAAGCGGTGCCGGCCGCCGCCACCCCGGTTCCGGACAAGGCTGCCGACGCCCGCAGCGCGAGCCGCAAGATCCAGGCCGTCAAGGACTTCTACGCCGCCATCGCCCGCAACTCGGCGGGCGCGCTGGCGCTGCTGAGCCCCGCACTGGCCGACGGCACGGCCGGCGAGCTGGTCCGCACCTGGAGCGCGATGGACGCCATCGACGTCCAGGAGGCCGACACGCAGATCAAGCCGGACGGCTCGATCCTCGCGGTCGCGACGCTGCACCGGCCGGACGGCGCACTGGTGCGCGTCACCCAGCTTTTCCGGGTGGCCGACGCGGGTGGGTTGATCACCGAAGCCGAGCTCGTCTCGGCCCAGTACATGTAGCGCACCGCGATCACCCGTTCACCCCTGGCTCAAGTGTCCGTGCCGGATTCGTGTGCGCAGAGTGAGCGCCTAGCCTTGTCACGAGCCGGTCTCGAAAAAGCCGGTTCAGAGCCCACGACATGTGCATACGCTCCAGCGAAGCGGCATGCTCGTGGCCGCGTCACCAGGTACCGATCCTCACGCCCTGGTGAAGTCGGAGCCCAAAGGGAGGTCGCGTGAGCGACGAGGGTCGTCTGGTCGCCGGTCGATATCGCATCGCCGGCCGGATCGGCACGGGCGCGATGGGAGCCGTCTGGCAGGCGCAGGACGAGGTCCTGGGCCGCACCGTGGCCATCAAACAGCTCCTGCTCCAGCCGCACCTGGACGAGCACGACGCCGAGGACGCCCGCCAGCGGACGATGCGCGAGGGCCGGATCGCGGCCCGGCTGCACCACCCGAACGCGATCTCCGTCTTCGACGTCGTCACCGACGACAGCGGCCAGCCGTGCCTGATCATGGAGTACCTGAACTCCACCAGCCTGGCCGCCGTGCTGCAGGAACGCCGCACGCTGCCGCCGACCGAGGTGGCGCGCATCGGCGCCCAGGTCGCCGCGGCGCTGCGCGAGGCGCACGCGGTCGGGATCGTGCACCGCGACATCAAGCCGGGCAACATCCTGCTCGGAGCCAACGGCGTCGTGAAGATCACCGACTTCGGCATCTCCCGCGCCAAGGACGACGTCACGGTCACCAAGACCGGGATGATCGCCGGCACCCCCGCCTACCTGGCCCCCGAGGTCGCCATCGGCGGCGAGCCCGGGCCGGAGTCCGACGTCTTCTCCCTCGGCTCGACGCTCTACGCGGCGTGCGAGGGCCAGCCGCCGTTCGGGCTGTCCGAGAACACGCTGAGCCTGCTGCACGCGGTCGCGGCCGGGCAGATCAACCCGCCGCGCCAGTCCGGGCCGCTGGCGAGCGTGCTGGCCGTGCTGCTGCACCCGGACGTCGAGCACCGGCCGACCGCCGAAGAGTGCGAGGAGCTGCTCGCGGCCGTCGCGCGCGGAGAGACCCCGCTCGGCGGCCCGGCGGACGAGACCATGCTGGCGCCGTCCGCCGGCGTCCTCGGCGCGGCCGCCGTCGCCGACCCGAACGCGACCCAGATGTTCGACGAGGTCCCCGCGGGCCACTCGGGCACGCTGCTCGGCGGCGGGCCCCCGACGCAGGCCGTGCCGTACTACGACGAGGACGACTACCCGGAGGGCACCGGCTACCCGGAGAACGACTACGACGGGTACGGCGACTACCGCGACGACGACCACGCCGCGGCCGGCGGCGTGCCGCCGGGGCTGGCCGCGACCCGCGCGGTGCCGGTACCGCCGCACGAGCAGGGCGGGTACGAGGACGACTATGACGATTACGACGACGAGCCCGCCCCGCCGCCACCGCCCCGGTCACGCCCGCAGACCGGCCCGGCCGACGAGGACGACGAGAAGCCCGGCTCGTGGAAGCGCCCGGCGATCATCGGCGGCATCGTGGTCGTGGGCCTGGTCGCGCTCGTCGTCTGGCTGCTGAGCCCGAACAACCCCTCGGCGCCGGCCGCGCCGGTGTCGAGCACCAAGCCGGCGCCCGTCGCGACGTCGGAGTCTTTCCCGTCGACGACGGAAGAGCCGATCAGCACGGCGGAAGTACCCCCTCCGGTGTCGGAGACGACCTCGTCGTCGAAGCGCGCGACGACGTCGCGGAACACCGAACCGGAGAGGACCACGACACCGAAGTCGACAACGCCGACGAAGCCGTCGACTTCCGAGTCGCCGACGACAAGCGCAGACCCCACCACAACGTCGAGCCCGCCGCCGGCCAACGGATGATCGAGGATCCGACTTGAGTTCTGAAGGAACCATCGTCGGCGGCCGGTTCCGGCTGGACCAGCCGATCGGCCGCGGCCGCGCAGGCATCGTGTGGCTGGCGTTCGACACGCGGCTGTTCCGCACCGTCGCGATGAAGCGGATGTACCTGCCGGTCGGGGCGGGTGAGCGCGCCGAGCAGGCGCGCGCGGCCGCCATGCAGGAGGGCAAGGACGCGGCGCGCATCGAGCACCCGTGCGCGATCAAGGTGTTCGACGTGCTGCCGGACGGCCAGGACGTCTGGCTGGTGATGGAGTACATCCCGTCCCGCAGCATGGCGACGTTCCTCGCCGAGCACGGCAGGCTCACCCCCGATCAGGCGGCGCAGCTGGGCATCCAGCTCGGGAACGCACTGGCGGCCATCCACGCGGCCGGGTTCGTGCACCGCACCCTCGAGCCGGGCACGGTGCTGCTGGCCGACGACGGCGGCGTGAAGCTCACCGACATCGGCATCAGCGGCGGCGGCCCGAGCCCGGCGTACGTGGCGCCCGAGGTCGCGCGCGGGCTCCCGGGCACGCCGGCGGCCGACGTCTTCTCCCTCGGCGCGACGCTCTACACCTCCGTGGAAGGCGTGCCACCGTTCGGGGACGACGGCCAGTCGTCCGAACGCCCGCCGCAGAACTCGGGCGTCCTCACCGAGGCGCTGCGCAAGATGCTGCGCGCGGACCCGACGACCCGGCCGACGATGGCGGACACCGTCCGCTCGCTGAAGGCGATCACCGAAGGCCGCGAGACGGCGTTCATCCCGCCGACCGCGCCCGGCATCCCGCCCCCGCCGCCACCGCCCTTCAACCCGGGGCTGGCGCCCGCGGGACCGCCGATGCCGCCGTCGGGACCGCAGTTCCAGCAGCAGATCCCGCCGTCGGGACCGCAGTTCCAGCAGCAGGTCCCGGTCGCCGCGCCCGGCTACTCCTCGGCGGAGGAGACGCAACGGATGCAGCCGGTACCGCAGCCGGCGCAGTACGCGCCGGCGCCCGCGCGGGGACCTCAGCCGCAGGCCGAGACGTGGAACCTGCCGGTGTCGAAGAAGACGCTGATCACCGTGGCCGCGATCCTCGTGGCGGTGCTGGTCGGCATCCTCGTGACGGAGCTGTTCTTCGTCTAAGCGACCTTCGCGGTCGCCGCGCGCATGGCTTCCAGCAGTGTGCGGACGGCCGGGTGGCCCCAGGCCCGGGACGCCACCGCGGCGTGGATGGCGCGGACCGGCTCCGGGTTGCGGATCTTGCGGACGACCACGCCGGGGTGCTGCGCGCCGAGCCCGAGTTCGGGGATCAGGCCGACGCCGATGCCGGCGGCGACGAACCCCTGCGCCGTCTGGTAGTCCTCGGATTCGACCACGACGTTCGGCGCGAAGCCGGCGGACGCGCAGGCGCCGAACAGGATGTCGCGGCACACGCCGGGCAGGCCGTCGACGCCGACCCAGGGCTCCTCGGCGAACTCCGTCAGGTCCAGCACGCGCTTGCGGGCCAGCGGGTGGGTCTTCGGCAGCACGGCGCGGTACGGGTCGTCGAGCAGGTGCACCAGCTCGACGCCCTTGGCGGGCGGGGTCTTGCGGGGGAAGACGGTGATCGCGACGTCCGCCTCGCCCGATTCGACGTCCAGGAGCGGGTCGTCGAGTTCGACCAGCTTGAGGTCGAGGCGCACGCCGGGGTGCTCCCGGCGGACCGCGGCGATGGCGGGCGGGACGAGCGACGCGCCGGCCGTCGCGAAGTAGCGGATCGAGACGCGGCCGATGCGGCCCTCCTTGAGCTCGGTCAACGCCGCTTCGGCCTTGGCGAGCTCGGCGCTGAGCGTCTCGGCGTGCTCGGACAGCAGCGACCCCGCCGGGGTCGGCCGGACGCCGCGCCCGACGCGTTCGAGCAGCTCGGTGCCGGCCTCGCGTTCCAGCGCGGACAGCTGCTGGCTGATCGCGGACGGCGTGTAGCCGAGGTTGCGGGCCGCGGCGGTGATCGACCCGCTGGTGATGACGGCACGGAGGACCTGCATGCGGCGAACGTCGAGCATGCTCCGATCGTACAGCTGAGCTTAAGTATCCCTGCAGTTATTTTGGCTTGTCCTTACGTCTGCCCCCGACGAAGCTGGCCCTGGTTGTCGAAGGAGGACTGGGGTGGGCGAGACGAAGACCCTGCTCAGAATCGCCGCGCTGGCGCTGATGTGGGGCTCGAGTTTCTTTTGGATCAAGCTGGGGCTGGGGATGTTCTCGCCGGTGCAGCTGGTGCTGGCGCGGCTGGTGCTCGGCGCCGCCATGCTGCTGGTGCTGTGCCGGCTGCACCGGGCCCGGCTCCCGCGTGACCGCCGGATGTGGGGACGCCTGGCGGTCGCGGCGTTCTTCCACAACGCGCTGCCGTTCCTGCTGTTCGCGATCGGCGAGACGACGGTCGATTCGGGGATCACCGGCGTGCTGAACTCGACGACGCCGCTGTGGGTGCTGCTGGCGGCCCCGCTGATGGGGACGTCGTCGCGGATGACCGGGGCGCGGCTGGCCGGGCTCATCGTCGGCCTCGGCGGGATCCTGCTGATCTTCGCGCCGTGGCAGGCGTCGGGGCTGGTGAGCTGGGGCGCGCTGGCGTGCCTCGCGGCGGCGGCGAGCTACGGCTTCGCGTTCGTCTACGAGGGCAAGTACCTGTCGGATCCGTCGCTGTCGCCGTACGCGACTTCGGCGGGCCAGATGCTGCTGGCCAGCGGGATGCTGGTGCTGGCGCTGCCCGCGGGCGGATTCGCGCCGGTGCACGTTTCCACGGGGCCGTTGCTCGCGGTCCTGGTACTGGGCATCGGGTCGACGGGCTTCGCCTTCGCGCTGAACTACCAGCTGCTGGCGAGCGAAGGCGCGGTCGCGGCGTCCGTGGTCGGCTACCTGCTGCCGGTGGTGTCGGTGCTGCTCGGCGCGGTGTTCCTGGGCGAGCAGCTGCACCTGCGGGTCATCGCGGGGATGGTCGTGGTGCTCGGCGGGGTGGCGTTGACGCGGCTCCCGAAGCGGGTGGCCGCGCCGGAGCCGGTCGTGGTGGAGGAGCGCGTCTAGACGAGGCGGCGGTCGGAGGCCCAGCGGGAGAGCTCGTAGCGGTTCGACAGCTGGGTCTTCCGCAGGACGCTCGACACGTGCGTCTCCACCGTCTTCACCGAGATGAACAGCTCCGACGCGATTTCCTTGTAGGCGTACCCGCGGGCCAGCAGCCGTAGGACGTCGCGCTCGCGCGGGGTCAGCAGGTCCAGCTCGGGGTCGCTGATCGGGGCCGAGCCGGGGCGGTCGGCGAATGCGTCCAGGACGAAGCCGGCCAGTCGCGGCGAGAACACCGCGTCGCCGTCCGCGACGCGGACCACCGCGCGGACCAGTTCCTTCGACGAGATCGTCTTCGTGACGTAGCCGCGCGCGCCGGCGCGGATGACCGCGATGACGTCCTCGGCGGCGTCGGAGACCGAGAGGGCCAGGAACACCACGTCCGGCAGCTCCGGGCGGACGCGGCGCAGCACCTCGGCGCCGCCGCCGTCGGGCATGTGGACGTCGAGCAGCACCACCTGCGGCTTCGTGCGGGCGATCCCGGCGACGGCCTCGGCGACCGAACCGGCCTCGCCGACGACGCGGACCTCGTCGGTGATCGAGTCGAGCTCGGTGCGCACCCCCGCGCGGAACAGCGCGTGGTCGTCGACGAGGAACACCTTGACCGGTTCACGCTGGCTTTCCGTCACGTCTTCGAGCATAGCCGCCTCACGCCGCTCCCTTGCCCGCTTTCACCGGCATGGCGAGCTGCACTTCGGTGCCCTCCCCCGGCGCGGTGCGGACCTTGCACGTGCCGCCGTGGCGGGTCATCCGGCCGCGGATCGAGTCGGCGAGCCCGTGGCGGTCGTCCGGGACGACGTCGGGGTCGAAGCCCTTGCCGCGGTCGCGGACGAACACCGTGACCGACGTCGGCTCGACCTCGGCGAAGACGCTGACCTCCTCGACGCCGGCGTGTTTGGCGGCGTTGACGATCGCCTCGCGGGCCGCCTGGACGAGCGCGACCAGCGCCTCGTCGAGTTCCGCGTCGCCGACGACGACCTGGCCGACCGAGATGGCGAAGGTGTCCTCCACCTCGCCGCACGCCGTCGCGAGCGCTTCGGACAACTGCCCGGTGGCTTCCTCGACCTTCTCGGCCGGCTTGCCGTACCCGTTGGGGCCGTAGAGCCAGCCGCGCAGCTCGCGCTCCTGGCTGCGGGCCAGCCGCGCGACCTCGCGCGGTGACTCGCTCTGCTTCTGGATCAGCGCGAGGGTCTGCAGCACGGAGTCGTGCAGGTGGGCGGCGATCTCGGCGCGTTCGTCGGTGCGGATGCGGGCCTTGCGCTCGTCGGAGAGGTCCCGGACCAGCCGCAGCCAGAACGGCACGGTCAGCACGGCGACGCCGATCAGGGTGGCGATGACGGCGATCAGCGCGAACTGGACCTGGTCGAGGCTGCCGCTGCGGAGCACGACAACGCCGATGCCGGTGATCACCAGCGCAACGCCGGCGACGATCCGGATGGCGGCCGACCAGCCGCCCCCGCCGAGGAACGCCCCGGCGAAGCCGTCCTTCGCGCCGACCTTCCAGCGGCGGCGCTGCGACTCGTCGGCCTCGCGCCAGACGACCGCGGCACCGAGCATGGCCACGGCCAGGGGCACCGCCACCCAGCCGCTGATGAACCCGGTGAGCGTCCCGCTGGCGACGGCGAGGCCGACACCCAGCGCGATCAGGCCGAACGCCTGCTGGCGTTCCTTCGGGGTCGGCGCGTCCGCGGCTTCTTCGGACTGCTGCTGGACGAACACCCAGAGGAGGCCGTAGGCGAGCAGCCCGGCGCCGTTGAGCGCGGCCAGCAGCGCGAAGGCCGTCCGCACCCAGACGACCGGCGCACCGAGGTGGTCGGCGAGACCGCCGGCCACACCGGCGATGGCCCGCCCGGACCGGCGCCGGTACATCTTCGGCGCGGACGGGTCCGTGGTGGCCGGGATCGCCTGCTCGGCGGTGACGTGGTCGAGGGACTCCTGCACGCCGTCCATGGTCACACGCACCGGTGTGCGGTTCCATCGGGGAAACCCCTGATCCGGTGGACGCCCCCGAGCCAGGGGAAACCTCAGGGACCATCCCGGATGTTCCGCCGCCGCGGGTGCCGCATGCTTCTCGGTATGAGTGGTGCGAGTGAGAAGGCGGGTGTCCTGAACGGCTTCGAGGAGACCGTCAAGGACTTCTGGGCCAGCCGGCCCCGGCGGCCGCACGCCGGGCGGAAGCTGGCCGGGGTGGCCGCGGCCATCGGTCACCGGTACGGGATCGATCCCGTCGTCGTGCGGATCGCCCTGGTGGTCACGACGATCTTCGGGGGCTTCGGCGTTCCCTTCTACCTGCTGGGGTGGCTGTTCCTGCCGGGTGAGAGCGACGAGGTCTCCGGCTTCGAAGGCCTCATCGGGCGCGGCCGGTCGTCGGTTTCGCCCGCGTTCGCCGTCGTGCTCATGGTCCTCACCGTCGTCAGCACCGGGGGCTCGATCACCGGCTCGTGGTTCGACGGCGGCGGGCTCATCAGCTGCGCCCTCATCGCCACCGCGCTCTACCTGCTGCACCGCAGCCGCGGCCACGAGAACCGCCCCGCGCCCGTTGCGGCGCGGACGTCGTACCCGGCCTTCACCGGAAACGGAGCCTTCACCATGACCGACACCGCCGAGGCGCCGTCGCCGGCACGGGGCTGGGACCCCCTCGCCGCCGACCCGGCCGGCTGGGACCTGCCCGACGCGCCGCCCGTGCACGAGCCGCGACCCACGCCGTCGCCGTCGTACCGGGCGCCGCAGCGGCGTCCCCGGTCGAAGGTCGGCTCGGCCACCTTCGCGCTCGCCGTGCTGACCGCCGGGGCCGGGGTGCTCGCCGCCCTCGACGGCGCCGGCTGGTTCACCGCGCAGCACATCATCGGCCTGGTGCTCGGCGTGGTCGGGATCGGCCTGGTCACCGGTGCGTTCACCGGCGGCGGGCGCGGCCTGATCGGGCTCGCGGTGCCGCTGGCGATCGCCGGGATGGTCCTGACGACAGCGCCGTTCGAGAACTTCGACGTGCGCGGCGGCGTCGGCGACTTCGGGGCGACGCCGGTGGCGGTGGCCGACGTGCTGCCGGTCTACCAGCACGCCGCGGGCGACCTCGACATCGACCTGACCAAGGTGGCGGCCGGCGCGCCCTACGCGACGACCGTGTCCAATGGCGCGGGCGACACCACGGTCATCGTGCCGGAGACCGCGGACGTCACCTTCGACTGCCACACCGGCGCCGGCGAGGCGTCGTGCTTCGGCCGCTCGAGCGACGGCGTCAGCCAGGAAGCGCTGACCGGAACGGACAACGGCCGCGACGGCGTCGGCGGCCAGCAGATCACCCTGCACGTCTCGAACAGTGTGGGCAACGTGGAGGTGCGACGTGGCTGACCAGAACCCTTACGCCTACGACAACCCGGCCGACGCCCAGCCCGCCCAGCGCGGCGGCTTGGACATCTTCACCCTGATCGTCGGCGTCGCGACGCTGCTGGTGTCGGCGTACGTCCTCTCGGACGGCGCGAGCTGGCTGCCCTCGTTCGACTTCCGCTGGGTGATCGCCGGCGGTGCGGTGTTCGTGGGGCTGCTGCTCCTCGCCGCGTCGTTCGGCAGCAAGCGGCGACGCTGACCCACCGGAACTCTCGAGGCCCCGGATCCCACGCCGGGGCCTCGAGTCCGTTCACCGGGAGGTCACTCCCACTCGATGGTGCCCGGCGGCTTGGACGTCACGTCCAGCACCACCCGGTTGACCTCCGCGACCTCGTTGGTGATGCGGGTCGAGATCCGCTCCAGGACTTCGTAGGGCAGCCGCGTCCAGTCCGCGGTCATCGCGTCTTCGGACGACACCGGGCGCAGCACCACCGGGTGGCCGTAGGTCCGGCCGTCGCCCTGGACGCCGACGCTGCGGACGTCGGCGAGCAGCACCACCGGGCACTGCCAGATGCTGCGGTCCAGCCCGGCCGCCGTCAGCTCCTCGCGCGCGATCAGGTCGGCCGCACGCAGGGTGTCGAGGCGGTGTTGATCGACCGCGCCGATGATGCGGATGCCCAGGCCGGGCCCGGGGAACGGCTGGCGCTGCACGATCGTCTCGGGCAGGCCCAGCTCGGTGCCGACCTTGCGGACCTCGTCCTTGAACAGCAGCCGCAGCGGCTCGACCAGCTCGAACTGCAGGTCGTCCGGCAGGCCGCCGACGTTGTGGTGGCTCTTGATGTTGGCCGTGCCCTCGCCGCCGCCGGACTCGACGACGTCCGGGTACAGCGTGCCCTGGACGAGGAACCGGTAGTCGCCCGCGGCCTTGAGGTCGCGCTCGGCCTGCTCGAACACGCGGATGAACTCGCGGCCGATGATCTTGCGCTTCTGCTCCGGGTCGGTGACGCCGGCCAGCGCGTCGAGGAAGCGTTCCCGTGCGTCGATCGTGACGAGGTTGACCCCGGTGGCGGAGACGAAGTCCTGCTCGACCTGGGTGCGCTCGCCCGCGCGCAGCAGGCCGTGGTCGACGAACACGCAGGTCAGCCGGTCGCCGATGGCGCGCTGGACCAGCGCGGCGGCGACGGCGGAGTCGACGCCGCCGGACAGGCCGCAGATCGCGCGGCCGTCGCCGATCTGCTCGCTGATCCGCTTGACCTGGTCTTCGACGATCGACGACGTCGTCCACTGCGGCTCGATACCGGCGATGTCGCGCAGGAACCGGCGCAGCACCTCCTGGCCGTGCGGCGAGTGCGCGACCTCCGGGTGGTACTGGACGCCGGCGAAGCGGCGCTCGACGTCTTCGAAGCCGGCGACCTCGGCGCCGTCGGAGGACGCGGTGACGACCGAGCCCTCCGGGGCCTTGGTGACGCTGTCGTTGTGGCTCATCCAGGCGGGCTGGTGCGCGGGCAGACCGGCGTGCAGGACACCGCCGTCGCCGGTGACGCGGACCTCGGTGCGGCCGAACTCGCGGACCCCGGTCGGCTCGACGACCCCGCCGAGCGCGCTGGCCAGCAGCTGGTGGCCGTAGCAGATGCCGAACATCGGCACGCCGGCTTCGGTGAGCTTCGGGTCCATGCCCGGCGCGCCTTCGGCGTACACGCTCGAAGGGCCGCCGGAGAGGATGATCGCCGCGGGGTTCTTCGCGAGGATCTCTTCGGTCGACGCGCTGTGCGGGACGACCTCCGAGTAGATCTGCGCCTCGCGGACGCGCCGGGCGATCAGCTGCGCGTACTGCGCCCCGAAGTCCACGACGAGAACCGGACCGGTGGGACTGGGCACCTGGCGCCTCCAGAAGAGAAGTGGGTTCTCCCCCATCGTCCCAGGTGGGCTGGGCCACCCGGGATTCAGGGCCGCCCCTGTCCTCGATCGGACCTACGGTGCGCGGTATGGCTGTGAACTGGACGAAGGAACTGACCGACCAGCTCGACTTCCACTGGAAGGTCCTGGTGCGCCCGAAGCTCGAGGGCCTCACCGACGAGGAATACCGGTGGGAGCCGGTCCCGGGTTGCTGGACCGTGCGGCCGCGCAAGTCGGACGACGAACCCGGCACCGGCCCGTTCACCATCGACTTCGCCTTCCCCGAACCGACCCCGCCGCCGGTCACGACGATCGCGTGGCGGCTCGGCCACGTCCTGGTCGGCGTGCTCGGCGCGCGGATCGGGTCGCACTTCGGCGGCGCGCCGATCGGCTACGACACGTTTCCCTATCCCGGGACGGCCGCGGAGGCGCTCTCGGAACTCGACGACCTCTACGCGCAGTGGGTCGCCGGGGTGCAGTCACTCGACGAAGAGGCCATGGCACGGCCGTGCGGGCCGGCGGAGGGCCCGTACGCGGAGTACCCGATGGCCACGCTGGTGCTGCACATCCACCGCGAGATGATCCACCACTGCGCGGAGGTGCTACTGCTGCGCGACCTTTACCGGAGCCGGTAGCAGCAGGAAGCCCAGGGCCAGGCCGAGCAGGCAGGGCAGGCCGTGGTTGTCGTGCACCAGCGTGTCCACCACGGCCAGCAGCGGCACCGCGAACGCCACGACGCGGAACTGGACCGGCAGCACCACGCCGTAGCGGCCCGAAGCGACCATGACCACCGCCGCCAGAGCGCCGATCAGGCCGGTGACGCACATCGAGTTGCCCGCCCCGACCGGATTGAGCCAGACGTAGCTCATGACCTGGCCGAACAGGCCGCAGCCGAAGTAGAGGACGAGCCACCGCGCGCGGCCGAACACGCGCTCGGCGAGCGTGCCGAAGACCGCCAGCCAGAGCAGGTTCGACGTCAGGCCGAAGGCCCAGCCGTCCTGGAAGAACATGCCGGTCACCAGGCGGTACCACTCGCCGGCGTCGATGCGGGCCGCGTCGCGGTGCATCGCGTCGTACAGCGGCGGGTGCACCAGCTGCGCGATGCCGCAGGCCAAGGTCACCGCGAAGACCACGGCGGTCAGGTACGGGCGGCGGGCCACCGGGGCGAGCGCCCCGAACGGGCTGCGGGATGCGGTGCGCGAGGTCATGGACGAAAATCTAGGCGCGTCAACGTGGCCGCACCCCTTCCGTTTGTCACTTTCCACCCAGGGAAAGGCACCTGCATGCGAGCAACAGTCATCTACGGCGCCGGTGACGTGCGGGTGGAAACGGTCCCCGACCCCAAGCTGGCCGAGCCGACCGACGTCATCCTGCGGGTCGTGCGGTCCTGCATCTGCGGCAGCGACCTCTGGCCGTACGCCGACATGGCGCCGAGCGAGCACGGCCGCCGGATCGGGCACGAGTTCCTCGGGATCGTCGAGGAGGCCGGTGCGGACGTCAGAAGCATCAAGAAGGGCGACCTCGTCATCGCGCCCTTCGTCTACTCCGACAACACCTGCCAGTTCTGCCGGGAAGGGCTCCAGACGTCCTGCCTGCACGGCGGCTTCTGGGGCGCGAAGGGCGTCGACGGCGGCCAGGGCGAAGCGGTCCGCGTGCCGCAGGCCGACGGCACCCTCGTCAAGGTGCCGCACACCGAGGACGACGCGCTGCTCGCGTCGCTGCTCACGCTGTCGGACGTCTTCCCGACCGGTCACCACGCCGCGACGAAGGCGCGGGTGACCCGCGGCCAGAACGTCACGGTGATCGGCGACGGCGCTGTCGGTCTCTCGGCCGTCCTCGCCGCGAAGCGGCTGGGCGCCGAACGAATCGTCCTCATGGGACGCCACCGGGCGCGGACCGACCTCGGGCGCGAGTTCGGCGCGACCGACGTCGTCGCCGAGCGCGGCGAGGAGGGCATCGCGAAGGTCCGCGAGCTGACCGGCGGCGAGGGCACCCACGCCGTCCTCGAATGCGTCGGCACGAAGCCCGCCTTCGAGATGGCCATCGGCGTCGTGCGCCCGGGCGGCGCGGTCAGCCGGGTCGGCGTCCCGCAGTACGAGGAGGGGCCCATCGGCCCGACGCTGTTCCGGCGCAACATCACCGTCACCGGCGGGGTCGCCCCGGCCCGGCACTACATCCCCGAGCTGCTGCCGGACGTCCTCGACGGCCGGTACCAGCCCGGCAAGGTCTTCGACCGCACGATCGGCGTCGAAGAGGTCCCCGGCGGCTACCGCGCGATGGCGGACCGCGAAGCGCTGAAGGTGCTCATCAAGCCGTGACCCGTCCGGGTGGGGTTCCGCTGCCGGATCCCCACCCGGATTACGTTGGTACGCATGGACATGATCACCCCCGAGCCGCGCCCCGCCTGGATCGCCGGTCGCCCCGAACCGGGCGCCACCACCCTCGTCGTGCACCACCCGTACGACGGCAGCGAGGTCGCCACGGTCGCCGTGCCCGGGCCGGAGCAGGTCGAACGCGCGGTGGCCGCCGCGGCCTCGGTCGCCAAGGAGTTCCGGCGCAGCCCCGCGCACCTGCGCGCGGGGGCCCTCGACCACGTCTCCCGCGCGCTCGCCGCGCGCGCCGAGGAGATCGCCGAAGTGATCACCGCCGAGAACGGCAAGCCGCTCAAGTGGGCCGAGGCCGAGGTCAAGCGCGCGGTGTCGGTGTTCCGCATCGCCGCCGAGGAGGCCCGCCGCTTCACCGGCGAAGTCCAGCGCCTCGACACCGACCCGGCGGGCGAGGCGCGGCTGGCGCTGACCCGCCGCGTCCCGCGCGGGCCGGTGCTCGGCATCGCGCCGTTCAACTTCCCGCTCAACCTGGTCGCGCACAAGGTGGCGCCGTCGCTGGCGATCGGTGCCCCGATCATCGTCAAGCCCGCGCCGCGGACGCCGTTGTCGGCGCTCGTCCTCGGCGAGATCCTGGCCGAGACGGACCTGCCGGAAGGCGCGTTTTCGGTGCTGCCGCTGGGGAACGAGGACACCCAGGCCCTCGTGGCCGACCCGCGGCTGCCCGTCGTGTCCTTCACCGGCTCCGGTCCGGTCGGCTGGTCGCTCAAGGACGCCGCGCCGCGCAAGCACGTCGTGCTCGAGCTCGGCGGCAACGCGGCGGCCGTCGTCCTGCGCGACTGGCCCGACCCCGAAGGCGCCGCCCACCGCATCGCCACCTTCGGCAACTACCAGGCCGGGCAGTCCTGCATCGCGGTGCAGCGGGTGATCGTGGACGCCGCCGTGGCCGAGGAGTTCGTGCCCGCGCTGCGGGAAGCCGTCGAGGCGCAGCGGACCGGCGACCCGTACGACCGCAACACCGACGTCGGCCCGGTGGTCGACGAAGCCGCCGCCGAACGGATCATCGCCTGGGTCGACGAGGCCGTCGAGGCCGGCGCGAAGGTGCTCACCGGCGGCACCCGCGAGGGCGCGACCGTGGCCCCGACGCTGCTCACCGACGTCCCGCCGGGCACCAGGGCCTGGGCGGAGGAGATCTTCGGCCCGGTCCTCGCGGTGTCCGTTGTGGACGGTGTGGACGCCGCCTTCCGCTCGGTCAACGAATCCGCGTACGGCCTGCAGGCCGGGGTCTTCACCACCGACGTCCAGCTGGCGTTCCACGCGTCGGCCGAGCTGGAGGTCGGTGGCGTGATCATCGGCGATGTGCCGTCCTACCGCGCCGACCAGATGCCCTACGGCGGCGTCAAGGGCTCCGGCGTCGGCCGCGAAGGCGTGCTCGCCGCGATGCACGACCTGACGGAAGAACGCGTCACCGTCTTCACCGGCATCGACCTCTAACCGGTGACGCCCTGCCCGAACCGGAAGACGCTGTCGGGGTCGTACTTCTGCGCGACGTCCTTGAGCCGTCCCGCGTTGTCGCCGTAGTAGGCGGCCTTCCAGTCGGGCAGGGCGGGATCGATGTAGTTGACGTACCCGCCACCCGCACCGGCCGCGGCGAGTCCCGCGACGACCTCGCCGACCGACTTCGTGACCGTCGCCCGGGTCTTCGCCGTCGCCGGCGCGTAGACCTGCACGCTGGCCAGCGCGTCGCGGTGCCAGAACGCGGTCGCGTCCTTGGCCGGCCCGGCCACCGCGCCGCCGAGACCGTCGATGAGCAGGTCCATGCCCGGCCGGCCGTCGGCGACCGCGACGAGCTTCGCGGCATCGACCGGGGTGGTGATGATCCGCGACGACGCGACGAACGACTGGCGGTTCGAGCTGCCCTCGAAGTACTTCATGGCGCCGAGGTAGTCCAGGCTCTTCACCACGCGCTGCGTCGGCCGGGCGCCGGCGTTGGTGGTCAGGTTGTTCAGCAGCGTGTTCAGGCCGGCGGTACCGCCGACGTAGCAGCCGCCGACGCGGCACTGGACCGGCGAACCACCCGAGAGCACCAGGTTGGCCCAGAGCTCCGGCGGCATCGAGGCGATCCACTGCTGCCACGCGGCGAGCACGCCGGCCGCGGCCCCGGCCGGGAAGTGCAGCGAGAACACCGTCAGGTCCTCCGGCGCCGGATCGGTGTCGAAGGTGAATTCGGTGACGATGCCGAAGTTGCCACCGCCCCCGCCGCGCAGGGCCCAGAACAGGTCCGGTTCGGAGCCCGCGGACGCGGTGAGCGTCCGGCCGTCGGCCACGACGACCTGCGCGGAACTCAAGTGGTCGCAGGTCAGGCCGTACTTGCGGGCGAGCACGCCGATGCCGCCGCCGAGGGTCAGCCCGGCGATCCCGACCGTCGGGCAGGACCCGGCGGGTAGCGCGCGCCCGGCCCGTGCCAGCGCGGCGTAGACGTCCTTCAGCTTCGCGCCGGCGCCGATCACGGCTTTGCCGCCCTGGACCTCGATCTTGTTCAGCGCGGCCACGTCGACGACCAGCCCGCCCTCGGGCACCGAGTAACCGGCGTAGCTGTGACCGCCGCTGCGCGCCGCGATGGTGACGCGCCCGGCGGCGGCCTGGACACAGGCCTGGACGTCCTGGACGGTCGAGGCGGTCGCGACGGCGACCGGGTTGTTGCTGTCGAACAGGGGGTTGAACGCCAGCTTGGCGGTGTCGTAGCCCTCGCTGACCGGCCGCAGCAGGCCGCCCGTCAGCTGGGTCCGCAGCTCGTCCCAGTTCGGCGGCCCGGAGGGCAGCCCGGTGGCGGGCGGCGCGGACGTCGTGGCGGCCGGGGCGGTCGAAGCGACCGGGGCCGTGGGGCTGTCCGGCCCGCACGCGGCGGCGACGGCTCCGGCCGCCGAGACGCCCGCGATGCGCAGGAACGTCCTCCGGGGGACGCCGGACCGCCCCTGGTCGTGCTCACTGTCCACAGCGGACTCCTCGGGCCGGGAACGCCCAGTGTAGAGCGGGCGCAGGGCGTTCACCGGGCGGAGCGGACCGGTTACGCCCAGGCCGGGATCCGGGGCACGTCGCCGTCGAGGGCGGAGCCGTCGGAGCGCCCGCTGAGCCAGGCCAGGAGCTCGCCGGCGGACCCGCGGACGGTCGCGCCGGAGACCGCGCCCATCGTCCACTCGAACCCGTCGGCGACCAGGCGGAGCGCGGGGAGGTGGGCGCCGCGGGAGGTGATGGCGTGCTGGACGACGTCCTCGGCGAGCGGGCCGAGCAGCGTCAGCACGCGGTCGAGGTCGTAGCCGCGGTCGAGGTCGGCGAGGTGGATGGTCAGTTCGGACAGCCGCATCCGCGCCACGACCACCCCGGTGACGGGCGCGCCCTGCCGGTTGCGGACCTCCCGCGCCCAGGCGTCGTCCGGCATCGCGGCGGCGTACCGCTCGAAGCGCCCGGCCGACGCGACGAAGTCCGCGAGCAGGTCGGCGGCCGCGTGCTGCGCGCCGGCCTCGATATCCCGCTCGCGCGCATCGGCACTGGGGTACATCGGGGTCTCGACGCCGGTGTCCGCCCAGGTCAGCAGGTTGTGCAGGCCATCGGCGTTGCGCGCGACGTGCGCGAGGACGTGCGCGCGCGACCAGCCGGGCAACGCGCTGGGGGCGCGCAGCTCGGGTTCGCCGAGGCCACCGATGGCCCGCGCCCATTCGTCGTCGAGCCGCCGGACGCCGTCGAGCAGCGCGGGTGCCTTATCGGATGCCGTCACGGCCCCGAGTCTAGGAGGATCGCCGCAGCGCCGCGGGGGCCTCGGCCGGAACGGCCGGGTTCTTCGGCGCCACCGGCTCCAGCCGGGCGTACGGCACGTCCTGCGGCGGCCGCGCGTCCTCCTCGCCCTTGTTGGGCCAGAAGGAGAACGCGCGCTCGGCCTGGGCCGTGATGGTCAGCGACGGGTTCACGCCCAGGTTGGCGGTGATCGCCGCGCCGTCCACCACCGACAGCCCGGGGTAGCCGTAGACCCGGTGGTACGGGTCGATGACGCCTTCGTCGGCGGTGGCGCCGATCGGGACGCCCCCGATGAAGTGCGCCGTCAGCGGGATGTCGAAGATCTCGCCCCAGGTACCGCCGGCGATGCCGCCGATGTGCTCGGCGGCGCGGACGTTCGCCTCGTGCCCGGCCGGGATGAAGCTCGGGTTCGGCTCGCCGTGGCCCTGCTTGGACGTGTACTTGCGGCGGCCGAAGAGCCCGCGCCTGGTGTAGGTGGTGATGGAGTTGTCGAGGCTCTGCATCACCAGCAGGATCACCGTGCGCTCGCTCCAGCGGTAGCCGTTGAGCATCCGCGCCGACTGGATCGGGTGCCGGAGCAGGAACCGCGCGACCTGCTGCCAGCGCGGCACCGGCGAAGAGCCGTCGGTGGCGATGGTCTGCAGCAGGCTCATGGCGTTGCTGCCCTTGCCGTAGCGGACCGGCTCGATGTGGGTGTTCTCGTCCGGGTGGATGGACGAGGTGATCGCGACGCCGCGGCTGAAGTTGCGGCTCTCGTCGACCTCGGTGCGGGCGGCGCCGATGATGGCCTCGGAGTTGGTGCGGGTCAGCTCGCCGAGCCGGCGCGAAAGCCCCGGCAGCCGTCCGGTGTCCTTCATCCGGTGCAGCAGGTTCTGGGTGCCCCAGGTGCCGGCGGCGAAGACGACCTTCTCGGCGGTGATGGTGGTCCGGAACCGCTTCGACGTCGTCCCGGTTTTCTTGAGACTGACTTCGTAGCCGCCGTCGAACGGCGTCACGGCGGTCACCGTGGTCAGCGGGATGACCTTCGCCCCGTTCTTCTCCGCGAGGTAGAGGTAGTTCTTGACCAGTGTGTTCTTCGCCCCGACGCGGCAACCGGTCATGCACGAGCCGCACTCGGTGCAGCCGGTGCGCTCGGGGCCGGCCCCGCCGAAGTACGGGTCCTTCGCGCGCTCGCCCGGCTTGCCGAAGTAGACGCCGACGGGCGTCGGGTGGAACGAGCCGGCGACGCCCATGTCCTTCGCGACGTCGCGCATCACGACGTCCGACGGGGTCACGGTCGGGTTGGTGACCACGCCGAGCATGCGGCTCGCCTGGTCGTAGTGCGGGGAGAGCTCGGACTCCCAGTCGGTGATGTGCGCCCACTGGCAGTCGGCGTAGAACGGCTTGAGCGGCCGGTACAGCGTGTTCGCGTACACGAGCGAGCCACCGCCGACGCCGGCACCCGCCAGCACCATGACGTCGTTGAGCATGTGGATGCGCTGGATGCCGTAGCAGCCGACCTGCGGCGCCCACAAGTAGCGCTTGAGGTCCCACGACGTCTTCGCGAACTCGTCGTCGGCGAACCGGCGGCCCGCCTCGACGACGGCCACCCGGTAGCCCTTCTCGGTGAGCCGCAGCGCCGCGACGCTGCCGCCGAACCCCGACCCCACCACGACGACGTCGTAGTCGAGGCCACCCGCATTGGTGGTGGTGTTACTGGCAGTCACACCTGGAGCGTAACTCCGGCCCCGCGTTCTGACCAGAGGTAAGTTACTCGCGAGTTATGGTTGTCCGACGGCAATTGTGGGTAACTACCACAGTGCTCGATGTCCACGTCGGCGAGGACCCGCCGGGCGGGACACGATTTCCGGGAGGGACCACGATGGGCCCCCAGCAGCTGACCGGTTGGCGCAAGTCGAGCCACAGCCACTTCGAAGAGAACGCCTGCGTCGAGATCGGCACCGCGGCCGGTGTCGTCGGCGTGCGGGACACCAAGCAGGCCGGACTCCCGGCCCGCCCGGTGCTCGTCTACTCCACGGGCGCCTTCGCCGCGTTCCTCGCGCAGCTCACCGGCGAACGGTGAGCCCCACCCGCTGGAACTCCTTGAGGTCCGAGTAGCCCGTCTTCGCCATCGCCCGGCGAAGCGCCCCGAAGAGGTTCACCACGCCTTCCGCGTCCGACGACGGCCCGAACAGCAGGGTCTTGAGGTCGACGGCGTAGTCCGGGCCGGCCGCCACGCGCGAGCGCGGCAGCGACGGGTGCGCGGCCGCCGCCGTCCAGTACAGGCCCTGGCCGGGCGCGTCCGAGGCGGCGGCCAGCGGGGAGCCGAGCATCACGGCGTCCGCGCCGCACGCGATGGCCTTGGCGATGTCACCCGACACCGTGATACCGCCGTCCGCGAGCACGTGGACGTACCGGCCGCCGGTCTCGTCGAGGTAGTCGCGGCGGGCGGCCGCGGCGTCGATGATCGCCGTGGCCATCGGGACGCCGATGCCGAGCACGCGGTCGGTGCTGGTGACGCCCGGGGTGTAGCCGTGGCCGACGATGACACCCGCGGCGCCGGTGCGCATGAGGTGCATCGCGGTGCGGTAGTCGCTGACGCCACCGGCGATGACGGGGACGTCGAGGCGGCCGATGAAGTCCTTGAGGTTCAGCGGCTCGGCGTCGCGCACGACGTGCTCGGCGGAGATGATCGTGCCCTGCACGACGAGGATCTCGACGCCGGCCGCGATCAGGTCCGGGGTCAGCTCGGCGGCGTGCTGCGGGCTGACGCGCGCGGCCACCGTGACGCCGGATTCGCGGACCGTCTTGATGGCCTCGGTCAGCAGGTCGAGCCGGATCGGCGCGGCGTGCAGCTCCTGCAGCACGCGGCCGACCGCGGTCGGGTCCTCGAGGTCCTCGGCCGCGCGGACCAGCTGGAAGATGGCGTCCTCGACGTTCGCGTGCCGCGCCCAGAGGCCTTCGGCGTTCAGCACGCCCAGGCCGCCCAGCTCGCCGACGGCGACCGCGGTGCCGGGCGAGACGATCGCGTCGGTCGGGTGCGTGACGAGCGGCAGGTCGAAGCGGTAGGCGTCGATCTGCCATGAGGTGGACACCACCGAAGACGACCGGGTCCGCCGCGACGGCACGATCTCGACGTCGTCGAGGTCATACGCCCGCCGCGCGGTGCGGCCCATCCCGATCTCGACCAGGTCCCGCACGTGAAGCCTCCTCGAACGACGACGATCTGCCGTGCCCCATTGTCGCTAGGCCGCGTGGGTGACCCGCGCACGGGGGTCTAGACCCGCACGAACACGGCGACCGGCGCCAGCACCGCGCCCAGCGCGAGGGCCAGCCAGGTCGCCACCGGCGGGTAGACGTTGAGCCGGACGGCGCCGAAGTACACCGCGCCCAGGGCCAGCAGGCTGGCGACGATCAGCACCACCGGCCGGATCACGCCCGAGCGCAGGTCGACGACCCCGCCGCCCGCGCGCAGGTAGGCGATGCTGCCGTCGGCCGCGGAGACGTCGAGCGTCACCGGCTGGCCGGGTGGCAGGTCCAGGCCGGGACCGACCGCGGTGACGCGGTAGTGCCGCCCGCCCGCGGCGTCCACGGCGATGGTGTGGCTCTCCGCGTCCTCGTCCCCGCCGACCGGGAGCGCCCCCTGCTCGTGGGACACCACGTGGCCCTCGACGCGGTAGGTCGGCGCGTCCCGGCCGGCCAGCACCTGGCACATCAGGCAGACCACGCCGCCGAGGAACAGCGACACCAAGGCGACGGCCGTGAAGAACACCTTGCGCAGCACGCGGGTGAACCGGCCGACCGTCATGCGCTCTAGTGCACACTACGACCGCCACAGAAGGCGATAGACCGATTACCGTAAGCACGCTAGGTCACGATGACCCAGCAGGTGCACGACCGGCCTAACGGGTGCCGTGAACCAGCCTGTCCCACGCGTGCCGTGAAACAGGCGGCGCATCGACGAGCCCCAGGACTAGCGGGTCGTGTAGTTCGGCGCCTCGACGGTCATCGTGATGTCGTGCGGGTGGCTCTCCTTGAGGCCGGCCGCGGTGATCCGGACCAGCTGCGCCTCCTGCAGCTGCGCGATCGTCTCGGCGCCGGCGTAGCCCATGCCCGCGCGCAGGCCGCCGACCAGCTGGTGCACGACGTTCGCGAGCGGGCCGCGGAACGGGATCCGGCCTTCGATGCCTTCGGGCACCAGCTTGTCCTCGTTGAGCACGTCGTCCTGGGCGTAACGGTCCTTCGAGTAGGACTTGCCCTGGCCGCGGGACTGCATCGCGCCCAGCGAGCCCATGCCGCGGTAGACCTTGAACTGCTTGCCGTTGACCAGGATCAGGTCGCCCGGCGACTCGGCGGTGCCGGCGAGCAGGCTGCCCAGCATCACCGTGGACGCCCCGGCCGCGATGGCCTTCGCGATGTCACCCGAGTACTGGATGCCGCCGTCGCCGATCACCGGGATGCCCGCCGGCCGGGCCGCCTGGTCGGCCTCGTAGATGGCCGAGATCTGCGGCACGCCGACACCCGCCACGATCCGGGTGGTGCAGATGGAGCCCGGGCCGACGCCGACCTTGATGCCGTCCGCGCCCGCGTCGACCAGCGCCTGCGCGCCGGCTCGCGTCGCGACGTTGCCGCCGACGATGTCGACGGAGTCGCCCAGCTCCTTCTTCAGCAGCGAGACCATCTCGACGACGGCCCGGGAGTGCCCGTGGGCGGTGTCGACCATCAGCACGTCGACACCCGCGTCGGCCAGCGCCATCGCGCGCTTGTGCCCGTCCAGGCCGACCCCGACCGCCGCGCCGACGATGAGCCGCCCGTCCGGGTCCTTCGTCGCCTTCGGGTACTGCTCGGTCTTCACGAAGTCCTTGACCGTGATCAGGCCGCGCAGCTTGCCCGCGCCGTCGACGATCGGCAGCTTCTCGATCTTGTGCCGGCGCAGCAGGCCGAGCGCCGCGTCCGCCGACACCCCGACCTGCGCGGTGATCAGCGGCGCCTTCGTCATGACCTCGGACACCGGGCGGCTGTGGTCGACCTCGAACCGCATGTCGCGGTTGGTGATGATGCCGACCAGCGTCCCGGCCGCGTCGGTCACCGGCACCCCGGAGATGCGGAACCGCGCGCACAGGGCGTCGACCTCGGCCAGCGTGGCGTCCGGCGAGCAGGTGACCGGGTCGGTGACCATGCCGGCCTCCGACCGCTTGACGACCTCGATCGCGGCGGCCTGCTCGTCGACGGGCAGGTTGCGCTGGAGCACGCCGATGCCGCCCTGGCGGGCCATGGCGATGGCCATCCGCGCCTCGGTGACGGTGTCCATCGCCGCGGACACCAGCGGGACGCCGAGGGTGATGTTCCGGGTCAGCCGGGTGCTCGTGTCGACCGTGCTGGGGACCACGTCCGATTCGGCCGGCAGCAGCAGCACGTCGTCGAAGGTCAGGCCGAGCATGGCGAACTTGGCCGGAACGGGGGCGGTGGTGCCGTCGCTGGTCATGCGGGTGAAGGGCCTTCCTGGCGCGGGATGAGCGGGGTCGCTGTGGCGACTCGGAGCCTTCCCCTCATGATATCTGCCGCCCACCGCCCGCCCCGGGCGGTGGGCGGGCCGGCGGGGCCGCCCGGTACCGTGCAGGCCGTGGCGCATGATGTCCTGCCTCCAGACCCGTTCGCGGACGACCCGGACGACCCGGCCCGCGCATTCGGAGACCCCGAGGACCGGCTGGACGAGCCGATCAGCGATTCCGAACGCACCGAACTCCTGGCCGATCTCTCGGATCTGGCCGTCTACCAGGCGCTCCTCGAACCCCGCGGGGTTCGCGGGATCGTCGTCGACTGCGGTGAGTGCGACGAACCGCACTACCACGACTGGCACCTGCTGCGGGCGAGCCTCGAGCAACTGCTGGCCGACGGGCGGATGCGGCCGCACGAGCCGGCCTACGACCCGAACCCCGGCGACTACGTGAGCTGGGACTACTGCCGCGGCTTCGCCGACGGCGTGACGGCCAACGAAAGCGCCTACTGAGCGTCCGCAACCCACGAAAAAGCCCTGGTGAGCAAACTCACCAGGGCTTTTTCGTACCTGTCCGGTTCTACGGCGTTTCGCTGACGCCCTGCGGCTGGCCGCCGGCGGACTCGCTGCGCGGCGTGCCCGGATCGTTCCCGCTCGCGACCGTGGTGGTCGGCGGCGGGGTGGGCGTCGGGGTCGGCGTCTCGGTGGTCGGCGGCGGGGGCGTCGGGGTCGGCGTCCCGCTGCCGGGCAGGCTCGTGGTGCCGCTGCCGCTGCCGGGGATGGACGTCGCCGAGCCGGCCGGCGGCACCTGCGACGAGGGGGCGCCGGGGACCACCGGCGGCACCGAGGTCTGGATCGGGCCCTGGACCGGCGCTTCCGGGTTCTGCAGCTGGGCGGCGAGCTGCCGGTGCTGCTCCATCAGCTGGTCGCGGTTCTCCTCGTCGGTGACCTGCGACAGGGCGGCCTGGGCGTCCTGGAGGGCCTGGCGGGCGGCGTCGAGGTTGCCACCCGCGATGGCCAGGTTGGCCTTCTCGAGGTCGAGCTTCGCGGTCGCGGCCGCCTCGACCGAACGGGTGTGGTCGGAGTAGAGGACCTTGGCGAGGCCCCACAGCGTGTCTCCGGGTTGCGCGGAGCGCGCGGCCAGCCCGGTCCCGGTGAACGCGATCGCCAGCACAGCGGCGGCGACAGCAATGGGGACGAGCAGCCTGCGGCGGCGTCCGCTCGAAGCGTGCCGCCTCGCGAGAGCGGCGGTACTGACGGTGCGCACCGCGGTGTCGACGTCGACGAGCTCGGCCAGGGGCTCGCTGTCGATGTCTCTTCGCCACGCCACCAGCAACGCATTGAGCTCCTGGTCGCCGAGACCGTCGGCCAGCGCCGGGTCGGACCCGCCGAGCGCATCGAGCAGCGCGTCGTCGGCTTGCACGGCCGACAGGTCGGCGGCGAACTCCGCCTCCGACGCCGTCAGGCCACTGCCGAAAACGTCGTCCGGCTCGAATCTCTTCTCGTGACCGGTCACTCAGATCACCTCCTCCGCGGCCAGGACCTTTCTCAGCCGCGCGAGGGCGCGGTGCTGGGCGACGCGGACGGCGCCGGGGGTGGAGCCGACCGCATCCGCGGTCTCCTCCGCCGACAGGCCGACGACCACGCGCAGCACCACGATCTCCCGCTGCTTGTCCGGCAGCACCTGCAACAACTGGGACATCCGCTCGTTCAGTTCACCTTGCAGCGCCCGCTGCTCGGGCCCGACCCCGACTTCGACCTCGTCGGGTATCTCGGCCACCGGCTCGGACCGGTTGCGCGCCGCCGCGCGGTGCGCGTCGGCCACCTTGTGCTGGGCGATCCCGTACACGAAGGCCAGAAACGGGCGGCCTTGATCGCGGTACGAGGGCAATGCCGTTAGCACCGCGAGACACACCTCCTGCGCAACGTCGTCCGCTGAAGCGAACGATCGCTCCTGCCTGCCAACCCGGGCGCGGCAATACCGCACTACCAGTGGACGGATGGCAGCCAGCAGCCGCTCCACTGCCTGGGGATCTCCCTCGACAGCAGCGGCGACCGGTTCATCCAGTCCATCCCCCACATTGGCCATCGCAGACAACAGTCCCAGTGTTACGCGTAGGTGTGCAAAGAACCCGGCTCGTGGTCGCCTCCACCGCGCGCCGGAGACCGCTACCGTACCTTCGCTCCGCCCCGGCTCGGCGCGCGCGGTGCTCCCCGGCGCGCCGCGGCCTCGGGAGCCGCGGAAATACGGATTGTCGTGCCGTCCCGCGCCCGGCAACACCGATCCAACGAGCGAACGGGCGTCGCGGGTACGAGATCCGTCGGAGGGACGGGGACCGGGGCGGGGGCCGCCGCGGAGGGTGCCCTGGTGGGCGCCGGAGTGTGATGGGGACCACACAGGTACGGGCCAGGGCGGTGCGCCCTGGCCCGTCGTCACCTGCATCCGGCCGTGTCAGGATCGAGGAGAGTGCCGCGTGGACGGGTCAGCTGACCAGGCCGCGACGGAAGCCGTGCGCCACGGCCTGCGCGCGGTCGCGCACGCCGAGCTTGCGGAACAGCCGCCGGGCGTGGGTCTTGACCGTGTCCTCGGACAGGTAGAGCTCGCGGCCGATCTGGCCGTTGCTCTTGCCCTGGCTCATCCCGCGGAGCACCTGAAGCTCGCGCTCGGTCAGCTGGACGCCCGGGTCGGACGGCTGACGGGGCGCGGGCACCGAGGTGCTCGCGAGGGTGTGGGCCAGTGCGGCGACCAGCTCCGGCCGGGACGCGTCCCAGCGGAGGTAGCCGCGGGCACCGCCGGCGATCGCGGCGGCGATGCTGCCCGCGTCGTCCGGGGCGCCGAAGACGATGACGTTCGCCTGGGGGTTGGCCGAGACGAGCCGCCGGGTGGCTTCGACACCCGTCGGGACCGCGCGTTGCGTCCCGACCAGCACGACGTCGACGGGCTGACGGGAGTACCGGGCCAGCAGCTCGTCACCGTGCGCTACGCAGTCGATGCGACTGACCCCAGGGACCGCGGACATCACTCGGGTGAGCCCTTCACGGACACTGCGTCGGTCGTCGCAGATCAAGACCGTCGTCACGGGGTTTCCTTCCTGCAGCCGGGTGACATTCCTCTTCCCCTATCGGACGCTTTAGCCCGAACCTTGACACGATCCGGTGGCTTTTTTTGAACTTTCTTAGCCCGGATGCCGGAACACCCCATTCCGACGGCTCAACCACCCGGGACGGGGACCCATGGTGATTCCCCCGCAACCCTCCTCCCGCAAGGATCTGCGCTTCGTAACACTGCGTGCAACACCTGCGCCACTCTGAATCGATACTCCTCGGCGTGTCCTGGGCGCAGGTCGACCGCGACGAGGGCCGCCGGCCACAAAAGTGAAAGGAGTTCGCATTCCTCGGCGGCCGCCATTGCATTTCCGACAAGGTCGTCCGAAATCTTCCGGTGATCGGGAGCCTCGGCCACCCGCAGGGCGACAGCCAGCACAATCCCGGATTTCACCGAGTGCCGCCGCGCACCGCGCGCGAGCGCCGTTTCGAAGGACCGCTCGGCGTGCGGCACCGCGGCGGCGCCCTGACCTGCGGCGAGTTCGATTTCGGCACCGACCCAGCCGCCCCGGACCCGCGCGCGCCACCCGGCGTCCTGGGCGGCGGCCCGGGCGGCCAGCCTGCGGGCGGCGCTCAACCGGCCCAGTGCGAGGTTGTCGGCGGCGAGGCCGAGCAGGGCGTCGGCTCTCGCACCGGCGGCGTCGAGGCCGTCGGGATCGCGCCCGGTTTCCAGGCCGGCGGCTTTGGCGAAGGCCTCACCGTCGAGCGCACGGGCGTGCCGGTGGCCGCCCAGCTGCCGCCGGTGCGCCGCGAGAGTGCTGGCGGCGAGGGAGGCTTCGAGGGGGTCGGTCCCGTTTCGAAGTCCGTCGAGAAGGGTCGCGGCGGCCGCGTACCGGCCCTGGGCCCCCAGCACGACGGCGGCGAGCAGCCGTTCCCGCGGGCTGCCGCCGCCGCGCGTGACGGCGGGATCGGGCAGCGGAGCGCTCCCGAACGCGGCGGCCCTCAGGGCGGGTTCGTGCACCCGTCCTTTCTAGCGGGTCGCACCGACAAAAACATGATCGAAGTGACCGGCTGCGCGGATCCGTTAGCCGCGCACGCCGACCAGGACGTGCTCGAGGCGGTCCGCCGCGCCCGGGAGGTCCGTCAGGAGCTCGACCTTGTCCGGCAGCCCGGCCGGGTCCCAGCCGGGGCCGCAAGCGAACAGCCTGGTGCGCTGGCGTCCGCGGGAGACCCTCGCGAACAGGCGGGCGTCGGCGACCCCGTGCCCGTGCGCCCACAGCACCACGGCCGCGGGCGCGCTGCGGCGCACCGCGACCGCCAGGACCTCGGCGGGCAGCGGCACCCCGAACAGCTGGGCGCCGATCCGCCGCCCGGCCAGTGACGCGGCCAGCGCGTACATCGGCATCGTGTCGCGCTCGCCGGGGACGCAGCCGAGCAGCACCGGGCGGGTGTTGCGGGGTTCGTCGAGCACCGGGGTCGCGCGCACCAGCGCGGCGAACACGCACTCCGCGAGCAGGTACTCGACCTCGGCGCCCGCGCTGGCGCCGCGCCAGCGGGCCCCGAGCGCCGACAGCACCGGCTCGATCACGCCGGTCCACGCCGGGAGCACGCCGAGTTCGGCGATGGTGTCGGCGAGCATCCGCTGCACCGCGCCGACGTCCATGGCGAGGGCCGCGGTGCTCAGCCGCCGGGCGAGGCGGGAGCGGACCTCGTGGCCGTCGTCGGCGGCGCCGGCCTCGGGAGGTTCCCCCGGTTCCTCCGGCTGCGGCGGTCCGGAGCGCGGCATCTGCTCGAGGGCGTACCGCGCCGCCTCGGCCGTCGACGCGCCGCTCAGCAACGCGCGCTGCATCAGTTCGAGCCGGCCGATGTCGGAGCTGCCGTAGCGGCGGTGGCGGCCGTCGGTGTGCCGGCTGGGGCCCAGTCCGTAGCGGCGGTCCCAGGTTCGGAGGGTGGACGGCGCGACCCCGAGCCGGCGGGCGACAGAGGCCACCGGCAGGGTGGGTTCTTCGGTGCCCGACCCAGCTCCCACGAGGCTCAATATCCAGGCACTCAGCGGAGTCGGCAACCGGAGGCGAAAGGCCTGCTCACACATCCGGGGGATGCCTAACGGCTGAATCGCACCGAATCGCTTGAACAACTATTGGCGCGCTTCTAACGTTACCGCCGTTGCACCGAATGGAGTATCGGCACCACAGCAGAGCAGCTAGCGGCATCGACCGGATGACGGAGGCGGTCAGGATGGCAGACACGCGCAGGCTCCCAGGACCCAACGCCGACATGTGGGACTGGCAGCTCGAAGGGTCGTGCCGGGGAATGGACAGTGCGTCCTTCTTTCACCCGGACGGCGAGCGCGGCCCGGCGCGGGCACGGCGGGAGGCCAGGGCGAAGGCCGTCTGCCTGAGCTGCCCGGTCTTGGAGATGTGCCGCAGCCACGCGCTCGCGGTGCACGAGCCGTACGGCATCTGGGGCGGGCTCTCGGAGTCCGAACGGGAGCACATCATCAAGTCCGACAAACGCGCGTTCAGCATGTCCGGCGGCTGAGCGCCCACCGACCTCGGAGGGCGGCACCGGGTGGGGTGCCGCCCTCCGTGCTGTCCGAGCCCGTTCCGGCCCCCCTCCAGGGGCGGGGAGGCGGGGGCCGGCAGACGCAGAGCGGGGCGGCACCTCCGTGGAGGTGCCGCCCCGCTCCGGACGTGGACTGCGTCAGTGCGAGTGGCCGTGGCCGCCCGCGGCGGGCTCCTCGTCGGCCGGCTTCTCGACCACGGACGACTCCGTGGTGAGGACCAGCCGGGCGATGGAGGCGGCGTTCGCCACCGCGGACCGGGTCACCTTGACCGGGTCCACGATGCCGGCGGCCAGCAGGTCGGTCAGCTCGCCGGTGGCGGCGTTGAAGCCCTGCCCCCAGCTCTGCTCCCGGACCTTGTTGACGATGACCGCGCCCTCGTGGCCCGCGTTGGTCGCGATCCAGAACAGCGGGGCGGACAGCGCGTCGCGCACGATCTTGACACCGGTCGCTTCGTCGCCTTCGAGGCCGAGGAAGCCGTCGAGCTCCTTGACGGCGTGCACGAGAGCCGAACCACCGCCGGGCAGGATGCCCTCTTCGACGGCGGCCTTGGTCGCGGCCACGGCGTCCTCGATGCGGTGCTTGCGCTCGTTCAGCTCGGTCTCGGTGGCCGCGCCGACCTTGATCACCGCGACACCGCCGCCGAGCTTCGCGAGCCGCTCCTGCAGCTTCTCGCGGTCCCAGTCGGAGTCGGTGCTCTCGATCTCCTTGCGGATCTGCGCGATCCGCGCCTGGGTGGCGTCCTTGGTGCCGGCGCCGTCGACGATGGTGGTGTCGTCCTTGGTGACGACGATGCGCCGCGCGCTGCCGAGCGAACCGAGGTTCGCGTCGGCCAGCTTCATGCCGATCTCCGTGGAGATCACCTCGCCGCCGGTGACGACCGCGAGGTCGTCCAGGAACGCCTTGCGGCGGTCACCGAAGAACGGCGCCTTGACGGCGACCGCGGTGATCGTCTTGCGCAGCGAGTTCACCACGAGGGTCGACAGCGCTTCGCCGTCGACGTCTTCGGCGATGATCAGCAGCGGCTTCTTGGCCTCGACGACCTTCTCGAGCACCGGCAGCAGGTCCGCCAGCGAGGAGATCTTCTCGCGGACCAGCAGGATGTAGGCGTCCTCGAGGATCGCCTTCTGCTCCTCCGGGTTGGTCGCGAAGTGCGCCGAGAGGAAGCCCTTGTCGAACTGGACACCCTCGGTGATCACCAGCTCGGTCGCCAGGGTCGACGACTCCTCGATGGTGATGACGCCGTCCTCGCCGACCTTCTCGACGGCTTCGCCGAGCAGGGCGCCGATGTTCGCGTCGCGGGAGGTGACGGTGCCGACCTGGGCGATGTTCTCGCGGCCCTTGACCGGGGTCGCCTTCTCCTTGAGGACCGCGATGACCTTCTCCGCGGCGGCCTCGATGCCGCGGCCGATCGCGGTCGGGTTGGCGCCGGCCGCGACGTTGCGCAGGCCGACCTTCACCAGCGACTGCGCGAGCACGGTCGCGGTCGTGGTGCCGTCGCCGGCGACGTCGTTGGTCTTGGTGGCGACGCTCTTGGCGAGCTGCGCGCCGAGGTTCTCGAACGGGTCGGCGAGCTCGATCTCACGGGCGACGGTCACGCCGTCGAGGGTGATGGTCGGCCCGCCGAACTTCTTGTCGAGCACGACGTGACGGCCACGCGGGCCGAGGGTGACCTTGACCGCGTCGGCGAGCTTGTTCACCCCGCGCTCGAGTGCGCGACGAGCGTCCTCGTCGAATTTGATCTGCTTGGGCATAGCGGTTTCCGCTTACCTTTCGGTGGGTCCAGAACGCAGGAACGCCCCGTCCCCCGGCTTGTGCGGGGCCCGGGGCGTCATGCGCTGCGAGCGGACGTCAGTTGATGACGGCCAGCACGTCGCGGGCGGAGAGGATGAGGTAGTCCTCACCGTTGTACTTGACCTCGGTGCCGCCGTACTTCGAGTAGATGACGACGTCGCCGACGTTCACGTCCAGCGGGACGCGGTTGCCCTTGTCGTCGATCCGGCCCGGGCCCACGGCCAGAACCTTGCCCTCCTGGGGCTTCTCCTTGGCGGTGTCGGGGATGACGAGGCCGGAAGCGGTCGTCTCCTCGGCCTCGCTCGTCTGGACAACGATCTTGTCCTCGAGCGGCTTGATGTTCACGCTCACCGGGTTGACCTCCACGGTCGTCGAAAGCGTTGGCAGGATGTGGTTACGGCTCTACCACCCCCGCCGTCGCGGGTGCCGGGGCTGTCGGGCCGTGCGATTAGCACTCTAGCCACGGGAGTGCCAGCCGTGCAACCAGGGTCCACCCGAAGGGCGATATCCCCGTCTCCCGGGCAGGTCGGACGCGCCCCTTACCCCCGGCGTGGGTTTCTGGTTAGGTTCTCACCTCTGGCACCTGCACCCTGGGGGTTCATGCCCATGTCCCGCCCCGTTCCGAGAACGGCGGCCGTAGCCGCCGCCGTCGCTCTCCTCTCCGGCCTGGCCGCTGCTCCGGCCCAGGCCGACACCACCGGCCAGCGGCAGCGCGACTTCGCCGCCGCCGCGAGTGAGTTCGGTGTTCCGCAGAACGTCCTGCTCGGCGTCTCCTACCTCGAGTCGCGGTGGGACTTCAACGCCGGCACGCCGAGCACCTCCGCCGGGTACGGCCCGATGCACCTCACCGACCTGCGCGAAGCCGGCACCGGTGGCACGCACCACGACGAGGGGGCCGAAGACCCGCGCGGCGACGACGCACGCCCCGCGCGGCACCCGCAGGCCGGGCCCGCCACCCCGCCGCCCACGCTGCAGACCGTCGACGAGGCCGCGCGGCTCCTCGGCACCGACGCGGCGACCGTGCGCACCGATCCCACCCAGAACATCCGGGGCGGCGCCGCCCTGCTCGCGAAGTACCAGCGGGAGCTCGGCGCCCAGGACTGGTACGGCGCCGTCGCGCGGTACAGCGGCTCCGCCGACCAGGCTGCCGCGCAGACCTTCGCCGACGAGGTGTTCGAGACCATCAAGTCCGGGACCGCCCGGACGACCGACGACGGCCAGCAGGTCACGCTGAGCCCGACGCCGGACCTGGCCCTCCCGCAGCACGCCGAAACGGCGGCCGCGAACGTCGAGTGCCCGAAGCGGGTCGCCTGCGAGTCGGTCCCCGCGCCGTACCAGGAGCTGCCGAAGGACGACTACGGCAACCACGACCTCGCCGACCGGCCGAACAGCCAGAAGATCGACCACATCGTCATCCACGACACCGAGGGCTACTGGAACAACGTCCTCGACCTCGTCCAGGACCCGACGTACGTGAGCTGGCACTACACCATCCGCTCGGCCGACGGCCTGATCGCGCAGCACGTGCCGACCAAGGACGTCGCCTGGCACGCCGGCAACTGGTACGTCAACGCGAAGTCGATCGGCATCGAGCACGAGGGCTTCGCCGCGAAGGGCACCTGGTACACCGAGGCCATGTACCGCTCGAGCGCGAAGCTCGTCGGCTACCTCTCGCGCAAGTACGGCATCCCGCTCGACCGGGCGCACATCATCGGCCACGACAACGTGCCGGGCACGACCCCCGCGACGATCCGGGGCATGCACTGGGACCCGGGCCCCTACTGGGACTGGTCGCACTACTTCGACCTGATGGGCGCGCCGCTCGGCGGGTTCGGCCTGCCCGGCTCGTCGCTGGTCACCATCGACCCGGACTTCGCGAAGAACCAGCCCGCGTTCACCGGCTGCGACGGCCCCGGCACCGCCTGCGTGCGGCGCGGCTCGGAGGCCGTCGTGCTGCACTCGCAGCCCGACGAGGCGTCCCCGCTGCTGGTCGACGTCGGCCTGCACCCGACGGGCGCGGCGTCCACGATGGAGGTCTCCGACGTCGGCAGCCGCGCGGCGACCGGGCAGCGGTACGCCGTCGCCGGCGTCAGCGGCGACTGGACGGCGATCTGGTACCTGGGGCAGAAGGGCTGGTTCCACAACCCGCGCAACGCCCGGGTCGCGAAGCCCGCGATCGGCTGGGTCGTGACGCCGAAGCCCGGCGTCACGTCGGTGCCGGTGTTCGGGCGCGCCTACCCCGAGCCGGAGGCCTACCCGGCCACCGTGCCGGTGCAGGCGATCGCGCCGCTGCCGTACACGTTGCTCGCCGGCCAGAAGTACTCGTCGGGCGGCACGGTCGGCTCGGAGTACTACTCGGCGACCACGTTCGACCCGGCGAACCACGTGGTGGTGAAGGGCAAGCTCAAGTACGTCCAGATCCAGTTCGGGCACCGGATCGCGTTCGTCAAGGCGGACGACGTCCGGATCGTCCCGGCGTTCTGACGCACCGGGGTGGAGGCCGCGCGTCGAGCGCGGCCTCCACTCAGGTATCGCAGAACCGGTATCGACGAACTGCCCGGCACGCGAACGCGCGACGCTAGAGCGAAACCACCTCGACCGACAACGCCGGGTTCGCGCTGAACTCCAGCGGTGCCGTCGGGCGCTTCGCCGCCACCACGTGCGCGCCCAGTGCCGCGATCATCGCGCCGTTGTCCGTGCACAGGCGCGGGCGCGGGACCCGCAGCTCGATGCCCGCCGCCGCGCAGCGCTCCGCCGCCAGCTCCTTCAGCCGGGAGTTCGCCGCCACGCCGCCGGAAATCACTATGGTGCCGATCCCCTGCTCCTTGGCCGCGCGGATCGCTTTCGCGGTCAGCACATCGGCGACGGCCTCCTGGAACGAAGCCGCGACGTCGTCCACCGGGATTTCCCCGCCGCGGCGAGCGGTGCCTTCGACCCAGCGCGCGACCGCCGTCTTCAAGCCGGAGAAGGAAAAGTCGAACTTCGCGTCGCGCGGGCCCGTCATGCCGCGGGGGAACGCGATCGCCGTCGGGTCGCCGTTCTTGGCCGCCTTGTCGATCGGCGGGCCACCCGGGTACGGCAGGCCGAGGACGCGGGCCACCTTGTCGTAGGCCTCGCCGGCCGCGTCGTCCACAGTGGACCCGAGTTCGGTGATCGAAGACGCGATGTCGTCGACGCGCAGCAGCTGCGTGTGGCCGCCCGAGACCAGCAGGGCCAGGCACGGCACCGGCAACGGCCCGTGCTGCAGCGTGTCGACCGCGATGTGCCCGGCCAGGTGGTTGACGCCGTACAGCGGCACGTCCAGCGCCGTCGCGTACGCCTTCGCCGCGGAGACGCCGACGAGCAGCGCGCCCGCCAGTCCCGGTCCCGCCGTCACCGCGATGGCGTCCACATCGGACAGTGAGAGACCCGCTGTGGCGAACGCCCGCTCGACCGTCGGGACCATCGCTTCGAGGTGGGCGCGGCTGGCGACCTCGGGCACCACGCCGCCGAAGCGGGCGTGCTGCTCGACGCTGGAGGCCACCTCGTCCGCGAGCAGCTCGACCGTGCCGTCGTCGTGCAGCCGGACCAGGCCGACGCCGGTCTCGTCGCACGAGCTTTCGATGCCCATGATGATGCGGGCCATCAGCGCGTCACCCCGTCTCGGGTCCGCGCCGGGCGGACCATCGTGTACGCGTCGGCGCCGGAAGGCTGGTAGTAGCGCTTCCGGATGCCGAGCCGTTCGAAGCCGTGGCGCTCGTACAGGGCGAGCGCGGTGGTGTTGTCCGTGCGGACCTCGAGGAAGACCGGCGCCTCGAACTCGTCGGCGCGGGTCAGCAGCGCCTGCAGCAGCGCCTTGCCGATGCCCTGGCCCTGGTGTTCGGGCGCGACGCCGATGGTGTGGACGGTCGCCTCGTACTCGCCGCGGCGGCGGCCGACGACGGCCAGCCCGGCGTAGCCGAGCAGTTCGTCGCCCTCGTCCGGGCGCGCGGCGAGGTAGAAGTTGCCCACGTCCAGTTCGGAGTGGAAGGCGCGGGCGCTCCACGGGTCGTCGCCGGGGAACAGGATCTTCTCGATCTCCACGCACCGGGCGATGTCCATGCGGCGCAAGGGCTCGAGTCTCACGGAGCGGTCACCCGTTTCGGCGCGGCGGGCTCGGCCGCGTCGGGACGGCGCAGGTAGAGCGGCGTCAGCGGGGCGGGCGGTTCCTTCGCGAGCAAGGCGCTCCGAGCGACCTTCACCAGCCCGGCGGGCGACGGGAAGCGCGGCTCGATCGGCCGGACGTCGAGGGTGGCGGCGTAGAGGAGGGCGCCGTCCCCGGCCGCCACCTCGACGTCGGTCTCGAGGTCGGCGGGCCGCTGGACGTGCGGGCCGTCGGTGCGCCGCCCCGCGGCGTCGTAGGCGGCCCAGTAGACCTCGCGACGCCGGGCGTCGGTCAGGACGAGGAAAGCGTTGTCACCCGGTGCGACGTCGGCGGCCAGCGCGTCGAGGCTGCAGACCGGGTACACCGGGATGCCGAGGGCGTGGCCGAGCGCGGCGGCCGTGGCCATCCCGGCGCGCAGGCCGGTGAACGGCCCGGGGCCGACGCCGGCGACGATCGCGTCGAGGTCCTTGAGGGTCACCCCGGCGGCCTCGGCGGCGGCCAGCGCGTGCGGCGTGATCAGCTCTCCGTGGGCGCGGGGGTCGACCGTGACGCGGTCACCGCGCGTCTCCACCGAATCGCCGTCCAGCGCGACGACGCCCGCGGTCACCGCCGGGGTCGAGGTATCGATCGCCAGTACCAACACGGTGTCCCAGCCTACGACCAGCGCCTTCGGCTGGTTGCTGCAGGGGACGGATCCGCACGGTAACGTGCGACTGGAGTCCGACACTGGGAGGTCCCCGCGGTGCCCGACCCGTTGTTCCCCACGCTCGTCGCCGGCGCCGCGAAGGAAGCCCTGCGCTTCGGCGACCACACCCTGACCTACGACGACCTCGCCGCTGTCGCCGGCGGTCTCGCCCGCGAGCTGCCACCCGGCCGGGTCGCGGTGTGGGCGACGCCGACCGTGCACACGAGCGTCGCGGTCGTCGCCGCGCTGCTCGCCGGGGTGCCGGCGGTGCCGCTCAACCCCAAGATCGGCGAACGCGAGCTCGCCCACATCCTCGCCGACAGCGAACCCGCGCTCGTCCTGGCCGAGCCGGGCGTCGAGCTGCCCGCCGGGCTCGCGGGCCTGCCGCGCCGCGACATCCCGCTCACCGGCGAGGGCACGTCCATCCCGGACGAACCGGACCCCGAGTCCCCCGCCTTGATCGTCTACACCTCGGGCACCACCGGCCCGCCGAAGGGCGTCGTGCTCCCCCGCCGGGCGCTCGCGACCACACTGGACGCCCTGGAGGACGCCTGGGGCTGGACCGACGCGGACACCCTGGTGCACGCGCTGCCCCTGTTCCACGTGCACGGGCTGATCCTCGGCATCCTCGGCCCGCTGCGCCGCGGCGGTTCGGTGCGCCACCTCGGCCGGTTCTCGACCGACGGCGTCGCGCGGGAGCTGACGGCCGGGGCGACGATGCTGTTCGGCGTCCCGACGATGTACCACCGCATCGCCGGCGAGGTCGGTGCGGACCCCGCGCTGGTGGAGGCGCTCAAGGGCGCGCGGCTGCTGGTCTCCGGGTCGGCGGCCCTGCCGGTGCACGACCACCAGCGGATCACCGCGGCCACGGGCCAGCAGGTCGTCGAGCGCTACGGCATGACCGAGACGCTGATGAACACCAGCGTCCGCGCGGACGGCGAGCGCAAGCCCGGCACGGTCGGCGTGCCGTTGCGCGGGGTGGAGCTGCGGCTGGTCGGCGACGCGGGCGAGGTGCTCGACGACGTCGAAACCGTCGGCGAGATCCAGGTCCGCGGCCCCAACCTGTTCACCGAGTACCTCAACCGGCCGGACGCGACCGCGGCCGCGTTCGACGACGGCTGGTTCCGCACCGGCGACATGGCGACGCGCGACGCCGACGGGTACGTCCGGATCGTCGGGCGCAAGGCGACCGACCTGATCAAGAGCGGAGGGTACAAGATCGGCGCGGGCGAGATCGAGAACGCGCTGCTCGAACACCCGCAAGTCGCCGAAGCGGCCGTCACCGGCGAGCCGGACGACGATCTCGGCGAGCGGGTCGTCGCGTGGATCGTGCCGGACGGCGAGCCTCCGTCGGCCGAAGAGCTCGCCGACCACGTCGCCCGGCTGCTCGCGCCGCACAAGCGCCCACGGGTCGTCCGGTTCCTGGACGCGTTGCCGCGCAACGACATGGGCAAGGTCGTGAAGCGGGCACTCGGTGCCTAGGCTGCCGGCGCGCGAGATCCTCGGCGCCATCGCGCGCGGCTTCGCGGAGTTCGCCACCCCGCTGCGCGACGAGCCCGCGGACGGCCCGATCGGCTGGCCGGGCTACCGCGAAGCGCGCACCGCCGCGGAAGAACGCACCGGCGAAAAGGAGTCGGTCCTCTGCGGGACGGCGAAGATCGGCGACGTCGAAGCCGTGCTGATCGCCTTCGAGTTCGGGTTCCTCGGCGGCTCGCTCGGGCAGCGCACCGGCGACCGGATCGAAGCGGCGTTCGCGCACGCCCGCGACGTGCGGCTGCCGGTGGTGTCGCTGATCGCGACCGGCGGCAGCCGGATGCAGCAGGGCATGCGGGCGTTGATGCAGCTGCAGCGGGTCGCGCGGGCGTCGGCGTTGACGCGTTCGGTGGGCGTCCCGCAGATCTCGGTGCTGCGCGACCCGACGACCGGCGGCGGCTGGGCGACGCTCGGTGCGGGCGCCGACGTCATCCTCGCGCTGCCGGAAGCGCAGGTCGGCTTCGCGGGCTCGCGGGTGCGCCCGGCGGGCTCGCCGGAGGCGTACACCGCGGAGGCGCATTTCGGCTGGGGTCAGGTCGACGCCGTGGTGGCACCGGAGGAACTCGGCGCGGCGCTGGAACGGTGGCTGCGGCTGCTGACCGCGCATTCGTCGGCCGCGGCTCCGCCGCCGTCCGCGCTGCGGGCCGTTTCGGTGCCTTCGACGGGCTGGGAGGCGGTCCAGGCGGCGCGGTCACCATCGCGGGCGCGGGCGCCGGAGTACCTCGACGCGTACTTCGACTGGCGGGAGGACGTCAGCGGCGACCGCGTCGGCGGCACGGATCCCGGTGTCGCGTGCGGCTTCGGCTGGCGCGACGGGCGGACGATCGCGTACGCGGCCCAGTGCGGCACGCCGACGTTGCCCTCGGGCTTCCGGACGGCGGCCCGGCTGGTGCGGCTGGCGTCGCGCCTGGGCATCCCGGTGCTGACGCTGGTCGACACCCCGGGCGCGGCGAACGACGCGGCGGCGGAGCAGGCGGGCGCGGGCGGCGCGATCGCGGAGATGTTCGAGGCGGTCGCGACGGCCTCGGTCCCGGTGACGACGCTGGTGATCGGCGAAGGCGGCTCGGGCGGAGCGCTGGCGTTCGCCGCGGCCGGCTCGACGTGGGTGGCCCCGGACGCCTACTTCTCGGTGACGTCGCCGGAGGCCGCGGCGGCGATCCTCAAGCGCCCGGCCACGGAGGTGCCGGACATCGCCAACCAGCTGCACCTGCGGCCGCAGGACCTGGTGGACCTGGGCGTGGCGCGGGCGGTGGTGAGTCCGGCTCGCTGATCGACGTCGCGGCCGTCGGCGGCACGGTATTCCTCGATGAGGTGTTTCGGTTCATCCATCCGTGGTTGGATCTTGCGATGGGGTATCGACTCAACAGGCGAGCGGCGTTCGGTTTGGGGACCGCTGTCGCCGCTGGAAGCATTCTGGCCGGCTCTCCCGCGTTCGCGCAGGAAGCAGACATCGAGGCCAGCCCGGCCACACCGGACCGGGCCAGGCAGAAGGTGAAGCGCGTCTACGACAACGCGGCCGCTGAGGCAGGCGGCATCTGGAACTCCTACATCAGCGTGGCCGACCAGGTGGCCGTTGATGTGGCGGCCGACGAGATCGTCGAGGCGTACAGCGTCAACAAGGTGGCCGTCGCGGTCGCCTTGATGGACAAGATCGACCGTGGCCTGCTCACGCTGGACCAGCAGGTCCAGGTGCCGGAGAGCATCGTCGTGCCGGGTGGCGACGGCATCATCATCCTGGACAAGGCGTACCCGAGCGCGTTCACGCTGGGTCACGTCCTGTCGCTGTTCCTCACTGTTTCGGATGACACGTGCGTCCGGCTGGTGGGGCTCGTGGTTCCGGCGGCCGAGATCAACCAGATCCTGGTGACCAAGGGCTTCCCCAAGACCCAGGTCACGCCGGTGGCCAACCCGAACCGCTACTTCCTCGGCAAGACCACTCCGCGCGAGACCCACGACCTGCTGAAGGCGCTGCTCGCGGGGACATTGCTGAGCCCGGCGTCGACGGATTACCTGCTGTCCATCCTGCGGTCGCAGGTGGCGTTCACCGACGGTATCCGGCGTGAGATGTCGTCCGTCGATCGGGCGAGGATCGCCACGAAGGCGGGCTGGCTGAACGACGGCCGCAACGAGGCGGGAATCATGTTCGACGCCGCGGGCAAGCCGGTGTTGATCTACTCGATGTTCGCGCACGGCCAGGCGACCCCGGAGGACTTCGGGGCCACGCACCCGGTCCGGCAGGCCACCGCGAAGATGGGACCGAAGTTCCTGCGCGCGGTCGACAAGATCGCGGGCGCCGGCACCAAGGCATTCCGGGCACCGGTCTACCAGCCGTCCAACGGCGGCTGAGAGCAGCTACAGAGGGCAGCGACCACCGTGGACACAGGGCGGTCGCTGCCCTCCGGCAGTTCCGAACCCCGATTGGCACGACCCGGTGCGGACTTACGCCCGCACCAGGTCCGGAGTGCGGTCGGCCCAGGTGCCGTGCGGTTCCAGGGTCACTTCGCGGACATCGTCCTCGCGGCGGTCCAGCCGGACCACCAGGTAGTCGTCCGACAGGCGCTCCGCCGAGCCCTCGCCCCACTCGACCACGATCGCCGAGCGCTCCAGGTCCGTGTCCAGGTCCAGGTCGTCGAGCTGGGACAGGTCGCCGCCCAGGCGGTACGCGTCCACGTGGACCAGCGGCACGCCCGCGGTGCCCGCCGGGTGGACGCGGGCCAGGACGAACGTCGGGGAGCTGACTCGGCCGCCGACGCCGAGGCCGTCCGCGATGCCGCGGGTCAGCGTCGTCTTGCCCGCGCCGAGCGGCCCGGCCAGCAGGACCAGGTCGCCCGCGCGCAGCACGCGGCCGAGGGCCCGCCCGAAGTCCATTGTCTCTTCGGGCGTGGGAAACACCATGCTCAACGCTGCCACCACCAGGTTCGCCGGGACGAGGTCACGCCGTCCGCATCGGAACAGCGTTGCAGGAGATCGATCAGATGGCTGTTCACCAGCTCGGGCTGCTCGAGCTGGACCATGTGCCCGGCGCCGCGGACCCGCACCAGCTCGGCGTCGGGCAGCTCGGCCGCGATCCGCTCGGCGTGCGAGAACGGCGTGAACCGGTCCGAGTCGCCGCCGATGACCAGCACTTCCGCGTGCTTCAGGCCGGCCAGCGCCGCGTACCGGTTGTGGCTGCCGAGCGTGTCGACGAAGTTGACGAGCCCGCGCACCGGCGTCACTTCCAGCATCTCGAGCATGAAGTCGACGAGCCGCGGCGCGACGTCACGGCTGCCGAAGGCCAGCCGGCGCACCGCCTGCCGGGTCAGCTGCCCGCCCGCCGCGCGCACGAACTCCACCAGCCCCGGCTGCCAGCCCGCGAGCCCGCCGGCGGCGCGCGTCAGCGGGTTGTACTTCGAGAGCAGGGAACGCGGCAACCCGCGTGCGCCCACTTCGCCCGCCGCGGTCGCGATGAACGCGACGCCGCACACCCGGTCTTCGAAGATCTCGGGGAACTCGGCGGCCAGCTCCATGATCACCATGCCGCCCATCGAGTGCCCCATCAGCACGACCGGCCCCTCCGGGACCACGGACCGCAGCACGCAGTCCAGGTCCCGCGCCAGCTGTTCGATGGTCGACGTCTCGGTGGAAGCCGCGCCGGAAAGCCCGTGGCCGCGGTGGTCGTAGTACACCTGCCGCACGCGGGGCAGCCGCAACGACGCGAGGTCGCGGCGCTGGAAGTGCCAGCAACGCCGTGAAAGCGCAAAGCCGTGCACTCCCACGACCGTCAGTTCGGGTTCCCCGCCGTCTTCCGGGTCGATCTCCTCGACCGAGAGCGGCGTGCCGTCCTCGGCGGCGACCGTGGAAGTCCGGTCCGCCCTCAGCTCCCCCAGCGGCTCGTCCACGTACGGATCCTCACTGAGGCTTATTCTGGTTAGGCCGCCGCCGCCCACCGGCGTGCTCCTGGTCAGCGCAGAAGCCGTGTGGCGGCCGACGGCTGAATAAGCCTCACTGTGCCGACGCTGCTGCGCGGCGACGGCGATGACGGCGGCGGTCCCGGTGGCCAGGGCCCCGACCCCGCCGGCGATGGCCAGTAGTCGACGTGAAGGTGTCACGACCGCTCCCCCAGATACCGGCGCCGCACCCGCGGCCGGTACATCGAGGTCACGATCTCGTAGTCGATGGTGCCCAGCTTGTCGGCCCATTCCCGGGCGGTCGGCTCGCCGTGCGTGCCAGGGCCGAACAGGACGACCTCGTCGCCGACGGCCGGTTCGTGGTCGCCGCAGTCGACGACCAGCTGGTCCATGCAGACCCGCCCGGCGACCGGCCGCCGCCGGCCGCCGATCCAGACGTCCATGCGTCCGGACAGCGACCGCGGGACGCCGTCGGCGTACCCGGCCGGGACGAGCGCCAGATTCGTGTCCCGTGAAGCGGTCCAGGTGTGCCCGTAGGACACCGATTCGCCGGCCTCGATCCGCTTGACCAGCGCGACCGCCGACCGGAACGTCATCGCCGGGCGCAGGTCTTCGTCCTGCGGCACCGGGTTGAGCCCGTACATCGCGATGCCGGGCCGGACGACGTCGAAGTGCAGGTCCGGCCGGGTCAGCAGGGCCGCCGAGTTCGCCAGGTGCCGCATCGGGTCGAGTCCGGCGGCGCGGGCGACGTCGTAGGCGTCGGCGAACCGCTTGGCCTGCAGGTCGATCGAGGGGTGCCCGGGTTCGTCGGCGCACGCGAGGTGTGACCAGACCGCGACGGCTTCGACCCGCGGTTCGGCGGCCGCCGCTTCGACCAGTTCGGGCCAGGCGGACGGCGGGCAGCCGTTGCGGGAGAGCCCGGTGTCGATTTTGAGGTGCACACGAGCCCGGGTACCCGCTTCGGTGGCGGCCGCGATGCGGCGTAGCTCACCCAGCGAGCTGGCCGCGAGGTCGATGCCGGCCTCGATGCCCGGCGCGAAGTCGACGTCCGGGGTGTCCAGCCAGCTGAACAGCCGGGCGGTGATCCCGGCCGCGCGAAGACCCAGTGCCTCGCCGAGCGAGCAGGTGCCCAGCCAGCTCGCCCCGGCCTCGACCGCGGCGCGCGCCACCGGCAGCGCGCCGTGGCCGTAGGCGTCGGCCTTCACCACGGCCATCACCTGCGAGCCGGGCGCGCGGGCGCCCAGCAGGGTGAGGTTGTGGCGGATCGCGTCGAGGTCGATGTCGACCTGGGCGCGGGGAGAACTGGGAGTCATGACGACTCCCAGTTTCCCATGCGCCGAGGTCAGGGCAGGCGCAGCCCGGACGTGGCGGAGAACACGTGCAGCTCGTCCGGACGGATCCGCAGGTGCAGGGTGTCGCCCATGGCCGGCGGCGTGCGCGGGTCGACCCGGGCGACGACGTTGGACTTGTTGTCGGCGGCGTCGGTCTCGGCGAGCTTGCCGTAGACGTACGCGTCCGAGCCGAGCTCCTCGACCAGGTCCACCTTGATCGGCAGGGAGCCGTCCTCGGTGGCCGCGACCTCGAGGGCCTCCGGGCGGAAGCCGAGGGTCACGGTGTCGCCGTCGGCCGCGGCGATGGTCTCGCGGGTCAGCGGCACGCGCGCGCCGCCCACCTCGGCACCGTCGGCCGTGAGCTTCGCGGTCACCAGGTTCATCGCGGGCGAGCCGATGAACCCGGCCACGAAAGCGTTGGCGGGCCGGTCGTACAGGGCGCGCGGGGTGTCGCACTGCTGCAGCAGGCCGTCCGACAGCACGGCGACGCGGTCACCCATCGTCATGGCCTCGACCTGGTCGTGCGTGACGTACACGGTCGTGACCCCGAGGCGGCGCTGGAGCGCGGCGATCTGCGTACGCGTCGAAACGCGCAGCTTGGCGTCGAGGTTCGACAGCGGCTCGTCCATCAGGAAGACCTGCGGCTCGCGGACGATCGCGCGGCCCATCGCGACGCGCTGGCGCTGACCGCCGGAGAGCGCTTTCGGCTTGCGGTCGAGGTAGTCCACGATGTCGAGCAGCTTCGCCGCTTCCAGGACCTTCTGCTTGATCTCGGACGCGGGCCGCCCGGCGATCTTCAGCGCGAAGCCCATGTTCTGCGCGACCGTCATGTGCGGGTACAGCGCGTAGTTCTGGAACACCATCGCGATGTCGCGGGAACGCGGCGGCAGCTGGGTGACGTCGCGGTCGCCGATCCAGACGGCGCCGTCGTCGATGTCCTCGAGGCCGGCGAGCATGCGCAGGCTGGTCGACTTGCCGCAGCCGGACGGGCCGACCAGCACGAGGAACTCGCCGTCGGCGATCTCCAGGTCCAGCGCGTCGACCGCGGGACGCTCCGAACCCGGGTAGCGCCGGGTCGCCTTGTCGTAGGTGATGGAAGCCATCGGTCAGTCCTCTCCGAGATTCCGCCGGACCCCGTAAGCCGCTTCGCGGGCTTCGAGGTGGCGCTGCTGGATCCGGTGGCCCTCGGCGCGCTGCGCCTCGGTCGGCTCGTCCAGCTCGAGCCGGAGCTTCTGGTTTTCCTGCCAGGACGGGGGTTCCGCACTGGAAGACTGCGCCGACGAAGACAGGGCCCACGCCGCCTGCCGCGCCGCGCCGATCGCGACGTACTCGGCGACTTCGGGCAGCTGCACGGGCACGCCGAACACCAGCGGCGCGACCGCGCGGACGGCACGCGACTGCGCGCCCCCGCCGATCAGCAACACGCGCTGGACGTCGAGGCCGTGCGCGCGCACGGCGTCGAGGCCGGCGGCCAGGCCGCAGAGCATGCCTTCGACGGCACTGCGCGCGAGGTTCTCCGGGGTCATGTTGTCCCTGGTCAGCCCGGCCAGTGACCCGGTGGCGCCGGGCAGGTTCGGCGTGCGCTCGCCGTCCAGGTACGGCAGGAAGGTCAGGCCGCCGGCGCCGGGTTCGGCGGTCAGGGAGAGGCGGTCGAACTCCGAGAGCGTCGCGCCGAGCATCGCGGCCGTCGCGGTGAGGACGCGGGCGGCGTTGAGGGTGCAGGCGAGCGGGAGGAAGCGGCCGGTGGCGTCGGCGAACCCGGCGACCTCGCCGGACGCGTCGGCCGCGCCGGCTTCCGCTACGCCGAACACCGTGCCGCTGGTGCCGAGCGACACGACGACGTCGCCGGGCCGCAGTTCGAGCCCGAGCGCGGCGGCCATGTTGTCGCCGGTGCCGGCCGAGACGAGCACCCCGTCCGGGGTGTGACCGGCGGCGTCGGCCGGACCGAGCACGGTCGGCAGCTCCGGCGTCCGGCCGCCGAAGGCGTGGCTCAGGACGTCGAGGCGGTAGGCGTTGTCGGACGGCGAGAAGTAGCCGGTGCCGGACGCGTCGCCGCGGTCGGTGACCGGGTCGCCGCCGGTGAGCTTCCAGGTCAGCCAGTCGTGCGGCAGCAGCACGCGCGTCACGCGGTCGGCGAGCTCCGGCTCGTGCTCGGCCATCCAGCGCAGCTTCGTGACGGTGAAGCTGGCGACCGGCACCGAGCCGACGGACTTCGCCCAGGCCGACGGCCCGCCGAGCTCGTCGATCAGGTCGAGCGCCGCCTGCGCGGAGCGGGTGTCGTTCCACAGCAGCGCGGGCCGGACGACGTCGTTGTTTTCGTCCAGCGTGACCATGCCGTGCTGCTGACCACCGACGCCGATGGCCTTGACGCCGTCGAGCAGGCCGTTCGTCGCCTCCCGGAACGCGTCCCACCAGGCGGCGGGGCCGACCTCGGTGCCGTCGGGGTGCGGCGCGCGGCCGGTGCGGACGATCTCGCCGGTTTCGGCGTCACACACGACGACCTTGGTCGACTGGGTGGACGAGTCGATGCCGGCGACCAGTTCAGCTGTCATAGGGCTGCCCCTCTGCGACGTGTTCGACGATCTCGATCGCGGTACCGGCGTTGAGCGCGGCCTCGATCTCCTCGGTGGGCGTGGCCTGGCCCGTGATCAGCAGGTCGTAGTCACCGACGTCGCCGTGCGCGTAGGTGGCGGTGCGGCCGAACTTCGAGTGGTCGACGACCAGGACGTTGTGGTTCGCGACCTTCAGCGCGGCCTTCTTGAGCTCGGCGTAGTCGCGATCGGGGTGGAACAGGCGCCCGACGGCGACGGCGGTGACCGAGACGAACGAGACGTCGGCGCGGATGCTGTCGAGCAGGTTGATGACCTCGGGGCCGGCGCAGGAGTCGTACTCGGAGCTGTAGCGGCCCCCCGCGAGCACGACGTCGTTTTTCGGGCCGAGCAGGCGGGCGGCGTGCAGCGAGTTGGTGACGACGGTGAGGGCGTCGATCTCGGCGAGCCGCTTGACCAGCGGGAGGAGGGTGGTGGAGTCGTCGACGAAGACGGTCTGGCCGGGCTGGACGTGGTTGGCGGCCGCGTCGCCGAGGGCCTCTTTTTCGCCGTGGTGGAGGGTGTCCCGGAAGCGGGCGGCGGTCTCGATGGTGAGGGCCGGGTAGGCCTCGACCTTGCCGCGGAGCTTGCGCAGGAGCCGGCGTTCGGCCAGGTCGTCGAGGTCGCGGTGCATGGTCATCAGGCTGACCTTGAAGCGGGCGGTAAGGTCGTCGATGCGTGCTTCGCCCTCCTCGATGACGTAGTCGAGGATGTCCTGCCGCCGCTGCTCGACGACGGCGTCGGAGGGCCGGGTCTTCCGGTCTCCCGCTCCTGTGCCGCCGCTCACACGGCATTCTTACCAGATCTATCGCCCGAAGTTAACAGAGAACTCGATAAGTCTTCTCAGGACGTTAGCGAGCGGATCGACCGGATGGCCTCCGGGATCGCGTGGACCAGACCGGACGCCGAGGTCGGGGCGTTCTGCGCCGCGATTGCCCCTGCCAGCGAGTGCACGTGGGCCGCGGCCGCCGCGGCCAGCCACGGGTCCAAGCCCGCCGCCAGCACCGCTCCCACCAGGCCGGACAGCACGTCGCCCGAGCCCGCCGTCGCCAGCCAGGCTCCTCGGGGCGTGTTCACCGCGACCCGGCCGTCCGGGGCCGCGACCACCGTGACGTGCCCCTTCAGCAGCACCACGGCGTCGTACTTCTTCGCGGCTTCGCGCGCCGCCCTCACGCGGTCCGCGCCCGGCTTGCGGCCCATCAGGCGCTCGTACTCGCCCGCGTGCGGGGTCAGGACCAGCGGCGTGTCCGGGTCACGCGCGTCGAGGACCTCCGGGGACTTCGCGATGATCGTCGTCGCGTCGGCGTCCGCGCACACCGGGACGCCCTGGCCGAGCACGTGCCGCAGGACCTCGCGACCCTCCGAGCCGGTGCCGATGCCCGGGCCGACCGCCCACGACTGGACGCGGCCCGCGTCCGCCACCGTGCCGGTCGCGATGATCTCCGGCCACTGCGCCCGGACGACGTCCGCCGCGTGCCCCGCGTACCGCACCAGGCCCGAGGTCGCGCGGACGGCCGAGCCCGCGGCCAGCACCGCCGCGCCCGGGTACGTCGCCGAGCCCGCCGCGACGCCGACGACCCCCTGGCTGTACTTGTCGTCCTCCGGTCCCGGGACCGGCCACGCCGCCGCGACGTCGACGATGTCGAGCCGCCGCAGGTCGGGATCGGCCAGCTCGAGGCCGATGTCCACCAGCACGACCTCGCCGCACCACGACGGCGCCAGCGCGTGCACCGGCTTGAGCGCGCCGAAGGTCACCGTCCGGGTCGCGCGCACGGCGGGGCCGTCGACCGCGCCGGTGTCCGGGTCGACGCCGCTGGGCAGGTCGACCGCCACGATCGGCGCTTCCACGAGCTCCACGAGCCGCGCGGCGTCCGGCCGCAGCGAGCCCTTCCCGGAAATCCCGATGATCCCGTCGACCACGACGTCGGCGCGGGCGATCCACTGTGGACCGTCCGGGGCGGGCACCACGCGGCCCCCGGCCCGGCGCAACGCCGCCAACCCGGCCGGGTGCGCCTTCGAGGGACTGAGCAGGATCGCCGTGACGGCGACGCCGCGCCGACGCAGGAAGGCCCCGGCCCACAGCGCGTCACCACCGTTGTCCCCGGAGCCGACGAGCAGGACGACCCGGCGTCCGGACACCCCGCCGGTGTGGTCTTCGAGCAGGTCCGCGATCTGCACCGCGAGCCCGAAGGACGCCCGGCGCATCAGCTCGCCTTCGGGCGTGACGGCGAACGCCCGCCCCTCCGCCTCGCGAATCCGTTCCGTGGTCCAGATTCCCTGCACGGCTCGGCCCCCGCTCTTACGCTGTGTTATTCCACGGTAACGGACTTCGCCAGGTTACGCGGCTTGTCGACGTCGTACCCGCGGGCGCGGGCGATCTCCGCGGCCAGCACCTGCAGCGGCACCGTGGACACCAGCGGCTGCAGCAGCGTCGGCACCGCGGGGACCTCGATGAGCTCGTCGGCGAACGGCCGGACCGTCTCGTCGCCCTCTTCGGCGATGACGATCGTGCGGGCGCCGCGCGCCTGGATCTCGCTGATGTTCGACACCAGCTTCGAGTGCAGCACCGCGCGCCCCTTGGGCGACGGCATCACGACGACGACCGGCAGGCCCTCTTCGATCAGCGCGATCGGGCCGTGCTTGAGCTCGCCGGCGGCGAAGCCCTCGGCGTGCATGTACGCGAGTTCTTTGAGCTTCAGCGCGCCTTCGAGGGCGACCGGGAAGCCGACGTGGCGGCCGAGGAACAGGATCGCCTTCGAGTCCGCGATCCGGCGGCCGAGGTCGCGCACCTGATCCACAGTGGACAGTACCTTCTGGACGGCCGCGGGCATGGCCTCCAGCTCGGCGAACTCGCGCGCGACCTCGTCCGGGTACTTCGTGCCGCGGGCCTGCGCCAGCGCGAGGCCGACCAGGTAGTTGGCCGCGATCTGGGCGAGGAACGCCTTGGTCGACGCGACGCCGATCTCCGGCCCGGCGTGCGTGTAGAGCACGGCGTCCGACTCGCGCGGGATCTGCGCGCCGTTGGTGTTGCAGACGGCCAGGACACGCGCCTTCTGCTCGCGGGCGTGCCGGACGGCTTCGAGCGTGTCCGCCGTCTCGCCGGACTGCGAGACGGCGACGACCAGCGTGTCGCGGTCGAGGACCGGGTCGCGGTAGCGGAACTCCGACGCCAGCTCCACCTCGACCGGCAGGCGCGTCCAGTGCTCGATGGCGTACTTGGCGACCAGGCCGGAGTGGTAGGCCGACCCGCAGGCGACGACGAAGACCTTGTCGACGTCGCGGAGGTCCTGGTCGGAGATGCGCTGCTCGTCGAGGATGATCCGGCCGGACTCGAAGTGCCCGCGCAGCGTGTTGGCCAGCGCCTCGGGCTGCTCCTCGATCTCCTTGAGCATGAAGTACTCGTGGCCGCCCTTCTCGGCGGCCGACAGGTCCCAGTCCACGGTGAACGGCTTGGCCTGGGCCGCGTCGCCGTGGAAGTCCAGGACGTCGTAGCCCTCGCGGGTGATGACGACGAGCTGGTCCTGGCCGAGCTCGACGGCCTCCCGGGTGTGCTCGATGAACGCGGCGACGTCGGAGGCGACGAAGTGCTCCCCCTCGCCGACCCCGACGACCAGCGGCGAAGACCGGCGCGCGGCCACGATGGTGTCCGGGTGGTCGGCGTGCGTCACGACCAGGGTGAACGCGCCTTCGAGGCGGCGGCAGACGGCCGCCACGCTGGCGGTGAAGTCGCCCTTGGTGTCGCCTTCGGTGTACGCCCGCGCGATGAGGTGGGCGGCGGTCTCGCTGTCGGTGTCGCTGGCCATCTCGACGCCGTCGGCTTCGAGCTCGGCGCGGAGGGAGGCGAAGTTTTCGATGATGCCGTTGTGCACGACGGCAACGCGCTGCGAGGCGTCCCGGTGCGGGTGCGAGTTGCGGTCGATCGGCGCACCGTGGGTGGCCCAGCGGGTGTGCCCCATGCCGGCGGTGCCGCCGAAGTTCTCCCGGCCGACCTCGTCGAGCCGGCCTTCCAGGTTGGCGAGCCGGCCCGCCTTGCGCTCGACGGTCAGCGCACCGGCGCCGTCGAGGACCGCGACCCCGGCGGAGTCGTAACCGCGGTACTCCATCCGCCGAAGCCCACCGAGGACGACGTCCAGCGCCGGGCGGTGCCCGACATATCCCACGATTCCACACACGCGCACCAGCCTAACGAGGGACACAGACGCGGTTGACGGGGTCCAAGAAGGGCCGATGACCTGCGCGAACACCGTCCACTGTGGTCCGGACCAATGCGGATCGCCCGGCGGACCCGGAGGGCCGGGGCGCGTGCCGGGAGGGTCGGCTGGCGAACCGACCCTGCCGGTACGCGACCCGGCCGGCCGGGTACGCGACCCGGCCGGCCGGGTACGCGAGTCGGCCGGCCGGGTACGCGAGTCGGCCGGCCGGGTACGCGAGCCGGCCGGTGTCGTGGCTCCGGGCGGCACGCCGGGGCGGCGGACGAGCCCCGGCCGGGTCCGCACAGTAGGGTTCCGGCCATGGCCAGCAAGCCCAAGCAGCTGCTCGCGGAGTTGACGCACCCAGGTCCGCACGAGGTCCTGCGGGGCAACCTCGCCCTGGTCGGCCTGCCCGGCGTGGTCTTCACGCCGCGCGCCGGGCTCGGGTTGCCGGCCGTGGCCTTCGGGCACGGCTGGCTGCAGCCGCCCGATCGGTACCGGCAGCTCCTGCGCCACCTCGCGAGCTGGGGCATCGTCGCCGCCGCGCCGGCGACGCAGCGCGGGCCGCTGCCGTCGCACCGGCTGCTCGCCGCCGATCTGCTGACCACCCTCGACGTCGTCACCACCGTGCGGCTCGGCCCGGACGGCATCAGCGTCGACCCCGCCAAGCTCGGCCTCGCCGGGCACTCGACCGGTGGCGGGTCCGCCGTCCTCGCCGCCGCGCAGGACGCCGGGTCCGCGACGCCGCGGATCAAGGCGGTCGCCACCATCACCGCCGCCCAGACGCTGCCGCCGGCGACCGAGTCGGCGAAGACCATCACCGTTCCCGGCCTGCACCTCGCCGCCGAGGCCGACCTGGTCGCCCCCGCCGTCGCGCACGCCGAAGCGATCGCGGGCGCCTGGGGCGGCGACGACGTCCAGCTGCGCTTCCTCGGCAAGGCGTCGCACCTGGGCGTCACCGAGGGCAGGCACTGGTCTCAGCTGTTCCTGCACGGCAAGCCGCACCGCAAGACGCAGCAGCTCACGCGCGCGCTGTTCACGGCCTTCTTCCTGACCCACCTGACCGGCACCGACAAGTACCGGCCCCTGCTCGAGGCGGACGTCAAGCGCGCCCCCATCGAGCGGGAAGAAGAACCCGCCCGCTGAGGCGGACGGGCCCTTCCGGTCTCAGACCAGCCAGCTGGTGCTCGAGAAGTCGTCCTCGTCATCGAGCGGACGCGCGTGCCGTCCACGCCGCGGTGGCTCGGGTGCCGCGGCCGGCGGTTCCGGCGCCGGTTCCGGGCGCGGCGGGACCGCCGCGGCCGGGGTTCCGTAGTTCGGCGTCGGGTAGTTCGTGTAGCCGGTGTCCGCCTCCTCGTCGGCGACACTGAACTCCATCAGCGACTCACGGGACTTGTCGGCCAGCGTCTTCTCCGTCGCCCAGCCACCCGCGCTCTGCTTGCGCTTGTTGAGCTCGTCCATGTGTTCGGCGTACTTCTGCGCGGCCCCCATCTCCTGCTGCAGCCCGGCGCGCGCCTGCTCGGTGGCCTCGGCGACCCGGCGTTCACGCAGCCCCCGCTGCTCGTCCTGCTCCCGCGCTGCGGACTCCATCGTCGAGATCGCCGCGCGATACCGGTCTTCGGCGCTGCTCATCGCCCCTCCTCGGCCATAGTCACCGGTCGTACCGGATCGAACGGTCACCCTCGTCGTCGAGCGAGCCGCTGATCCGGCCCTTCGCGCCGCTCGTTTCGAACACGCCGCCCTCGATGCGGTACTGGCTGGGCCCGCGCTGCTGGTCGCCACCGCCACCGCCACCGCCGGGCGCGCCGCCCATGCCGCCCATCATGCCCATGCCGGACATCCCGCTCATGCCCGACGAGCTCGCGGCGGCCTGGTGCAGGCCGGGGTCGACCGGAGTGGCACCGAGCCCGCCGCCGTCGGACATCGGCAGCGACGTGTCAGTGCCGGTCTGGGCGCCCGGGTCGAGCGACACCGCAGCGGCGAAGTCCGGCGACCCGGCGCCGGTGACGGCGGAACCGAAGTCACTCGCACCGGCCGTCGTCGTCGCGTCACCGGCACTCGCGGCGGCACCGGCCCCGGCGCCCGCGTCGGCCGTCGCCACCGCGGGCTCCGCCGCGACGCCGCCCCCGCCGCCGAGGTCACCCTCGAAGCCGCCGGGTGCGCTGAACCCGCCCCCGCCCGAGGCCGCTTCGCTGCGCGTGAAGCCCGGATCGGGGTTGGCCGGCGCCGGGTCCTTCGTCAGCGCGGACTCCGCGTTCGCGTCGTGCCGGATGTCCGAGCCGGCGCCGGACGTACCGGTGGTGCCGTCGGCACCCGGCTTGGCGTCCGCCTTGAGGTCGCCGGCCTTCGGGTCGTCCTTCTCGTCCAGGGTGTAGGTGGTCGGCTCACCCTTGCCGTCGTCGACGGTCACGATCGTCGGGCCGTCCGGTCCTTCCGGCCGCTCCGCGGTGATCTTGAGGTTGCCGTCCTGGATGTGGATCTTGCCGTCCGCCCCCGGCTTGTAGGACCCGTCGGCGGACGGCTGGCCGTCCTTGACCGCCTGCTGGCTGCCCTGCGGGCCGAAGGCGGCCTTGTCCGCGCCGTCCTTGCCGTCCGCACCCTTGGCCTCGGCCTTGTCGTCGGCACCCCAGTCGAGGTGGTAGTCCTTCTTGTGGCCCTGGCCGTCGTCCACGGAGATGTCCTGCTTGCCCTGCGCATCGGGCTCGGACATCGTGATCGTGTTGTCGCCCTTCTTGACCGACACCGTGTCCGTGTCGTCCATGTCCTTGATGGCTTCGCCGGTCTTCGGGTCGATGGGGTACGGCTCGCCGGTCGCCGGGTCGACTTCGAGCGGCTTGCCGGTGACGGGGTTCGTGCCCGTCTCCGGCTTCGCGGGCTCCTCGGCCTTCGGGGGTTCGGTCGCCGACGGCGTCGTGCCGCCACCACCGGTGCCGCCACCGGTGTTGCCGCCGCCGGTGCCCCCACCGGTGTTGCCACCTTTGTCGCCACCGCCGGTGTTGCCGCCCTTGTCACCACCGCCGGTGTCGGGCTTGCTCTCGTTCTTCGCCTCGGTCAGCTGGTTGCGGTAGCCGTCCATGAACCGCGCCAGCGCGCCGAACTGCTGGTCGATGGTGTCCTTGGCGGTTTTGCAGGAGCCGTTGAAGGCGTTGATCAGGCCCTTGTACTCCTTCGAGAAGGCCCCGTCGCGCCAGTACCGGCAGACCTGGCGGCCGTATTCCTTGTTCTCGTCGTTGAAGCCGCAGTCGTCGTTCTGGAGGCGCTCGGCGAGGTTCGACGGGTTGTTGTTCTTCGCGTTGACCGCGTCGATCCAGCCGGCGACCTTCATGAAGTCGTCGAACTCCTCGGTTTCGCCGTTGGCGATCTTGAGGACGTCCTTGGCCATCGGGATGTCGGCCTCGGCGATCACCGGGCGGTGCAGCTGCAGGACCTCGTCGACCTTCTTCTTGACGGCGTCGTAGACGTGCGTCACGGTCTGCGGGATCAGCTTCGCGGCCCCGTCGATCTGCTGCGACAGCTCCTTGGCGTGCGGCTTGATCGTCTCGTCGTACTTGATCTCCGCCGCGTTGGCGCCCTTGCCCTTCCACTCCCCGAAGAGGGTCTGGAGCTCGGTGTCGCTCTTGGTCAGCGCGTCTTCGACGACCTTGTGCGCCTTGCCGAGGTCGTCGGCCTCGGTGAGGAACTTCTGGAACTGGATCCCGCGGTTCTCGTGGAACTTGTCCTTGAGGTCCTTCTGGGAATCGGTTTTCCCCTCGCCGCCCTTGATCTGGTTCCAGATCTCGTCGGTCCACTTCGCGAGCATGTCGACCGCGACGTTGCCCTGGTCGAGCAGCTCGTCGGAAGTCTTCGCGCCGGCCCCCAGCGTCGGCGTGCCGATTCCGTCGAGGTTCTTCTTCGCCTGGTCGCGCTGGTCGGTCGCGCGCTGGTGCTCCTGGTTCTTCGCCGACGCTTCCTGCTGCGCTTCCTTCAGCGCTTCGTCGACGTCGGAGGACGATCCCGGCAGCCAGTCGTTGCCGAAGAAATCGTCGGAATAACCCTCGATGTACCTCTTCGCGTACTCTTCTTCTTCATCGCTGAAGTTGAAGGTGTCCTCGCTGTACTCCTCCATGAGCTTGGTTTTCGCGTCCATGGAGACGTTCGGGTCGTCGAGGACCTTCTTGATGTCAGCCCATTCGGCCATCAGCGGTTGCCTCCGGCCTGGTTCGCCTGCGCGCCGGCGTTCGCTTCCTGCGAGGTGTACTTGGAGCCGGCCGTGCCGATCCCGCTGCCCAGGTTCATGAGGGCGTTCGACAGCCCGGTCATGCCCGCGCCGATCTCGTCGATCCCGGCCTTGTACTTGCCGAAGCTCTCCTGGTGCACGCGGCCGAAGTCCGCGGCGGCGATCTCGGTCGGCGCGACTTTCTTCGCTTCGGCCGCCGGGTCGTCGGCGGCGTCCGCAAGGCGGATCTGCGCCCGCGTCATCGCCTCCGAACTCGCTGCATACCCGTCTGGCATGGTCGCTGCCCCCTTCGATCCCACAGTCCCTGGCTCGGGTTCCAAGACTGTGACGCGCCCGGACACCGTTCGGTGCCGTCGCAGATGCACACAGAGTCTAGCGGTCGCCCGGGCGCCGGACCTGGGCTTCCGCGAAGTGCACCCGCCCGGGACCTACTCTCCGAGGCGCTGCGCCGCGACCGCCTCGGAGAGCACCTCGGCGACGCCGCGGATGTCCACCAGCCGGTCGAGCTCGTCGAGGTCGACCGAGACGCCGTAGGTCACCTCGACCCGGGAAAGCAGCTGGATCCGCTGCCGGGAGGTCATGCCGAGGTCGTCGAACGGCGTGGTGTCGGTGAGCCGTTCGGGCGGGAGCTCCAGCGCGAAGCAGATGATCCGCCGGATCTGGTCGACGTAGGTGCCCGGGTCAGCCATGCCGCTCATTCTCGCCCCACCAGCGCTCGCGGGCCGCGGCGCGGGAGACCTTGCCGCTGGAAGTCCGCGGCACCTCGCCCGGCCGCACCAGCCACAGGGCGCGCAGCGGCAGGTCGTGGCCAGCCGAGACCGCCCGCCGCACGGCCGTCTCGACCGACTCGTCCGGCGCGGTGCACCCGGCGACGACGGCGACGCCTTCGCCGCGGCCGTCCCGCACGGCAAACGCGGCGACGCGCCGGACGCTCGGGTGCGCGGCCTCGACCGTCGCCTCGATGTCCTGCGGGTAGTGGTTGCGGCCGTCGACGATGATCAGGTCCTTGAGCCGGCCGGCGACGTACAGCAGTCCGTCGTGGACGAACCCGAGGTCGCCGGTGCGCAGCCAGCCGTCCTCGGTGAAGGTGTCAGCGTCGTCCGGCCGGCCCCAGTAACCGTCGGCGACGTTGGGACCGGAGACCCAGATCTCTTCGTCGACGATGCGGATCCGCTGGCCGTACGGCCGACCGACCGACACGCGGGGCTCGCCGTCGTCGAACGTCCGCACGGTGGGGCCCTCGTCGCCCGCGCTCGTGACGAACACCGTCGCCTCGGCCAATCCGTAAGCCGGTTTCTGCGCCGCGCGCGGCAGCCCGAACGGGGCGAAGGCCCGTTCGAAGGCCTCGACGGTGGCCGCGCGGACCGGCTCGCTGCCGTTCAGCACCGAGTTCACGCGCGAGAGGTCGACGGCTTCGAGGTCCCCTGCCGCTTCGGAAGCCAGGTCGAACGCGAAGTTGGGCGCGGCGCTGATGACACCCGGGTGCTCGGCCAGCAGCCGGATCCAGCGCAGCGGGTCGCGCACGAACTCCATCGGCGTGAAGAACACCGACCGCGACCCGAGGAAGACGGGCGTGGCGATGAGCAGAACCAGGCCCATGTCGTGGAAGAACGGGACCCAGCCGGCCAGCGGGGTCGACGCGTCGGCGTGGTAGCACCGCGTGGTCTGCCAGCAGCTGGCCACCAGCGCGCGGTGCGAGATCACCGCGCCGGCGGGGCGGCGCGTCGAGCCGGAGGTGTACTGCAGGTACGCCGGATCGGTCATCGCCACCGCGGCGGGCGGCTCGGCGTCGGCGGGCTCGATGTCCTCGACGGCGAGCACGACGGCCGGCGGCGACGGGACCTTCTCCACGAGGTTCTTCGAGGTCAAGCAGGCCGTCGGGGTGGCGTCCGCGAAGGCCGACTCGATCCGGGCGCGACTCGTGCGGCCGATCGGGACGGACAGCGGCACCGCGACGCGGCCCGCGTAGAGCGTGCCGAGGAAAGCGACGACGTAGTCGAGGTCCTGCCGGGCGACGATCGCCACGCGGTCACCCGGGCGAGTGAAGCGTCGCAGCTCGCGGGCGACCCCGCGGACGCGGGCGAGCAGCCGCGGCCAGGTCAGGGTGTGGTCGGCCGGTCCCGGGAAGGTGCGGCAGGTGAACGCGGGGCGGTCCTCGGCGGCGTTGCGGAGCAGGTAGCCCGTGAGCGGCGTGGTCAGGACCTCGTCCGGGACTGCTGCGGGCGGCACGGACTCATCCTGCCCTACCGTGTGCGGCGATGGAGGAGTTCGAACGGCACGGCATCCGCGTGGTGTCCGGACGTGACGCGAGCGCGCGGGCCCTGCGCGCTCGCGAGCTGACGTCGGATCCGGGCGGCGGCTCCCCCAGCCTGCTCCTGCGTGACGGCGAAGACCACGCACGGGTGCGCGGGGTGCTGAGAGAGATCATCGCCGGGCTGGAACCGTTCCCCGGAGCCCTGCGAGCCGGGATCGAAACCGTGGTGGCCGGGCTGGGCCCGGCGTTCGACCTGGTGCGCGACTTCGCGCGGCCGATCGCGGGTTCGGTGACGGCGGCGGTGCTGGGCCTGGACCTCGACGACGCGTTCCTGGACCGCTTGGAGGCCACGACGGCGAACCTCGACGTCTTCGGCGGCACCGACCGGGCGGGGCAGGCGGCCGCGTTCCGGCTGGCGGTGCAGCTGAGCCGGGCCCCGGCCGGGCCGGGCGGCTTGACGGCCCTGCGTGCGGCGCACGCGGCCGGGCGGCTCGACGACGACGAGCTGATGTTCACCCCGGTCGTGCTCGCGCACGCGGCCTACGAAAACTCGCTGAACTTCCTGGCCTGCGCCGGGCTGGAGCTCGCTTCGGCGCCGGAGCCGCGGAGTGTGCGCGAGCTGGCGACGGCGATCTGCCCGGCCCGGTACGTGCTGCGTTTCGGCCCGGACGGCCCGGTGGCGATCTCGCTGGCCGACGGCCTGCCGTTCGGTCTGGGCCGCCACGCGTGCCCCGGCTCCGGGGTCGCGGTGGCCGAGGGCGAGATCGCGCTGGGCGCGTTGGCGAAAGTCCTGCACGGCGGGTGCCGGGTGGGCGAAGTGCGGTGGAAGACCCACCCGGTGTTCCACGGCCTGGCGAAGGCCGTGGTCACCCTCCCGTCAGGAAACCGCTGAGACGACGCCGGCCAGGCGGTCGGCCGCGGCCTGGGCGATCGCCTGCGCCGGGGCCTCGACCATCACGCGGACCAGCTGTTCGGTGCCGGACGGGCGCAGCAGCACCCGGCCTTCCTCGCCCAGCTCGGCCTCGACCGCGCCGACGGCGTCGCGGACCTCGGAGGAACCGGCGACCGCGGCCTTGTCGGCGACCCGGACGTTGACCAGCACCTGCGGTAGCCGGTTCATCACGGCCGCCAGGTCGGCCAGGGACTTGCCCGTCTCGGCCATGCGGCTCATCAGGCGGAGCGCGGTGAGCAGGCCGTCGCCGGTGGTGGCGTGCGCCGGGAGCACGACGTGGCCGGACTGCTCGCCACCGAGCGCGAACCCGCCGGCCCGCAGCTCCTCGAGGACGTACCGGTCGCCGACCGCGGTCGTGACGACGTGGATGCCGTGCGCCTTCATGGCCAGGTGCAGGCCGAGGTTGCTCATCACGGTGGCGACCAGCGTGTCCTTGGCCAGCTCGCCGGACTCGGCCAGCGCGAGCGCCAGGACCGCCATGATCTGGTCCCCGTCCACCAGCTCGCCGGCGGAGTCGACGGCCACGCAGCGGTCGGCGTCGCCGTCGTGCGCGATGCCGAGGTCGGCGCCGTGGGCGACGACCGCCTCGCGCAGCTTCTCCGGGTGGTTGGAGCCGCAGTGCTCGTTGATGTTGATGCCGTCCGGGTCGGCGTGGAGCGCGACGACCTCGGCGCCGGCCCGGCGGTAGATCTCCGGCGCGGCTGCGGCGGAGGCACCGTTGGCGCAGTCGACGACCACCTTGAGCCCGGCGAGCGGGTGCGGCGTGACGTCGAGCAGATGGGTGGCGTAGCGGTCGAGGGCGTCTTCGACGTCCGTGACGCGGCCCACACCGGCGCCCGTCGGGCGGACCTTGCCGGCCGCGAGGCCGGCTTCGATCTCGTCCTCGATGCCGTCGGGGAGCTTGTGCCCGCCCGCGGCGAAGAGCTTGATGCCGTTGTCGGGCATCGGGTTGTGCGAGGCGGAGATCATCACGCCGAGGTCGGCCTCGAGCGCGCCGACCAGGTAGGCGACGGCCGGCGTGGGCAGGACGCCGACGCGGCGCACGTCGGCCCCGGCGGACGTGAGGCCCGCCACGACCGCGGCTTCGAGCATCTCACCGCTGGCGCGCGGGTCGCGGCCGACGACCGCGACCGGCCGGTGCGAGCGGTCGTGCGCGGCGAGCACGCGGGCGGCGCTGGCCGCCAGCGCCAGCGCCAGCTCCGGCGTCAGCTCGGCGTTGGCCAGGCCACGGACCCCGTCGGTCCCGAACAGGCGTGCCATCGATCGACCTCCTCAGTGCGGCTGCGGCAGCGCAGCCACCACGACAAACGTAGCGACCCGTGCGGGCCGCCTTCCCCCACCCCGGGATGTCGCTCCCCGTCTTGGAAATGACACAAGCCCGGAACCGACACGAACACCCGGCAAAAACGCCGGAGCGCCCATCCGATGGACGGATGGGCGCTCCGGTGGGTTGCGCCTCGGGGCGCGATCAGCGCTTGCTGTACTGCGGGGCCTTGCGGGCCTTCTTGAGGCCGTACTTCTTCCGCTCCGTGGCGCGCGCGTCACGGGTCAGGAAGCCGGCCTTCTTGAGGGCCGGGCGGTCGTCGGCGTCGACCTCGATGAGCGCACGGGCGATCGCCAGGCGCAGCGCGCCCGCCTGACCCGAGACGCCGCCACCGTGCAGGTTGGCGAAGATGTCGAACGAGTCCGGCTTCTCGACCAGGACCAGCGGGTCCTTGATGAGCTGCTGGTGCACCTTGTTCGGGAAGTACTCCTCGAGGGTGCGGCCGTTGAGCTTGAACTGACCGGTGCCCGGCACGACGCGTACGCGGACGACGGCTTCCTTGCGGCGGCCGACGGTCTGCGCGTTGCCACCCGCGGCGCGCGACGGACGCGGCGCAGCGGTGCTCTCGCTGGTGGCGACGGGGGTCTCGCTGGTCGCAGCAGGCGTCTCGCTCGTGGCGACAGGCGTCTCGCTGGTCGCGGCGGGAGTCTCGCTGGTCGCAGCAGGCGTCTCGCTGGTCTCGACGGCGCCCGTCTCGGTCGCCTCGGGGGCCTCAGCGACCTCGGGGGTCTCGGTCTCGGGGCTGGTCACAGACTGTTCCTCACTCACTGCGCGACCTGCGCGATCTTGGTGATCTCGCGCGCCTGCGGCTGCTGCGCGGCGTGCGGGTGCTGCGGGCCGGCGTAGACCTTCAGCTTCTTCGCCTGGGCGCGGCCGAGCTTGTTCTTCGGCAGCATGCCCTTGACGACCTTCTCGAGAAGGTGTTCGGGCTTGGTGTCCAGCAGTTCGCCGAACGAACGCTTCCGCAGACCGCCCGGGTAACCGCTGTGCCGGTACGCGAACTTCTGCTCGCGCTTGTTTCCGGTGAGCGCGACCTTCTCGGCGTTGACGATGATGACGAAGTCACCGGTGTCCACGTGCGGGGCGTAGGTCGGCTTGTGCTTGCCGCGCAGCAGCGTGGCGACCTCGGTCGCCAGCCGTCCGAGCACGACATCCTCGGCGTCGATCACGTGCCAGGCACGAGTGACGTCGCCGGGCTTGGGGCTGTACGTGGGCAAGGGTCTACCTCGTCGTCAACATTGCGTGTGGGTTCTGTGCGGGCCTAGCGCGCTGATGCGCCGCAACGCACAACGACATATGAAGATACCCCCACGGTCACCGCACCCGCGCATGGGGGGTGGTGGAAGCGCCCATACTAGGCTCCGGGCGGCCCGGACGCAGCCGGGACTCTACCTGAGTTTTCCCTGGAAGCGCCTGCACGCGTCGCCGCGACACGCGAGGATGGGGCCCGGGACCGAGGCACAGTCGAGCAGGGGACGGCATGAGGAAACGACCGACGGCGATCTTCGTCCTGGGCGCCCTGCTGGCCTTGGTCAGCGCCTGCGGCCAGGCGAAGGCGGGCACCGCGCTGCCGAAGGGCGACGACGCGGCGGACTACGTCGGCGGCAAGTTCGAACAGGTGATCGGCAAGCTCGGCGACGCCATCACCGACACGCGCGACGTCACCAACTCGCTGGACGCCTACTTCAAGTTCGACGACAAGTGGGTCCACAGCGTCGTCACCTCGGCCCGCACCGGCTCCCCGGAGAACCGCGCCGTGCGGCACCGCTCGCTGAAGAACCCGGACGAGATCATCGACACGTACACGCCCGCCGACGGCACGGTCGAGTACACCTACCTCGGCCCGGTCTACGTGCAGAAGGGCGTCTCGCCGACGGCGTGGGTGTCGATGCCGAAGCCGGAGGCCGGCCTGGTCGTGCCGTGCGCCTGGGGCGGGGTGCTCACCCCGTGCCGGATGGCGGACTCGACCGTGACCGCCTACGAGGCCGACAAGCGCGCCGTCCGCGGGGCGAAGAGCCTCGGCGAAGGCAAGACCGCGCTGACCGTGAACGTGCCGTTCGAGATCTTCGTCAAGAACAGGGTCGAGATCCTGCCGCCGAGCATCACCGACCAGATCGGGCCGGAGCTGAAGAAGGCCGCGGTCCCGGCCACGATCACGCTGAACCCCGACGGCAGCCTGGTCTCCTTCGCGATGGAGGCCAAGTTCGCCGGCGACGGCCACCAGGTAGAACTCAAGTACGAATTCCGGTTCACCGGCAAGGCGAGCCTGCAGGACCTGCCGAAGCTGCCGGACGCGAGCCAGATCACGGTGCTGCCGGACCGGGCGGCGATGGACGAGTTCTACCGCCGGCTCGGCGAAGCGCAGGGCAGCTGACGCGTGACCACGACCCGAGGTGATCTCCGATGACCCAGCCACCCGACCCGCGGCAGCCGCAGTGGTGGCTGCCACCGGCGAACCCACCCGGCACGCCGGGTGCGCCGCCGCAGCCCGGCGCGTGGCAGCCCGAGCAGCAGGCGACCGGCCCGCACGCCGGGCAATGGCAGCAGCAGCACCCCGACCCGGCCACCGGGTCCTACACCGGCCAGTGGAACCAGGCGCCGCAGCCCGGCACGACGGGGTCGTTCTCGGGACCGTGGCAGCCGGGGCAGCCGAACAGCGGGCCGTGGTCGCCACCGTCCCAGCCGACGCCGCAGCAGCCGCCGACGCCCGGCCAGGGGCCGCAACAGCAGCAGTACGGCGGCGGGTTCCAGCCGGCGCAGTACGGCGGTCTCGGCGCTTTCGCCGTCGAGCCGGAGAAGAAGCCGAAGTCGAAGAAGCCGTTGCTGATCGCCGCGGCGGCGGTCCTGGTGCTCGCCGTCGGCGGCGGGACCGCGTGGCTGCTGGGCGCGTTCCGCGGGGACGTCCTGGAGCAACAGTCCCTTCAGGACGGTGTGGTGAAGGTCCTGAACGAGAACTACGGCGAGCCCGACGTGAAGAACGCGCAGTGCCCGGCGAACGAAGCCGCGACGAACGGCACGACCTTCGACTGCACGGTGACGATCGGCGGGCAGCAGAAGAAGGTGACCGTGCGGGTCCTCAACGACCGGCCCGAGTACGAGGTCGGCGCCCCGCACTGACTTTCCTTGCCCGTCAACAGAAAACGGCGGGCCCCGCACCGGAGTGCGGGCCCGCCGTGGTTTCCGGGACTACCGGCTCAGAACAGGCCTTCGACGGCGTTGTCCGTCGACTGGTAACCGTCGGCGATCTGCGGCAGGGCGGCGGCGATCTGCGCCAGAACCTGCTTCAGGTCCTCGAACTTCTGGTCCCAGTTGCGCTGGGCCTGGTCGTACTGCTCCTTCGCGGAACCGGTCCAGGTGGTGACCAGCGGCTTGAGGTCGTCCTTGAGACGGTCGAACGCGGCCTGCAGCTCACCCCCGGTCTGCGTGCAGTCGTCCGCGGCCGCGCGGATGGTGGCATAATTGACGACAATGCCGGCGTCGGACATGGCCTACTCCTTTTGAGCTGAAGATGCTGGACGGTCGGGAAAGATTCGGGAGATGTTCAGCCGAGAGCGTCGAAGCCGCGGTTCACGGCGCCGAGGATCTCCTGCTGCTGCTGCTCGGAACGCTCGTACTTGGAGCCGGCCTCGCGGAGCAGCTCACCAATGCGCTGCAGCGCCTGGTTCATGCCACGAGCGTCCTCGTCGAAGCGCAGCATCACGTGGTCGAACGCCTTCTGCGCCTCACCCCGCCAGCCGGCGCGGGTGGCCTCGATGCGGTCGCGCAGCGTCGAGAGGTTCCGGTCCATCTGGGCGCGAACCTCGGTCACCCTGCCCTCGGCGTCGGTGAACTGCGCAACTGTCCCTTGAAATCCTGGCCCGCCGCTCATGCCGGGACCCCCTTCTGTGAAGTGATGGTTGGCCGTAACCAAGCTTGTTCGTTCGTACGGCCCTACGACGCAGACACTGCCACGTCCGGTTCCCCCTTGTCGTCGTTTGCCCGGAAGTAGTTGCTTGCGTTAACGCCCAGGCCGGGAACCGGTCGCCGTGGGTATGCGGGGAACGCGCCGAACCAGGGGCGCAGCACCCGAAAACGCCGTCCCCACCAGCAGGATTAGCACGCGCACAGCGACCGGCGGCCCGATTTCACTGATCGCGTTGCATGATTCGCATCTGGGAAAAGTCTTCGTCGTCGTCACCCGGTCGAGGGGTCCGGACCGGAGATTGCGAACGGGAAGGAACCGGATCGGGAACGACCGGAACCGACAGCCCCCGGGCACGGCGGAACCGTTCGGCGGCCGCGCGCAGCGTGCCGGGCGTCGGATCGCCGGTCTTCGCGCCGCGTCCGCTCCGCTTCAGGAGATCGGCGTTTTCGCTGTGGTGCCGCTGGTTGCGCGCCTTCGCGTTCCCGGCGACGCGCCGCGCGTGCGTCACCGCATCCTGACCGATCCGCTTGAAGGACGCCGCGGCGCTTTCGAATTCTTCGGACGGCACCGCGTGCCCTCCTCTCAGTTGAGGATTTCCACCGTGCGCACGGCCTGCGCGCAGGCGGCACCGACCCGCTCCCGCAGCGGGGCGGTGGCGTACTGGCAGCCGACGTGGACCCGGATGCGGCCCTTCGCCACGACGTACCAGTCGACCTGGAGATCGGGCCGGTCCGGCTTGGTCTCGTGGTACCCGATCACCGTCTTGCCGGCGTAGGACAGGTTCGGGTTGATCGCGCTCCAGCGGTCCGGCCGGTTTTCGGCGATCCCGTTCAGCTCGTCGACGAGCTTCTGCGGGTTCGCGGTCGCGTCGTAGTCCATGACGAACTCCTGCGCGACCAGGAGGTCGTTGCCGTCGCGGGACTCCTGCGGGTGGATGACGACCTGGCGGTCGGCGACCCGGTCGTCGGTCTGGACCCAGTCTTCGGGCGCGACGAACTTGAAGTCGTACTGCGAAAGTATCCGGCCGCTCTCGGAGTCGTCGAACACGAAGAACCCGGTGACGACGAGCGCGGCCACGACGGCCACCGCGACGCCGACGATCCCCCAGAGCTTCTTGCGGCTCTTCTCTTCCGGCTGCGCGGTGGCGCCGCCGGGCCGGTTGCCGGACGGGCCGCCGGGGGGCGGGCCCCCGGACGGGGTCCACGGCCGGGCCGCCGGCTGCCCGTGGGGCGGCGACGGCGGCGGGGCCGCACGGTTCGGGAATCCGGTGGGCCGGGGCGTGCGCGGCGGCGCCGGGCGCGACCCCGCGTCCCCCGGACGCGGGGCGAGGTCGCCGGGGCGGACGACCTCCGTGCGCTGCGCCGCCGGGCCGAGGGCGCCGCCCGGCGCCGCGCCCAGCCGCGCCATCGCTTCGCCGGGGAGCGCGCCGGTGCGGTCCGGATCCACCAGCACCGCCCGCAGCGCGCCGCGCGCGACGACCGTCTCGGGCTGGTCGAGGCTCGTCGGCACGACACCGGTGCGTTCGTGCACCAGCCGCGAGATCATCGGGATCCGGCTGGACCCGCCGACCAGGAAGATCGCCGTGAGCTGTTTCGGCCGCAGGCCGGCGTCGCCGATCGCCGCGACCGTCAGCTCGACGGCCCGGCCCAGCGGCGCCGCGATCAGCCGCTCGAGGTCTTCGCGGGTGACGTGCGCGTCGGCGAACGGCGGCGGCATCGGCACATCCGTGTAGGCGTGCCGCGACAACGTCTCCTTCGCGCCGCGCACGTCCTGGCGCAGCACGCGGCGCCGGCGCCGGTCGACCAGCTCGCGCCCTTCGACGAGCTCGCGCCAGGCGTCCGGGTCCGCGGCGGAAACCAGGGAACCGACGTGCTCCAGCAGCGCCTGGTCGATGTCCGCACCACCGAAGCCGGGGTCGCCGCGGGCGGCGAGCACCTGGAAGCCACCGCGCTGCGGACGGCCGGCGCGGTCCCGCGCGGTGTCCGGCGGCAGCCGCCGCACCACACTGACGTCGACCGTGCCGCCGCCGAGGTCCAGCACCGCGAGCGCGTCGCCGGGGCGGCCGCTGAACTCCACGGTGCGGTCGTTCGTCACGTCCTGCGGCGCGAACGTCGCCGCGTGGTACACCGCCGCCGCGACCGGCTCCGGCACCAGCGCGACCTCGCGCGCCAGCCCGCCCGCGGCCTGCCGCAGCAGCCGGGTGCGGATCGCGCCCCAGTCCGCCGGGTGGGTCAGCACCAGCAGGTCGATCTCGGCGTCGCCGGCCAGCCGGCGCGCTTCGGCGACCGCGCGTCCCAGCACGGCGTGCACGACATCGGTGACGCGCAGGACGCTGTCACCGAGCAGCAGTTCGCCTTCGTCGATCCGCCGCTTCGGGTGCGGCTCGTACCGCGACGGGTCGACCGCCGCCTGCCGCTCGGCCTCCTGGCCGACGAACAGCGTGCCGTCCGCCGCCGCGTACACCGCCGAGGACATCAGCGGCTGGCCGTCGATCACCACCACCTGCGGCTCGCGCCCGTTCACCGAGGCGACGACACAGGTACTCGATGTCCCGAAGTCCACCGCAACCCGGACCGTCACCAGCAGCTCCCGAAGAATGCCCAGTGTTCATTTCCCACGCCCGGCCGGCGGGGCGCGCCCCCGGGAAGGAACCTACCCTTCGCCGCCGGGTGCCCCGCCGCCCTGTTCCCAATCCGGCCAAAAGCAGGCCGCCACCCCCGAAGCACGTAACCGTTCCACGAAACCATTCGGCCGTGACTGTGGTCGGATTGGGAACGAACGGCACAGCCTAGTCGGGCTGGATCCACGAGACCTGGATGAGCTGCTTGCCGTTCTTGCGGGTCAGCAGGTTGCCCCGGCCCGGCGGCATCGCGCTCGCCTTGATGTTGCCGACCAGCGCACCCTCGTCGCGGGAGCCGTTCATCACCATGCCCGGGGCCGCGATCTCCTTGAGCTTGCCGATGATCGGGTCGTACATCGCCTTGCTCGCGCCACCGGTGCGCCGCACGACCACCAGGTGCAGGCCGACGTCCTTGGCCTGGGGCAGGAAGTCGGAGATCTTCCGCAGCGGGTTGGTGCTCGAGGTGGCCACCAGGTCGTAGTCGTCGACGAGGATGAACAGCTCCGGACCCTTCCACCAGGACCGCGTCTTCAGCTGCTCCTGCGTGACGTCCGGGCCCGGCAGGCGCCGGGTCATCGAGTTGAAGACGTCGCCGACCATGCTCTCCAGCTGCGCGGCCGAGACCGCGTACCCGAGGAGCGAGTCGCCCTGGATGAAGCCGAGCATCGTGCGCCGGTAGTCGACCAGCAGGATGAGCGCTTCCTTGGCGGTGTAGCGCTCCGAGATGCCCCGGGCGATCTGCCGCAGCAGGTTCGTCTTGCCCGACTCGCCGTCGGCGAAGGCGTAGAAGTGCGGTTCGGCGTTGAAGTCGATGTAGATCGGCTGCAGGTCCTCTTCGTTGACACCGATCGGGATGAGCTTGGAGTCCCGCGCGGTGTCGAGCTTGAGGACGTCTTCGTAGGTGATCAGCTCCGGCAGCAGGCGGACCTGCGGCGCGACGCGGCCGCGCCACGCGGCCTTGATCTTCGCCACCGCGTCGGCCACGCCGGCCGCGATCGTCTCCGGGTCGCTGGAGCCGTCGATCCGCGGCAGGCCGCCCAGCATGTGCAGCTTCTCGCGGGTCAGGCCCCGGCCCGGCCGCCCCGCCGGGATGTTCACCGCGACGCGCCGGTCGATGTCCGACTCGGTCGGGTCACCGAGGCGCAGCTCGAACCGGGTGCCCAGCATGTCCTTGATCGCCGGCCGGATGTCGGCCCACCGGTTGGCGGCGATGATCACGTGCACGCCGTAGGACAGACCCTGCGTGGCGAGCCGGGTGATCGAGGTTTCGAGCTCTTCGAAGTCGTCGCGCAGGGCCCGCCAGTTGTCGACGACCAGGAACGCGTCGCCGAACGGGTCCTGGTCCGGCCGGATCTCCCCGCGGCGCTTGCGGTTGCGGAACTCGGTCATCGAGTCGATGCCCATCGCCCCGAACCGGCCTTCCCGCTCGGTGAGCAGGGTGGTCAGCTCGGCCACGATCCGGCGGGCCTTGTCCGGCTCGCGCCGCGCGACCGCGACGCCACCGACGTGCGGCAGGTCAGCGAGCCCCGACAAGGTGCCACCACCGAGGTCGAGGCAGTAGAACTGGGCTTCCTCCGGCGTGTGCGTCAGCGCCATCGACATGATCAGCGTCCGCAGCATGGTCGACTTGCCCGTCTGCGGGCCGCCGACGATCACGCCGTGGCCGGCCGCGCCGGAGAAGTCCGCCCAGAGCGGGTCACGGCGCTGCTCGTACGGCCGGTCGATGATGCCCAGCGGCACCTGCAGCCGCCCGTTGCCGAAGAAGCCCACCGGGGACAGGCCGCGGTCTTCGGTCGGGTTCAGGTTGGGCAGCAGGGTGTCGAGCGAGTTCGGGTCCTTCAGCGGCGGCAGCCACACCTCGTGCGCCGGCGGGCCCTGGCCGACCAGTCGCGACACGATGACGTCGAGCTCGCTGGGTTCGACCGCCTCTTCGGGCTGCCGCTGCTCTTCCTTCGGGGCCGCCTCGACGAACTGCGGCTCCGGCTCCTTCGGCAGCTCGACGAAGTCCGGGACGAACAGCTGCGGCCGCTTGTCCGCGCGGACCACGGTCGCCGCCGGGCCCGCCACCTTGAGGCCGGCCGGCCGGTACGGGCCCGAGACGTAGGACGCCTTGAACCGCACCAGGGTCGACGTGTCGTACTTGAGGTACCCGCCACCGGGGACCGACGGCAGCTCGAACGCGTCCGGCACGCCGATCGCGGCGCGGGACTCCGCCGCCGAGAACGTCTTGAGGCCGATCCGGTACGACAGGTGCGAGTCCAGGCCGCGCAGCTTGCCTTCCTCCAGGCGCTGCGAGGCGAGCAGCATGTGCATCTGCAGCGACCGGCCCAGCCGGCCGATGGCGACGAACAGGTCGATGAAGTCCGGCTTCGCCGACAGCAGCTCGGAGAACTCGTCGCAGACGATGAACAGCGCCGGCAGCGGGTCGAGGTCGGCGCCGTTTTCGCGCGCTTTCTCGTATTCCCAGACGTTCTTGAAGTTGCCGCCGTTCTTCAGCGCCTCCTGGCGCCGGTTCATCTCGCCGGCCAGCGCGTCCCTCATGCGGTCGACGAGCGTGACTTCGTCCGCGAGGTTCGTGATGACCGCGGAAACGTGCGGGGCCTTGTCCAGGCCCATGAACGTCGCGCCACCCTTGAAGTCGACGAGGACGAAGTTCAGCGTGCTCGACGAGTGCGTGGCCAGCAGGCCCAGCACCAGGGTGCGGAGGAACTCGGACTTGCCGGAACCGGTCGCCCCGATGCAGAGACCGTGCGGGCCCATGCCTTCGGCGGCGGCTTCCTTGATGTCCAGCTCGACCGGCTGGCCGTACTCCCCCACGCCGAACGGCACGCGGTAGCGGTCGCGGATCGGCCGCGGCCGCCACGCCTGCTGGACGTCGAAGGTCATCGGGTCGCCCGGGATGCCGAGCAGTTCCAGCAGCGACGGGTTGGACAGCAGCGGCTCTTCGTCGCCGACGTCCTGGCCCGCGGCGCCGCCGACGCGGTACGGCGAGATGAGCCGGGCCAGCGACTCGGTCTCGACCAGGCTGAGGGTGTCCGGGCGGCCGAACCACTCGACGCCGCCGGCACTGCGCGCGCCCAGCCTGTCGGCCTCCACGACCAGCCGGAGACCGCGGCGGGCGGCGAGGTTGCCGAGGGAGTCGGACAGGTCGACCAGCGTGACGCCGACCAGGCCCTCCTCGAGGAGGATCTGCTCCTCGCGGGTGACCTCGGCGTCGTCGATGATGATCACGACGTGCGGCTGGTCCGGCGCCGGGGTGGCGTTGCGGGAGAAGCGCTGGCGGTCACGCAGCTCTTCGTCGAGCCAGTTTTCGATCTGGGCCAGCGAACCGGCCATCATGCGGAGCTGGCCGATGCCGTCGGCCAGCGTCGGGTGCTGGGCGTGCGGGAGCCACTTCGCCCACTCCCACTCCTCCTTCGCGCGCCCCGCGGTGGCGACCGCGATCAGCACGTCGTCGGGGCTGTGGAAGGTGACGAGCTGCGCGAGCATCGCGCGGGTGAGGCCGCGGGTCAGCGCGCGGTCGCCCTGCATGCTCACCGCGGCGAACCCGCGGAGGGTGATCTGGGTCGGCAGGTCCGGCACGATCGAGTGCGCGCGCACGAACCGGCGCAGCGCGAGGGTGGCGATCGGCTCCAGCTCGTCGACCGGCCCGGTCTGCGGCGGGACCAGCCGCGTCGCGAGGCGGTGCGAGCTGCGCCCGACGCGCAGGTGCAGGAAGTCCTGGTCGTTCTGGCGGCGCTCCCACATGCGGCGGCTGGCGGCCAGCGACCACAGGGACTGCGGGTCGGGGTGCACCCACTCGAGCGCGGCGCGCTGGTCGACCATCGCCTCGCGGGCGCGGTCGCGCATCTGGCCCAGGTAGCGGAGGTAGTCCTTGCGGTCTTCGTCCATCTCGGCGCGCTTGGCGCCGCCGCCCTTGCCGCCACCGCCGGCCATCATCCCGAGCGTCCCGACGACCATCATGCCGCCCATGGCCATCATCATCGGGTTCCGGTTGCTGGCCTGGAACATGAAGACCATCATCCCGAGCGACGCGACGATCATGACGACCGGAAGCGCCTTCATCACGATGTTGCCGGGAATGACCCGGGGCACCTCGGGCGGCGGCTCGAGGTGCACCTCGCCGCCCGGTGGGCGCGGTGCCGCCAGCCGCGGCGACTTCTTGAACTGCAGCGTGCTCATCGAAGGACCCCTCATTCAAACTCGACGATGGCGGCCACCGTTTAGTGCGCAAGGTGCGCGGAACAACCTATCGAACGCCGCGGTGGAATTCCGGCGGATGCCGTAACGCCCTCGTGAGCCCGTCCTGACCTCGCCTGACGAGTGTACGGCGGGGCACCGACAGTAATCGGGCCGTACCGGCCGTGAGCTGCGGCCGGTGGTGAATTTCGGACGTTCGATGATGCCCGCACCGGGGTTCGGTATAAGTTCCCCGGGAGCAGCATCGACCGAGCGGGGGCAGTGCAGTGGCTACGGGCACGACAGTTTTCAGCAGGGTGACGGTCGTCGCGCCGTCCACCCGGATCGACGTGGCGCTGCCCGCCGACGTCGCGGTGGCCGATCTGCTGCCGATGCTGCTGGACATGGCCAAGGAAACGTCGCCGGACGGCGGTGCCCGCCACGGCGGCTGGGCGCTGGCGAAGCTCGGGGACGCGCCGCTCGACCCGAGCCGCACGCTGGCTTCTCTCGGCGTGGTCGACGGCGAACTGCTCCAGCTGCGCAAGCGCAACGAGAACCCGCCGCCGCCGCTGTACGACGACGTCGTCGACGCGATCGCGGAGTCGTCCCCCGACAGCTTCCGCCCGTGGACCAAGGAGACGGCGAACCGCTTCGGGCACGTCGCGGGCGGGCTGGCGCTGTTCACCGCGGCCGTGGCGCTGTTCATGAGCGGCTCGCTCTACGGCGGCAGCGCGCTGGGCGCGGCCATCGCCGGCGGCATCGGCGCGATCGCGTGCGTCGCGATCGGCGCGACGCTCGCCAAGGCGTACCAGGCGGAGCCGACCGGCGTGCTGATCGCCGCGGCGGGCGGGCTGCCGCTGGCGTTCGTCAGCGGCTTCTACATCGTGCCCGGGCTCTCCCTGCGGGCGAACCTGCTGCTCGGCGCGGTCCTGGTGATCATCGTCGCCTCGGTCTGCATCATGGTCATCGGCGCCGGCATCACGACGTTCATCGCGGCGGCCACGGCGGGCACCTTCGGCGGGCTGGCCTTCCTGTTCGGCACGCTCGTCGCGCACCCGGCGGCCGGCATCGCGGCCGGCACGGTCGCCGTCGCCCTCGCCTGCATCTCGATCCTGCCGCGCGCCACGATCTGGCTCGCGAAACTGCCGCTGCCGCACGTCCCGGGCAGCGCGGAGGAGCTCAAGGAAGACTCGGGCTTCCCCGACTACCGGGCGATCGAGCGCCGCACGGCGATCGCGCACAACTACATGACCGGCCTGATGGTCGGCTGCGGCGCCACGGTGGCGATCTCGGCGATCATCGCCGCGAGCGCGCCCGGGGCGTTCGGGATCATCCTCGGCGTCGTCGCGACGCTCGTCCTGCTGCTGCGCGCCCGCGCGTACGCCAACGGCAGCCAGGCGATCGCCCTGCTCACCACGGGCCTGGTCTCGGCCACCGGGATCGCCATCGGCTGGCTGGTCTCGGCGAGCGCCCAGAACCGCCTGCTCTACGTCTTCGGCCTGCTGATCCTGCTCGCCGCGGGCGCGCTCGTGGTCGGCGTGATCTTCCCGAACCAGCGGTTCTCGCCGCCGCTGCGGCGCACGGTGGAGATCATCGAAGCGATCTGCATCGCGTCCGTGCTGCCCCTCGCCCTCGGTGTGATGGACCTCTACACCACCCTGCGGCACCTGAACTTCAACTGACTGGATCGGGTGAATCTCCGATGGCAGCAGCACGGCGTCCCGGCGCCACGCGACGGACCACGACGACTCTGCTGGCCGGCACGCTCGGCCTCCTGTCGCCGCTGACGCTCGCGGTGCCGGCGTGGGCGCAGGCGGCACCGAACGACGGCTACTTCGCGGCTCCACCGCCGGTCGACATGGGCAAGCTGGTCCAGGACTCGCGCCAGCCCGACAAGAAGTACAAGCAGACGAAGGGCTGCGTGCAGCGCAGCACCCTCGGCCAGAACATCGAGATCAAGAACCGGCCGTGGGGCCAGGAGTACCTGCAGATCTCCAAGGCGCAGGAAATCGTCAAGGCGGCCACGGGCAGTGCCGGCGGGGGTGTCCGGGTCGCGGTGATCGACACCGGCGTGACGCGGCACCCGTGGTTCCAGGACCGGATCAAGCCCGGCGGCGACTACGTCGCGAAGCCGACGAAGAACCAGCCCGACGGGCTCGAGGACTGCGACGGTCACGGCACCGAAGTCGCCGGGATCATCGGGGCGAAGCCGGACAACCCCGAAGTCGGGTTCGTCGGCGTCGCCCCGGACGCGACGATCGTGTCCTACCGCCAGCTGAGCGAGAACTACGAGCCCGACACTTCGACCGCGACGCCGCCGGCGAGCAGCGCCGGCGGGGGCGCGCCGTCGTCGAGCACGAACCCGCCGTCCGGGACCAACACGGAACTGCCGCCGAGCGGTGGCGGCGGGAGCGCGGAGGGCGACGAGACGTCTCCCGGGCAGTCCAACGGCGGGCGTCAGCTGGAGAAGGCCGGCACGGCGGGCACGCTGAAGACGCTGGCCGAGATCATCCGCGGCATCGCCGACCGGCACGAGGCCGACGTCATCAACATGTCGGTCGACAACTGCCGCCCGGCCACCGGGTCGATCACCGAGGGCGAGCAGCAGGTCCAGGCGGCCGTGCGCTTCGCGGCGCAGGCCGGCATCGTGATCGTCGCCGCCGCCGGCAACGCGACGGACACGTGCCCGCAGAACGACCAGCCGGACGCGCGGAAGCCGAAGACGATCGTCACGCCCCCGTGGTTCGCCGACGACGTGCTGTCGGTCGGGGCGATCGACGAGTTCGGCAGCGTGGCGCCGTTCAGCGTGCACGGCCCGTGGGTCGGCGTCGCGGCACCCGGCACGAAGATCATCTCGCTCGACCCCGCCGAAGGGTCCAGCAGCCTGGCGAACCTGACGTTCGAGAACGGTGACAAGGCCAGCGAAATCCAGGGCACGAGCTTCGCGGCGCCGTACGTCGCGGGCCTGGCGGCGCTGGTCAAGGCGAAGTACCCGCAGCTCGACGCCAAGGGCATCATCAACCGGATCAAGGAGACGGCCCAGCACCCGGCGGCCCCGGGCGGCCGCGACAACTTCGTCGGCTACGGGGTCATCGACCCGGTGGCGGCGCTGACGCAGGTCCTGCCGTCGGAGGTCGGGAACCAGGCATCGGCGCCCGCCCCGCAAATGGCCCAGCTACCCCCGGCGAACGACCACAGCTCGACGCCGGTCGTCGTGGCGTTGGCCGGCACGGCGGGCGGCGTGGTGGCGCTGCTGATCACGTTGTTCGTCATGCACACGATCCGCCGCAACCGCCCGGCCGAGTCCGACACCCCCCGCCGCTGACCCGCGCCGCGCCGGACGCCTGCCGCCGCTGACCCACCAAAGCCGTGAATGCCACCTCGAGTCCCTCAAGGTGGCATTCACGGCTTTTTCTTGTCCGGCGGCGGGTTCTCGTCCGCGCCGATCACCGGTGGTGCCACCAAGCCGGGCTCGCCCAAGAGGTCCGAGGATTTCGTGACCGGGCGCGTCTTCGAGGGGCGGCGGGCCTGGCCGCCGGAGCCGAACGCGCCGAAGCCCATCATCGGCATCATCGGGACTCCGCCCGACGTGCTGCTGTGGTTCTGCTCCGCGGGCGGGGCCGGCTGCGCGTCGGCGGGCTGGCCGTGGTCCGGGGTCGCGGCGCCCGTGTGGCGTCCCTCCGCCGGGTCGGCCGCCGCCGACGGCGTCATGACCTCGTCGGCCGAAGCCGCGGCCGTGGTGGCCGTGGTGGCCTGCTCGTTCGCGTCGTTCAGGGCGTCGTCGTGCAGCTTGAAGCGGTCCTGCGGGTACCGGTGCCGGATCTCGATGGTGCGGGAAGCCGCGTCGGGGTCGTCGACGCCGTTGCACAGCCGGTCGAACGCCTCCATGACGTCGCGCGCCGTTTCGTACAGCGCCTTCGCCGAGTCCTGCGTCTCCTGCAGCTGCGCCCGGGCCCGCTTGGTGCCGCCGCTCGGGAGCAGCATCGTCTCCGACGTCAGCTCCGCCGCGTCCACCAGCACCTCGACGAGGTCGACGACCACCTGGCGAAGCGTGGTCACCAGCTCGTCCAGCGCGCCGGCGAGGGTGTCGAGCGCCTCACGGAGGTCGCCGCCCGCGGCACCGATCTCCCGGATGTACGCGACGAACGAGTCCGCGTCGCGGCCCTCCCAGCCCGCGTCGAGCCGGCCGAGCTGGTCGTCCAGGTGCGCCGAAACCCCGGCCGCGACCGAGGCGGCCCGGCGGAGGCTGTCCGCCTCGGCGCCGAGGTCGGCCCAGCGGCCGAGCAGCGGGCGGAAGTACGTCTCGACGGGGTCGAGCACGCCGAGCTGCCGCGCGAGGTCCGTGAGGTAGGCCAGGTACGGCTCGGCCGCCGCCGTGATGCCGTCGCCGCCGGGCACGGGCACCGGAGCCGCCAGCGGGTGCGGGATGGACTCGGTCGAGCTTTCGGCCATCATCCGTCGAGCCTCCCGGCCCGCTGGATCAGTTCCGCGGCTTCCGCGTCCTGCCCGCTGTGCCGGACGGTCACCTGCCGCAGCGCCTCCGCGGCCGAGCGCAGCGCCTCGGCCCCGTCGGCCAGCTGCCGCCGCAACGCGCCAGTGGCGCGGCCGTAGGACGCACCCAGGCCGATCTGCGCCCCCAACGCCCCGTAGGACTCCGCGGTGACGTCGCCACCGACCTCGGCCGCCGCCGCGTCCAGGTCGTCCGCGGCGGCCTCGGCCGTCACGGCGTACCGGGCGACGACGACGCCGTCCATCCTCAAGCCGGCCACGGCACCTCCGCTCACGAGAAAGACCTTCGGGCGTGGGACGCCTGCCGCGGGCCGGCGGTTCCGCTCAGTTCCCGGGCTGCTGGCTCGGGGTCGGGTACGCGCCGGCGTTCGGGTCGATCGGCACCGAGTCGAACTGCCGCAGCACGTCCTGGGTGTTCAGCGACGCCCCGGTCGGCAGCAGCCCGATGATCGACTCGGGCGCCGGCTGCCGGTTGTTCAGGCCGATCGCGTCCGCGGTCTGCGCGTCCGGGACGCTGTAGCGGACGCCCCGGTCGGAGATCAGCTGGATCTGACCCTTGCCGAAGCTGGCCTTGCCGGTGGCGGACTGGACGACCGCGGCGAACCCGGGCTTGAGGTAGAAGCCGTTGATCGGCACCCGGTTCGGGCCCGGCGTGGTCACCGTCATCGGGGTGAACTTGTCCCCGGTGCTCTTCTGCCCGGGCAGCTGCGTGTCGACGTAGACCGAGGTGTGCGCGTCCTGGTCGGAGCCGGAGCCGACCAGCGACCAGCCCAGGCACGCGACCGACGAGTTCTTCGTCGCGTCGAGGACCGTGGGCACCGAGCGCGGGAAGTCGTCGACCGGGATGTAGTCGGGGTCGGTGGGCTGCAGCGTGTGCACCCCGGCGAGCTTGTCGAGGCCCAGCGTCTGGATCTTGCCGGAGCTGCCGTTCTTCGCCACGCGGATGATGTCGGCCACCGCGTTGGACACCCGCTGGATGCCGGTCTTGGTGATCGCCCAGTAGTTCAGCGTCGTCTCGCCGGCCTGCTGCGTGGCGAAGACGTCGCCCGCGGTCAGGCCGTCGAAGTCCGCCGGGGCCGGGCCGCTCTGGATCTTCGGGGGGCTGAGCTTCGCGACCTCGGGGATCGCGTTCAGCAGCCCCTGCGTGATCTTCCGCGGCGTCGGCGGCAGCTGCAGCGCCGTCCGGACGGCGTCGTTCGGGTTGTCGACGTCGATCTCGGCGCGCACGGTGTTCGCGTTCGGGCGGTTCCGGGAGCTCGGCAGCCGGTAGACCAGGTACGTCTTCCCGTTGTCGGCCTTCGCCAGCAACGCCTCGTTCTCACCCAGCTCGGTGCCGAGGCCACCCGGCGCGATCCCGCCGAAAACGTAGGTGTTGGTCCGGCCCGTGTCGGGGTTCGGCAGCGACGGTTCGAGCTGAACCTGGTCGCAGACCGACCAATTGGGGGAAATGCGCTGGGAATCCACCGGGATCAGCTGCGGACCGTCCGGAATTCCGGTGAGTTTGTCGCGCGGAATGTTCTTCAGCTGCTCGTCGGAAACGACCGTGGGATTCTTCACACTCGCCGCGCTCGCCGGCGCGGGAGCGGGCGCCGCGGTCGCACCGCCGGCACCGGCGGCCGGCTGCTTCTGCTGGGCCAGCAGCAGCAGCCGCGCCGACGCGAGGTTGAACGTCGGGATGAGCTTCTTCGGGTTGCCCGCCACCACATAGACGGTGCCGGACTGCTCGCCGATCACGATGTTCCCGGCTTCGGGCACGGACGGCGCCGGGCTGAGCAGCCCCCAGACGACGAACACGATCATGCCCAGCACCCCCAGCACGACCCCCACGATCGTGGCCCGCGTGTGGGTGCGCATCGGGTCGTGCAGCATCACGGCGTCCCGCCGGACCAGCGCCGACTGCATCCGCCGGAGGACGAACTGATACGCCTGGACCTGAGACTTAGTCGTGGGTGTTGATGGCATTCTCGACCTACAGCTCTCCCCGTCGCGGTACGGTTCCGCAGGATAGCCGTACGGGGACCGTCTGGTGTGGGGTTTCTACCAACTCAAGCTAGGGTCGAGCACCCCGGGACCCGGCTTCCGGGTACGCAGCAAGCACGAGGGGAAGAGAAAGCGCGGATGTCCGTCACCACTCCTCCACGTCCGCCTGGCCCGCCGGGGCCCCCGCCACCCGGTCGCCAGCCGGGCCCGCCGCCGCGGCCGGGCAGACCCGGCGGTCCGGGAGGAGCTCCGGGCGGTCCTGGTGGCGTTCCCGGTGCCCCTGGCGGCCCCGGTGGGGTGCCCGGTGGACCCGGTGGTGGTCCTGGCGTTCCCGGCGGCCCTGGCATGCCTCCGCGTGGTCCCGGTGGCCCCGTTCCCGGCGGACCTGGTCCCGGTGGGCGTCCCGGCGGTCCGGGCGGCCCCGGTGGCGGCGGTCCCGGTGGCCCTGGCGGTCCCGGAGGCGGCGGTCCCGGTGGCGGCGGTCCCGGTGGCCCTGGCGGTCCCGGTGGCGGCGGCCCAGGTGGTCCTGGCGGCCCCGGAGGCGGTGGCCCCGGTGGTCCGGGCGGTCCCGGCGGCGGCCCCGGCGGTCCCCAGGGGCCCGACGACAGCGGTCCCGCCACTCCCCCGTCCGGCCCGGCTCGGGTAGCCCCGCCGGCGCGGCGCCGGTCCTCCGGCGTCACCCTCGGCCCGCTGCCCGTGGCGAACCTCGTCGTCCTCGAAGTCGGCCTCGCGATCGGGCTCGTGCTGCTCGCGATCGACATGTCGCTGAAGTACGTCGCGATCGGCATCCTCGCCTTCGCCCTCATCGTCGCGCTGCTGCGCTGGCGCGGCCGCTGGTTCACCCAGTGGGTCGGCCTGACGCTGCGCTACACCTTCCGCTCGCACGACCGGGTCGCGGACCCGCTGCCGCCGAGCACCGTCGAGGCCATGGCCGCCGAAGAGACCACGGTGACCGGCCCCGACGACGCCCGGGTGAACCTGCTGCGCATCGCGGTGCCGGACCTCGTCGTCGCGCACGGCGTCGACCACGAGCGCCAGCAGGTCGGGCTCGCCTGGAACGACGGCACGTGGACGGCGGTGCTGCTCGTCGAGCCGGCGCCGGCGTTGATCACCCAGGCCGACGGGGCGCCGAGCCTGCCGCTGTCGGCCCTGGCGCCCTGCCTCGAGGACCGCGGTGTGGTCCTCGACTCGATCCAGATGATCTGGCACTGCTACCCGGGCAGCGCGGCGCTGCCGTCGGACTCGCCGGCGCTGAGCTCCTACATGGAGGTGCTGGGGCCGCTGCCCGCGGCCGCGCGGCGGACGACGTGGGTGGCGATCCGGCTCGACCCGAAGCGGTGCCCGGCGGCGATCCGGGAGCGCGGCGGCGGCGTCGTCGGCGCCCACCGCGCGCTGATCGGCGCCCTGTCGCGGGTGCGCAACGCGCTGGAGTCCCAGGGCGTGCCGACGCGGCCGCTCGACCCCGACGAGCTGCTGCGGGCGAGCATTTCGGCCGCGGAACTGACTTCCGTCGCCGGTTCGCCCAGCAAGGTGACGTTGCAGGAACGCTGGTCCGGCGTGACGGCGGCCGGGATCGGGCACGCGAGCTACGCCATCACCGGCTGGCCGAAGGGCAAGATCACCGGCAGCCTGAACGCGCTGACGAGCGTCCGCGCGCTGTCGGCGACGCTCGCGATGTCGATCTCCCCCGCGTCCGACGAGGGCAAGATCGGGCTGCGCGGCGTGGTCCGGCTGAGCGCGCGGAACCCGCGTGAGCTCGACGCCGCCGACCAGCGGCTGCACGGGTTGTCCGAGCGGCTGGGGGTGGACCTGACCCCGCTGCGCGGGCTGCAGGTCTCCGCGTTCGCCGCGACGTTGCCGATCGGAGGCACAGCATGACTTCCCGCGTCCGTGACGCCGGGCAGAACAGCGGCGTGGCGCCCGAGTTCACGGTGGATGCCGCGATGCTCGACGCCATCAGCCCCTCGGGTGACCGCGGCGGCATCGTGCTGGGCTCGGGCCTGAAGGGCGAGCCGCTGACGATCTCGGCGCTGCGCTCGACGCCCACCCGGATCGTGCTGGTGGGCGGGCTGTACCTGGCCCGCCAGGTGGCCATGCGCGCGATGGCGGTCGGCGCGTGGGTCGTGGTCGCGACCGGGCGCCCGACCGAGTGGCAGGTGCTCTCCCGGGCGGCCGGCAGCCGCGACGGGCGGCCGTCGCCGCTGGTGCAGATCCGCCGGCTGTCGCCGGTCGAGCTGCCCCGGCCGTCGGAGGACGCGCCGCTGCTCGTGGTGACCGACGGCGGCCCGACGCCGCAGGACCTGTTCCCGCCCCGCTCGCCCTGGCAGACGACGATCTACGTGCTCCCGTACCTGCACCCGCAGGCGGGCGCGACGGCCAACGCGGCGGACCTGGTGCTGATGCAGCGCCTCCCGGCGGGTCAGGCCGAACTGGCCGCCCGCATCTGGCGCCTGCCGCCGCAGATGATGCGCCAGCTGACGACGTTGAAGGACGACCAGGTGGTGGCTCTGGGCCGCAACCTCTGGCGTCCCCTCCGCCTGGTGACCACGGGCAAGGAGCAGCAGCTCCTCGGCCCGGTCCGCCGCGGCGACTGACGTCGGCTCCGAAAGCCGGAAAGCGGGTGGTTCCCCTCGGGGAGCCACCCGCTTTCGGTCAGGGCGCAGTGCGGACGTTGCGGGTCTGTTCGGCCCGCGCCGCGAGTTCCTCGACCGGGGGGTAGTCCACGCCCAGGAGCGTCAAGCCGTGCGCCGGGGCGACCGCGCTGTCGCGGATGCCGCTCTCCAGCACCTTCGACGGCCACGCGTCGGTACGGCGGCCGTCGCCGACCAACAGCAGCACCCCCACCAGGCTGCGGACCATCGAATGGCAGAACGCGTCCGCCGAGACCCGGACCTCCAGCAGGTGCTCGTCCACCCGCTGCCACTCCAGCCGCTGCAGCTCACGGATCGTCGTGCCCGTGTCGCGCTGCTTGCAGTAGGCGGCGAAGTCGTGCAGGCCCAGCAGTTCCGCCGCCGCCGCGTTCATCGCGTCCGTCGACAGTGGACGGTTCCACGCCAGTGTGTCGTGGCGGCGCAGCGGGTCCACGCCCCACGGGGCGTCCGACACCCGGTAGCGGTAGTGACGGCGGATCGCCGAGAACCGCGCGTCGAAACCCTCGGGGGCCGCCCGGGCACCCAGCACGCGCACATCGCCCGGTAGGAGGCGGTTCCAGCGGCCCGTCATCCGGGTCAGGTCCGGAATGCCCTCCGCGGAGACCGGGATCCGGCCCTCGGCGGCAGGCGGGAGCGGGACGACGTCGACGTGCACCACCTGGCCGGTCGCGTGCACCCCGGCGTCCGTGCGGCCCGCCACGACGACGGACTTCGGCACCGCGGCCCCCGGTGGCTGCCGCTGCAGGGCCTCCTCCAGGACGCCCTGGACCGTCCGGCGGCCCGGCTGCCGGGCCCAGCCCGAGAAGTCCGTGCCGTCGTAGGAGACGTCCAGGCGCAGACGAACGAACCCGCCCTCCCCGTGGGGAGTGGCGGGCTCGTCCGGTGTCGAATCGGCCGTCAGGACGTCAGTCCTTCTTGGCGTCGGCGTCGGTCTCCTCCGAAGCGGGAGCCTCGGTGGTCTCCTCGGCCTTGGCCTCCTCGGCAGCGGGAGCCTCCTCGGCCGGAGCCTCGGTGGTGGTCTCCTCGGCAACCGGAGCGGCGGCCTTCTCGTCCTTGGCGAACTTCGTCTTGCGAGCCCGCTCGGCTTCGGACGTCACGGTCTTCTCGGCCACCAGCTCGATGACGGCCATGGCGGCGTTGTCGCCCTTGCGCGGCATCGTCTTGGTGATCCGGGTGTAACCGCCCGCGCGCTCCGCGAAGTGCGGACCGATCTCCGCGAACAGCTTGTGGACGACGTCCTTGTCACGGACGACGCGCTGAACCTGACGACGGTTGTGCAGGTCGCCCCGCTTCGCCTTCGTGATCAGCTTCTCGGCCAGCGGGCGGACCCGGCGGGCCTTCGCCTCGGTCGTCGTGATCTTGCCGTGCTCGAACAGCTGCGTGGCCAAGTTGGCCAGGATCAGCCGCTCGTGCGCGGAGGACCCGCCGAGCCGGGCTCCCTTGGTAGGGGTGGGCATTGGTTCTCCTACTAGTTCAGCTCGCAGCGTCCAGGCACAGAGCCCTAGAGCTGCTCGGTCTCTGCGTAGTCCTGGCCATCGTCGTGGCCGTCCGAAATCCCGTCGGCGATGCCACCGACACCCTCCGACCAGCCTTCACCGTCGTAGCTGGCGGCCGCCGCGGTCGGGTCGAACCCGGGCGGGCTGTCCTTCAGCGCGAGGCCGAGGCCGACGAGCTTGAGCTTGACCTCGTCGATCGACTTGGCGCCGAAGTTGCGGATGTCGAGCAGGTCCGCCTCGCTGCGCGAGACGAGCTCGCCCACCGTGTGGATGCCCTCGCGCTTGAGGCAGTTGTACGACCGGACGGTGAGGTCCAGGTCCTCGATCGGCATCGCGTAGGCGGCGATGGTGTCCGCCTCCTGCGGCGACGGGCCGATCTCGATGCCCTCGGCGTCGACGTTCAGCTCGCGGGCGAGACCGAACAGCTCCACCAGCGTCTTGCCGGCCGACGCGACCGCGTCGCGCGGCGTGATCGACGGCTTGGTCTCGACGTCCAGGATCAGCTTGTCGAAGTCGGTGCGCTGCTCGACACGGGTGGCCTCGACCTTGTAGGTCACCTTGAGCACCGGCGAGTAGATCGAGTCGACCGGGATCCGGCCGATCTCCGCGCCCGCCTGCTTGTTCTGCAGGGCCGGAACGTACCCGCGGCCGCGCTCGACGACGAGCTCGATCTCGAGCTTGCCCTTGCCGTTCAGCGACGCGATGTGCAGGTCCTGGTTGTGCACGGTGACACCCGCCGGCGGCACGATGTCGGCCGCCGTGACCTCACCGGGGCCCTGCTTGCGCAGGTACATGGTGACCGGCTCGTCCTCTTCCGAGGACACCACGAGCTCCTTGAGGTTCAGGATGACGTCGGTGACGTCTTCCTTCACCCCCGGGACGGTGGTGAACTCGTGCAGCACGCCGTCGATGCGGATGCTCGTCACGGCCGCGCCCGGGATGGACGACAGCAGCGTGCGCCGCAGCGAGTTGCCGAGCGTGTAGCCGAAGCCGGGCTCCAGCGGTTCGATGGTGAACCGGGAACGGGTCTCGTTGACCGTCTCTTCGCCGAGAGCCGGCCGCTGGGAAATCAGCATTCTTCCTAATTCCTTTCCAGACGACGCCCGCCATATGACGTCGAAGGGATGGCGCGGCGGCGGCGCCCGGAGGGCGCCGCCGTCGTAACTCGATTACTTCGAGTAAAGCTCGACGATCAGCTGTTCCTGAACCGGAACGTCGATCTGCGCACGCTCCGGCAGCTGGTGGACCAGCACGCGGAGGTTGGACTGGACGACCTGCAGCCACGCCGGGATCGGGCGGTCGCCGAAGGACTCCTTCGCCACGACGAAGGGCAGCATCGAGAACGACTTCGGTCGCACGTCGATGATGTCCCACTTCGAGACCTGGTAGGACGGGACGTTGACCTTGACGCCGTTGACCAGGAAGTGGCCGTGGCTCACCAGCTGACGCGCCTGACGGCGGGTGCGGGCGATGCCGGCGCGGTAGATCACGTTGTCCAGGCGGGACTCGAGGATCTGCAGCAGGTTCTCACCGGTCTTGCCCGGACGCCGGACGGCTTCCTTGTAGTACCGGACGAACTGACGCTCGAGAACGCCGTAGGTGTAGCGAGCCTTCTGCTTCTCCTGCGACTGCAGGAGGTACTCGGACTCCTTGATGCGCCCGCGGCCGTGCTGGCCCGGCGGGTAGGGGCGACGCTCGAAAGCCTGGTCGCCGCCGATGAGGTCAACCTTGAGGCGACGCGAAATACGCGTCGCGGGGCCGGTGTAACGAGCCATTTCTTCTTACTCCTCCCCGTTCCTCAGACCCGGCGCCGCTTGGGCGGGCGGCAGCCGTTGTGAGGCTGCGGGGTCACGTCCTGGATGGTGCCGACCTCGAGGCCGGCCGCCTGCAGCGAGCGGATCGCCGTCTCGCGGCCCGAACCCGGGCCCTTCACGAAGACGTCGACCTTCTTCATGCCGTGCTCGGCGGCCTTGCGGGCAGCGCTCTCGGCGGCCATCTGCGCGGCGAACGGGGTGGACTTGCGCGAGCCCTTGAAGCCCACGTGCCCACTCGACGCCCACGCGATCACGGCACCGGTCGGGTCCGTGATCGAGACGATGGTGTTGTTGAAGGTGCTCTTGATGTGCGCGTGACCGTGCGCGACATTCTTCTTTTCCTTGCGGCGGACCTTCTTGGCCCCGGCCGCAGTACGAGACTTCGGTGGCATGTTTTGAGGGTTCTCCTGTTAGCGCGCGTTCTCTTGGTGAGCGGCGACCGCTTCGGCCTGTCCGCGCCGGATGATCGACCCGGCGTCGGTGTACAGGTTGCGGAGCGCCATCGGGCGGGCGTAGAGCGCCTTGGGCGAGACACAAGCCGAGCCGCGGCGGTGAACGCCACCCATCTGCACGACCTTCTTGCCCTGGACGCTCACTTCTTGCCAGCCTTCTTCTTGCCGGCGACCGTCTTCTTCGGACCCTTGCGGGTACGGGCGTTGGTCTTCGTGCGCTGACCACGGACGGGAAGTCCGCGGCGCCACCGAAGGCCCTCGTAGCACCCGATCTCGATCTTCCGACGGATGTCGGCGTTCACCTCGCGGCGAAGGTCACCCTCGACCTTGAAGTTCTCTTCGATGTAGACACGCAGCTTCGCGAGGTCGTCATCGCTGACGTCCTTGACGCGGGTGTCCGCGTTGAGCTCGGCAGCCTTGATGAGCTGCTTCGAGCGGGTACGGCCGATGCCGTAGATATAGGTAAGCGCGATCTCCAGCCGCTTTTCGCGGGGGAGGTCTACGCCAGCGAGTCGTGCCATTGGCGTTGATGCTCCTTCATGGGTTTCATCTTCAGGTCTGCTCCCCGTCCGGTTCCGGGACCGACTCGCCTGTCGTGCCCTCGGCTTGCGCTTCGGGTGTCCCGGCCCCGGCCTGAAGCCCGGGGGTGAACCGGCCCACTCGCGTGGACCGGCAGGTGCGGGGAGGTTGTGTAGCCGTCAATCCGCTCTGGTCGAGTGCGGGTGATCAGCCCTGCCGCTGCTTGTGCCGCAGGTTCTCGCAGATCACCATGATCCGGCCGTGACGGCGGATCACCTTGCACTTGTCGCAGATCTTCTTGACGCTCGGCTGAACCTTCACGTCTTCTGCTCTCCTGCTTCTGTAACAGCCGGGGCTTCGCCCCGGGCCGGGGGCTCCGCCACCCGGACCCCCGAAACCTCCGCTGAGCTGCTCTTCGTGATCACTTGTAGCGGTAGACGATGCGACCACGAGAGAGGTCGTAGGGCGAGAGCTCCACGACAACCCTGTCCTCGGGCAGGATGCGGATGTAGTGCTGCCGCATCTTGCCGCTGATGTGTGCCAGGACCTTGTGACCGTTCTCCAACTCGACGCGGAACATCGCGTTGGGGAGCGGCTCGACTACGCGGCCTTCGACCTCGATGGCCCCGTCTTTCTTCGCCATGTCCTCCGCATTTCCTTTGTCGACACTGTCTGTCGCTACATTCTGTGACCAACCAGAGCACTAGTGCTGAGTTGGGCGGTGCGTCGACACACTGGTGCCCGAGTCCCAGTACCGTGAATTCACGAGCGCGCAGGATCCGGGCGCGATAAGTGCGCCGACTTGACAGTGTACGCAACCCGTGTCGCGACCCCCAAACCGGGGGTGACCATGGTAGGAGATCACCGCGTTGACGCGGCGCCAAAGGATGAAACCGCTGGTCAGGACTCTTCGGGCGCGGTCAGGACCCAGGGACCCTCTTCGGTGATCGCCACCGTGTGCTCCCAGTGGGCCGCGCGGGAGCCGTCGGCCGTGACGACCGTCCAGCCGTCGTCCAGCTCGCGGGTCTCGCCGCCGCCGCCGGTCAGCATCGGCTCGATCGCCAGCGCCATGCCGGGCTTCAGCCGCGGGCCCTTGCCCGGCTTGCCGACGTTCGGCAGGAAGGGGTCCATGTGCATCTCGCGGCCGATGCCGTGCCCGCCGTACTCGACGATCATCCCGTACTCGACGCCGTCGTCGCGGCCCGCGCGCTCGGCGGCGGACTGGACGGCGTAGGAGATGTCGGTCAGCCGGCTACCGGCCCTGACTGCCTCGATGCCGGCCCACATCGCCGCCTCGGTCGCCGCGGACAGCGCCAGGTCGGCGTCGGAGACCTTGCCGACGGCCAGCGTCACGGCGGAGTCGCCGTGCCAGCCGTCGAGGATGGCACCGCAGTCGACGGAGATGATGTCACCGTCGGCCAGCACCTGGGTCTTCGCCGGGATGCCGTGGACGATCTGCTCGTTCACCGACGCGCAGATCGACGCGGGGAAACCGTGGTAGCCCTTGAACGACGGCACCGCGCCGGCGTCCCGGATCGTCTGCTCCGCCAGCTCGTCGAGCTCGGCGGTGCTGACACCCGGCTTCGCCGCGGCGCGGACGGCCGCGAGCGTGCGGGCGACGACGAGGCCCGCGGCCCGCATCGCCTGCAGCTCGTCAGGCGTCTTGACTTCGATCATGCGCCCACGGCGGAGCACTTGCAGAACACGCAATCCTCCGAGATTCACGTGCGGTCGCGCAGCGCTTTCAGCACCCGGCCGGAGATTTCCTCGACGCTGCCGACGCCGTCGACGGTCACCAGGATGTCGGCGTAGTACTCGAGCAGCGGCGCGGTGTCGGACACGTAGATCTGCTGACGGCGGCGGATGACCTCTTCGGTGTCGTCCGCGCGGCCGCGCGACATGAGCCGCGCGACGACGACGTCCTCCGGGACCTGCAGCTGGATCACCGCGTCGAGCGTGACGTCCGCGTCGCCCAGGATCTCGCCGAGGACCTCGGCCTGCTTGGTGTTGCGGGGAAAGCCGTCGAGCAGGAAGCCGACCTTCGCGTCCGGCTCGGCGAGCCGCTCGCGGACCATCTCGTTGGTCACCGAATCGGGTACCAGCTCACCCGAGTCCAGGTAGCGCTTCGTCTCCTGGCCGAGCGGCGTCTCCTGGCCGACGTGGGCGCGGAACAGGTCGCCCGTGGAGATGTGCGGAACGCGCAGCTGCTCGGACAGGGCCACCGCCTGGGTGCCCTTGCCCGCACCTGGCGGACCGACGAGAACCAGGCGCGTCACTTCAAGAACCCTTCGTAGTTGCGCTGCATCAGCTGGCTTTCGATCTGCTTCACGGTGTCAAGACCGACACCGACCATGATCAGCACAGACGTACCGCCGAACGGGAAGTTCTGGTTGTTCCCGCTCCCGGTCAGCGACAGGAAGAAGTTCGGAAGGATGGCCACGATGCCCAGATACAGCGAACCCGGCAGGGTGATGCGGCCCAGGACGAAGCTCAGGTACTCCGCCGTCGGACGGCCCGGGCGGATGCCCGGGATGAAGCCACCGAACTTCTTCATCTCGTCCGCGCGCTCGTCCACGTTGAACGTGATCGTGATGTAGAAGTACGTGAAGAAGATGATCAGGGCGAAGTACAGCGCAATGTGCACCCAGTTGCCCTGGTTGACCACGTAGTTCTGGATGAACGACTTCCACCAGGAGTTCTCGTTCTGGTTGCCGATCAGCCGGCTGATCAGGTCCGGCAGGTAGAGCAGCGACGACGCGAAGATGACCGGGATGACGCCGGCCTGGTTGACCTTGATCGGCAGGTAGGTCGACGTGCCGCCGTACATCCGGCGGCCGATCATGCGCTTGGCGTACTGCACCGGGATCCGGCGCTGGCCCTGCTCGACGAAGATGACGCTCGCGATGATGACGAGGCCGAACACGCAGATCATCGTCAGCGCGAGGCCACCGCCGTTGCTGAGGATGTTGCCGCCCTCGGCCGGGATGCGCGCCGCGATGTTCAGGAAGATCAGGACGGACATGCCGTTGCCGATACCGCGCTCGGTGATCAGCTCGCCCAGCCACATCATGACGGCGGTGCCCGCGGTCATCGTGATCACGATGAGCGACAGCGAGTAGACGCTGTTGTCCGGGATGATCGCCGAGTCGCAGTCGGGGAAGAGCTGCTTGCGGTCCGCGAGCGCGACGACACCGGTGGCCTGGAGGATCGCCAGCGCGATCGTCAGGTACCGGGTGTACTGCGTCAGCTTGCTCTGCCCGGACTGCCCTTCCTTCTTCAGCTCCTCGAACCGCGGGATGACCACGGTGAGCAGCTGGACGATGATGCTCGCCGTGATGTACGGCATGATGCCCGTCGAGAAGAGCGACAGCTGCAGGAACGCGCCACCGCTCAGCAGGCTCAGCAGCGCGTAGACGCCTTCCGGCGACTGCGTGCTGCACGCCTGGACGGCGGAATACGAAATCCCGGGCGCCGGGATGGTCGCACCGATTCGGTATACCGCGACGATGGCTAGCGTGAACAGGATCTTCTTGCGTAGATCCGGCGTCGCGAGAGCCGAGCGGAAGGCGCTGAACACGCGGGAGACCTCCTCGGCGTCGTCGGCTGTCCTACCGACGATCGGCTTGGCCGGCACGGAGCCGGCAGGAACACACATCACTACTGGCACGCAAGCCAGGAACGCTTCGGGGCACACTCGTCCCGAAGCGTGTCGCCGACTCTAACAGCTTCACAGGGCGTGTCCGCAGTGCGTGTGCGTTTTCCGTACCAAGGTTGCTCCGGCGGGTTGATCGACATCGCCGTCTTGGCCGTATTCCTTGACACACCGGCTCGCCGTGGGTGCGGCTCGCGGGCCGGCGGGTGCCGCACCCGACCCCGGAAAGCGGCGGGAGAAAGCCGCTTCGACCTGGCTCGGGGACGGCGGTGAAGATCAGCCCCGCCGCCGGGCCGTGCAGGCGACGCCGTTTCGGCCGATCGAGCGGCCGTGGGCCCTCGGCCGCTCGATGATCGCCGGCCCGGTCCCGGCCGCGGCCGGGAGGTGCCGGACACCGTGCGTCATCCCGTTCGCGCCGGGCGGATCACCCGCGCCGGTCGTCTTCCGGCTCCGGCGGCAGGACGGTGATGGCGACGCCCGAGGGTGGCGTCGGGGTGTCGGCGTAGGCGACGGCCGGGTCGGCCCAGTCGCCGGTGGCGTAGGTCCGCACGGGCAAGTGGGCCAGCACCGCCGCGGCGGCGGCCACGACGGTCCCGGCGATCAGCAGCCACATGCCCGGCGCGGTGTCGACCTCCAGCCGGTCGTCGCCGGTCATAACCGACCACCCGATCCCGCTCATGCCGATGGTGGTGACCACCCCGGCGGCGAAGACGGCCCCCGCCGCGAGCAGCCACCGGCCGAGACGGTGGTCCGGCCGCGAGAACGTGGTCAGCGCGGCGGCGGTCAGCAGGACGACCGCGATGAGGAGCGGGATACCGACCGGGGAGCCGCTCTGGTCGGCGATCTCCTGGCCCGGGAGCTCGAAGGTGCTGCCCCAGGCCGTCTCGGTGACGACCATCTGGCTGTCGAGGAACTGCTGGCCGGCACCGAGCTGCTGCCGGATCCGGAACAGCGGGAGGAAGGAGCCGAGGGCGGCCATGAAGGCGGCGACGACGGCGAGGGTGGGCGGAAGGAACCGCAGTACCGGTGCCGGGGGCGGCGGCAGGGGAGCTTGGGGCTGCTCGGCCTGCGGGTGCGGCTGGACGGCTCCGGGGATGTGCGCGACGGGGTACGGCAGCGAGGCAACGGGCTGGAGGGGTTCGGCGGGTGGTTCGGCGGGTCGCGGTGCCTCGGCTGGGAACCGCAACGGCTCGGCCTGCGGCGACACGGCGGACGGCGGAACGGGCGTGGACGGCGGCCCCGCAACCCCCTCCCCCGATCGCGCAGCCTCGTCCGGAAACTGCAGTGGCTCCCCCTGTGGCGACACCTCAGAGCCCGGCTCGGGGCCCGCGGGCCACGGCGCTTCGACGGGGAAGCTCAGCGGCGACTCCGCCGCGTCGGGCGGCGAGGCCGACGGCTCGGGCGGCTCTTGCGATCGTCTGTCCACCTGGTGATCCTCCGTCGGGATCCCCCGCGGCGGCAAGGTGCTGGGCTGGACGGCCCCAGAGAACGCCAAAAGGCCCGCCTGGCTGAACCAGGCGGGCCTTCCGGTTGGTGACTGCGCTCAGTTGGTGGTGGCCGAACCGCCGGCCGCCTCGAGCTTCTCCTTGGCGGAACCCGAGAACGCGTCCGCGGTGATGTCCAGCTTGACGCCGTTGAGGTCGCCGTTGCCCAGAACCTTCACCAGCTTGCCCTTGCGGACCAGACCGCCCTTGACGAGCTCCTCGGCGCCGATCTTGCCGCCGTCCGGGAAGACGCGGGCAATGTCGCCCACGTTCACCGGCTGGTACTCGGTGCGGAAGCGGTTCGTGAAGCCACGCAGCTTCGGGAGCCGCATCTGGATGGGCATCTGCCCACCCTCGAACCGGGCGGGCACGTTCTTCCGGGCCTTGGTGCCCTTCGTACCGCGACCGGCCGTCTTGCCCTTCGAACCCTCACCACGGCCCACGCGCATCTTGTCGCGCTTGGCGCCCGGAGCCGGACGCAGGTGGTGGATCTTGATGGCCGTCATGCCTGGACCTCCTCGACCTCCACCAGGTGGCGGACGGTGTGGATCAGGCCGCGCACCTGGGGGGTGTCATCACGCACGACGCTCTGGCGGATCTTGCGCAGCCCGAGGGTGCGCAGCGACTCGCGGTGAGCGTGCTTCGTGCCGATCTTGCTCTTGACCTGGGTGACCTTCAGCTGAGCCATGAGATCAGACCCCCTGGCCGGCACGCTGGCGCAGCATCCGGGCCGGAGCGACGTCCTCGAGCGGCAGGCCACGGCGGGCCGCCACCTCTTCGGGACGCTGCAGACCCTTCAGGGCCGCCACGGTCGCGTGCACGATGTTGATCGCGTTGTCGGAGCCAAGCGACTTCGACAGCACGTCGTGGACACCCGCGCACTCCAGCACGGCGCGCACCGGGCCACCGGCGATGACACCGGTACCGGCGGACGCCGGACGGAGCAGCACGACACCGGCGGACGCCTCACCCGTGATCGGGTGGGGAATGGTGCCGCCGACGCGCGGGACGCGGAAGAAGTTCTTCTTCGCTTCCTCGACGCCCTTGGCGATCGCCGCGGGAACTTCCTTGGCCTTGCCGTAGCCGACGCCGACCTGACCGTCGCCGTCGCCGACGACCACCAGGGCGGTGAAGCTGAAGCGACGACCACCCTTGACGACCTTGGCGACGCGGTTGATCGTCACGACCTTCTCGAGGTGCGGGGTCTTGTCCTGGCCGGCCCCGCCACGGCCGCTGTCGCGCCGGTCCCGGCCGCCACCGCGACGGTCATTGCGGTCGTTGCCGCCCTGCCCGCCGGGTCCGCCCTGTCCGCCGCCGAATTGCCGTGTACGTCCCGGCATCAGGCTTTCCTTCCGTTAACAAGCTTCTGCATCGTCAGAACTCCAACCCCGCCTCACGGGCGGCGTCGGCGAGCGCGGCGATGCGGCCGTGGTAGGCGTTGCCCCCACGGTCGAACACCACAGCCGAGATCCCGGCGTTCTTGGCCCGTGCGGCGACGAGTTCCCCGACCTTGGCGGCCTTGGCCTTCTTGTCACCGTCGACCGCTCGGACGTCCGCCTCGAGGGTGGACGCCGACACCAGCGTGTGGCCGGCGAGGTCGTCGATCACCTGCACGGCGATGTGCCGCGAGGACCGCTTGACGACCAAGCGCGGACGCTGGTCGGTGCCCGAGACCTTCTTGCGGAGCCGGAAGTGCCGACGGGCCTTCGCAACGCGGCGGCGGGTCGAGATGTCCTTGCCCACCGGCTTGCGCTTCGTAGTCGTGTCGCTCATGATCACTTACCCGTCTTTCCGACCTTGCGGCGGATCTTCTCACCCTCGTAGCGCAGGCCCTTGCCCTTGTACGGGTCCGGGCGCCGCAGCTTGCGGATGACGGCCGAGATCTGGCCGACCTTCTGCTTGTCGATGCCCGAGACCGAGAACCGCGTCGGGGTCTCCACCTTGAAGGTGATGCCCTCGGGGGCCTCGATCTTCACCGGGTGCGAGTAACCGAGGGCGAACTCGAGGTCCGAGCCCTTGGCCTGCACGCGGTAACCCACTCCGTGGATTTCCATCTTCTTCTCGTAGCCGGCGGTGACGCCGACGACGAGGTTGTTCACCAGCGTGCGGGTGAGCCCGTGCAGCGCCTTGCTGGTGCGCTCGTCATCCGGGCGCTTGACCAGCAGCGTGCCGTCGTCGTCGCGCTCGACGGTGATCGGCTCGGCGACGGTGTGCTCCAGGGTGCCCTTGGGCCCCTTGACCTGAATGTGCTGACCATCGATGGTCACCTCGACCCCGGAGGGGACGGCGACCGGCAGCTTTCCGATGCGTGACATGTCTGTGCCCCCTTCCTTACCAGACGTAGGCGAGGACTTCGCCGCCCACGCTGTTGCGCTTGGCCTGACGGTCGGTCTGGAGGCCGGAGGACGTCGAGATGATCGCGACGCCGAGGCCACCGAGAACGGACGGCAGTTCGGTCGATTTTGCGTAGACCCGCAGACCGGGCTTGGAAACGCGCCGAAGGCCGGCGATGCTGCGCTCGCGGTTCGGGCCGTACTTGAGCTCGACGACGAGGTTCTTGTGCTTCTCGCCCGGCTCGTCGCGGTAACCCGCGATGTAGCCCTCACGCTTGAGGATCTCGGCGATGTTCGCCTTGAGCTTCGAGTGCGGGAGCTTGACCTCGTCGTGGTACGCCGAGTTCGCGTTACGCAGACGCGTCAAGAAGTCTGCGATCGGGTCGGTCATCGTCATGGTGACCTGTCAACCTTTCTCGCCCTGGTTCCCCGCCGCCCGGAGTGCGGGCGGCGGGGCCTGTGGCGAAGTGGAGTTAGAAAACGCTCTTACCAGCTGGACTTGCGGACGCCGGGCAGCTCGCCCGCGTGCGCCATCTCGCGAAGGCAGATCCGGCAGAGCCCGAACTTGCGGAACACGGCGTGCGGTCGGCCGCACCGCTGGCAGCGGGTGTAGCCGCGCACGGCGAACTTCGGCTTCTTCGCGGCCTTGTGGACCAGTGCTTTCTTGGCCATCGGCTCAGTTCTCCTTGAACGGGAAGCCGAGCTTGCGCAGCAGCGCCCGGCCCTCGTCGTCGTTCGTGGCGGTCGTGACGACGGTGACGTCCATGCCGCGGGGGCGGTCGATGGAGTCGGGGTCGATCTCGTGGAACATCGACTGCTCGTTGAGACCGAACGTGTAGTTGCCGTGGCCGTCGAACTGCTTCGGCGAAAGCCCGCGGAAGTCGCGGATACGCGGCAGCGCGATGGTCAGCAGCCGGTCGAGGAACTCCCACATCCGGTCGCCGCGCAGCGTGACGCGCGCGCCGATCGGCTGACCCTCGCGCAGCTTGAACTGCGCGATGGACTTGCGGGCCTTCCGGACCTCCGGCTTCTGGCCGGTGATCGAAGCGAGGTCGCGGACCGCGCCCTCGATCAGCTTGCTGTCACGGGCGGCGTCACCGACGCCCATGTTCACGACGACCTTCACGACGCCCGGGATCTGGTGGACGTTGGCGAAGGAGAACTCAGCCTGCAGCTGGCCCTTGATTTCCTCGCGGTAGCGCACCTTGAGGCGCGGCGAGGTCTTCTCTGCGGTGGTCATCAGATGTCCTTACCGTTCCGGCGCGAGATCCGGACCTTCTTGCCGTCCTCGCCGATGCGGTAACCCACCCGAGCCGGCTTGCCGTCCGAGTCGACGACCATCACGTTCGAGACGTGGATGGGCGCCTCCTGCGTGACGATGCCGCCGGACTGCGCACCGCGCTGGGTCTGGCTGATCCGCGTGTGCTTCTTGATCCGGTTCACGCCCTCGACCAGCACGCGCTCGCGCTCCGGGTAAGCCTGGATGACCTTGCCCTTGGCGCCCTTGTCCTTGCCGGCGATGACGACGACCGTGTCGCCCTTCTTCACCTTCATCACAGCACCTCCGGCGCGAGCGAAATGATCTTCATGAACTTTCGGTCGCGCAGCTCGCGGCCCACCGGACCGAAGATGCGGGTGCCGCGGGGCTCGTTGTCGTTCTTGATGAGCACGGCGGCGTTCTCGTCGAACCGGATGTAGGAACCGTCCGGACGACGGCGCTCCTTGACCGTGCGGACGATGACGGCCTTGACGACGTCGCCCTTCTTCACCCCGGCGGCCGGGATGGCGTCCTTCACGGTGGCGACGATGATGTCGCCGATGCCGGCGTAGCGCCGCCCGGAGCCACCGAGAACGCGGATGCAGAGAATTTCCTTCGCACCCGTGTTGTCGGCTACCCGAAGCCGCGACTCCTGCTGGATCACGTCAACTCCTGTATGTCGCGCCGGTTCTCGCCCGCTTGTGAGGTCACATGGCGAGCCTTGCGGAACTAAAGACTCCGAAGAGCCCTGCTTACTTGGCCTTCTCCACGATCTGCACCAGGCGCCACCGCTTCGTCGCCGACAGCGGGCGGGTCTCCATCAGGGTGACCCGGTCGCCCACGCCCGCCTCGTTGTTCTCGTCGTGCACCTTCACCTTGGAGGTGCTGCGGACGACCTTCGAGTAGCGGGGGTGCTTCTTGCGGTCCTCGAGCTCGACCACGATCGTCTTGTTCATCTTGTCCGAGACGACGTAGCCCTCGCGGACCTTGCGGTCGTTCCGGGCCGGCGTCTCGGTGGTGGGCTCGCTCATGCGGCACCTTCACTCTCGGCGTCGGGGGCAACGGACAGGCCGAGTTCGCGCTCGCGCATGACCGTGTAGATCCGCGCGATGTCCGTGCGGACGGTGCGCAGACGGCGGTTGTTGTCGAGCTGCCCGGTCGCCATCTGGAAGCGGAGGTTGAACAGCTCCTCCTTGTATTCCTTCAGACGCAGGACGAGCTCTTCCGCGGTGAGCTCACGCAGTTCCGATGCCTGGGCGGCACCTGCGTTGGCCATCAGAACTCACCACCTTCACGGGTCACGATGCGGCACTTCATGGGCAGCTTGTGGATCGCGCGGCGGAGCGCCTCGCGAGCCGTCTCCTCGTTCGGGAAGCTGATCTCGAACATCACGCGGCCCGGCTTCACGTTGGCGATCCACCACTCGGGCGAACCCTTACCGGAACCCATCCGGGTCTCGGCCGGCTTCTTGGTCAGCGGGCGGTCCGGGTAGATGGTCGTCCACACCTTGCCACCACGCTTGATGTGACGGGTCATGGCGATACGAGCGGACTCGATCTGCCGGTTCGTCACGTAGCTGTGCTCAAGCGCCTGGATGCCGTACTCGCCGAAGCTGACCTTCGTGCCACCCTTGGCGGCGCCGTGGCGCTTCGGGGAGTGCTGCTTCCGGTGCTTGACCCTGCGCGGGATGAGCACGTCTCAGCCCTCCGTCTTTTCTGCGGTCTCGGTGGCCGGGGCCGCCTCGGTGGCGGCAGCGGCGGCGCGACCGGCTTCGGTCGAGGTGGCGGTCGTGCCCGAGGCGCCGGAACGACGCGGGCGGGAAGGCCGGTCGCTGCGGTCACGGTCGCGACGCGGCGCGCGCTCGGCGGCGTCGCGGGCTTCGCGAGCCTTCAGGCCACCGACGAGCTCACCCTTGTAGATCCACACCTTGACGCCGATGCGGCCGAACGTCGTCTTGGCCTCGAAGAAGCCGTAGTCGATGTCGGCGCGCAGCGTGTGCAGCGGGACGCGGCCATCGCGGTAGTGCTCGGAGCGGGACATCTCGGCACCGCCGAGACGACCGCCGCACTGCACGCGGATGCCCTTGACCTGCGGCGAGCGCATGGAGGTCTGGATCGCCTTCCGCATCGCGCGGCGGAACGCCACGCGGTTGGAGAGCTGCTCCGCGACCGCCTGGGCGACCAGCTGAGCGTCGGCCTCGGGGTTCTTGACCTCGAGGATGTTCAGCTGGACCTGCTTCTTGGTCAGCTTCTCCAGCGCGCCACGGATCCGGTCGGCCTCCGCGCCGCGGCGGCCGATGACGATGCCCGGCCGGGCGGTGTGGATGTCGACGCGGACGCGGTCACGAGTGCGCTCGATCTCGACCTTGGAGATGCCGGCGCGCTCCATGCCCGTCGCCAGCAGCTTGCGGATCTTGACGTCCTCGGCCACGTACTCGGCGTACTGCTTGTCGGCGTACCAGCGCGACTTCCAGTCCGTGGTGATACCCAGGCGGAAACCGTGCGGGTTGATTTTCTGGCCCACTACCGGCCACCTGCCTTCTTCTTGCTCTGAGCCTTCGGCGCGACGGCCGGACGCGACTCCACCTCGACGGTGATGTGGCTGGTCCGCTTGCGGATCCGGTACGCGCGGCCCTGGGCCCGCGGGCGGATGCGCTTGAGAGTGGGGCCCTCGTCGGCGTACGCGTTCTTGACCCAGAGCGTCTCCGGGTCCAGCTGAAGGTTGTTCTCGGCGTTGGCCACGGCGCTGGCGAGCACCTTCGCGACCGGCTCGCTGGCCGCCTGGGGGGCGAACCGGAGCACGGCCAAGGCGTCGGCGGCGCTACGTCCCTTGATGAGCTCGATCACCCGGCGCACCTTGGTGGGCGAGTCCCGGACGAAGCGAGCCCGCGCGTACGCCGTAGGCAGTTCAGCCTCGGTCGTCGCGTCGTTCTGGGCGTTCATCGCTACTTCCCTTGTCTCTTATCGTGCCCGCTCAGCGGCGGCGCGACTTGCGGTCGTCCTTGATGTGGCCCTTGAAGGTCCGCGTCGGGGCGAACTCGCCCAGCTTGTGACCCACCATCGCCTCGGTGACGAACACCGGGACGTGCTTGCGGCCGTCGTGCACCGCGATCGTGTGACCCAGGAAATCCGGGATGATCGTGGAACGCCGCGACCAAGTCTTGATCACGGTCTTCTTGCCCGATTCGTTCAGCGCGTCCACCTTCTTGAGCAGGTGGTCGTCCACGAACGGGCCCTTCTTGAGGCTACGTGGCATGTTGTTCTACCTCCCTGCTCAGCGCTTGTTCTTGCCAGTACGGCGACGGCGGACGATCATCGCGTCGGATGCCTTGCGGCGACGCGTACGACCTTCGGGCTTACCGTTCGGGTTGACCGGGTGGCGACCACCGGAGGTCTTACCCTCACCACCACCGTGCGGGTGGTCGACCGGGTTCATGACGACACCACGGACCGTGGGGCGCTTGCCGCGCCAGCGGTTGCGGCCGGCCTTGCCCCAGTTGATGTTGGCGTGGTCGGAGTTGCCGACCTCGCCGACCGTGGCGCGGTTGCGCACGTCCACGTTGCGGATCTCGCCCGAGGGGAGACGCAGCTGGGCGTACGGACCGTCCTTGGCGACGAGCTGCACCTTCGCGCCCGCGGACCGCGCCATCTTCGCGCCGCCGCCGGGGCGGAGCTCGATCGCGTGGATCACGGTGCCGACCGGGATGTTGCGCAGCGGCAGGTTGTTACCCGGCTTGATGTCGGCCCGGGGGCCGTTCTCGACGGTGTCGCCCTGCTTCAGCTTCTCCGGCGCGATGATGTAGCGCTTCTCGCCGTCGGCGTAGTGCAGCAGCGCGATGCGCGCCGACCGGTTGGGGTCGTACTCGATGTGCGCGACCTTGGCCGGGATGCCGTCCTTGTCATTGCGACGGAAGTCGATGACGCGGTAAGCACGCTTGTGGCCGCCACCCTTGTGCCGGGTGGTGATCTTGCCGGACGAGTTGCGACCGCCCGAACCGCTCAGCGGACGAAGCAGCGACTTCTCGGGAGTGGAGCGGGTGATCTCGGCGAAGTCCGAGACGCTCGAACCGCGACGACCGGGGGTCGTCGGCTTGTACTTGCGGATGCCCATTGTCAGCTCAGTCCTTTACGCGGTGGGTCCGCCGAAGATCTCGATCGCCTTGCTTTCGGGCGAAAGAGTCACGATGGCGCGCTTGGTGTCCTTGCGCTTGCCGAAGCCGGCGCGAGTCCGCTTCCGCTTGCCCTGGCGGTTGGCCGTGTTGACACTGACCACCTTGACGCCGAACACCTTCTCGACCGCGATCTTGATCTGGGTCTTGTTGGCGTCCGGACGGACGATGAACGTGTACTTGTGGTCCTCGAGCAGCCCGTAGGACTTCTCGGAGATGACCGGCGCGAGCAGGATGTCGCGGGGGTCCGGAATGGCGACCGAACTCACTTCTCGTCACTCCCTTCCGTGACCTCGCCCGACCGCGCGGAAGCCTTGGCGGCCTTGCCTCGGACGGGGCCGGCGACGAACGCGTCGTACGCGGCCTTGGTGAACACGACGTCGTCGTTGACCAGCACGTCGTAGGTGTTGAGCTGGTCGGCCCAGAGGATGTGCACCTCGGGCAGGTTCCGCAAGGAGACCCAGCTCAGCTCGTCGTCCCGGTGCAGCACCACGAGCACGCGCTTCGCCAGCGTCACCGCGGCGAGGGCGGCCTTGGCGGCCTTGGTGGACGGCTTCTCGCCGGTCACCAGCTCGGTGACGACGTGCAGCTGGCCGGCGCGGGCCCGGTCGGAGAGGGCGCCACGCAGGGCGGCGGCCTTCATCTTCTTCGGGGTGCGCTGGGTGTAGTCGCGCGGCGTGGGGCCGTGGACGACGCCACCGCCGGCGAACTGCGGCGCGCGGGTCGAACCCTGGCGGGCACGGCCGGTGCCCTTCTGCCGGTACGGCTTCTTGCCGCCACCGCGAACTTCGCCACGGGTTTTCGTGTCGTGCGTGCCCTGGCGCGCGGCGGCCAGCTGGCCGATCACGACCTGGTGCATCAGCGCGACATTGGCCTGCACGTCGAAGATCTCCTCGGGGAGGTCCACGGTGCCGTCGGCTTTACCGGCCGGGGTCTTCAGCTCGACGCTTGTCATTCGGAGTTACCACCCTTCGCGGCGCTGCGAACGAACAGCACGCCGCCCTTGGGACCGGGCACGGCGCCCTTGATCAGCAGCAGGCCGTCGTCGGCACGCACGGCGTGCACGGTCAGGTTCTGCGTGGTGACCCGGTCAGTGCCCATACGACCTGCCATGCGCACGCCCTTGAAGACGCGGCCCGGGGTGGCACAGCCACCGATCGAGCCCGGCCTGCGGTGCACGGCCTGCGCACCGTGGCTGGCGCCCTGGCCCTTGAAGCCGTGGCGCTTCATGACGCCCGCGTAGCCCTTGCCCTTGCTGGTCCCGGTCACGTCGACCTCGACGCCGGCGGCGAACACCTCGGCGGTGATCTCCTGGCCGACCTCGTAGGTCTCGGCGTCGGTGGTGCGCAGCTCGGCGAGGAACCGGCGCGGGGTCACGCCCGCCTTGTCGAAGTGGCCGGTGCGCGGCTTGTTCACCTTGCGCGGGTCGACCGCGCCGAACGCCAGCTGCACGGCCGTGTAGCCGTCCTTGTCCTGGGTCCGAACCTGGGTGACCACGTTCGGACCGGCCTTGACGACGGTCACCGGGACAACCCGGTTCTGTTCGTCGAAGACCTGGGTCATGCCGAGCTTGGTGCCCAGGATGCCCTTCATCTGCCTGTCAGACATGAGTCTCTTATCTCCGCCGCTCGCCAGACGCTTACTGGATGTTGACGTCGACGCTCGCCGGCAGGTCGATGCGCATGAGCGCGTCGACCGTCTTCGGCGTCGGGTCGAGGATGTCGATCAGACGCTTGTGCGTGCGCATCTCGAAGTGCTCGCGCGAGTCCTTGTACTTGTGCGGCGAGCGGATGACGCAGTAAACGTTCTTCTCGGTGGGCAGCGGCACCGGCCCGACAACCCGGGCGCCGGTGCGCGTGACCGTCTCCACGATCTTGCGCGCCGAGGTGTCGATCGCCTCGTGGTCGTAGGCCTTGAGCCGGATGCGGATCTTCTGTCCCGCCATGGTGGCTGCTCGTTCCTTGTCGTCTCGTGCCGCTATCTCACAAACCCGGCCCGGTGTTACCACCCTGAGCCTGGGTTTCCGCAGTTCAACGGCCCTGTCCCCGGTCCACGCGGTCGGGCGTGTCGCGCCCGACGCACAGACGGATCCCGCGGGATCGTCGTCTTGCCTGGTCTTCCTCAACGTGAGGAGGCGATGAGCCGGCACCGCTTTTGCAAGCACTGTCGTCTCACTGCCCTTGCCCGCTCGCCTCACCCGAAGGAAAGAGCTCCGCGGACCGTGGCCACTCGCACCGGAGCGGCCGGACCCCCGAAGGGATCGGCCGCCCCAGGACGAGCAACCTGAATAGTGTCGCACACGTGATTTGACGCCCCGCACCCGGGGGTGTATTGCCCCTGATAGGGCGCCTAAATCACTTGATGATCTTGGTAACCTGGCCCGCGCCGACGGTCCGGCCACCCTCACGGATGGCGAAGCGCAGACCCTCGTCCATCGCGACCGGCTGGATCAGCGCGACCGTGATGTCGGTGTTGTCGCCCGGCATGACCATTTCGGTGCCCTCGGGGAGGGTCACGACGCCGGTCACGTCGGTCGTGCGGAAGTAGAACTGCGGGCGGTAGTTGTTGAAGAAGGGGGTGTGACGGCCACCCTCGTCCTTCGACAGGATGTAGACCCGGCCCTCGAAGTCGGTGTGCGGGGTGGTGGTGCCCGGCTTCACGACGACCTGGCCGCGCTCGACGTCCTCGCGCTTGATACCGCGGACCAGCAGGCCCACGTTGTCGCCCGCCTGGCCCGAGTCGAGCAGCTTGCGGAACATCTCGACACCGGTGACAGTCGTCTTGGTCGACTTCTCCTTGATGCCGACGATCTCGACCTCTTCGTTGACGTTGATCTGGCCGCGCTCGACGCGACCGGTCACCACGGTGCCACGACCGGTGATGGTGAAGACGTCCTCGATCGGCATCAGGAACGGCTTGTCGAGCTCGCGCACCGGGTCCGGCACGCTGTCGTCGACGGCCGCCATGAGCTCGAGAACGGCCTCGGCCCACTTCTCGTCACCCTCGAGGGCCTTGAGGCCGGACACGCGCACGACCGGCGCGTCGTCGCCGGGGAACTCCTGCGAGGACAGCAGCTCGCGGACCTCCAGCTCGACGAGCTCGAGGATCTCCTCGTCGTCGACCATGTCGGCCTTGTTCAGCGCGACCACGATGTAGGGCACGCCGACCTGGCGGGCGAGCAGCACGTGCTCACGGGTCTGCGGCATCGGGCCGTCGGTCGCGGCGACCACCAGGATCGCGCCGTCCATCTGGGCGGCACCGGTGATCATGTTCTTGATGTAGTCCGCGTGACCGGGGGCGTCGACGTGCGCGTAGTGGCGCTTCTCGGTCTGGTACTCGACGTGCGAGATGTTGATCGTGATGCCGCGCTGCTTCTCTTCCGGCGCGTTGTCGATCTGGTCGAACGCCCGCGACTCGTTCAGCTCCGGGTACTTGTCGTGCAGCACCTTGGTGATAGCCGCGGTCAGAGTCGTCTTGCCGTGGTCAACGTGACCGATGGTGCCGATGTTGACGTGCGGCTTGGTCCGCTCGAATTTCGCCTTCGCCACTGGAATGTCCTCCTGGACTGATTTCGCTTTGTGCTCGTGGGGCGGCGTGGCTGCCGCCCCACGATTGTTCCTTCGTCGGTGCTGCGGACGTTCAGGAGAGTCCCTTAATGCCCGCGTGCGGTGGGGGGAGTTATTCCCCCGTCGCCTTCGCGATGATTTCCTTCGCGACGTTCGCGGGAACCTCGGCGTAGGAGTCGAACACCATGGAGTAGTTCGCCCGGCCCTGGGTGCGGGACCGCAGGTCGCCGACGTAGCCGAACATCTCCGACAGCGGGACCAGCGCCTTCACGACGCGGGTGCCCGCCCGCTCCTCCATGGCCTGGATCTGACCACGGCGGGAGTTGAGGTCACCGATGACGTCACCCATGTAGTCCTCGGGCGTGGTCACCTCGACCGCCATCATCGGCTCCAGGATCACGGGGTGAGCCTTCTTCGCGGCTTCCTTCATCGCCATGGAACCGGCGATCTTGAACGCCATCTCCGAAGAGTCGACCTCGTGGTACGCACCGTCCAACAGGGTGAACTTCAACCCGACGAGCGGGTAGCCGGCCAGGACGCCGTACTGCATCGCGTCCTGCGCGCCCGCGTCGACCGACGGGATGTACTCCCGCGGCACGCGGCCACCGGTCACCTTGTTGTCGAACTCGTAGAGCGCGCCGTCGGTGCGCTCGAGCGGCTCCAGCTTCACGATGACCTTCGCGAACTGGCCGGAACCACCGGTCTGCTTCTTGTGGACGTAGTCGAGCTTCTCGACCGTCTTCTTGATCGTCTCACGGTAGGCGACCTGCGGCTTGCCGATGTTCGCCTCGACCTTGTAGTCGGACTTCATCCGGTTCACCAGCACCTCGAGGTGCAGCTCACCCATACCCGCGATGATCGTCTGGCCGGTGTCCTCGTCCAGCTTGACCTGGAACGTCGGGTCCTCTTCGGCCAGCTTCTGGATCGCCAGGGACAGCTTCTCCTGGTCGGCCTTCGTCTTCGGTTCGATCGCGACCCGGATGACCGGCTCGGGGAACGTCATCGACTCCAGCACGATCGGGTTCTGCGGGTCCGCCAGGGTGTCACCCGTGGTGGTGTCCTTCAGCCCGATGACCGCGTAGATGTGGCCGACCTGGGCGTCGTCGACCGGGTTCTCCTTGTTGGAGTGCATCTGGAAGATCTTCCCGATGCGCTCCTTGCGCTCCTTGGTCGCGTTGACGACCTGAGCACCGGCGGCGACCTTGCCCGAGTACACCCGGATGTAGGTCAGCTTGCCGAAGAACGGGTGCGCGGCGATCTTGAACGCGAGCGCGGCGAACGGCTCGTCGACCGACGCCTTGCGGGACGCCACGGTCTCGCCGTCGGGCAGCAGGCCCTCGACGGCCGGGACGTCCAGCGGGGTCGGCAGGTAGTCGATGACCGCGTCGAGCATGGGCTGCACGCCCTTGTTCTTGAACGCGGAACCGGCCAGCACCGGGAAGACCTGGCTGGTGATGGTGAGCTTGCGGATGCCGGCCTTGAGCTCGGCCTCCGTCAGCTCCTCACCCTCGAGGAACTTCTCCATCAGCGCGTCGTCCGCCTCGGCGACGGTCTCGACGAGCTTCTCGCGGTACTCCGCGGCCTTCTCGGCCAGTTCGGCCGGGATGTCCTCGACCGAGTAGTCCTCGCCCTTCTGGACCTCGCCGCGCCAGGTCAGCGCCTTCATGCGGACCAGGTCGACGACGCCTTCGAAGTCGTTCTCGGCGCCGATCGGCAGCTGGATGACCAGCGGCCGGACACCGAGGCGGTCCACGATGGTCTGCACGGTGTAGTAGAAGTCCGCGCCCAGCTTGTCCATCTTGTTGACGAAGCAGATGCGCGGGACGTCGTACTTGTCCGCCTGCCGCCAGACCTGCTCGGACTGCGGCTCGACGCCTTCCTTGCCGTCGAAGACGGCGACCGCACCGTCGAGCACCCGGAGGTTGCGCTCCACCTCGACGGTGAAGTCGACGTGCCCGGGGGTGTCGATGATGTTGATCTGGTGGTCGTCCCAGAAGGTGGTGGTGGCAGCCGAGGTGATGGTGATACCCCGCTTCTGCTCCTCCTCCATCCAGTCCATGGTGGCGGCGCCGTCGTGGACTTCACCGATCTTGTAGTTGACCCCGGTGTAGAACAGGATCCGCTCGGTGGTGGTCGTCTTGCCGGCGTCGATGTGGGCCATGATGCCGATGTTGCGGACCTTGTTCAGGTCGGTCAGCACTTCACGTGCCACGAGAGTGTTCCCCTGTTCTCAAGCTTGGGGCCCGGCATGGCTTGGTCGACAGCCGGGCGGTCATCACCAGCGGTAGTGCGCGAAGGCCCGGTTGGACTCGGCCATCTTGTGCGTGTCCTCGCGACGCTTCACGGAGGCACCGAGACCGTTGGAAGCGTCCAGGAGCTCGTTCTGCAGGCGCTCGATCATCGTCTTCTCGCGGCGGGCCTGCGAGAAGGAGACCAGCCAGCGCAGCGCCAGGGTGGTGGAGCGACCCGGCTTGACCTCGATCGGCACCTGGTAGGTGGCGCCACCGACGCGGCGGCTCTTCACCTCGATGGTGGGCTTCACGTTGTCGAGGGCGCGCTTCAGCGTGACGACCGGGTCGGTGCCCGTCTTCTCGCGAGCGCCTTCGAGCGCGCCGTACACGATGCGCTCGGCCAGGGACCGCTTCCCGTCCTTCAGCACCTTGTTCACCAGCTGGGTGACCAGCGGGGAGGCGTAGACGGGGTCGGAGATCAGCGGCCGCTTCGGGGCCGGACCCTTGCGGGGCATTAGCTCTTCTCCTTCTTCGCGCCGTACCGGCTGCGCGCCTGCTTGCGGTTCTTGACACCCTGCGTGTCGAGGGAACCGCGGATGATCTTGTAACGGACACCCGGAAGGTCCTTCACACGACCACCACGCACGAGCACCATCGAGTGCTCCTGGAGGTTGTGGCCCTCACCGGGGATGTAGGCGGTGACCTCGATGCCGCTGGTCAGCTTCACACGCGCGACCTTGCGCAGCGCCGAGTTCGGCTTCTTGGGGGTCGTGGTGTACACGCGAGTGCACACGCCACGCCGCTGCGGGCTCCCCTTGAGGGCCGCGGTCTTCTGCTTGGCAGCCTTGTCCTGGCGGCCCTTGCGGACCAGCTGCTGGATCGTGGGCAATGGACCAGCTTCCTGTCGTGATCTGCTTCTTCGTGTCTTCACCGGCCCCCGCGGTCGGGCGTGTCGGCCCGCGTCACGGTCTCGCGACCGGTAACTTCCCGGAGGGATTTCCGTCGGAACCCCGACCTGCCGAAGCCGGTGACCAGGTGCCTGAGCACCCCGTCCATGCGCACGGCACGCGGAGCGGCCCGACGCATGCCGGGCACGGTCTCCAAAGATACCCGCCCGGGTCCGGGAGGAACGCGGCGGGGGGTCTGTAGGTCGGCGAACCTCCAGCGTACCGCTCGACGGCCGCCGGCCGCGGGACATTCCACGCCTCGGGTCGCGCGCCCGGGCGAGCCCCGGCGGCCGCGCCGCAACTCACCGCTGCCGGCGCGGTCCGCGTCCGCGGAAGCGGGGGTACTTCGTACAACACCCCCGCCGGCGCGGGACATTCCCGGCCGCGTGGCGGGCCCCCGGAACGTCCCGGATGACTCGTCGGGACGTCCGGGGCCCCGGACGAGTCGTCCGGGGCCGTCGCGGGGCCGTCTGCGGAAGCCGGCTTCAGTCCTCGTCCGGCTTCGCGTGGTCCGGCTTGCCCGGGTTGGGGTCGCGGGACAGGTCGATCAGCGGGTGCACCCCGGCCCCCTCCGGCGCCGCGTGACTGCCCGTCGGCCTCGGGTCTTCGTCGGGCCGTGCGGCCCCGTCGGTGCTGGTCATCACACACTCCTCGCGCTCGTCCCCGGCTTCCCTCTCCGGCCGAAACCTACCCATTACCCGGTCGGGTGGCGCAGTGGGATCGGATCGGCCGTTCCGTGCGTCACAGTGCGGTCGAGAGGTCACGATGGGTGGACCGACCACAGGGAGGGGCAGGCATGTCGGCCGAGTTCGAGCAGCTGGTGACCGAGTTCGAGCGGTTCCGGTCGAGCATCCGCAGCGCCGACGACCGGTTCGCCGGCCTGGGCGCGATGCAGCAGCAGCTGACCGAGCTGCGGGCGAGCGCGGCGTCGCCCGATGGTGGCGTCACCGTGGTGACCGGGCCGGGCGGCGCGGTCCTGGACGTCAAGTTCACCGAGGCCGCGCTGGCCAAGGGGCCGCAGGCGCTGTCGGCGGCACTGCTCGCGACGCTGCGGGAAGCCGTCGGCGAGGCGGCGCGGCGGCAGGCGGTGATCGTCGAGGAGAGCATGGGCGACGACCTCGGCCTGGTCGAGCAGGTCCTGGAGACCCAAGCCGCGGCGTTCGGAACCACCGTCGAAGCACTGCGGTCGAAGCTGGCGGAAGAGCAACCGCGGCCGGCCGCGCCCGAGGACTTCTCGGAACAGCGGGTGCTGCGCCAGGCCGACCCGCCACCGCAGGCGCCACCCGCGAGCGGCGCGTCGGCGGGCGACCGCTTCCTGCGGAACCTGTTCGACGAGGAGGACTGATGCCCGACGGAGCCGGCGGTTACCGGGTTCAGGTGGACGCGCTGCACGAGTACGCCGGCGACCTGGGCAAGTACCGGGAGCAGGGCGCGAAGATCACGGAGAAGGTGGGCCAAGCCGACGTCGGCGACAAGTCGTGGGGCGTGGTCGGCATCTTCACCAAGGGCGGCTACGACGACACCCTCCGCGAGCTGCAGTCGCTGCTGGCCTCGATCGCGGACGGGCTGGCGTCGGCGCAGGCGAAGCTGACCGACGCGGCGAACGTCTACCAGGGCATCGAGGACGACCACAAGACCTTCTTCGGCCAGGTCGAGGTCCTGCTCGACGGCCCCGGCGAGCCGAAGCACTGAGGGGGACGCCATGGCAGAGGTAGCGGACGTGGCGAGCGGGATCACCGTCAAACCCGACGACCCGAACACGGTGCTCGGGGTCAACGTCGACAACGCGATCAAGGCGACCCCGTTCGTGGGGAGCGCGGTCACCGTCGGCAAGGACGCCGTCTCGGTGACGAAGGCGGTGTTCGCGCCGCAGCACGACGGCGCGGACATCACGCTGGCGCTCGGTTCGCTCGCGACCGACACGGCGAGCTTCATCCAGTCGAGCACGAGCACCATCACCGACATCGCCACCGACCCGCTCGGCTGGCTGGTCGGCCAAGGGCTGAACTTCCTGGTCGACGCCGTCCAGCCGATCCAGGACGCGATCCACTTCGTCAGCGGCGACGGGCCGGCCCTGGGCGTCGCGGCGGAGAACTTCGGGGCGATCGCCACCGGCCTGGACCAGCTGGCCAAGAACTTCGCCGAGGTCGCCGACGACTCCCTGAAGGGCTGGGAGGGCGACGCGAGCACCGCGGCGAAGACGGCGCTGGGCGAGTTCGCGCACGGCATCGAAGGCGTCGCCGGGCAGTCCGGTGACCTGGCCCGGATGCTGCAGCTCAACAGCATGCTCATGAGCTTCGTCGAGGACCTGATCAAGGCGATCCTCACCGAGTTCGTGACCTGGCTGATCATGCTGTGGGTGCCCGCGCTGGCCGCCGCGGTGCCCACCTGCGGCGCTTCGCTGTCCGCCGCCGCCCCGGTGACCGAGGTCAAGGCGGCCCAGACGACCGCGAAGACCACCCAAAAGGTGAACAAGCTGCGGGAGCTCCTGCAGAAGGTGCTCGACTGGCTCCGGAAGCTGCAGCAGAAGTTCGCCACGACGACACTGGGCAAGTCGCTCACGAAGATCGCGAAGGAGAACGAGGGCAAGGACCTCCTCCAGAAGGCCGTCGGCGACCAGGGCATGATCGGCAAGCGCTGGGCCAAGGCCTTCGAAAACCCGGTGCTCGACGCCGCGGGCAAGATCGACTACCAGCAGACGATGCTGAAGGCCGGCGCCACCGAAGCGCTGAAGAAGGGCGGCGAAGCGGCGGTCAAGGGCGTGCTCGGCTACCACCCGGCCAACCCCGGCGACAACCCGGCCAAGACGGTGAACGACCACCTCGGCAAGCTCAACAGCCACGTCAAGAACGCGAAGAAGGCGAGCGGCTACGACGGGACGGGCCGGGACCAGTCCGCCGAGGAGACCCGCGAAGACCTGGACTTCTGACGATGCAGACGCTCTTCACGATCGCCGTCCTCGTCGTCGTGGCCGCGGTGGCCGCCGGGATCTGGTGGCGGTCGCAGGGGAAGTTCGCCGCGAGCCGGGAGGAACACTGGTTCAAGGCGTTCGCGGCGGAGCGGGGTGGCACGTTCGGCAACGGCAACGGCACCGGCTCCCCCACCTTCGGCGTGGTCCACCCGACCGGGCGGCCGCTGACGGGCGGGCCGGAAGACCCGTGGGTCGAGTTCCGCGTCGGGGGCCGGGCGGTGCTCGGGATCGACACGCAGGAGTCCTACCGGCACTTCGACGACCACACGTACTTCCGCGACCTCCACGTCACCCAGGTGCGCGTGCCGCCGGGCCCGGAGCTGCGGATCGTCCCGGGCCGGCCGGTGTCGATGCCGACGCTCCCGCCGGACTCGGCGCTCGACGCCGAGCTGGCCCGGTGGCTGGCGGCGAACCCGCGGTTCGCGCAGCGGGAGGTCGTGGTCGAGAACGGGGCCGCCCGGACGTGGGGCCCGGGCTGCGCGACGCGGCAGAACCTCACCGCCGACGCCCGCTACCTCGCCGACCTGGCCGACCACCTGCCGGCAGCGCTGTGGAAGTTCAGCGGCGGCGCGTCGTGAGGTGGGTCAAGCCCGCCGAGAGCGCGAACACCAGCCCGAGGCCGACGACGTAGGGCCCGGCGAGGAGGGCGAACCCCGCGCCGATGTTGGCGTCGGGCTGGTCGGAGGTGGCCCGGAAGCCGATCGCACCCACCGACAGCAGGACCGCGCCCGCCGTGATCAGCACGACGGCGACCACCGCGAGGCGCTTGGTGACGGGCGTCATGCCTTCATGGTGCCCGGGGTGGCGCGACTCCGCCGGACGGCGGCCCGGGCCGGGAGCAACGACCCGGGCCGCCGCCGGGTCAGAACGAGGGCAGGAGCTTGCCGGGCACGCCGTTGATCGACTGGATCAGGCCGAGCACCGGCACCCCGAGCGGGGCGAACGTCCAGGTGTTGTTCAGCCCGCTCGTGTCCGGCTCGTCGACCACGACGACGCCGGGCGCGTCGGCTGCCAGGGCCGGGGCCGCCGCGGTGAACAGGGCCGCTCCGGCGAGGGCCGCGGCCCCGGCCGCGCGGGCGAGGTTCTTCTTCATGGTGTGCACCTTTCTTCAGGAGACCGCGGTGATGAGGCCGAACACGGGGGCGAGCAGGCCGACCGGCTGGCCGAGCGGCCCCAGGACACTGCCGAGGTCGACGCCGGGCACCAGCCAGACGGGACCGTTGGTCGGGTCGGCGCTCGCGACGCCACCGGCCAAGCCGGTGAACGCCGTGGCCGCGGCGAGCGGCAGCAGGACGCGGGCGGCAATGCGTTTCATGGATTTTCCTTTCTCATCAAGGGTTTCAGCGGAGAACCGCCGTGATCGGCACGATGGTTCCGTCCGGGACCCACTGGCCCGCGTAGTCGCGGGCCGGCACCATCCCGGGGGCGTGGGGTTCACCCGGGTTCATCGGCATGGCGTTGACCTGGGCGGCGGCGAAGATCTGCACGTCCCCCGCCGCCCCGCCGGCGCCCAGCCAGGTGCGGAAGCCGCCGAGCGTGGGGCTTTCGCCGCCGAAGCGGCTGCCGACCGCGACGGCGTACCCCACCGCGGTCGCTTCCCGCGGGTCGAACCGCAGCGGCAGCGACGCGCTCGCGACGGCGTTGACGATCGGCCCGTTCAGCAGCCACGGCGCCAGGTAGAGCCCGTACTGGTGGGTGGGTTCGAGGCGTTGCAGCTCGGCGGCGCGCGTCATCGCCGGGTACCCGGCGGCCCAGCCGGAGACGACGACGAGCGCGGTGTCGGGTCCGGCGTCCGGCCGCACCGCCAGGCCCGTGCGCGCCGCGGTTTCCCGCACCAGCTTCGCGGCCGCGGCACCGCGCGGTGAGTCGTCCGCGACGAGCGTGATGGCCGCGGGCTTTCGGACGGCGAGGAACTCGACCAGCTTGACCAGCGCTCCCCCGTCGTCCGGCGCCAGCGCGTCGGACGGGCACGCGGTCAGCACGTCGGCGCGGCCGGCGACCAGGCCGCCGAGCGCCGCCGACGCGCATTCCGGTGCGTCCGCGTCGGTGATCGACGGCCCGGGCGCGGTGCCCGCGTCGACCTCGACGACCGTCGTCGTGCCGCCGCGGTGGATCTCCAGGTCGCTGCGGCCGGGCGGCAGGTCGACGTCGGCCCAGGTGCCCTCGGCGCCGGGCCGCGCGACGGCCTTGGTGATCAGGCCGCCGCGGACGCCGGCGGCGAGGTCGTCGCCCGCACTGGCCGGGAAGTGGACGACGTTGTGCCCCGGCCGCTGCGGGCTGACCAGCACGGGGAACCCCGGCTCGTCGGCCAGCAACGGCACGCCCGGCACGGGCAGCGGCGCCGGCGCCGGGACCGCGCCGAGCGCGCTCCAGGCGAGGAACGCCACGGCCACACCGAGCGCACCGAAGCGGTACGCGCGGCCCCGCCGGACCGCCGCGAGACCGCTCACCAAGAGAGGGACCACCACGACCGCCAGCACCGCGAGGCCGCCGAGCGTGCTGTAGAGCCGCCGGTCGAACCCCAGGCCGGAGAGGCCGAACCGCACCGCACCGGCCAGGACCAGCAGGCCACCGAGGGTGATCGCCAGCGGCCCGGGCCGCACCGCCGCCGTCTCCGGCACCGCCGGGCCGAGCAGCGCGAAGCCGAACCACACCGTGGCGCCGGCGACGAACACGGTGCCGACCGCGAACTCGGCCCCGGCGCCGCCGAGCGCCGTCTCCAGCACCAGCAGCGCCAGCAGCGCGACCGACGCCCAGCGAGCGGCCGACGGCCACCGCAGCAGCACCGGCACGGCCGCCGCGAGCACGACGTGCACGGTGAGCGCGACGACGTTGACGTCGGCCGCGAACGCCGAAACCACGGCGAGCCCGGCGGACAACCCGCCGAGGACGAACAGGGCGAGCTTCGTCCGGCGGGGGACCTCGGTCACCAGCGGGCGCAGCAAGCCGCCGCCCGCGAGCAACGCCGTCGAGAGGAGCAGCGCCAGCCGGATGACCAGGGCCAGCACGTCCACTGTGGACGAACCGGTGGATGGCGTGTCGTGGTGGTCCATCGTCCCTACCTGATGTCCGCGTCCGCGACCACGAACAGCTCGGAGTGCGGCTTGGCGTTGCCGAAGGCCCCGTGCGGCCACGACTTGCGGTTGAAGTTGATGCCGACCTGCCCGGTGAACTCGTCCCGGAAGTTCTGGTCGACCGAGACCTTCCCGTCCGGTCCGAGGTTCAGCAGGTTGACCTTGTGGTCACCGTCCAACCCGGACCGCGCGACGAAGTAGTTCGACACCGCGAGGTGCTGCGGCGACGTCGTTTCGTGGTAGAAACCGTCGTCGCCGAGCGCCCAGTTGTCGTAGGCGCCCCAGTGCGGGCCCGCGCCCGACGTGCCGGGGTTGATCGGGGCCGCGCCGACGACGGTCGGCAGGTCGCCGCCCCCGCCCTGCTGGGCCTTCGCCTTCGTGTCGATCCGGCCCTCGATGTCCTCGATCTTGTCGCCGGCGTCGACCAGCTTCTGGATGTCGAGGACGTACACGCCACCGGTGGTGCCGGGGTCGTCCGCGGACAGCGCGCCCTTCTGGCGTCCCTGGATGGCCCGGTAGAGGTACTTGTCGTCCGGGCTGGTCTGGATCCAGCCGCCGTTGGAGCTGCCGCCGTTGGAGTCGTTGTTCGGGTAGATCGCCTTGCCCGCGGCGCCGTCGTCGAACACCTCGATCCAGTGCGGCTCGGCCGCGGTGATGTCCGGCGTGTAGAACACCGCGCCGCCCTGCATGGTCTGGGCGAACGCGCCCTTGTGGCCCGGCAGATTGGTCACCGTGGTCTCCATGACCGCGCGGCTCTCGGCGTGCAGCGGGTCGGCCGGATCGGCGCGCGGGCCGTCCTGCAGGTACGACACCGACTTCAGCTTCGGGTGGTTGCGGTCGGAGATGTCCCAGGTCCGCACGGTCGGCCGGCGCAGGTACGGCGACGGCTGCTTCACCGGGTCGAGGATGATGTTGCGCGGCTCGGCGTAGTCGCTCGTGACGAGCGTGTTCAGGTCCTCGCGGGCCTGGATGCCGTGCGGGTTGGCGCAGGTCGGCTTGCCCAGCTGCGGCAGGTTGTCGCACAGCTTCTGGTTGTCGCCCTGCGGGGTCGCCGCCGGGGACTCCGACAGGACTTCGGCGTTCTGTCCGAAGTGGACGACCTCGCCGGGGCTGCCCGCGAAGCCGTTGCCGATCTGGGTGGACCCGTCGGCGTAGGTGTGCGGGCCGGGAACGACCGGGCCGCCCATGTACGTCCCGTACGCGGTGCCGTCCTTGAGCACCCAGTAGGCGTCGGGGACGCTCCCGCCGAGCGTGTTGGCCGGCAGGCTGACGCCCTTGAGCTTGAGCTGCGGCAGCGCGCTGACGTCGAAGGCGTACGTCGCGGCGGCGAACAGCGCCCCGGCGTAAATGGTGTCGCCCTTGTGCCACACGTACTGCATGTGGTGCGGCTCGTTCTCGACCAGCGGGCCGACGGTGGCGGTGTTGACGACCTTGCCGTAGGTCGGCGACCCCTGCGTCGCGTCGATCACGGCGAGGAAGTCCGGACCGGGCAGGGCGTTCTTCAGCTTGTTGAGCCCGCCGCCGAGCGTGCCGGGCAGGTTCTTGACGTCCTTGACGAGGGTGTCGGCGATGTTCTCGTCACCGGCCCAGACCAGCAGCCACTTCTTGGGCGTGCCGCTTTCCGAGCGGGCGAGGTCCTTCGACACCAGGTGGTTCTGCACCCAGTACTGCTTGCCGTCGGACGCGGTCTTCGCGTCGGTGATGGTCTGCACGTCGGCGTAGGCGCCGGTGGCCGAACCGGTGTAGGTGACCGCGCCGATCGCGAGCGCGACCGCGGCGGCGCCGGTCACCACCTTTCGCCACCGGCCTGGGCGCAACGGGATGGGTCGCATGCATTTCTCCCTGTTCTTCGTCACGGCTGGCTGTTTCTTTGGAAAAGGGCGCACTGAACCACCGGTTCACCACGGAACCGTTGGGACACAAGGGAAGCGTTGTCAGCCGGTTTCGGCGGACCTGGGCGGAATGTTCGCGCCGGACGGGCGGCGCGTCCAGCCGTGATCAAAGAATGGGACTTGACCCGAGCGGGTCAACTTCCCACGACTCGGACCGACTTGCCCGACCCCGTTACGACAAATGGGTGAGCGTTGCTACTCCGAGACGACCGGACCAACCGGGGGTGTCACGGTTGGTCACAATGGTGCAGCCTCGGCGTCCGAACGCCGGGGCTGCACGTTACTCAGTCGTTATGAAGTGCCGGGAACTTCGCGGCTCCTACCGGCCGTCCCGGGGCACGAGGAACGCCAGCGGGAGCAAGGCCAGCACCCCGCCGACGACGGCGACGAGCGCGTACCCGCCGCCCGCGAACAGCTGCCCGGACCCCAGGCCGGCCAGCGCGGAGGCCGACCACACCACCGCGTCGACGAAGCCCTGCACCCGGCTGCGCGTCTCCGGGGCGAGGTCGCGGCTCAGCTGCGCGCTGCCGCCGACGAACACCAGGTTCCAGCCGTAGCCGAGCAGGAACAGCGCCACCGGCAGGCCGGACGTGTGCGCCGTGAGCGCGGTCGCCGACGCCAGGGCCAGCACGCCGAGCCCCGCGTTGACCGTCACCGCCGGGCCCCAGCGGTCGGCGATCCGGCCGGACACCGGCGCCAGCGCGAACATGCCGAGCATGTGCGCGCTCAGCACCCAGCCGACGGCGTCGAGACCGTGCCCGTGGCTCTGCAGCTGCAGCGGCGTCATCGTCATCACCGCGACCATGGCCAGCTGCGCGGCGACCAGCGCGACCAGCGGCCGCACCACGGCGGGCGAGCGCACCGGGCCACGCGCGGTGGCCACCGGCTTCTCTGGTGGCAGTGGGACGTTCCGCGGCAGGACAGCCGCCGCCAGCGCCGCCCCCGCCGTGGCCACCACCGCGATCGCGACCGGCCCCGACAGCGGCGGCCAGCCGAAGCCCGTCACGACGTGCGCCGCCGGTGCCATGAGCGCGGGGCCGGCGAGCGCGCCGACCGTCCCGGCCCAGACGACGGTGGCCAGCGCCCGGCCCCGGCGTTCCTCCGGGTACAGGTCCGCGGCGAGGTAGCGGGACAGCTGGGCGCCGCCGTTGCCGACCCCGACGAGCAGGATCCCCAGCAGCAGCGGCACCACCGACGTCGCCAGCGCGGCGGCGAACGCGACCAGCGCGCCGATCGCCGCGACGCCGTAGCCGGACACCAGGACGCGGCGGCGGCCGTGGCCCGGCATCAGCAGTCCCGCGCCGAGCGCGCCGCCCGCGGTGCCGAGCACGCTCGCGACGCTCGGCAGGCCGCTCCAAGCCGCGCCGCTACCCGCGGCGACGATCAGCGTGGCCGCGGTGGTCAGGCCGGCCATGGCCGTGTTGAGCAGTGCGACGCCGGTGAACAGCGCCCCCATGGACCGGGTCCGGCCGGCCACCGTCGAAGTCCCCATGACCAGCAACGTTAGGGAGCTCCGGCCCCGGTTCGAAGGGACGATGAACGGGATTTCGCTCGCCCGGCCCCCGCATCGGAAGGAAGATGGGGCCCATGACCTTTCGTGCGGAAAAGGCGCTGGACGACGTCGACTGGCGGCTGCTGGACCTGCTGCAGGCCGACGGGAGGCTTTCGTTCAAGGAGCTCGGCCGGCGGATCAACCTGTCGGCGCCCGCGGTGGCCGAGCGGGTGCGGCGGCTGGAAGAGACCGGCGTGATCACCGGTTACCGCGCCCAGATCGACCCACGGCGCGCGGGCCAGCCACTGCAGGCGTTCGTCGAGATGCGGTGCGCGCTGAGCAGCTGCCTGCTGAAGACGTCCAAGTCCGAGGACTACCCGGAGGTCGTGGAGATCCACCGGCTGAGCGGCGACCACTGCACGATGCTGAAGATCCGGGCGGCGTCGCTCGAGCACTTCGAGGGCCTGCTGGAGCGGCTGGGCAAGCACGGCGAGCTGCGGTCGTCGGTGGTGCTTTCGACGCAGTTCGAGGGGCGGCCGGTGCAGCCGCCGTCGGACGACTTCCTGCGGGCGACGAAGCCCGAAGGCTGGTCGTGACCGGACGGCGGCTGCGCGTCCGGGGCCGAGCTGATAGACGAGAGGGATGCCGATCTCCACTCGCCGGGTGCGCGCGCTGGCCGTCACCCTCGCCGCCATGGCCGGTCTCGCCGTCCCCACCCCCGCGCAGGCCGCCACCCCCGCCGCCGGCTTCGTCGCGCTCTCCGACGTCGCGCCGTCGATCCTGCAGGACATCCGCTACGACACCCGCCACAACTTCGTCGGCCGCCGCATCGACGGGTACCGCCGGCCCCTGTGCATCCTGACCCGGCAGGCCGCCGAAGGCCTGCGCGACGCCCAAGCGCAGTTGAGGCGGCAGGGCTACACCCTCAAGGTCTACGACTGCTACCGGCCGCAGCGCGCCGTCGACCACTTCGTGCGGTGGGCCAAGGACCTCGCCGACGAAAAGATGAAGGCGGAGTTCTACCCCAACGTCGCCAAGGACCGGCTCTTCGCCGACGGCTACATCGCCGAGAAGTCCGGCCACAGCCGCGGCAGCACCATGGACCTCACCCTCGTCCGCATTCCGCCGCCGTTCCAGCGGCCCTACGTCCCCGGCGAGCCGCTCAAGCCGTGCTTCGCGCCACGGGACCAGCGGTTCCCCGACAACACCGTCGACATGGGTACCGGCTACGACTGCTTCGACCCGCTCGCCCACACCGACAACCCGGCGATCACCGGTAGCGCGCGGCAGCACCGCGACCTGCTGCGCTCGACGATGAGCGCGGCGGGGTTCCGCAACCTGCCCGAGGAGTGGTGGCACTACACCCTCGACGACGAGCCCTTCCCGGACACCTACTTCGACTTCCCGGTGTCCCGCCTCCGCTGAACCGAAAGCGCCCCCGGTCCACTGTGGACCGGGGGCGCTTCGCTTCGATCGTCAGGCCGCTCGCCGCCGGCGGGCGCCGAACACCAGTCCACCACCGAGCGCCAGGGCGATCAGCGCGAGCGCGCCGAGGCCGAGCGCGTCGACGCCGGTGCTGGCCAGCCCCGAGCCGCCGCTCTGGCCGCCACCGGTGCCGCCGGCCGCGCCGGTCGTCGACGTCGGGGTGCCTGCGGCGCAGTCCGCGGGGTTGGTGGGCACGACCGGGAGCGGCGCGTCACCCTTCTCGGCCCGGATCCCCAGCTGAGCAGGGGGCTCCTCCGGAGCCCAGACATCGGCCGAAGTCGGGTTGTCGTACTTGATCTTCCAGCCCTGGGGCGGCAGCAAGTACAAGTTGTACTTGAGCCCCGGAACCAGCTTGCGGAACTCGAAGTGCCCCTTCTCGTCCGTCGTCTGCTCGCCCACGACCGGGCAGGCCTGCTCGGCGGTCAGCACGACCTTGACCCCGGCCACGCCGTGCTCCACCTGGCCCTGGTCGGAGATGACCTCGACGTCACCGACGAGGGCGCCGACACCACCGGGCACCGTGGCCTGGTCGGAGGCGTTCGCGTGGTTGTCGACGTCGACTTCGGAGTACCCGAAGTCGCAGGCGGCGGCGACGTAACCGCGGTTGAACGCGGCCTGCGGCACCGTGTCGGTGACGTCGAACGTGCGCGTCTCACCGGCACCGATCGTCACCCCGCGCGACCAGACCAGATCCCCCCAGCCGGGCCCGGTGCCCTGCAGGATGTAGGAGTTGCCGACCCGGTTGCACGCGGCCACGACCCCGACGAGCGGGACCTTGCCCGAGTTGGTCAGCGTGACGGTGAGGTGCGCGGTGTCGCCGACCCGGTAGCTGCCCTGGGCGAACTTCATCGAGGCCTTGAGCGCGCCGTTCAGCGGCGGTGCCCCGCGGAGATCCAGGATCGTGCCCTGGCCGATCCGGACGGTGCGCCACGGGAACAGCCAGCCGTCGACCACGTCGCCGCCGATGTAGTAGTCCGCGGCCGGGACCTTGAAGGTGAGGTTGCCCTCGTCGTCGCTCGTCGCGGTGTACGTGACGTCGCCGTGGACGTACCTGAGGGTGAGTTTGATGCCGGCCAGTTCTTCGCCGCGGTCGCGAACGCCGTTGCCGTTCTTGTCGCCGTACACGACGCCTGCCGCCTCACCGGGGGCCGGGGTGACGTTCGCCGAAGCGTCGAATTGGGGGCTGATGCCGAGGTGGGAATCGTCGAACACGACGCCCCGGACGTGCACGGTGTCCTTGCTGATGTCCCGGATGTGCCCGGTCATCGCCCGTTCGAACGTCTGCCCCGGCTCGAGCTTGATCCCCCGCCCGTAGGTCAGCTCACCCCAGCCCGGCTCGTACGCGACCTGCAGGTCGGTCGGCTGGTCGAGGTGCTGGGAAACCCAGACCCCGGTCGCGGTGACGTCCCCGACGTTCGTCAGCTTGAACGTGAAGCGGACGTCCTCATCGGACCGGTAGGAGTCGTCGTCGCCCTTGTCGAATTCGACCGAAACCTCGACCCGCGCGCGTTGCGCGGGCTCGTCCTGCGGCTGCGCCGCCGCGGGCTTGCTCTCGGGGGCGGTCGAAACCGGCGCGGCTGAGGTCGGCGCACTGGAACTGGCCGGCGCTTCCGAGGTGGATGGCGCGGCCGAGGTCGGCGTCGGCTCCTCCGCCCCGGCCGGACCGGCGAACACGCCGGTCAGCAGGGCCGCGGCAGCGAGCGCGGCGAAAGAGCGCGCGACCGGTCTCGCGCCTTTTGATTTGTTCACGAAATGTCACCCCTGATCACCCAGTGATACGCGCATGGCCCCCGAAGCGCGCAGAACGCTCAATCTAGCCGGATTCGGGACGGGTGGATACCCATTCGGGTGACGATCGGAGAAACGGGAAAGGCCCCCGCCGGAAACCCGGCGAGGGCCTTTCTCGTGGTTCAGCTTCAGCGGAAGTCGCGGCCGAAGTCGTAGTCGTCCAGCGGAACCGCGGCACCGGTACCCGTACCGAACACGTCCGGGGTGTAGTAGCCGTCGTCGTAGGACGGGATCGCGTACGCCGCGACCCGGGCCTCCTCGGTCGGCTGCACCTGGATGTTGCGGTACTTGTTGATGCCCGTACCGGCCGGGATCAGCTTACCGATGATCACGTTCTCCTTGAGGCCCACGAGCTTGTCCGAGCGGCCGTTGATGGCCGCGTCGGTCAGGACTCGCGTGGTCTCCTGGAACGACGCCGCCGACAGCCACGAGTCCGTGGTCAGCGACGCCTTCGTGATGCCCATCAGCACCGGACGGCCCGAAGCCGGCTCGCCGCCCTCGGCAACCGACGCCCGGTTCGTCGCCTCGAACTTCGTCCGCTCGGGCAGCTCGCCCGGCAGGAAGTCCGTGCCACCCGAATCGATGACCGTCACCCGGCGCAGCATCTGCCGGACGATGACCTCGATGTGCTTGTCGTGGATCGACACACCCTGCGCCCGGTACACCTTCTGGACCTCGTCCACCAGGTGGATCTGCGCCTCGCGCGGCCCCATGACCCGCAGGACCTCGTGCGGGTCCGGCGTGCCCTCGAGCAGCTGCTGACCGACGTGGACGTGGTCACCGTCGCCCAGCGGGCCGTTCGGGGTGTTCGCGAGCCGCTGACGCTTGGACAGCTTGTCGAAGACGATCTCTTCGCCGCCGTCGTCCGGGATCAGCGTGATCTTCCAGAACCGCTCGCTCTCTTCGATGCGCACCCGGCCATCGACGTCGGCGATCGGCGCCTTGCCCTTCGGGACGCGGGCCTCGAACAGCTCCTGGACACGCGGCAGACCGGTCGTGATGTCGTCACCGGCCACACCACCCTGGTGGAACGTACGCATCGTCAGCTGCGTACCCGGCTCACCGATCGACTGGGCCGCGACGATACCCACGGCCTCGCCGACGTCGACGAGCAGACCGGTCGCCATCGAGCGGCCGTAGCAGGTCGCGCAGATACCGACGACCGACTCGCAGGTCAGCACCGAGCGGACCTTGACCTTCGCGATGCCGCTGGAGATCAGCTTGTCGATGGCCGGGTCGCCGATGTCGTCGCCGGCGTTCAGCACGACGTTGCCCTTGGCGTCCACCGCGTCCGTCGCGAGGTTCCGCGCGTACACGCTGGTCTCGACGTGCTGGTCGCGCAGGATCTTGCCGTCGCCGATGTCCTCGCCGATCGGCATCATGATGCCGCGGGTGGTGCCGCAGTCGGTCTCGCGGACGATGACGTCCTGCGAGACGTCCACCAGACGCCGGGTCAGGTAACCCGAGTCGGCGGTCCGGAGCGCCGTGTCCGCCAGGCCCTTCCGGGCACCGTGCGTCGCGATGAAGTACTCCGCCACCGACAGGCCCTCACGGAAGTTGGCCTTGATCGGACGCGGGATGTACTCACCCTTCGGGTTCGACACCAGGCCACGCATCCCGGCCAGCGACCGGACCTGCGTCATGTTGCCCGCCGCACCCGACTTCACGATCACCGCGATCGGGTTGTCGTCCGGCAGCGCCGTCTCCATGATCTTGTGGACCTCTTCGGTGGCCTGCGTCCACACCTTGACGAGCTCGTTGTTCCGCTCGGCGTGCGACAGCTGACCACGCTGGTAGCGCTTCTCCACCTGGGAGGCCTTGCCCTCGTACTCGTCGAGGATGGCCTTCTTGCCCACCGGGGTGAGCACGTCCGAGATGGCGATGGTGACACCCGACCGGGTCGCCCAGTAGAAGCCGGCGTCCTTGAGCCGGTCCAGGGTCTGCGCGACCTGGGTCATCGAGTACCGCTCGGCGAGGTCGTTCACGATCGCGGCCTGCCGCTTCTTCGGCATCGGCTCGTTGATGAACGGGTAGTCCGCCGGCAGCAGCTCGTTGAACAGCACGCGGCCCAGGGTCGTCTCGGCCAGCCACGCCTTGCCCGGCTCCCAGCCCTTCTCCGCGAGCTTCGCCTCGTCGGCCTTCGCCGGCTGACGGTCGGTGATGCGGATCTTGACCGGCGCGTGCAGGCTCAGCACCTTGCGGTCGTACGCCATGATGGCCTCGGCCGTCGACGAGTACGCGTTGCCCGCGCCATCGGCCGTCTCGGTGAGGCGGGTCAGGTGGAACAGACCCGTCACCATGTCCAGCCGCGGCATGGCGAGCGGACGGCCCGACGCCGGCGACAGGATGTTGTTCGCCGACAGCATCAGGATCCGGGCCTCGGCCTGCGCCTCGGCCGACAGCGGCAGGTGCACCGCCATCTGGTCACCGTCGAAGTCCGCGTTGAACGCTTCGCAGACCAGCGGGTGCAGCTGGATGGCCTTGCCCTCGACCAGCTGCGGCTCGAAGGCCTGGATGCCGAGGCGGTGCAGGGTCGGCGCGCGGTTCAGCATCACCGGGTGACCGGTGATGACCTCTTCCAGCACGTCCCACACCTGCGGCCGCGAGCGCTCCACCATCCGCTTGGCGGACTTGATGTTCTGCGCGTGGTTCAGGTCGACCAGCCGCTTCATGACGAACGGCTTGAACAGCTCGAGCGCCATGTCCTTCGGCAGGCCGCACTGGTGCAGCTTCAGCTGCGGGCCGACGATGATGACCGAACGGCCCGAGTAGTCGACGCGCTTGCCGAGCAGGTTCTGGCGGAACCGGCCCTGCTTGCCCTTGAGCAGGTCGGACAGCGACTTCAGCGGCCGGTTGCCCGGGCCGGTGACCGGACGCCCGCGGCGGCCGTTGTCGAACAGCGCGTCGACGGCCTCCTGCAGCATCCGCTTCTCGTTGTTGACGATGATCTCGGGCGCGCCGAGGTCGATCAGCCGCTTGAGGCGGTTGTTGCGGTTGATCACCCGGCGGTACAGGTCGTTCAGGTCCGACGTCGCGAACCGGCCACCGTCGAGCTGCACCATCGGGCGCAGGTCCGGCGGGATGACCGGAACGGCGTCGAGCACCATGCCGCGCGGGTCGTTGCCGGTGGCCTGGAACGCCGCGACGACCTTCAGCCGCTTCAGCGCGCGGAGCTTCTTCTGCCCCTTGCCGTTGCGGATGGTGTCGCGCAGGTTGTCGGCCTCCGCGGCGACGTCGAACTCGGCGGCCAGCTTCTGGATGGCCTCCGCGCCCATGCCGCCGGTGAAGTACTCGCCGTAGCGGTCGACGAGCTCGCGGTAGAGCAGCTCGTCGGCGATCAGCTGGCGGGTGTCGAGCTTCGTGAAGGTCGTCCAGACCTCCTCGAGGCGGTCCAGCTCGCGGCCGGCGCGGTCGCGGAGCTGGCGCATCTCGCGCTCGCCGCCCTCCTTGACCTTGCGGCGGACGTCGGACTTGGCGCCCTCCGCCTCCAGCGCGGCCAGGTCGGCTTCGAGCTTCTGCGCGCGGGCCTCGATGTCGGCGTCGCGCTTGGTCTCGAGGTTCTTGCGCTCGACGCCGATCTCGTTCTCGAGGGTCGGCAGGTCGTTGTGGCGCAGCTCCGTGTTCACGCCCGTGATGACGTAAGCAGCGAAGTAGATGATCTTCTCGAGGTCCTTCGGCGCCAGGTCCAGCAGGTAGCCCAGGCGGGACGGAACACCCTTGAAGTACCAGATGTGGGTGACCGGGGCGGCCAGCTCGATGTGGCCCATCCGCTCGCGGCGCACCTTGGCGCGGGTCACCTCGACGCCGCAGCGCTCACAGATGATGCCCTTGAAGCGGACGCGCTTGTACTTGCCGCAGTAGCACTCCCAGTCCCGGGTCGGGCCGAAGATCTTCTCGCAGAAGAGGCCGTCCTTTTCGGGCTTGAGCGTCCGGTAGTTGATGGTCTCCGGCTTCTTGACCTCGCCGTAGGACCACTGACGGATGTCGTCGGCGGTGGCAAGACCGATGCGGAGCTCATCGAAGAAATTGACGTCCAGCACGTCTTTGCATCCCCTTGGGGTTGTCTCGACTAGAGGGATTGGCGGGCGAGGCGGGACCTGTGTCTCACTCGGGAGGTAGGTCCCGCCTCAGCTCGCGATCAGTGCACGACGTCGTCCACCGAGGGCGACTCGTTGCGGGACAGGTTGATGCCGAGGTTGGCCGCGGCGCGCTCGAGGTCCTCGTCGTCGGAGTCGCGCATCTCGATCGAGGAGCCGTCGCTGGAGAGCACCTCGACGTTGAGGCACAGCGACTGGAGCTCCTTGAGGAGCACCTTGAACGACTCCGGGATGCCCGGCTCGGGGATGTTCTCCCCCTTGACGATGGCCTCGTACACCTTGACGCGGCCGACCACGTCGTCCGACTTGATCGTCAGCAGCTCCTGCAGCGTGTAGGCAGCGCCGTACGCCTGCATCGCCCAGCACTCCATCTCACCGAAGCGCTGGCCACCGAACTGCGCCTTACCACCCAGCGGCTGCTGCGTGATCATCGAGTACGGACCGGTGGAGCGGGCGTGGATCTTGTCGTCGACCAGGTGGTGCAGCTTCAGGATGTACATGTAGCCGACCGCGACCGGGTACGGGTACGGCTCACCGGAACGGCCGTCGAACAGGTTGGCCTTGCCGTTCTCCTTGACCATCCGCTCGCCGTCGCGGTTCGGCTTGGTGCAGCCGAGCAGGCCGGTGAGCTCCTCCTCCTTCGCGCCGTCGAACACCGGGGTGGCGGTGTTCGTGCCGGGTGCGACGTCGCGGAGCTCCTCGTTGAGGTTCTTCGCCCAGTCGGGGTCGCCCTCGATCGTCCAGCCCTGCGACGCCAGCCAGCCCAGGTGCAGCTCGAGGATCTGGCCGATGTTCATCCGTCGCGGGACACCGTGGGTGTTCAGGATGATGTCGACAGGCGTGCCGTCCTCCATGAACGGCATGTCCTCGACCGGCAGGATCTTGCCGATGACACCCTTGTTCCCGTGCCGGCCGGCGAGCTTGTCGCCCGGCTGGATCTTGCGCTTCTGGGCCACGTAGACGCGGACCAGCTCGTTGACGCCCGGGGGCAGCTCGTCGTCGTCTTCGCGGGAGAACACCCGGATGCCGATGACCTTGCCGGTCTCGCCGTGCGGCACCTTCAGGGAGGTGTCGCGGACCTCGCGGGCCTTCTCGCCGAAGATCGCGCGGAGCAGACGCTCCTCCGGGGTCAGCTCGGTCTCGCCCTTCGGCGTGACCTTGCCGACCAGGATGTCGCCGTCGCGGACCTCGGCACCGATCCGGATGATGCCTCGTTCGTCCAGGTCCGCCAGCACTTCTTCGGAGACGTTCGGGATGTCCCGGGTGATCTCCTCGGCGCCCAGCTTGGTGTCGCGGGCGTCGATCTCGTGCTCCTCGATGTGGATCGACGTCAGCACGTCGTCCTGCACCAGGCGCTCCGAGAGGATGATCGCGTCCTCGTAGTTGTGGCCCTCCCACGGCATGATCGCGACCAGCAGGTTCTTGCCGAGCGCCACCTCACCGCTTTCGGTGGACGGACCGTCGGCGATGACCTGGCCGGCTTCGATCCGGTCGCCCTCGTTGACGATCGGGCGGTGGTTGAAGCAGGTGCCGTGGTTCGAGCGGCGGAACTTGTAGAGGCTGTAGCTCTTCCGCGTCCCGTCGTCGTGCATGACCGTGATCAGGTCGGCGGAGAGCTCCTCCACCACGCCCGACTGCTCGGCCACCAGCATGTCGCCGGAGTCGATCGCGGCGCGCAGCTCCACCCCGGTGCCGACGTACGGCGCCTGGCTGCGCAGCAGCGGCACCGCCTGGCGCTGCATGTTGGCGCCCATCAGCGCGCGGTTCGCGTCGTCGTGCTCGAGGAACGGGATCATCGCGGTCGCGATCGAAACCATCTGCCGCGGCGAGACGTCCATGTAGTCGACGTCGTTCGGGTCGATCAGCTCGACCTCGCCGCCCTTCCGGCGGACCAGGACGCGGTCCTCGACGAAGTTGCCATCGTCGTCGATCGGCGCGTTCGCCTGCGCCTTGACGAACCGGTCTTCCTCGTCCGCGGTCAGGTAGTCGACCTGGTCGGTGACCCGGCCCTCGATGACCTTGCGGTACGGCGTCTCGATGAAGCCGAACGGGTTGACCCGCGCGTACGAGCACAGCGAGCCGATCAGGCCGATGTTCGGGCCTTCCGGCGTCTCGATCGGGCACATCCGGCCGTAGTGCGACGGGTGGACGTCGCGGACCTCCATGCCGGCGCGTTCACGCGACAGACCACCCGGGCCGAGCGCGTTCAGGCGGCGCTTGTGGGTCAGGCCGTCGATCGGGTTCGTCTGCTGCATGAACTGCGACAGCTGCGAGGTGCCGAAGAACTCCTTGATCGCCGCGCCGATCGGGCGGATGTTGATCAGGGTCTGCGGGGTGATCGCCTCGACGTCCTGCGTGGTCATGCGCTCGCGGACGACGCGCTCGGTGCGGGACAGGCCGACCCGGATCTGGTTCTGGATCAGCTCGCCGACGGTCCGGATGCGGCGGTTGCCGAAGTGGTCGATGTCGTCGGTCTCGACCGGGATCTCGGTGCCGTTCGCCGCGGTCATCTTGTCCTCGCCGGCGTGCAGCCGGACCAGGTACTCGATGATCGTGACGATGTCCTCTTCGGTCAGCGTCCCGTTCTCGATCGGCATCGAGAGGCCGAGCTTCTTGTTGACCTTGTACCGGCCGACCTTGGCCAGGTCGTAGCGCTTCGCCTTGAAGAACAGGTTCTCCAGCAGGGTCTGCGCGCTCTCCTTCGTGGGCGGTTCGCCCGGGCGGAGCTTGCGGTAGATGTCGAGCAGCGCCTCGTCGGTGCCGGCGGTGTGGTCCTTCTCGAGGGTGGCGAGCAGCGTCTCCGAGAAGGAGAAGCGCTCACGGATCGCCTCGGTGGTCCAGCCGAGCGCCTTCAGCAGCACGGTGACGGGCTGGCGGCGCTTGCGGTCGATGCGGACGCCGACGGTGTCGCGCTTGTCGACGTCGAACTCCAGCCAGGCACCCCGGCTCGGGATGACGCGGACGCTGAAGACGTCCTTGTCGCTCGTCTTGTCGATGTCCTTGGAGTAGTAGACGCCGGGCGAGCGGACCAGCTGGGACACCACGACACGCTCGGTGCCGTTGATGACGAAGGTGCCCTTGTCGGTCATCACCGGGAAGTCGCCGAGGAAGACCGTCTGGCTCTTGATCTCGCCCGTGTTGTTGTTGACGAACTCCGCCGTGACGAACAGCGGAGCCGCGTACGTCATGTCCTTGTCCTTGCACTCCTCGATCGAGGCCTTGACCTCGTCGAAGCGCGGAGCGGAGAAGGACAGGGACATCGAACCGGAGAAGTCTTCGATCGGGGAGATCTCGTTGAGGACCTCTTCGAGGCCGCCGACCGGGTTCTCCTCACCTGCCTCGACACGGCGCTGGAACCACGCTTCGTCCCCGGTGAACCACTGGAACGACTGGATCTGGACGTCGAGCAGGTTGGGGGTGTTCAGGGGTTCGCGAATCTTTGCGAAGGAAACCCGCTTGGGCGCGCCGGGGATTCCCGTGGCCTCCGAGCGAGATTCAGCCGAGGTGGTCGCAGCAGTGGCCTGGTTCGCGGGAGAGACTGCCAAGATGCGTCCTTCCGGGGACAATGAGCGGTGACGGCCGCCATAGCAACAGCTATGAGCGACTGTCAAGGGTGCCGTGTGCCCACTATCCTAACTACCGGCTCCGGGCAGCCTGAAAGAGGGCAGCGCAAAGAGACAGTCTAGCCCGAACGTCGCGGTCTGTCCAGGGGGCGCTCCCGATGGGGCCCAGCCTGCTTCGCAACGTCTTCAGGTATGCCTCCAGGCGACCCGGCCGACCCTCCCGCAAGGGCTTCCGGTTTCGCCGTCGGGAGTAAGCGTGACCCCACCGGCGCTTCCAGTCAAGATGCCACACGGGGGTCCCGCCGGTTGGCGCAGCGTGGAAGAGGTGCAGCGGAGCGTGAGCGGCCGAATATCATTCCAGTTACCAGCCGGTAACGCCACCTTTGTGGGCCTACCTGGGGATTTGTCGCCGTGGTGAGGGTATGACGGAGGCCACGGGGTGGAAGCGGGGCCGGGCGTGCCGGGGAGGATTTTTCGCGGTTGGGGGCGTTGAGAGGGCTCGCTCGGGGGTGCCGGAGAGCGCTTGCAGGCCGCGGGTCCGCGGTACCGGAGCGCCGCGGTACCGGCGCCGGTGAGGGCGCGCCACGGCACCCGCTGCCGCTCCGGATCGTCGATCAGCGGTGAGCATCCGGCCCGGCAACCGCCGGCTCGGGCGGGCGTTCTTCCTCGCCGCGTTCGCCGCCCCTGCAGGGCCCGGCCGGCGGGGCTCACCACGACCGCGAGCGAGCCGAAGGCAAGAAGCGCAACGCCGCGCTGATCTACCTGTCCGGCCACCGCCGCCCCGGACCAGCTCGCGGCACCCGGGCGCATCGAGCCGAGCGGGGGCGGACGGCACTCCACCCCCGGGCGACCTGGCCGACCCGGCCTACCGGCCGGTCACGCACCCGCGCACGCCACCGCCACCGGGGCGGCCGGCGTGCCGGGCCCTCAGGCTCGCGCCGCCCTCCACGGTGGCGCGATCACTTCTGCTCTTCGCGAACCGGTCGTCGATCCGTCACGGCACCCAACCGCCCGGCGATCACCGGCGTGCTCGCGTCACCCGCCTTACGAGAACACCTTCCACACCGCCGCCAGCTCCACCCGGGAGGTGATGTGCATCTTCTGGAACACCTTCTTCAGGTGGAACGCCACCGTGTGCCGGGAGATGAACAGCTGCCTGCCCACCTCGTTGTTGGTGTGCCCCTGGCTCACCAGCTCGGCGACCGCGAACTCCGTGTTCGTCAGCCCGTGCAGTGCCGGGCCCGCGCGCTCCACGATGCGCGTCGTGCCGCGGCGCACCCCGTGTTCCCGGAGGTTGTTCACCACCCGGGCCGAGTCGCGGGTGGCACCGACCGCGGTGTAGGTGTCCAACGCGGACTCGAGGAAGCGGACCGCGCGCTCGCGTTCGGAGTACCGCTTCGCCAGCAGATCGGCCAGGTCCTCCAGCGCGGACGCCCGGCACCACCGGTCGGGGTGGATGTCGGCCGACTCGTGCAGCATGCCCGCGTCCTGCGTCAGCAACCCCGCGGCGTGCAGCGCCGACCCGCGGATCACGCTGAACTCCGGCTGCTCGGCGACCGCCGCCGAAGCCGCCGCCACCACGATCTCCGCCAGGTCGTGCGCGCCCAGCTTGACGCAGACGCGGACCAGCCACGGCGCCGCCGCCGGCTCCGACACCAGGAGCTGCCGGAGCACCAGCGGGTTCGTCACGATGCCGACGATGAGGCCGGCCGCGCTCTCCACCCCGCTGCGGGCCTCGACGGCCTGCGCGGCCACCCACGCTCCCGGCGCCTGCCCGAAGTAGCCCAGCAGGGCTTCGTCCGCCAGTTTGTCCACGAAGTGCCGGCACGCCCGCATGTCCGCCCGGCGCAACGCGCCGAGCGCCAGCACCACGTAGCTGGGAGGCCGCAGAGAACGGTCACCGCACCCTTCGGCGATCCGCAGCCCCGCAGCCACCTCGTCCATGGCCTCGTCGACGCTGCCCATCGCGAACAGCAGATTTCCGCGGACGTTGTGCGATACGGCGGTCATGCGCTCGGAAGCGGAGCCCTCCCGGCTTTTTTCGACCGCGTCGAGCACCTGGCGGCCCGCTTCGAGCTCGCGGGCCTTGATGAGGAGACCGACGTACCAGAATTGAGCCATCTCGTAGAGTTCGTGGGATTCCTGACGATCACCGGCAGCGGCCGCCTTGGCGCTCTGCAACCCCTTGTCGAGCCGCCCGTTGAACCACGAGTAAGCGGAACGCCGGAGGAACCCGGCAGTGTCACACGCCTCCTGCATAAAATCGTCGCCGAATCCGGTAAACGGATTTTGTGGTAGTCGCAGATTTTGAACATTGAGCATCGATCGGCTATCCCCCAGGCATAGACGAAACGAAATCTATTTCACGGTACGCCACACTTGGGCGGATTCACGCAACACCGGGCCCGAACGGCACGCCCCCGCACGCGGCGGTCCGGCCGTTGCCGATCACACCGCGCTGAGCAGGGACGTCTGACGGAACCCGGCGATCCAGGTCAGGACATGGCACCACACTGACCGAGGAAAAATGGGCACGTCACAAGAACCTCCCCAGGTAGGCTTTGTGAAAGATTAACAGCTCGCGGCACTCACGATAGCTTCGGCCCCAGCCATCGTCATCGTCACTGTGACTCAGGTCACATGCAGCCAAATGGGCACGACTGTCCGCCTTTTTCCTGGCGGACGCGCAAATTCACCGCCCCGCCGACACGTGAATCAGCCAGCTAGCCTAACGAGCATTCTGTTAGCGCTCAACTAACTACCCGGACAGCCGCAATATCCAACCCGGACAATGACGGCGAGTTTCGACGGACGACTCCCCCTGTGCGGCTATCACCCGGTTGGCCGCCACCCGATCGGGCGCCCCTCGTCCGATCGCACCAGTGGCGCAACAAATTCGGACAATGCGGACATACGTCACTCAGGGGACAGATGCAGCAGCGCTCGAGCCGCGAGGCGGTAGCCGAAAGCACCGAGGCCGACGACCACCCCGCTCGCCAGCGGGGCGATGACCGACTCGTGGCGGAACTGTTCGCGCGCCCACACGTTGCTGAGGTGCACCTCGATCCACGGCGGCTCGTAGCCGGCCAGCGCGTCGCGGAGGCTCCAGCCGGCGATCATCAGCGCACCGGGGTTGACGATGGCGCCGACCGTGGTGTCGCGGTGCTGGTGGATCGCGCCGACCAGCTCCCCCTCGCCGTCACGCTGGATCGACACGACGTTCCACCCGCGGGGACGCACCTCTTCGGCGACTGCCTTTTCGATGTCGGCCAGCGTGTCGGTGCCGTAGATCTCCGGCTCGCGCCGGCCCAAGATACCCAGGTTGGGGCCGTTCAGGAGAAGGACGTCGGTCAACGGGACACACCTCGCTCAGCAGGGGGACCGGACCATCCCATGCTGTCGGCGCCGTCCGGGGGCCACCACCCCTACGTTGATAGTCGCGCCCGGTGAGCTATCAGACCGAGGGATGCCCACCCGGCCGCGGCGAACCTAGGCTCCGCCCGAGGCTTGTCCGGCAATCCGGGAATGGAGTTCCTCCGCAGTGACGACCAACGTGACCGAAAACGCGCCCAGCAACGAATCGCTGCGCTCACCCGTCCCCCCGGAGTTCGTCCGGCGCGAAGACCCGTTCCACGTGCCGCCCGCCCTGGTGGCCGTCTCCGAACGGGGTCCCGTCGCCCGGGCGACGCTGGCCGCCGGCGACCCGTTCTGGCTGGTGTCCGGGTACGAGGAGGCGCGCGCGGTGCTGTCGGACCCGCGGTTCTCCTCCGACCGGTTCCAGTACCACCCCCGGTTCAAGGAGCTGTCGGCGGAATTCCGGGAGCGCCTGAGTGACGACAAGGCGCGGGCCGGGTCGTTCATCAACATGGACCCGCCCGAGCACACCCGGTACCGGAAGCTGCTCACCGGGCAGTTCACCGTCCGCCGGATCCGCGAGCTCGGCGCCCGGATCGACGCGATCGTCGCCGGGCGGGTGGACGCCATGCTGGCCGGCGGCACCACCGCCGACCTGATGACCGAATTCGCGTTACCCGCGCCGTTGCTGATGATCTGCGAACTGCTGGGGGTGCGGTACGAGGACCGGGCGGAGTTCCAGCAGCGCGCGGCGGCCCTGCTGCAGATGGACGCGCCGGTCGCGGAGGCGGTGAAAAACGCCGACGCCCTGCACGAGTTCATGCAGGTGCTGGTGACGGACAAGCGGAAGAACCCGGCCGGCGACATCATCTCCGACCTGATCCACCACGCCGGTGCCGATCCCGCGCTCACCGACGACGAGCTGATCAACATCGCCAACCTGCTGCTCATCGCCGGCTACGACACCACCGCGAGCATGCTGGGGCTGGGCATCTTCGTACTGCTGCAGCGGCCCGACCAGCTCGCCACGCTGCGCGACGAGCCGGCCCTGATCGCCGACGCCGTCGAGGAACTGCTGCGCTACCTGTCCGTTGTGAACCCGGGGATCTTCCGGTTCGCCAAGGAGGACCTGGAGTTCGGCGGCGAGCACATCCCGGCCGGTTCGACCGTCGTGGTCTCCGTGGTGGCCACGAACCGGGACAAGCGGCACTGGCCCGATCCGGACCTGGACCTGACGCGGGCCCGCGGGCCGCACCTGGCCTTCGGCCACGGCGTCCACCAGTGCCTCGGCCAGCAGCTGGCCCGGATGGAGATGCAGGCGGGCTACGCGGAGCTGCTGCGCCGGCTGCCGAACCTGCGGCTGGCGGTGCGGCCGGAGGAGGTCCCGCTGCGCAACGACATGCTGACCTACGGGGTGCACTCGCTGCCGATCGCCTGGGACGCCCCCTAAGGACGGAGAAGACCGTCCGCTCTCGAGGTGGGCGGCGCGGTGATCCCGAGGGGGATGCCCATCGTGCCGCTGATCATGGCCGCGAACGCCGACCCGCGCATGTTCCCCGAGCCGGAGAAGCTGATCGTCGACCGGCTGTCCGTCGGCAGCGAGAAGCACGTCGGGTTCGACAAAGGCATCCACCGCTGCCTCGGTCAGCACGCCGCCTACCTGGAGGCGGAGGTCGCGCTGCGCGGGGCTGTTCACCCCGTTCCCGGGCCTGTCTCGCGGTCCCGCGCGAAGAGATCCCGTGGATTCTGCGGCCGGGGTTCACCCGGACCAAGGACCTCCGGTGCGGCTCGTCCCACCGTCCTCCTGAAGCCCCGCGGTGCGGGTCCTGGCGGTCCGATACCGGGCTGTCAGTACCGCGTCGGTAGCCGGGTGTGATGAAAGGGCCGCTCGTTGCCTGTCCGGCGCGGTCATGGGCCGCCATGCGACTCGGCCACGAGTTGCGCTTCCGGGTTCGGTCACGCCTGGGTGGCGGCGAACTGGGCGGCGTGGAGGCGGGCGTAGGCGCCGCCTGCGTCGAGCAGGCCGGCGTGGCTGCCCTGTTCGACGATGCGGCCGGACTCCATGACCAGGATCAGGTCGGCGTCACGGATCGTGGACAGGCGGTGGGCGATGACGAAGCTGGTGCGACCACTGCGCAATGCGGTCAGGCCTTGCTGGACGAGCATTTCGGTGCGGGTGTCCACCGCGCTGGTCGCCTCGTCGAGCACCAGGATGGCGGGTTCGATGAGGAAGGCGCGGGCGATGGTGACCAGCTGGCGCTCCCCGGCCGAGAGGCCACCGCGTTCGGAGTCGAGCACAGTGTCGTAGCCGTCAGGCAAGGTGCGGATCAGATGGTCTGCGTGCACGGCGGTCGCGGCGGCGACGATCTGCTCGCGGGTGGCCTCAGGCCTGCCGTAGGCGATGTTGTCGGCGATGGTGCCGTCACACAGCCACGTGTCCTGGAGCACCATGCCGATCCGGCGGCGCAGGTCGTCGCGGGTCATGCCGGTGATGTCCACGCCGTCGATGGAGATCGTGCCGCTGCAGGGGTCGTAGAACCGCAGCAGCAGGTTGACCAGGGTGGTCTTGCCCGCACCGGTCGGCCCGACGATCGCCACGGTCTGTCCGGGCCGGACAGTCAAGAACAGGTCGTCGATCAGGGGCTGGTCGGGCCGGTAGCGGAAGGACACCTCGGTGAAGGCGACCTGGCCGGTGACGGTGGCCGGGCTTTGCGGCAGGGCCGGGTCGGGCCGCTGCGGGTCGGCGTCGTGCAGCTCGAAGACCCGTTCGGCCGACGCGGCCGCGGACTGGATCTGACCGGCCATCGCCGCGATCAACGAGATCGGCTGGTTGAACCGCAGGACGTAGGAGATGAACGCCTGGATCTCACCGATGGACAGGGCGCCGGACGCGACGCACAGCCCGCCGGCCACCGCGACCAGCACGTAGCCGATGTTGCCGAGGAAGGTCAGCGCCGGAGCGATCAGTCCGGAGCGGAACTGCGCGTCGGCGGCGGCCGAGCGCAGCTCGTCGTTGTGCGCGGCGAAAGTCTGCCGGGCCTGGCCCCAGCGCCCGAACGCGGTGACCAGCTCGTGCCCGGTGTAGACGTCCTCCAGGTGGTCGCCGAGTGCGCCAGAGGCCGTCCACTGCCGGGTGAACTGGGGTTTGGCGCGGCGGGCGATCACCTTGCCGGCCCACGCGGACACCGGGAGCATGACCACCGCGACCGCGGTCAGCAGCAGCGAGATGCGCAGCATCATTACCAGTGTGCCGATGAACAGGAACACCGAGGCCATCATCTGGTTGGCCGACTGCTGCAGGGACTGTGCGACGTTGTCGATGTCGTTGGTGGTGCGGGACAGCAGGTCACCACGGGACTGCGTGTCGAAATAGGACAGTGGCAGCCGGGACAGCGCGAGGTCAGTGCGTTCGCGCAGCCGGAACGCCATCCGCTGCACCACGGTGGCGGTCAGCCGCGCCTGGGTCACCGTGCAGATCCAGTACAGTGCGGCCAGCACGCCCGACAGCATCAGGAACCGGTTGACCGCACCGAAATCGACGCCGCCATGGCGGATACCGTCCACAATGGTGTCAGTGGCCCGCCCGAGCAGCAGCGGGATGGTCGCCAGTGTGCCATTGCCGGCGACGGCCAGTGTGACCATGATGACGAGCCGCGCCCGGTCCGGGCGCATCAGGCCGAGCAGCCGCATGGCGGTGTCCCGGAACGCGGCCGGGTGCGCGGGAGACTTCGGGGAGCTGGAGCTCATCAGGCGGCCCTACCTTCCAGCTGTGCCCCTGGTCGTCCGGAATGATCGGGGTGTGCAGGCGGGGCAGGGATGGCTTTCAGGCTGGCTGCCCTTGATGGCTCAGGTGGCTCGGCCCCCTGCCCCGCATCCTTGTTCTGACCGCTGATCAGGCACTGCGATCGATCGCTGTGTAGGGCGTTGACGGCGGAACGGGGACGCACCGGACGCACGGGTGGGAAGGCAAGGAAACGGTGAAGGTTGCTGTCGGTGTCGACGTCGCCAAGGGCGGTGTCGCCAGCCTGCTGACCGCGATGCTGCTGGACGCCGGGATCCGCCTGGTCCACGTCCCGGGCCTGGTCGTGAACCGGGCCCGGCGGGCCGGCAAGGGAGGCGAGGCCAAGTCCGACCCGCGCGACGCCAGGACCATCGCCGACCAGTTGCGGCTGCGCCAGGACTGGCGTGTGCTCACCCCGTCCGACGAAGTGTCGCTGGACCTGCGCACCCGCCAGCCCTACCAAGCCGACCACCAACGCAACACGCCCACCGCCGCTTGACAAAAACATCAGGCAGCCCCCTCGACGGTCAGTTGCGAATCGACGATCTGCGCGTAGGTGGGGCTGGTGGCCAGCAGTTCTTCGTGCGTGCCGACGGCTTCGACCAGGCCCGCCTCGAGCACCACGATCGTCTCCGCGGTGCGGATGCTGGACACCCGCTGAGCGACGATCACCTGGGTGGCGTCCCCGATCTCGCCTGCCAGCGCGGTGCGCAAAGCCGCCTCGGTGGCGTTGTCCAGTGCGGAGAACGCGTCATCGAAGAGGTAGATCCGTGGCCGCGCCAGCAGCGTCCTTGCGATCGCCAGCCGCTGGCGCTGACCGCCGGACACGGTGCCGCCGCCCTGCCCGATCACCGTGTCCAGCCCGTCCGGCATGGCCATGACGAACTCGGCGGCCTGCGCGACCTCCAGTGCGTGCCACAGCTGCCCGTCGTCGGCGGACGGGTTGCCGTAGCGCAGATTGCCCGCGACCGTGCCGGCGAACAGGTAGGCCCGCTGGGGCACCAGCCCGACCTGCTCGGCTACATCGCTCCTGGCCAGGTTCCGCACGTCGGTGCCGTCGATGCGCACGGCGCCGTGGTCGGCATCGAGCAGCCGGGAGATCAGGTTGACCAGGGTCGTCTTGCCGCTACCGGTCGAGCCGATGATCGCGGTGGTCCGGCCGGGTCGGGCGGACAGGCTCACCCCGCGCAGGACGGGATACTCGGCACCCGGATAGCCGAACGTGACGTCGGCGACTTCCAGGTTCCCCCGCCGGTGCTCGATCCGGACGGGCGTGGCGGGTTCACCGACACTCGGTTCGGTGGCCAGCACCTCGGCGATCCGGCCGGCACTCACCCTCGCCCGCGGCGCCAGCACGAACACACCGGTCGCCATCGAGACCGCGCCCAGAATCTGGGTCAGGTAGGTCAGGAACGCGATCAGCGCGCCCAGCCGGAGTTCGCCATCCACGATCCGGTGCCCGCCGATCGCCAGCACCGCGACCGACGCCAGGTTCGCGATCAGCATCGATGTGGCACCGAAAAACGCCTGCACCCGGCCCAGCCGGATGCCGACCCGCATCAGGTCGGTGTTCGCGTCGGCGAACCGGCGCCGCTCGTTCGCGTCGCGGACGAATGCCCGGATCACGCGGATGCCGGTGATCTGCTCGCGCATCACCCGGTTGACCACGTCCATGTACCGTTGCAGCCGCTGTGAGGCAGGCACCATCTGCCGGATGAGCAACCCGATCGTCACCACCATGACCGGCACCACGACCAGCAGCACCAGCGAAGACTTCACGTCTTGCCGCACTGCCAGCAAGATCCCGCCGGTCGCGACGAACGGTGCGGTCAGCAGCAGGGTCAGCATGGTGAACACCAGCAACTGCACCTGATGGACGTCGTTGGTGCTGCGGGTCAGCAACGACGAAGCGCCGAACCGGCCCATCTCCTTGGCGGAAAAGCCCGACACCCGGTCGAACAGCGCGACCCGCAGGTCCGCGCCCAGCCCCATCGCGACCCGCGCGCTCAGATACACCGCGCCGCCCGCACAGCCGACCTGCGCCAGTGTCATGGCCAGCATGATCCCGCCGTGTCCCAGTATGTAACCGCCATTGCCGGTGAGCACACCGTAGTCGATCACGTCGGCGTTGAGTGTCGGCAAATACAGCAGCGCCAGCGCCTGCCCGGCCTGGAGCACGGCGATCGCGAGGATCAGCTTGCGGTAGGGGCCCAACCGGGGACGCAGCAGAGCCGGCAATGACAGCGGCGACGGCAGCGACGAGGATTCGGCGGGTGCGGTCATAACGCGACAATAGCGCAAATAGTGTCAAACAATTTCCTCACCCCTGATTATTGGCAATCCGAAGATATTGTGATGACCTCGTGTTCCGGCCGCCGCCCCATTCCCAACAGTGTCGTCAGCCCCGCTCAGGTCCGCGATCAGCTGCGACGCCCCGGATGTCGGACACTCTCGCGGCTTGTCGCCGTCCACCCGCTGCAGGACGACGCGAGGTGCCGTCGCGGTGCCCTTGTGCGCGTCTTCCGAACGATGCCCGAGCATGGCCGCTCGGGCATCCCCCGATCGAATAGCGCGGGCGTACCACCAACTTGCAGGATGCCCAGCCGGGCGTCGGGCCTCTACCGTTTGCGAAACGGCATCGCAGCGCGCCGGCCTCCGCGCCGGCGGATCGCGCGCATTTCGGCACGGAAGGGAAACGACCCATGACCGCCACCGAGGAATCCGCGACGGAAACCGTGGCTTTTCCGCAGGACCGGACCTGCCCGTACCTTCCGCCGCCGCGTTACCGGGAGCTGGCGAAGCAGGGTCCGGTGAGCAGGGTCGGGCTGTGGGACGGCCGCGAGGCCTGGGCGGTCACCAGCTATGCGCTGGCTCGCCAGTTGCTGGTCGACCCCCGGCTCTCCGTCGACCGCCGGAACCCGGGGTTCCCCGCGAGGGGTGCGTACGTGTTCGGGACCGGCGAGCGCAGCACGCCGGCACTGGTGGGTGCCGACGACCCGGCGCACAAGGTCCACCGTGGGATGCTGATCTCCGCCTTCACCATCAAGCGGATCGTCGCCATGCGCCCGCTCATCCAGGAGTTCACCGACCGGGTGCTCGACGCCGTGATCGAGAAGGGCCCTCCCGCGGAGCTGGTCACCGACTTCGCGATGCCGCTGCCGTCGATGGTGATGTGCCAAGTGCTCGGCGTGCCTTACGACGACCACGACTTCTTCGAGGAGCAGATCACCCTGTTGCTGGGCGAGCAGCGTCCGCAGGGACCCATGAGAGAACTCCAGACCTACATCGGCGACCTGATCGGAAAGAATCAGCACCGGCTGAGCGAAGGGCTGTTCAAGGACCTCGCCACCACCCCCGAGAGCCGTGGGATGACGCGCGAGGAGCTGGTCGACCTGATCCTGGTCCTGCTGGGGGCCGGCCATTCGACCACCTCCAACATGCTCTCGACCACCATCTACACCCTGCTGCGACACCCTGAGCAACGTGCCGAGCTCCAAGCGGATCCCTCGTTGATGCCCGCCGCCATCGAGGAGCTGCTGCGGTACCTCAGCATCGCCGACGGGATGGGGCGAGTGGCGACGGCGGACATCGAGATCGCGGGCATCACCATCCGCGAGGGCGACGGCGTGGTCTTCCTGACGTCGGTGATCAACCGCGACGAGAGCGTCCACGACCGGCCGGACGAACTGGACTGGCACCACTCCACGCGGGAACACATCGGATTCGGCTTCGGCGCTCACCAGTGCCTTGGGCAGAACCTGGCCCGCGTCACCATGGACATCGGCCTCCGCAGCCTGTTCGCCCGGCTGCCCGGCCTGCGTCTGGCGGCCGCGCCGGAGGATGTCCCCTTCAAACCGGGAATCGCCATCCAGGGCATGAACGAACTGCCGGTCACCTGGTGAGGACCGGTTCGCAGGAAGTCATCGGCGGCGGCTGAGGTTGCGGCAGCAAGGCGCGTCGAAATGCTCGTCCACAAGCACATCCCGGCAGGCTCGACCGTGGTGATCTCCCTGCTGGCCGTCATCCGGGACGAACAGCACTGGCCGGACCCGGGAGTGCTGAACCTGACCCGCCCGCGGAGCCCGCACCTGGCGGTCGGCCACGGCGTCCACCAGTGCCTCGGCCGGCAGCCGGCGCGGATGGAGCTGACGGTGGGCTACACCGAACTGCTGCGCCGCCTGCCCGATCTTTGCCTCGCCATACCACCAGAGGAGGTCCCGTTGCACACGGACATGATCACCTACGGCGTGTACTCGCCGCCGACCACCCGGGACGCGGCATGAAGGTATCCGCGGACCAGGCCGCCTGCGTCGGTGCGGGCCTGTGCGTGCTGCGCCTGCCCGAGATGTTCGATCAGCGCGAGGACACCGGCGTGGTGGTGCTCCGGCAGACCGAATCGGGGCCGGAGCCCGAGGTCGAAGCAGCTGTGCTCGAGGCGGTCGAGCTTTGCCCGGCCAGGGCGCTGCGGGTCGATCGCTGAGGGGCGCCCGATCTGAACCGCTCCCCGGAAGTGGGACTGGGAATCCAGTTCCGACTCTCCGGGGAGCGGTTTGGTGTATCCAGGAAGTTCGTCGTCTGAGCAGCAGCGGGAGACCGCTGTCGCGTTGTTCGAGGCCAGGTACGGCGAGAAGGTGATCGCGGCCAACGTGCTCGACGCCAGTTCACCGCACCGGCCCCCGGACACCAAATGGGCCACCGACGTGACCGAGTTCCGGGTCGGCGACCACAAGGTCTCCCTGTTCCCGGTGATCGACCTGTTCGACCGGTCCGTGATCGCCTACAGCCACGGCCGAATACCGGGCTCAGGCCCTCAAGCTCCAACCTTCACTTGACCAGTCCCGCTTCCGGGGACCAGTTCAATCCCCCGCCCTCGAGTGGGTCAGTGCCCGTCGTGGCCGGAGTTCATGGAAGGCATGGCGGACATCGAATGCCCGCCATGGCCGGACCCGCCCGAGCGCATGTGGAACCGGGCCACCTCGGGCGGGCGCACGACGAAGGGCCGCATCATGCCTTCGTCTTCGTGGTCGAGGACGTGGCAGTGGTACATGAACTCACCGGTTCCGCCGTCGAACCGGCCGGCGACGGTGATCCACTCGCCCTGCCGCAGGATGAAGGTGTCCTTCCAGCCTTCCTCGTATTTCTCGATCGGCAGGCCGTCACCAGGTGCGGGCAGCGGCGTGGTGGTGCCGCCGGTCGCGATGTCGAAGGGCTTCAGATCGCCGATCGCCCGCCGGTTCAGCAGCTGGAACCGCGCCACGTGGATGTGCATCGGGTGCGGGGTCCCGCCGAGGTGGATCAGGTTCCACACCACCCAGCGGCCCCGGTCGACGAAGATCGTCGTCGTGTCGTCGAACAGGCGAGCGACCTTGCGGAACGTCCGGACCATTCCCATCGCCGGGTCGGTGAGCTGGATGATCCCCTCCGCCGGGAACTTCGCCGGCAGCGCGCCGGGGTCGGTGATCTCTTGCAGCTCCCACATTTCCGGGTGCGGCCTGCCGGACACCCCCGGCGGGGTCATCGCGACGAACACCTCGTCGTGGTCTTCCGGCACGGTCGTACCGGGCGCCAGCCGGACATACGATGGGGACAGCCGAGCCGGCGGGGAGAACGAGTCGTTGCGGGCGCGGCCCTCGACGCGGAACTCCATGATGTCGGGCTCGACCGTGGCGCCGGTGTTGACCAGGCGCAAGCGCTGGCCCGGGAACCGGCTGAAGTCGATCAGCAGGTCGGCCCGCTCGGCCGGGGTGAGGGTCAGCCCGTCCGCCGGCATCGGCGCCGGAGCGGGCAGCAGTCCGGCATCGGTGCCGGCGATCCGGACCGCGTCGTTGTGCACGGTGCCCGCCTCGTCGACGAGGTTGAGGCGGAAGAACCGGGAGTTCGCCGCGTTGAGCACGCGGAAGCGGTACCAGCGCGTCTCGACATCGAGGTGGGGCCAGATGACTCCATTGACGACAGTGAACGGGCCGGTGACGGGGGCCGACGTGCCGCTCGCGGGCAGGTACTGGAACTTGAACAGCAGCTGACCGGTGAGCGCGCCGGTCGCCGGGTCGGTGTCGAGGTTGCGGTCGGCGATGATCAGCGGGACCTCGTGGTCACCGCCCGGGAGTCCGAGCGCGGCCTCCTCGTCGTCGCGCACGAGGTACATCCCGGCGAGGCCCGCGTACACGTTGAAGCGCGTCACGGCCATCGCGTGGTCGTGGTACCAGAGAGCCGTCGCGGGCTGGCCGTTCGGGTACTCGGTCAGCTGAGTGCCGCCCGACAGCATGCCGTTGTGCGCCCAGCCGTCGTTGCCGCCGTTGGTCACCGCGCCGTGCAGGTGCACGACGTTCCATGGCGACACCGTCGATCAGCTCCACACCGGGCGCCACGCTGCCGTCCTGGTTGCGGTAGCCGGGCAGGTTCGCCGGCGTCGGCTGTGCGAACGGCGCGCGCACGGCCACGAGCGGGACGGTGCCCTGTAGCTCGTTGGTCCACGCGACCCGTAGCCGCCTGCCGCTTCGCACCTCGACGGTCGGGCCGGGGAACTGTCCCTGGTAGGTCCACAGTGTGGTCTCGGGCAGCTGGGAGTGCAGCCGGACCCGCGCGTTGGTCATCGTGATCGTCAGTTCGTCCCGATACCGCCGCGAATATGCCTGGAGCACTGGCGGAATCCTCAACGGGTCGAGGAACTTGGTGAGACCGAAGTTCGGCGCCGGGAGCTGTACCGCCTGTATCGACCGCCTTGGCCGGCCGCCGCCGGTCGCCGGCAAGGTCGCCGCCCCCGGTGCGCTCGAACCGAGCAAGCCCACGCCCGCCACGACGCCCGCGGAACCGAGCACGGCGGAGGTGAGGAAGATGCGACGATCGACGGAGCCGTCCATCAGTATTTCTCCTGCTTCATCTCGGGGGACTACACCCGTTGTGCGGCCACGGTTCACCGTCTGGGTCGCGGGTTTCGCCGATCAGGCTGCGGGGCCGGTCACCACAGCTTGTGCAGGCCGCGGAACGAGTCCTCGTCGAACATGGACGGCCGGTCGACCGGTGCGGCGAACGGGATTCCCGGCAGCACCGTGCGCGCGTCCATGTTGACCAGCTTCCTGAGCTCGGCGAACCAGCTGCGAAACGATGGTGTCGGGACCGGTGCCCGGTCCTGCGTGTTGGCCGACTCCGTGAACCGGCGCAGCAGATCGTCGTCGGTCGTGGTCAGCAGCCCGGCAGCGGACATCGGTACGCCTCAGCCGTCAAACTCCGCCACCCATACCCCAAGAGTCAGCCGCGACAACCTGCTAGTTCGTGAAGTCTGCCTTGTGGTCCACTGCCCACTCGGCGAAGGTTCGGGCCGGCTTGCCAAGGACCTTCTCGACAGTGCCGTCGATCTCGACAGGCCCTTCGAGTGCTTCCACGTAGTAGCGGATCCTGGTCTCGATGATCTCCGGTGCGGCTGTCGGTTCGATCACTCCGCTCTGGATGAGTTCTTGAAGGCGGGGCTTGAACCGTTGGCGGAGCTCCACGCGCACGTCATCGCCTGTGATGTCGTCGAACGCCAGGTCGCGGCCGATCGCCTTGCCGATGAGGGCGACCTGCTCGCCCTGGGTGATGCTGTCGCCGCCGGTGATGTGGTACTTCGCCCCGGAGTGGCCGTCCTGGAGCAGGGCGCAGGTGCTCACCTCGGCGATGTCCCGCTCATGGATGGCCGACACGTACGAGTGTGCGTAGTGGAGCCGCACCGGCGCTCCGGCCTTGATGGACTGGGCCCACTGCAAGGAGTTCGCCGCGAACAGGCCCGGCCGCACGAACGTCCACGACAGGCCGGACCGCTCGATCGACTCCTCGGCGGCCAGATGCCACCGCGCGATCCAGTGGTCCGCGTCGCGACCGGCGACGGCCAACGAGGACAGGAGTACGACGTGCTTGACGCCGGCGGACTTCGCGGCCGCCATGATTCCATCGATGGCCGAGGGCTGGGTGTACAGAAAGACCTTGTCCACGCCTTGAAGTGCTTGCTCGAACGTCTTCGGGTCGGTGAGATCCGCTCTGCGGACATCGACCTCCGCCGGCAGGTCGAGCGACTCGGGATTACGGGAGGTCGCCCGCACGTCCGTTCCCGCCTGTACCAGCAGGTCTACGACGTTACGGCCGACATTGCCGGTCGCGCCGGTCACCAAGATCGTCATGATTCTCCTGCCTGGATCGCTTTTTCCGGTTCGTCAAGCACGATTGGGCCTGCCTACCAGGAAACGGTAGCTCGTGCAGCACCTGGAAGGCCGCCGGGGGATTGAACGGGATGTCCTCCGCCGGAGTCGCGAGACGCAGGCCCGGCAACCGTTCTGCCCGAGGCACTCGTGGGCGCCGAACCCGAACGAGATGTGGTCTCGGACGGAACCGCGGTGCCGGCTCAGGGAGTTCGGCTCCTCGCAGACGTCCTCGTCGCGGTTGATGGGCGAGGTCATGAAGAAGACGCCGTCGCCCTTGCGAATTGTGGTCCCCTCCACCTCGGTCGGCTCTCAACTCGGCGAGCGGCTCGGCGTTCCGGAGCAGGGTGAACCTGCCGAGCGAGATCGTCGTCGCCGTGGTGCCGTGGCCGCCCGCAACCGGCAAGACCATCGTCGCGAGCAACTCTTCGTGGTCGACGTCGTCCGTGGCGCCGTGCTCGGCGAGCAGGTCGTCGAGCACCCCCTCGCCCGGGTTCCGCTGCTTCTCCGCGATCAGCTTGCCCATGTAGGCCTTGAGCTCGTCGAAGGCCGCGTTGGAGTCTGACCGAACGCGATCTGCGGGCGCCGTTCTCGATCATGCGGACCACACCGGTGCCGATGGTCCCGCCGATCCGGACGCGCTCGCCGCGCTGGTACATCCACGGTTCCAGCAGGCTCGGCGAGTTGCCCGGGATCCACCGCATCGAATCCGGCACGCGCTCCAGGCCGACGCTCGCGATGATCTGCCGCGCGGACAGGTCCGGGTCCGTGCCCCGCACGGCGGACAGCCCGACCTCCGTGATGGCCTTGACCATCCCGTTCATCGCGGCGGTCGTCATCACCTGATGCCCCACGTTGCGCAGCGCGGTGGCGAGCGGGACGTGCGTGAAAATCGTTGACGGGGCGACCCCGGCGAGAATGATGATCTTCAAGGGTCCTCCTGGCCGTAGTGCAGTAGTACAGCGTCACCTGCGAAACCTGCGGGCTCGTCGAACAGCGCTTCCCCGCATGGTCCGGGCGTCAGACTCGCCGACGTCGCTCGGCGGGGACCATCACCAATGCGAGTAGTCCGGGACACGTACCAGATCGAGGGATACCGCCTGCCCGGTTGGACGGGCCACGCTCTGCTGGTCGAAAGCGAGAGGCCCATGACAAAGACCGATGTGGTGATTGCCGGCGCCGGGCCGACGGGGTTGATGCTGGCCTGCGAACTGCGGCTGCACGGCGTCGAAGTGCTGGTGCTGGACAAGCTCGAGGCCCGCTCCGGTGAGTCACGGGCGAGCGGGCTGCACGCACGCACGCTGGAACTGCTGGATCAGCGGGGTATCCTCGACCCGTACCTTGCCGAGGGCACGACGGTGCCTGCCGGGCTTTTCGCCAAGCAACTGCTGGACTTCAGCAAACTCGAGACCCGCCACCCATTCACGTTGACGCTGCTGCAGAACAGGGTCGAGGTCCTGCTCGAACAGCGTGGCGCCGAGCTTGGCGCGTCGGTGCGCTGGTCGTCCGAAGTGGTCGGTCTGCGGCAGGACGCGGCAGGCGTGGAGGTCGACGTGCGCGGGCCGGACGGCTCGGTGTCGACTGTGCGGGCGAAGTACGTGGTGGGTTGCGACGGCGGCCGCAGCGCGGTCCGCAAGCTCGCGGGAATCGACTTCCCCGGCACCCCGGCCACCCTGACCTCCTGGCTCGGTGACGTCGAGATGACCGATCCGCCCGACGGACCGACGGTGCTCACCGGGGAGAGCGGCAACGTCTCGATCCTGGGTTACGAGCCAGGCTGGTACCGCGTGTTCACGACCGAGTACGACCGGGTGACTGCCCGGGATGAACCCGTGACGTTCGAGCTGTTGCGGGACGCGACGGTCCGGATCGCCGGCAAGGACTTCGGCATGAACAGTCCCCGCTGGCTCTCCCGCATCGGTGATGCGGCGCGGCTGGCCGCCAGTTTCCGGCAGGGCCGGGTGCTGCTCGCCGGGGACGCCGCACACATCCACTTCCCGGCCGGCGGTCAGGGCATGAGTCTTGGCATGCAGGACGCGGTCAACCTCGGGTGGAAACTCGCCACGGTGATCCACCGTCACGCGCCCGATGACCTGCTCGACAGCTACCACAGTGAACGGTATCCGGTGGCCGAACGCGTACTGCAGAACACGCGTGCGCAAATCGCGCTGGCCCGCCCCGGCGCACACGCCGGCGCACTCCGGGAGTTGTTCGCCGACCTCGTCGCAGTCGGCGAGGTGAACCACCTGCTGGCAGGCATGATCACCGCACTGGACGTTCGCTACCCGCTCGGCGAGGCGCATCCACTGTGCGGCTACCGGTTCCCCGACCTCGACCTGACCGTGCCCAGCGGCGATATCCGGCTGTTCAGCCTGCTGCACAAGGCGCGGCCGCTGCTGCTCAACCTGTCCGGCGACGCGGTGGTCTCCGCGGAGGTGACCGCCGCCGCCAAGGCGTGGGCCGACCGCCTCGACGTCGTCGACGCCCGCCGCGCCGACCGGGCCCGTGCCGCCGGCGCCGATGGTGAGATCCCGTCGCCTGCCGCGGTCCTGCTCAGGCCCGACGGGTACACCGCCTGGGTGGCGTCCGACGGCGAAGCTCCCGACATCGTGGCACTGGAGGCCGCGCTCACCACCTGGGCCGGCCCTGCCGACCAATAGCCGACCTGGGCCGCGGGTCTACCGCGTCGCCGGTCACCTCGCGGTGGCCGGCACGGACCACCGTTCGCTCACCACCCCGGCGCATGCCGCCGTGGCGTTCCGGTGCCTCGAGCAACGCGGTCAGCTCACTCATCCGGTAGCTCGTGGTCCGGCCGTGGCCGTTTTCCACGCCACCGTCCCGCAGTCCCACGGGAGCCACAGCGACGACGACGCCGCTGTGGCTGTCCCGGTGTAGGGCACGGTTCTCCCGCCTCGACCGGACGAACTCGGCCCGCTCATCGCTGCTCAGCCCACCGTCGGTGCTGGTCCCGGCGTCCCGTTCCGCCTGCGCGATCCACGCCCGCACGGCCGTCTCGGTCAGGTCGAAGTCCTTCGCGACCTGCCCGGCCGAGCGGTCACCACGCCGGCCCAGCTCGACGATCTCAGCCTTGAACTCCCGCGTGAACGAACGCCGAGCCCGAGGCTTCCCACCGAAGCGGTCATCATGGCCTGACGCCCGGCGTTGCGCAGGGCGGTCGCGAGCGGGACGTGACCGAAGATCGTCGACGGGACGACCGGCCAGAATGGCGACCTTCAAAGACTGGGTAATCTGCGGCCACTCCAGCCGCTGTGCCGGCCGTGACCACCCGCTGCCGTCGGCGCCGTCATGTCGCTGTCGACGGATTGTCGACCGATTGTCGACCGACCTTGTCATGGTTGGGGGGATTCATCGCGGGCCGCAGACCTTGTGCGGTGGCCACGGTGACCCTCACAGCCAGGAGGAACAGCGTTGGGAGTCCAGGTTGGGCGGGGAGCTGCCGACGTCGTGCCGGACGCCATCGGCGACGCCGAGCCTGCCGCCTGCCGCCGTCCGGATCGCCTCGCACAAGGCCACCGACGGTTGTTTCCTCGACATTCCTGGTTCACCCGACCGAGTTGGTTTGTTCCTGGGGGGACCGAAATGAACATCACAAATGGTCACGATCCTTTTCTGGATTCATGTGAGACCGCCGACCTTTTCCGGCGCTCCGCTTTCTTGTGGCTCAACGGGCGGCTCGACGCGGGATTACGCTATGCCGCGGCGGCGGTTGACGTCAAATGCGAAGAGAACCACGAGTATTGTGAATTGACTCCCTTTTGGCACATCGCGTTGCTGATCAAAGCCAGGGAATTCGATGCGGGTCGGCGGGTGCTCAATTCCATCGAAATACAAAGGGGGAAAACGGGATCCCAGCGCGTGACCGCGACATCGCACACTGTCCGCGGTGAGCTGCTGTTCGCCATGGGCCGGGTCGACGAAGGTATCGCCGAGATCGGCGTCGGGCTGCGGATCGCGGAGCGGTGCGGTATCCGGGCTTTGCTGCCGAATGGCTATGTCGTGATGGCACTCGGTGCACTCCGCCGAGCTGACATGAGGACCTGTCTCCACTATGTGGACAAGCTGACAAGGGAGGCTTTGCTGGGCTATTTCGGGCAGGCCGCGGGGGCATGGGTGACCGCTCTGGCCATGGAGGCCCGTAGCGGCGTGGAGTGCGCGGCCGGTCTCATCGACGGGATCGTCATGAACCCCGTCGTTCTTCGCCAGCTTCTGGTGTCGGAGCCGGCGGCGGCTTCGTGGCTGGTTCGTGCGGCAGGCAAACTGGGTGCCCGCGACGTGGGGAAGGTGCTGGTCTCGGCGGCCTCTGCCGCGTCCGCCAGTCACTCGCGGCTGAGCGTGGTACGAGCGTCGGCGTTGCATGCCGCAGGACTGCTGGAGGAAGACGCCGGCAAGTTGTGCGAAGCGTCAGCGCTCCACCCTGATCGATGGTGCGGGGCGTCCGCGCGGGAAAACCTGGCCGACCTGCTGGCCAAGCGGGGCTCGGAACAGGGCGACGCGATTCGTACCCTGGAATCGGCCTTGGGCACATATACGGCGGTTGGCGCTACGCGAGACGCTTCACGGGTGGTGAACAAGCTGCGTGAATTCGGTGTGCGGCGCGGTGCGACTCGCACCGTGGGACGTGAACGAATTCTGCTGAACGGACTCACCAGCACCGAGTTCGCCGTCGCGGAACTGGTGAGCCAAGGGCACACCAACAACGACGTCGGCAGGCAGTTGTTCATTTCTCGGCACACGGTGGCATTCCATCTGAAGAAGGTGTACCAGAAAATGAATGTCGCTTCCCGTGTCGAGCTGGCGGCCAACTGGAAAGCAATGCGATGAGGTTGCGCGATGCGGTGAGGTGATCTTGGCGAGGGTCAGGTGCTTTTTCACCCTGACCAGCAGTAACCTTGTCGTCGTCACCCATGCCAACGACAGCGGGTCGACAGAAAACGGGTCGCCAAGGCCGCCTCGGGGCGCTTGGGGGCAGGACGAAAGCGGGCTCCACCCACACCGCCTGGGGGTGAACGGTGTGGGTGGAGCCGAGTGAGGTCCGCGTCAGGCGACGAAACGGGTGATCGAGTCCGCCAGGGACTCGGCGTCGACGCCGAACAGGCGGTCGTGTTCCTCCGCCGTGCCGTAGACGCGGGCCTCGCGGTCCCGCCACGTGCCGAACGAGCGGAGGCGGTGCGGGACGTCCGCCAGCGCCTCGGTGACCTCGAACGCCGACGTGCCGCGCAGGTACGGCTCCACCAGCACCACGTTGGGCGCCGAGGCCGCCACCGCCGCGCGCAGGCCCGCGTGGTCGAACGGGCGGACCGTCGACGCGTACAGCACCGTCACGTCCGCCGTCTCGGTGGCCGCCAGGACCTGGTCCAGGACCGGGCCGACCGCGATCACCACGCCCGACCGGCCCTGGCGCAGGACCGTGAACTTGTCCGAGACCGGCACCGCCTCGCTGTTGGCCCGTTCGGACAGCCGGACGTAGACGCGGTTGTCCCCGGCGATGGCCTGGCTCAGCAGCGGGGCGACCTCGTCCTCGTGGCCCGGGACGTGCACCGTCCAGCCCGGCAGTGTGTCCAGCAGGGCCACGTCGCCGGGGGCCTGGTGGGTGCGGCCCCACGACGGGTCGTCGTAGGAAGCGCCCACGCTGACCAGCACCGCGCCGACGTCCTGGTGGCCGAGGCCGATCTTGAGCTGCTCGAACGGCCGCTCGATGAGGAACGGCGCGTAGGTGTGCACCACCGGCCGCTGCCCGGCCAGCGCGAAGCCGCCGGCGATGTCGATCATCGCCTGCTCGCGGATGCCGAAGTTGTGCACGCGGTCCGGGAACTCCTTCTTCACGTCCCAGAAGAACCACGACGAGATGTCGGCGGTCAGCATGACCACCCTCGGATCCGTGGCCAGCGACTCGATCACCGTCTCGGCGAAGACGGTCCGCATCTGCTTCCTGGTCACCTGGGCGGTCATGCGCTGCTCCCTTCCGCGAGCGGGAGGATCTCCGCGACGACGGCCCGCGGCCGCCCGTCGGTCTCCCCGGTCAGCGCCTTCTCCAGCGCGTCGTGGTCGCGGCCGTCGACCGTGGTGGCGGACCAGCCCTCCATTTCGAAGCGCCCGGCGATGCCGCCCGGCCAGCCGAGGCTCGCCGTCTTGTTGTCGATGACGATCGCGGTGAGGCTGCCGAGCCCGAGCCGCCCGGCGATCGCCATCGTCTCGTGGTTGCTGCCCTCGTCGAATTCGCCGTCGCCCATCAGGACGAACACGCGGGCGTCGCGGCCCTGGGCGCGCAGCCCGAGCGCGGTGCCCACGCCGAGCGGGAGCCCGTGGCCGAGCGAGCCGCTGCTGATCTCCACGCCGGGCGCCAGGTTGCGGTCCGGGTGCATGCCGAGCGGCGAGCCGAACTGCCGCCAGGTGTCCAGCGTTTCCGGCTCCATGAAGCCCTTCGCGGCGAGGACCGCGTAGTAGGCCATCGGGCCGTGTCCCTTGGAGAGGTAGAACCGGTCCCGGTCGGGGTCGTCGATGTTCGACGGCGACACGTTGAGCACGCGTTCGTAGAGCACCCAGATCGCGTGCAGCGTCGACGCGGCGGCCCACCCGTGCTTCTCGTCCCCCGTCATCCGGCCGAACAAGCCACGGAGGTTCTCTTCGGTCATCTGCATGGTTTCGGGTTTCCTCAATCGGGCTTGCGCGCGGTCAGGAGGACGTACCCCAGCGACGGTTCTTCGCTGAACGCGCGGAACCGGCCGAGGGTGACCTCGAACTGGGCGGCCTCGATGTGCTGCAGGGCCTGCTCCCGCAGTTCCTCGAACCGCTCCGCCGCCTTGGCCCACGACGGCCGCGTGTACTGGCTGACGTCCTCGGTGGTTTCGGCCTCGAGCCCCGCCTCGCGGAGGTGGGCCACGTACTCGTCGAGCGAGACGACCGCCACCACGCCCTTGCCGACCTCGCGGACGCGCTCGGCGTCGGCTTCCAGTCCGGCGGGGCTCGGGACGAGCAGGAAGTCGCCGAGGGCCAGGCGCCCGCCCGGCCGCAGCACCCGGGCCGCCTGGCGGATCACGTGCCAGCGGTCCGGCATGTGGTGCAGGGACTCCAGTGCCCAGACGATGTCGAACGACCCGTCCGGGTACGGCAGGTCCATCGCGTCGGCGTACTCGAAGACCACCCGGTCGTCGACGTCGGCCTTGTAGGCGCGCTCGTTCGCGCGCTCCACCTGCTTCTCGCTGATCGAGATGCCGGTGACCATGATGTCGTTCGCCACGGCCATCCGGATCGCCGGCTCGCCGTTGCCGCACCCGATGTCGAGCAACCGGTCGCCCGCGTGCAGGGACAGCATCCCCGCCAGTTTGTCGGTCAGCTTCGTGGTGGCCTCTTCCAGCGTTCCGCCGGACGGGTCGTCCCAGTAACCGTGGTGCAGATTTTCACCCCAGAGCTGGTCGAGCAGGTCCGCGAAAGCGTCGTAGCCCTTACCAATCTCGTTCGGAGTCGGCTTCGTCACCAGTACCCCTAAGCATCGTTTCGCGTGACCGCGTGTCGATCAACGCCTGGCCTGCAAGGTCTTCGGCGAGACTAGGTCAGGCCCGGCCCGCGGGGCATCCCCCGTTCTGATAGCGCCGGGGACGATCCTGGACTGTCCACAAGGGACACAACGACGAGTCCTATCAGGTTGGGGGATGCTCGACCGGCCGCCCTTCCCTACCGTCCGAACCCGGGGGCCGCGGCGTGCCCGCCCCACGCGAGCGGGATCGCCCGCGTGGCCGACGAGGAAGAGGATGGCCATGACCGCCACCGCCAAGCCTTCGGCCAAGCCGGTCGACCTGTTCTCACCGGAAGTGGTCGCCGACCCGTTCGGCTGGTACGCGCGGCTGCGCGAAGAGCCGTCGCCGGGCACCGGGACGCTGAACATCGGCACCATGATGGGCGGCCCGGACATGTGGCTGGCCACCCGCTACGAGGACGTGCTCACCGTCCTGACCGACCCGCGGTTCCTCACCAACCCCCCGGCCGACTCGCCGCTGGCGGACATCCGGGACGGCGTGTTCAAGGCGATGAACTTCCCCGAAGACCTGATCCCGTGGATGGCCAACAAGCTCAACACCGCCGACGGCGAGGACCACACGCGGCTGCGCAAGCTGGTCTCGTACGCGCTGACCGCGCGCCGCGTCAACGCGCTGCGCCCCCGCGTCGAAAAGATCACCGAGGACCTGCTCGACCGGATGGCGGAGCTGGGCGCGGACGGGTCGCCGGTCGACATCGTCGAGGAGTTCTGCTTCCCGCTGCCGGTCACGGTCATCTGCGAGCTGGTCGGCATCGACGAGCCCGACCGCGCGGCCTGGCACGCCTGGGGCAACGCGATGGCGACGATGGACGGCCCCAGCATCCCGCCCGCCCTGCGCCAGTGCATCGCCCTCTCGCGCGAGCTGATGGCCCGGCGGCGCGTCGAGCCGAAGGACGACCTGGTCACCGCGCTCGTGCAGGCCCAGGCCGAGGACCCGAGCCGGGTGTCCGACGACGAGATCGTCGGGATCCTGTTCAGCCTCGTCACGGCCGGGCACCAGACGACGACCTACCTGATCGGCAACTCGGTGCTCTTCCTGCTGGAGCACCCCGACCAGCTCGCGCGGCTGAAGGCCGAGCCGTCGCTGTGGGTGCAGGCCGTGCGCGAGCTGCAGCGCCTGGGCCCACTCCAGTTCACGCAGGCACGCTTCCCGTCGGAGGACGTCGAACTGGGCGGCGTCACGATCCCGCGCGGGACGCCGGTCGCGCCGCTGCTGCTGGCCGCCAACACCGACCCGCGCAAGTTCACCGAGCCGGAGAAGCTGATCATCGACCGGCTGTCCGTCACCAACGAAATGCACCTGTCCTTCGGCAAGGGCATCCACCGCTGCCTGGGCCAGCACCTCGCCTACCAGGAGGCCGAAGTGGCGCTGCACGGGCTGTTCACCCGGTTCCCGGACCTGGCCCTCGCCGTGCCGCGGGACGAGATCCCGTGGATCCTGCGGCCGGCGTTCACCCGGACCAAGACCCTCCCCCTGAAGCTCGTCTGAGCGCAGGGCATCAGGAAAGGCAGCCCGCCCGTGCACCGACCAGACGCCGAGAAGTGGTTGCGCCGTTTCGAGCGGGCACCGGACGCGCGAGCCCGCCTCGTGTGCCTGCCGCACGCCGGCGGCTCGGCCAGCTTCTTCTTCCCGCTGGCCAAGGCCCTCGCTCCCGCGGTGGAGGTACTGGCGGTCCAGTACCCGGGCCGCCAGGACCGGCGGCACGAGCCGCCCGTCGACAGCATCGGCGGGCTGACGAACCGGCTCCTGGACGTGCTGCGCCCCTTCGACGACCGGCCGCTGGCGCTGTTCGGGCACAGCATGGGTGCGATCATCGGCTACGAACTGGCGTTGCGGATGACCGAAGCCGGGCGGCCCGCGCCCGTGCACCTGTTCGCGTCCGGGCGGCGGGCGCCGTCGCGCTACCGCGACGACGACGTGCACGGGGTGTCGGACGACCGGCTCGTGTCCGAGCTGCGGAAGCTGGGCGGTTCCGACGCGGCCATGCTCGCCGACCCCGAGCTGCTGGCCATGGTCCTGCCCGCCATCCGCAGCGACTACCGCGCGGTCGACACCTACCGGCACGAACCCGGACGGCGGCTGGACTGCCCGGTCACGGTGTTCACCGGCGACCGCGATCCGCGGGTGTCGGTCGACGAGGCCCGCGCCTGGGACGAGCACACCACCGGGCCGGCCGACCTGCGGGTGCTGCCGGGCGGCCACTTCTTCCTGGTCGACCAGGCCGCCCCGATCATCGCGACGATCACCGAGAAGCTGGCCGGCGCCGCGCTGACCGGATCCAGGGGAGGGAACTCGTGACGCGAGCCGCTGTCCGGGTGCTGGCGCCCAGCGAAGCGATCCACGCGGTCAAGGAGGCGTACATCGGTTACACGGTGCGGGCCGCCGGCCGGCTGGAGCCGGAAGCGCTGACCACCGCGTTCGAAGCGGTCTGCCGCGCCTACCCCCAGCTCTCGGCCCGGGTCGAGTTCGGCGAACACGGTGTCGCGCTCACCGAGTCGGACATCCGGCCGGTGGTCCGGTTCGCCGACGGCGACCTCGACCGGCCGCTGGCCGGACTGGACGTCGACCAGAGCCGGTCGCTGAGCGCGCTCAACGTCGTCCGCGACGGCGACGAGGCCAGTGTCTGCCTGGCGATCCAGCACAGCATCGCCGACGCCCACCACGCCACCGCGATCCTTTCGACGTTGTGGTCCTGCTACACCGACGTCGTCGAGGGCGTGCCGCTCGACGTGCCCCGGCACCCGTACCCCCGGTCGCTGGAAGACCTGCTGGCCGAGCGCGGCATCCACGCGAGCACCCCGGCCGCACCCGGCGGCCCCGCCGCGCCGGCCGCACCACCGGCGTCGCGGCCGGATCCGGTGGTCCGCCACGTGGTCCAGCACCGGCTGACCGAGGCCGAAACGACGGCGCTGGCGGAACTCGGCCACCGCGAGAAGGTGACGATCAACGGCCTGGTGTCGGGCGCGATCCTGCTCGCCGAGGCCGAGATCCGCGACATGCCGCTGACCGACCTGGTGTACCGGTACTCGGTGAACCTGCGCACTCGCCTGCGCCCCCCGGTCGGCGCGACCGAGGGCACGAACGTGCTCGGCGGCGTCGGCTTCAAGGTGACCGGCGGGCTCGCGCACGACGCCGTCGCGATCGGCCGGGCGATCGGTGAGCAGCTGCGGGCCGGCCTGGCCGACGGCTCCGTGCAGCGCAGCATCCTGGACATGTTCGCCAGGCCCGCCGCCGCGAAACCGTGGGACCCGAGCCTCGCGCTCACCGTGGTCAGCATCATGAACTGGGGCGTCGCCCCGCCGATGCGAACCCCGGACGGCCTGCGGCTGACCAACCTGCATTCGGCGTCCCGGATGCGCGAGACCATCGCGCTCGGCGGCTACGTGATGAGCAGCTTCGGCGGCCGGGTCGGCATCGACCTCGGCTGGCCCGAGGGCGATCCGTCGCTGCCGGACCGCCTCGGCTGCCTGCGCGAACGGCTGACCCGCCTGACTCGTGACCTGTGAGGTTCCCTTGACGGACACCGATGTCGTGATCGTCGGCCACGGCCCCATCGGCGCCACCCTGTCGGTGCTGCTGGCCCAGCGCGGTTGGCGGGTGATCGTGCTCGAACGCCGCCCCCGGCCGTACCAGCTGCCGCGGGCGACCAGCTTCGACGGTGAGACGGCCCGGCTGCTCGCCGCCACCGGCATCGGCCCGGGCCTCGGGCGGATCACCGCGCCGGCCAACGGCTACCAGTGGCAGACGGCCGACGGGCGGACGCTGCTGGACATCGCCTTCACCACGGACGGCCCGTACGGCTGGCCGGACGCGAACACCATGCACCAGCCGGCGCTGGAGGAGCTCATCGCGGCCCGGGCGGCGGAACTGCCGGGCATCACCGTGCTGCGCGGGCACGAGGTCGTCGCCATCACCGACGGCGACGAGCGGGTCCAGGTGACCGCCACCGACTCCGACGACGTGCCGCGGACGCTCTCGGCGCGGTGGGTCGTGGGCTGCGACGGCGCCAACAGCTTCGTGCGCGAGCACCTCGACGTGCCGGTGACCGACCTCGGCTTCTCCTACGAATGGCTGCTCTGCGACGTCCAGCTGACCGAACCGCGCGAGTTCGTGCCGACGAACGTGCAGATCTGCGACCCGGCCCGGCCCACCACGCTGGTGGGCAGCGGTCCCGGGCGCCGTCGCTGGGAGTTCATGCGGCTGCCCGGCGAAAGCGCGGCCGAGCTGAACGAGGACGAGACGGCGTGGCGGCTGATGGCGCCGTTCGGCGTCACCCCCGACACCGCGACCCTGCTGCGCAGCACCACCTACATCTTCCAGGCCCGGTGGGCCGACCGGTGGCGGGTGGGGCACGTCCTGCTCGCCGGCGACGCGGCGCACCTCATGCCGCCCTTCGCCGGTCAGGGCATGTGCTCCGGCATCCGCGACGTCACCAACCTGGCGTGGAAGCTGGACCTCACGCTCCGCGACCTGGCCGCCGAGTCCATTTTGGACACTTATGCGGAAGAACGCCGGACGCAGGCGAAGGAAGCGATTCTCGCCTCGGTCCAGCTGGGCCGGGTGATCTGCGTGACGGATCCGGCGGCCGCCGCCGAGCGGGACGCCACCGTGCTGGCCAACCGCCGCGGCAAACCGCCGACCCGGCCGGAACCGGCGAGGCCGCTGTCGAACGGGCTGCTTCACCGGCTCCCCGGAGCGGACACGGCCGAGCCGCCGGCGGGCGCGGTCGTACCGCAAGGACGAGTGAGCCTGCGCGGCGACACCGGGCTGTTCGACGACGTCGTCGGCCGCGGTTTCGTCCTGCTGGTCACCGGCGATCCGCACACCGCACTCGACGAGGACCAGCTGTCCTTCCTCGCCGGGCTCGACACCCATGTGGTGCGGCTGCTGCCCCCCGGAAGCACGGCGGACGACGGCGTGCTGGACGTCGACGACGTCTACCGACCGTACCTGGCGCAGTGCAAGGCGACGTCTCTGCTGGTCCGTCCGGATTACCACGTCTTCGGCGCCGCGAGCGGCCAGGAGGGGACCGCGGCTCTGGTCGACGACCTGCGGGACCAGTTGTGCACCGCGGTGCCGGCCCGCTGACCACGGGGAAATACCTCCTCAGCCGGGGCGGTGGCCGATGATCCGGACCGGGCTGCCGGCGACGCCGCCGCCGGACACCCGTTCGCCGCCGGCAGGAACGGCCCAGCCGGGTATCCCTCAAGCTGGTAGGCGTGCACATCACCCGGGCCCGGTGCCGTCTCGCGGCGGGCCGGGACGCACCCGATGTGGCGTTGGGTGCGTTGGACGCACCGAACGCCACAGCGGGTGCATCAGGAACAGGGACCATCACCAACGTTGGTAGTTTCGCTCCGCTACCGGACAGATTCCTACCAGGCCGAGTACCCGTTGGTCGATGATGTCGGCGTGAACGAAGAGCGTCCTTTGGATGATCATGTCGGTGCGAACAATTTCGTCGACCGACGCAGGTTTCTCATCGCCACCGTGCTCGGTTCCGCGGGCGCCGTGGCAGGCACGGGCCTGTTCGGCGCGGGCGCCCGCGAGGCAGCGGCCGAACCACCGGCACAGCCGGTCACGCCTGCGGCGTCGACTTACGGTCTGGCCAAGTTCCGTGACCCGTTGCGCATTCCACCGGTGATCCGGCCGGCCTCGCGGGGGTCCCAGGACCTGGTCCCGGTCAGCATGACGACTGCGCGGGTCCGGCTGCATTCGCAGCTGCCCGAGACGACGCTGTGGACTTACGAGGGGCAGTTCCCCGGCCCGACCCTCGAGGTGCGCAGCGGACAGCGGCTGCGGGTCGCGTGGAGCAACGACCTCACCGGCCCGATTCCGCTGGTGGCGGTGCGGGTGCCGTTCGTGCGGCCGTCACCGGCGTACGTGCCCGGCTACCGCAATCCGGACGGCAGCCTGCCCGCGGGGGTGGAGCTGATCGAAGGGGTCGCGGAGCTGCCGCCGTGGAATGTCGTGCACCTGCACGGCGCGGTGACCCACGCCGGCAACGACGGCTGGGCGCACAACGCCGTGCCGCCGGGAGACGCGCAGCTCACCGAGTACCCGAACCGCCAGCCTGCGACGACGCTGTGGTACCACGACCACGCGATGGCCATCACACGGTTCAACGTGTACGCCGGGCTGGCCGGCATGTTCCTGGTGCGCGACGACGAGGAGGACGCGCTCGGACTGCCGCGAGGTGAGCAGGAGATTCCGCTGATCATCACCGACCGCAACCTGGACACCGACCCGGCAACCGGCGCGCTCACCGGCCGGCTGCTGTACAAGGCGCCCTACGCGACGGCGACCGGCACGATGGTCCCGGTCACCGGCCCGTTCACTCTTGTCAACGGCGTCATCTGGCCGCACCTCGACGTGGCCGCGCGCTGGTATCGCTTCCGTGTGCTCAACGCGGCGAACTCCCAGTTCTTCCGCCTCGACCTCGTCGACGAGGCCGGCACCGTGCACAACGACGCGGTCCGCGTCGCGGGCACCGACGCCGGCCTGCTGCCCGCCCCGGCGGGGATGCCCGCGGGCGGGCTGACCCTCACCCCGGCCGAACGCATCGACCTGCTGATCGACTTCAGCCGGTTCAAGGGGCAGCGCCTGCGCCTCACCAACACCGGCAGCCCGGCCGAGCCGGACATCATGGAGTTCCGCGTCGAGAGCAGCTACGGGCGCACCTCGTTCACGCTGCCGGAGCGGCTGTCGAAGTCCTACGTGCGGCTGGCGCGCGGCACGACCGTCCCGGAGGACCACGACCAGATCTTCGTGGCGACGCTCCCGCCGAACGTGGCCGGCGAGCCGAACCCGGCGATGTGGGAACTGCGGGAGATCACCGAACCGCACGAGCTGCCGACGCAGTTTCCGGCGACCGGGATCATCCAGCTCACCGACCCGGACACGGCGAAAGTGCGGACGTTCCGCAGAGTCGCGAGCCTCTTCGACGACACGACCACGATCTTCATCGACCGCGGACGGTGGGCGGTGTGGCACTTCCTCCAACTCGGCGGCGCACCGCACCCGATGCACATCCACATGACCCGGTTCCAGCTGCTGACCCGGCGGACGTGGACCAACCTGACCGCCTTCGACACCGCGACCGGCGGCACCACCACGCCACTGCCCGTGCCGGATGACGGGCCGCGGATCGAGAAGTGGGAGGAGGGCTGGAAGGACACCTTCCAGGCACGGCATGGTGAATGGCTCACTGTCGCCGGCCAGTTCGACGGTGCGACCGGCGAATTCATGTACCACTGCCACATCCTCGACCACGAAGACATGGGCATGATGCGGCCGTTCGTCGTCCACCCACCCGAGGTGGCCTCCTTCCACATGCACCCGGGCGGAACCGGCCACAATGGACAGCGGGTCGGCCACGCCGGACACCATTAGCCTGTTCCACGCGTGACCGGCGGCCGGGTGGGCGACACCACTCACCCGGCCACCAGCCCACGCGCCACCTGGGTCGAGAACTGCCGCAAGCCCAAGGGCCGCTACGCCGATCCGGACAGCCGGAGATCTTGCTTTCCCCGCAGGCTCTTCAGCGCCGTGGTCACGTAGTCCCCGGTCCGGGCTGTCATCGACAGGGGACTCGTGGCGCCGGGGCTCGATGCGGCGGCTTCAGGACACCGGTGGGACGAGCCGCACCGGAAGGTCCTTGGTCCGGGTGAACCCGGGACGCAGGATCCACGGGACCTCCTCGCGCGGGACCGCGAGGGACAGGTCCGGGAACCGGGTGTACAGCCCGCGCAGTGCCACCTCCGCCTCGAGGTAGGCAACGTGCTGACCGAGGCAGCGGTGAATGCCCTTGCCGAATCCCAGGTGCTTCTCGCTGCCGACGGCCAACCGGTCGATCTTCAGCTTCTCCGGCTCGGGGAACATGCGCGGGTCGCTGTTCGCGGCCATGATCAGCGGCACGATGGGCATCCCCCGCGGGATCACCACGCCGCTCACTTCGACGTCCTCGACGGCGAACCGGGGCTGCCCGAACTGGATCGGTCCCAGGCGCTGCAGCTCACGCACCGCCTGCGGCCACAGCGCCGGGTCCGCCTTCAGCCTCGCGAGCTGGTCCGGGTGCTCGTGCAGGGCGAGCACCGAGTTGCCGATCAGGTAGGTCGTCGTCTGGTGCCCGGCCGTCACGAGGCTGAACAGGACTCCGACCAGCTCGTCGTCGGTGGCGAGGCCTTTGTTCTCGGCCTGCGCCTGTACGAGCGCGGTGACCATGTCGTCCTTCGGGTCGACGCGCCTGCGCTCGATCATCGCCCGCGCGGCGGTGAGGGTCTTGCGCACTTCGCCCGGGAGCCGCTCGCCGTCCAACGTGGCCATCGCGTCACTCCACGCACGCCACTGCGGACGGTCTTCTTCGTCGACGCCGACCAGCTCGCAGATCACGGTGACCGGCAGCGGGTAGCAGAACGTGTCGACAAGGTCGATCGGCGTGCCGTCCTGGCCGGCCGCGGCCAGCTTGTCGAGCAGGATCGCGGTGAGCTCCTCGACCCGGGGCCGGAACTTGCCGACCCGGTGGGCGGTGAGCGCGTAGGAGACCAGCTTGCGCAACCGGGCGTGGTCCTCGCCGTCGGAGGCGTTGATGAGGTTCTTCAGCCAGGGGATCAGCTCCTCGGGCATGTTCAGGTGCCTGAACACCCCATTCCGGATGTCCTCCACCGGCGAATCCGGTAGCGGGTTGGTGAGGAACCGCGGGTCGGTGAGGACCTGAAGCACGTCCTCGTAGCGGGCGGCCAGGTACATCGGCGGCCCGCCCATGAAGCCGCCGATCTGCAACGTCGGTGCCTCGCGCACCCGCGCGTGCGCCCCCCACGGGTCGGCGACCACTTCTGGCGAGAACAGGTCCACCGGTTCGGCCGAAGTCTCGGCAGTGGTGGTCATGGGCCTCTCCCTTTTGAGTCGAAAGCATGCGTTCCACTAGCCGGGGGCGGGCGGGCCGCAGCCCCGTTTCCGAACGATAGAGTCAGGATGACCGGCTGCCATCCCCCAACCTGATAGGGCTTGACGTCGCGGTCCTGTCGTCTACAGTGGACTTGACGCGACGGCGCCGCCTTCGGGGCGGGCACCGGCCGTTCAACAGTCCTCAGTGGACTTCCCAGACACGTTCAGGCGCGCGAGGGACACCGCGCCGCGCAACGACGACAGGCCGCCCAACTTGGCCGGTGCCGACGGCAACGGGGATTGGCCCGGGCGGGCCAGGCCGGCGAGGTGCTCGGCCACCCGGCGGACGAGCTCCGGTATCCCGGCTGCGAAGCCGCCGCCGATCAGCACGCGCTCCGGGTGGACGAGCTCCTGGACGCCGGTCACCGCGGCGGCCAGGGCGCGGGCCGTTCCGTCGACCGCCTCGGTCGCCCACGGCTCTTCGCCGCTCAGCGCCTCGCGCAGGTCGTCGAAGGTGACGTCCGCGCCGCGCAGCAGCGCCGCGCGGCGCAGGGTGGCCGGTCCGGAAGCGACCGCTTGGAGGCACCCCTGGCGGCCGCAGACGCAGCGCGGGCCGTCCAGCGCGACGACCAGGTGCCCGATCTCGAACGAGCCGCGGCCGAGCCCGGGGCACGGCGCGCCACCGAGGACCAGGCCACCGCCGACGCCGGTGCCCACCCCGATGTAGAGCAGGTCGTCGCAGCCCGCCGCCCGGGCTTCGGCGAGTGCGCCCAGGTCGCCGTCGTCCGCCCAGGCGATGGCCGCTTCGGGGAACAGGGCCCGCAAGGAAGTGCCGAGATCGCACCCGGTCCACTCGGGACGGCTCGGCCACGCGGCGACCCGGCCGTCCGGGCCGACCGTGCCGGGCATCGCGACCCCGACCGCCTCCGGCGGCGTGCCGAGCCGCTGCCGCAGTTGCGCCACGTGGCGGGCGAGCTGCGCGAGGTCCTCGTCGACGCTGTGCCGCGGTCCCCAGCGGAACGAGGTCTCCTCGACGCAGGCCGCGCCGTCCTCGACCCGGAAGGCGACCTTCGTGCCGCCGACGTCGATGCCGAGGTGGTACGGGGCCCCCACGTCGTCAGCGGCCGGGCACCGACGGGCAGAGCGCGAGCAGGTCGGCCGGCCGCTCCAGCACCACGTCGGGGCCGGCGGCGAGCAGCTCGCCGACGTCGTCCGGCGGGGCCCACAGCGCGGCGGCCGAGGTGACACCGGCGCCCTGCGCGCTGGCCAGGTCGGTCGGCGCGTCGCCGATCATGATGGCCCGCTCGGGCGGGACGTCCAGCAGGCTCAGCGCGTGCCGGACGATGTCGGGGGCCGGCTTCGGCCGGGCGACCTCGTCCGAGCCGATCACGTGCTCGAAGAACGGGAGCAGGCCCAGGTCGTCGAGCAGGGACCGGGCCCGCGGCCCGCTCTTGCCGGTGGCGATGGCCAGCCGCAGGCCGCGCGCCCGCAGCGTCAGCAGCAGCTCGGTGACCCCGTCGAAGACCTGGACCTGCGAGGCGAGGCGGTAGCTCTCGCGGACGAAGGGTTCCTCCATCGCCAGGGGCAGGTCCATGATCCGCATGATGTCCGGGAAGTAGCGGCCGAGGTGGCGCCGGTACTCCTCGAAGGGCGCGGGCCCGTCACCGACCACTTCGGCGTAGGCGATGGCGAAGGCCTCGCTCATCACCGCGAAGCTGTCGACGACGACCCCGTCGAGGTCGAAGATGACCGCGTGCCGGACCGGGGCCGAGGGATCGGCCCCGGTGTCCGGCCGGTCGACGATCGGGAATGTCATGGAGCACCCTCTCTACTGGTACGCCGGGACCGCGCCCCGGCCGCGCGCCGAGCCGGCGGATGCGTAGAAGTTCTCGATCATCCGGACGATCGGCCGGGCTTCGGCGACGGCGCGGCCGCGGTTGCCGGGATCGGCCAGCATCGCGGCGAGATCGCCCACCTGGCGGGTGTATTCGACGCCGATCCGCTCGATCGGCACGGGGAGCCGGGTCGTGGTGCCCTCGCGGGTCAGCGTCAGCGCGGGTTCGGGCTCCCGGTTGGGGCTGAAGCCGAAGGTGCACCGCAGATCCGCGGTGCCGGCACTGCCCTCGACGTGGATCACCGAGACGTCCCGCGCTTGGTGCGAGGCCCAGCTCGCCCGCAGCGAAACCGAGACACCGTCGTCGCGGACCAGGAAGCCGCGCGCGGTGTCCTCGACGTCGGCGGCGTCGGCGCCGACCTGGTCCTGCCGCCACGCCGCGCGCCAGGCGCCGGCGTTGACGAAGTCGTCCGACGTCACCCCGATCACCTGTGTGAAGGCGGCCGGGCCGAGCAGGAAGGCGAGCGTGTCGAGCAGGTGCCAGCCGAGGTCGTACAGCGCTCCCCCGCCGGCCTTTTCGCGCTGGGTGAACCAGCCACCCGCCCGCGGCACGCCCCGCGCCCGGATCCAGCCCATGGCGACGTGCCGGATTTCGCCCAGCTCCGGCAGGACCTGCCGCAGCGCCTCGACGTCACCGCGGTACCGGGCGGCGCTGCCGGCCAGCAGCATCCCGCCGCTGCGCTCGGCCGCCGCGAGAACGTCGACCTCGGCCGAGGTCAGGCACACCGGCTTCTCGAGGAAGACGGAGATCCCGGTGGCGAGCAGTGCGCCCGCCACCTCGGTGTGCAGGTAGTTGGGCACCGCGACGACGGCCAGATCGACCTCCCGTGCGGTCAGCGCGGCCACCGCGGAATGGGTCGGGATGCCGGTCGTCTTCGTGAACGCCTGCCGCGACGCCGGGTCCGCGTCCACGGCGGCGACCACCTCGAAGTCCGCGTGCTCGCGCAGCAGGGGCAGCCACAGCTCGCGGCCCGCCCAGCCGAGCCCGACCACCGCGGCCCGGACGCTCATGACCGGGCCACGGCGTCGGCGATGATTTCGGCGGTCGCGTGCATCTCCGGCTCGCCGGCCAGCAGGACCCGGTGGTGCAGCCACACGCAGTCCTGGCTGATGGCGTCGGTGTGGGGACAGCGCTCCGCGATCGCGTCCACGCTCTCGGCGGGGGCGCCGGTCTCCCAGAAGGCGTCGGTGCGGTAGATCGCGCGGAACCCCGCGAACGCGGGCAGGCCGGCGTCGACGAGCCGGTCGACCAGGGCGTTGCGCTTCTCTTCGGCGAGCCCGGGGATGCGGAACATGGCCATGTAGTGCGAGTTGCGGTCGGCGCGCACGTCGGCGCCCTGGGGCACGACGCCGTCGATCTCGCCGAGCAGCCGGGACAGCAGCGCCCAGCGCTCCTCGCGCACGGCGATCTGCTCGTCGAGGCGGGCCAGCTGCGCCCGCAGCACGGACGCGGAGAACTCGTTGAGCCGCATGTTGGACCCGGCGATCTTGTGGAAGTACCGGCGGTCGTCCCGGGGGCGGCCGCAGCTGTGCCGGAGGAACGCCGTCTCGTACTTTTCGCTTTCGCCTTCGGGGAAGACCACGGCGCCGCCTTCGCCCGCCGTCATCAGCTTGCCGTTCTGGAAGCTGAAGGTGGCGATGCTGTCCAGCTCGCCGACGCGCCTGCCCTGCCAGCGCGCGCCGTGCGCGTGCGCGGCGTCCTGCAGGAGCGGCACCCCGGTGTCGGCGGAGATCTTCGCCAGCGCGTCCATGTCGGCCATCAGCCCGGCCATGTGCACCGGCATGATCACCTTGGTGCGCGGGGTGACGGCGGCCACGACCGCCTCCGGGGCGATGTTGTAGGTGGCCGCGTCGACGTCGACCGGGACGGTGACCGCGCCGAGCCGCTGGGCCGCCTGGGACGAGGAGATGAAGGTGAAGGCCGGCACGATGACCTCGGTGCCCGGGCCGACGCCCATCACCTGCAAGGCCAGTTCCAGCGCGTGCGTCCCGTTCGTGACCGCCAGCGCGTGCGCGGCGCCGTGGTGAGCGGCGAACTCGCGTTCGAAGGAGTTCACCTCGTCCCCGCCCATGCGCCACCACTGACCCTGTTCGAGCGCGCGGACCAGGCCGCCCCGCTCGGCGTCGTCGTACTGCGGCCACGCGGGGAATTCCGGTGCCTTTCGCGCGTTCATGGTTCTCCGAATCTCCGCTGGGGTTCGAATTGAAGAAAAGGCCGAACGGAAGTCCGTGCCGTGTCCGGAATGCTGCGGATATCAGCGTCCACCACAGGCTATGTCCGCCCCCGGCGGCCTCACATCCCCCGGCTTGGTAGTGGCCGCTTCGTCAGTCCAGGCCGAAGAAAGCGCGGTAGGAGTCCAATTGGCCGTCGAGCATGTGGATTCCGTAATGGACGCGGTGGCCCAGGGCCGCCGCTTCGCGGAGAAGCCGGGTTTCGCGGGGTTTCATGATGATGTCGGCGACCACGCTGCGCGGGGCCAGCCGGTCCGGCCGGAACGGCAGGGGGTCGTCCGGACGTAGCCCGAGCGGGGTCGCGTTGACGACGATGTCGGCCCCGGCGGTGTCCGGCTCGGCCGAAACCCCGGTCCGGCCCGGCCAATGGGCGTCCAGGCGGGCCTTGAGCGCGTTCAGTTTCGCGGTGTCCGGGTCGCACACCGCCAGCCGGTCGGCGCCGGCCGCCAGCAGTGCGGCCGCGATGGCGCTGCCCGCGCCGCCGGCGCCGACGAGGGCCACCCGCCGGGCCTTCGGATCGTGGCCGGCTTCGGTCAGCCCGGCCACGAAGCCGGTGCCGTCGAAGTTCTCGGCGTACCACCGGCCGTCGGCTTCCCGCCGCAGGGCGTTGGCGCTCCCGGTGATCTCCACCATCGGGCTGCACCGGTCGGCGAGCCCGGCCACGGCCACCTTGTGCGGCACCGTGACGAAGATGCCGTCGAGGTTGCCGACGCACCGCAGCCCGGCCACGATCCGCTCGAGGTGCGCCGGCTCGGCGTGCACCGGAACGAGCACCGCGTCGACGCCCAGCTCCGCGAAGAGCGGGTTCATCAGTGCGGGCGACTGGACCTGGGCCACCGGATCACCCAGCACGACGTACAGGCGGGTGGTGCCGCTGATGGTCATCACGGCCTTTCCGCTGCGGCTAGCGCAGCATCTTCGCGATCGCGTACGCGAGCTCGACCGACTGCTCGAAGTTGAACCGCGGATCGCACGCGGTCAGGTAGCGCTCGGGCAGGTCGGCCTCCGAGATGTCCGCGGCACCGCCGAGGCATTCCGTCACGTCCTCGCCGGTCACCTCGACGTGGACCCCGCCGGGGTGGGTGCCCAGCTGCCGGTGCACCGCGAAGAAGCCGGCGAGCTCGTCGACGACGTGGCCGAAGTGCCGGGTCTTGTACCCGTTGCCCGAGGTCCGGGTGTTGCCGTGCATCGGATCGCACTGCCAGATCACCTCGTGCCCGGAGGCGGTGACCTTCTCCACGATCGGCGGGAGCAGTTCGCGGACCTGGCGGTGTCCCATGCGGCTGACCAGCGTCAGCCGCCCCGGCGTCCGGTGCGGGTCGAGGCGCCGCACGTATTCGACGACCTCTTCCGGCGTGCTGCCCGGCCCCAGCTTCAGGCCGATCGGGTTGGACAGCAGCTCCGCGAACGCGACGTGGGCGCCGTCGAGCTGGCGGGTGCGTTCCCCGATCCACAGGAAGTGCGCCAGCCCGCTGGCCAGCCGGGGTTCCGGGCCGCCGGCGTCCGCCCACAGGACGGCCCGCTCGTAGTCGAGCAGGAGCATCTCGTGGCTGACGTAGACCTCGCTCGGGCGGGGTGCCCGGCCATCGTCCGCGAACAGCCGTTCGCGGGCCGGTGACGCGCGGTGGGCGCCCGCGAGCGCGCCCTGCGCCACCAGGGGTTCCTCGATGCCGTCGGCGCAGAGCTTGCGGACCAGGTCCATCGCGCTGGCCGCGTGGGCGTAGGCCATCAGCATCCGGTGGGGGTCGGGCGTGCGGGCGGCGGCCGTGCGCTCCGGGGAGTTCACGATGTCGCCCCGGTAGACCGGCAGCCCCAGCGCGTCGACGGCGCTGGACCGCGGCTTGGCGAACTGCCCGGCCATCCGGGCGACCTTGACCACCGGCAGGCCGGCCGCGCCGGCCAGCACACCGGCCATCCGCTCCAGCACCCCCAGGTTGGCGCGCAGGTGCGGCTCGGTGTTGCCGGCGAACGTCTCCGCGCAGTCGCCACCCTGCAGCAGGAACGCCTCGCCGCGGGCGACCGACGCGAGCCGGGCGCTCAGCCGGACCGTCTCCTCCGGCGTCACGATCGGCTCGGCGTTGTGCAGCAGCCCGATCACCGCATCCGCCCGCTCGGGGTCCGGCCAGCACGGCTGCTGCGCGGCCGGCCGGGCCAGCGCCGCGCTCAGCCGGCCGGCCAGCACCCGGTCGACCGCGCGGGCGCAGGCCGCGCCGCCCGGCTCGGAAAGCAGGTGCGGTAGCCGCTTCATGCCGTCGCCGCTTCCGTCGCACCGACCAGGTTTTCCAGGCTGTCGCGGGGCATCCCGTCCAGGACGTCCGTGACCACCTGCGGCGGCACGTCGCTCACCAGCTCCGCGCCCCGGGGCCCGGCCAGGACGAAGGCGAGCCCGGTGATCGCCTTCTTGTCCCGGTACATCTGGCGAACGAGGACCGCCGGATCGACGCCGTCCGGCAGCGCGGCGGGCAGGCCGTAGTGGCGGACGACGGCCAGGTGTTCGTCCACTCCGGACTGGTCGACGCGGCCCAGCGCACCCGCCAGCCGGCCCGCGAAGACCGTGCCGATGGCCACCGCCTCGCCGTGGCGCAGGGCGAAGCCGGTCGCGATCTCCAGCGCGTGCCCCAGCGTGTGGCCGTAGTTGAGCAGGTGCCGCAGCCCGGTGTCCCGCTCGTCCTGCGCCACGATGCTCGCCTTGAGGGTGACGCCGGCGGCGATCTGCTCCGGCAGCGACCGCCCCCGCAGGTCGGGCGCGCCGATGAAGTGGCAGCGGGCGATCTCGCCGAGGCCGTTCAGCACCTCCCGCCGCGGCAGCGTCGTCAGGTAGTCCGTGTCGCACAGCACCGCGCTGGGCTGCCAGTACGCGCCGACGAGGTTCTTGCCCGCCGGCAGGTTCACCGCGGTCTTCCCGCCGACACTGGCGTCCACCTGGGCGAGCAGCGACGTCGGCAGGTGCACCACGGCGACACCCCGGTGGTACAGCGCCGCCGCCAGCCCGACGACGTCCGTGGTCGTGCCGCCGCCGCAGGAGACGACGACGTCGGACCGGGTCAGCCCGAACCGCGCGAACTCACCGCACAGCTCCTCCACTGTGGACAGCCGCTTGTCCGGCTCGCCGTCGCGGGCCGGCAGCAGCAGGGTCTCGACCCCGGTGTCCGGCACCCAGTCGGCCGGCCGGGCCGAGACGACCACGGCCCGCTTCGCGCCGAGCCGGTCGACGACCCCGGGCAGCGACGTCCGCACCCCGGGGCCGACGACCACGTCGTAGGACCGCTCTTCCAGGCGGACCGGGATCGTCGTCCTCACGGCGACGGCTCCCGCGGCTCCGGCAGCGTCAAGTAGGGCAGGTCGGCGATCCGGGACACCGGCTCGCTGCCGTGGTGGAGGTACTCGCCGCCGTAGAAGAAATTGAGGTACGGGAGGTAGTGGTGCTCGTACGCGGTCCTCCAGAGGCCGGCGAACTTCGCCAGCAGACCGCCCTTTTCCGCCATCGTCTTCCCTTCGCTGTTCGAGCCGGGCCGGTTCAGCCGAGCTCGCCGGACAGCACGCGGGCCACCAGCGTCCGGTGTTCGTCGTCGTCCGTGATCGTGCGCACCTGCTCGCGGCCGTCCCGGACCGTCAGGTACCGGCGCTGCCGCAGGAACACCTGCCCGTTCCCGAACGCCCGGCCGCACAGGACTTCCTGGGTGTCGGTGCGGGTCGTGTCCCCCACGAGGGCGCGGAAGTTGTCCTCCAGTTCCTTCCAGTCACTCCACTGGCGGGGTTCCGTCGTGAACGTGTAGACGACGTTCCAGCGGGTGACCGCACCGCGGCGTTGCAGGGCATAGCCGGATTCCCGTTCCACCAAACGGAATTGGCTCCCGTACTGGGTTTGCACCGCCGGAGTCACCGCCAACGGCTCGACGTAGGTGGGGCCGGGGTACCCGACGTCCACGAGCCACTGGCCGCCGTCCAGGGTGACCAGGTTGAACATGTGCTCGACCTCGGTCCCGAACGTCTCCCGCCCTTCGGTGGTGCTGCCGGCGAGCGGCGTGACGTCGTAGCCCAGTTCGTCCAGCAACCGGTGGAACAGCCGGTTCAGGTGGTAGCAGGCGCCGCCCTTCCCGTCGGCGATGCTGGTCACGAAGACGTCGTCCTCGTCGAGGTCGACGACGTTCACCGCGTCACGGAGCCCGTAGGCGAGGCTGTTGTACGGGATCGCCACGAGATGGCTCTTCTGCAGCTTTCGCAGCGTTTCGAGGTCCACGCCGGTTTCCCCGCCGCAGCCGATCCGCTGGAGGTAGGTCTCCACGTCGAACACGTTCACCACCTTCTTTCAGAGCAGCTCGGTCAGGTGCGCGGCGAGCAGGGCCGGCGTCGGATGGTCGAAGACGACGCTGGGCGAGAGCTTCCGGCCGGTGCGGGCGCGGAGCCGGTTGCGGAGCTCGATCGCGGTGAGCGAATCGAACCCGATCTCGAACAGCCCCTGGTCCGGGTCGACCTGCTCGGCGGCGCGGTAGCCCAGCACCGCGGCCACCTGGGCGCGCACCAGGTCGAGCAGGACCTTCGCCCGCTCGCCCGGCTCGAGCCCGGCCAGCCGGCCGGCCCAGTCTTCCTCCACAGTGGACGCCGCGCGGGCCTGCTGCCGTCCCGTGCGGACCAGGCCGCGCAGCAGGTAAGGCACTTCGGTACCGCCCGCCGCGTCGGCGCGCAGGCCCCGCAGATCGAGCTGGGCGGGGACCAGCAGCGCCTCCCCGGACCCGATGGCGGCGTCGAAGAGTTCCAGGCCCTCCTCGGGTTTCATGGCCACGAGCCCGCCGCGCCGGTTCATCCGGGCGCGGGCGGCCTCGTCGGTCCCGGCCGCCATGCCGCCGGTGGTCTGCTCCCACAGGCCCCACGCCAGCGACTGGCCCGGCAGGCCCGCCGCTCGCCGGTGGGCCACCAGCCCGTCCAGGTACGCGTTGGCCGCCGCATAGCTGCCGCTGCCCGCACCCATGAACACCCCGGAAACCGAGGAGTAGACGACGAACGCGTCGAGCTCCAGCTCCCGGGTCAGCTCGTCGAGGTGCCGGGCGGCCGCCACCTTGGGCGCGAACACGCCGGCCAGCTGCTCCGGCGTCACCGTCCCGATCACCCCGGCGTCCGAAACGCCGGCCGTGTGCACCACGGCGGTCGGCCGGTGCTGTTCGAGCAGCGCAGCCACCTGGCCGCGGTCGGACACGTCGCAGGCGGCGACCGAAACGTCCGCGCCCAGTGCGGTGAGGTCGGTGACCAGGTCCTTCGCCCCCTCCGCGTCCAGGCCACGACGACTCACCAGCAGCAGCTGCCGCACCCCGTGCCGTTCGACCAGGTGCCGGGCCACCAACCCACCCAGCGAGCCGGTACCACCGGTGACCAGCACCGGTCCCCGGGCCGGGAACACGGCCGGCGTGTCCGGGCGGGTGGCGCGGGCGAGACGCGGGATGGACAGGGTCGTCCCGCGGACAGCGACCTGCGGCTCGCCACCGGCCAGCACCGAACCCAGCAGCGGCGGCACTTCGGTGGCGGGCTCGACGTCCAGCAGCACGATCCGGTCGGGGTTTTCCGCTTGGGCGGCCCGGACCAGGCCCCACACCGCGGAACCGGCCGGGTCGGTCACCGCGCCGTCGCCGGCGGGCACCGCACCCCGGGTCACGATCGCGAGCTTCGTCCCCTCCAGTCCTCCGCCGGCCAGCCAGCACTGGACCACGTCCAGCACCCGGACGGTGAGCGCCAGCACCGGATCCTCGCCGGCCGCGTCGCCGACGGCGTCCATGACGGCCACCGCCGGCGCGCCGGCCACGCCGGACAGCACGTCGTCGGCCAGCGTCGCCACCTGTTCCGCGGTGGCCACCGGCACCCAGGAGGGCACCGGCCGCGTGGTGTCCACTTGCGACAGCGGCGTCCAGTCCACCCGGTACAGCGAGCCGGCGCGCGCCGAACCCGCCGCCGTCGTCAGCTGCTCGTTCGACACCGGACGGCCGACCAGGGAATCCAGCGTCACGACCAGGCCGCCGGTCTCGTCGACGGCCTCGAGCGACAGGCTGTCCCGCTCGGGCTTGGCCACGCGCACGCGCAGCACCGAGGCACCGGCCGCGTGCAGCCACAACCCGTTCCAGGCGAACGGCAGCCGCACCTCGTCCCCGTAGGACTCGGTGTCCGCCGCGGCGCTGACCATCGTCGAGTGCAGGGCCGCGTCCAGCAGCGCGGGGTGGATGCCGAACCGGCCGGCTTCCTCGCGGTGGTCTTCGGGCAGGGCGATCTCGGCGAAGGTTTCGGCCTGGTCGCCGGTGCCGCGCCGCCACACCGCCCGCACGGCCCGGAACGTCGGTCCGTACCCGTACCCCACGTCCGCGAGCACGTCGTAGGCACCGCTGATGTCCACGGGCTGAGCGTCGGGCGGCGGCCAGGCGGCGAAGTCGAACGCGGCGGCCGCCCGCGGCCGCTCCCCCGGGACGACCACCCCGGTCGCGTGCCGGGTCCAGGTGTCCGCGTCTTCGCGCAAGGAGTAGACGTCCACCGTGCGCGCGCCGTCCTCACCGGGCCCGCCGAGCGCGACCTGCACCCGGACCCCGCCGCGGCGGGGCACCACCAGCGGCGCCTCGATCACCAGCTCGTCGAGCACCGGGCAGCCGGCTTCGTCGCCGGCCCGCACGGCCAGCTCGACCAGCCCGGTGCCGGGGACGATCACGACGTCCCGGACCGCGTGGTCGGCCAGCCAGGGGTGTGACCGCAGGGACAGCCGCGAGGTGAAGACGAGCCCGTCGGACTGCGGCAGCTCCACGACCGCACCGAGCAGCGGGTGATCGGCGCCGGCGAGACCCAGCGAGACGGCGTCGGTGGCGTCGGTGGCGGCGGCGCGGAGCCAGTAGTGCTGGTGGTCGAAGGCGTACGTCGGCAGGTCCACCCGCGCGGGCGGCACCATCGTCGCCCAGTCCACCTCGACCCCGCGGACGAACAGCTCGGCCATCGACGTCAGCAGCCGCCGCAGGCCACCGTCGTCGCGCCGCAGCGAACCGGCGACGACCGCGTTCGTGTCGTCGATGAGCTCGGTGATCGGCTGGACCAGCACCGGGTGCGCGCTGACCTCGACGAACACGCCGTGCCCCTGTCCGAGCAGCGCGGTCGCGGCCGGGCCGAAACCGACCTGGCTGCGCAGGTTCCGGTACCAGTACCCGCCGTCCACGACGCCCGCGTCACGAATCCACTCACCGGTGAGGGTGGAGAGGAACGGCACCAGCGGCGCCCGGGCGTCGAGCCCGGCCAGTGCTTCGGCGAGGGTCTCTTCGATGTCTTCCACGTGCCGGGTGTGCGACGCGTAGTCCACCGCCACCCGCCGGACACGGATCCCTTGGGCGGACAGGGTTTCCAGCGCTTCGGCGAGGGCCTCGGCGTCCCCGGCGATCACTGCCGACGACGGGCTGTTGACCGCGGCGACCTCGACCCGGCCGGCCCACGGCGCCAGTTGCCGGACTGCGTCGTCCTCGCTCAGCTGGACCGAGGCCATGCCGCCGCGGCCGGCCAGCTTCGCGGCGATCGCCTGGCTGCGCAACGCGACCACCTTCGCCGCGTCCTCGAGGGACAGTGCACCCGCCACGCAGGCGGCCGCGATCTCGCCCTGGGAGTGCCCCAGCACCGCGTCCGGCACCACCCCCACCGAGGCCCACACCGCCGCCAGGCCGACCATCATCGCGAAGCTCGCGGGCTGGAGCACGTCGACGCGGTCCAGGAGGTCCACATCGCCACGCAGCACGTCGAGCAGCGACCAGTCGACCCACGGCTCCAGCGCGGCCGCGCACTCGGCGATCCGCTCGGCGAACACCGGCGACGCGTCGAGCAGTTCGCGGCCCATGCCCGGCCACTGCGTCCCCTGGCCGGGGAACACCCACACGAGCTTCCCCGGCAGACCGGACGCGGGCACCTTGCCGGCCACCAGACCCGGCGCGTCCTCGCCGCGGGCGAGCGCCGTCAGCCCGGCCCGGGCCTCCTCGGCCGAGCCCGCCACCACGACCGCGCGGTCGCCGAACACGGCCCGGCCGGATGCCAGGGCACCGGCGACGTCCGCCAGGGGCTCCTCGGCGAGGAAAGCCGCGAGCCGGCGAGCCTGACCGGCCAGGGAACCGGCGCTGCGGGCCGACACGACCACCGGCACCACCCCGCCGTCCGGCGTCTCGCCGGCGACCGGACGTTCCTCGGTCGGCGCTTCTTCGATGATCAGGTGGGCGTTCGTGCCGCTGATCCCGAACGAGGACACCCCGGCCCGGCGGGGACGGCCGTTCCGCGGCCACTCCCGCGCCTCGGTCAGCACCTCGACCGCACCGGCGGACCAGTCGACCTGGGTCGTGGGCCGGTCCACGTGCAGGGTGGGCGGCATGACGCCGTGCCGCAGCGCCTGCACCATCTTGATCACGCCGGCGACCCCGGCGGCCGACTGCGCGTGCCCGATGTTCGACTTGATCGACCCGAGCCACAACGGCTGCTCCGGGTCGCGGTCCTGCCCGTAGGTGGCCAGCAGGGCCTGCGCCTCGATCGGGTCGCCGAGCGCCGTCCCGGTGCCGTGCCCCTCCACGATGTCCACATCGGACGGCGTGAGACCGGCGCCGGACAGGGCCCGGCGGATCACCCGCTGCTGCGACGGCCCGTTGGGCGCGGTCAAGCCGTTGGACGCGCCGTCGGAATTCACCGCGCTGCCGCGCAGCACCGCCAGGATCCGGTGGCCGCGCTCGCGCGCCACCGACAACCGCTCCAGCACGACGATTCCGACGCCTTCGGCCCAGCCCGTGCCGTCCGCGCCGTCCGCGTAGGCCTTGCACCGCCCGTCCCCGGCCAGGCCGCGCTGCTTCGAGAACTCGACGAAGGTGCCGGGCGTCCCCATCACCGTGACGCCGCCGGCCAGCGCCATCGAGCACTCGCCCTGCCGCAGCGCCTGCCCGGCCAAGTGCATCGCCACCAGCGACGACGAACACGCCGTGTCGATCGTGACCGCCGGGCCCTCGAACCCGAAGACGTAGGACACCCGGCCCGACACCACGCTCGAGGCGCCCGCCGTGCTCGCGTACCCCTCCAACTCGGACGCGGCCGCGCCCATCCCGTAGCCCTGGTTGGACACGCCGGCGAACACCCCCACGTCGGCGCCCTTCAGGGACGTCGGGTCGAGACCGACGCCTTCCAGCGCCTCCCAAGAGGTCTCCAGCAGCAACCGCTGCTGCGGATCCATCGCCAAGGCCTCCCGCGGCGAAATCCCGAAGAAGCCCGCGTCGAACAAGCCGGCGCCCTCGAGGAAGCCGCCTTGGCTGGTGTACGTCGTCCCGGAGCGGTCGGGATCGGCGTCGAACAGGTTCTCCAGGTCCCAGCCCCGGTCCTCGGGGAAGGGAGACAGTCCTTCGTGGCCCTCGCGCACCAGGCGCCACAGGTCCTCGGGATCCGCGACGCCACCCGGCAGCCGGCACGCCATGCCGACGATGGCGATCGGCTCCCCGGCATCCGCCGCGCTCGCGGCCACCGCCGGGACGTTCGCCGCGGTGTCCCCGAGTTCGGCACGCAGGTAGCGGGCGAGCGCGACCGGGGTCGGGTAGTCGAAGACCAGCGTGGCGGGCAGCTTCAACCCGGTCGTCTCGCGCAGCCGGTTGCGCAGCTCCACCGACGTCAGCGAGTCGAACCCGGCGTCCTTGAACGCCGTGTCCGCGCGGACGGCTTCCGGCCCGGCGTGGCCGAGCACCAGCGCGACCTGGGCGCGAACCACGTCCAGCAGCAGCGCCTCCTGCTCCGCCGGGGCGAGCCCGGCGAGCCGGCCGGCCAGCCCCTTGTCCACAGTGGACGCCGGGCGCGCCTGCTGCCTGCCGGGGCGGACCAGGCCGCGCAGCAGGTGCGGCACCGCCCCGCCGGCCCGGGTCTTCCGCAGGTCCAGCTTGACCGGGACGACCAGCGCGTGCGGGGCCCGCACCCCGGCGTCGAACAGGTCCATGCCCTCCGCGGGCGAGATGGCCAGTACCCCGCCCCGGCCGGCACGTGCCTGGTCGGCGCCGCCGAGGTGCGCGGTCATGCCGCCGGTCTGCTCCCACAGACCCCAGGCCAGCGACGTGCCCGGCAGGCCCGCGGCCCGGCGGTTCGCCACCACGGCGTCCAGGTAGGCGTTGGCGGCGGCGTAGTTGCCCTGGCCGGCGGAGCCGAAGACCCCGGACGCGGACGAGAACACGACGAAGGCACCGAGGTCCCGTTCGCGGGTCAGCTCGTCGAGGTGCCGGACCGCGTCGACTTTGGGCGCGAACACCGTGGCCAGCCGCTCCGGCGTCAACGACTCGAACACGCCGTCGTCCAGCACGCCCGCGGTGTGCACCACGGCGGCCGGCCGGTGCTCGGCCAGCAGCGCCGCCACCCGGTCGCGCTCGGCCATGTCGCACGCCACCACGGAGACCTCGGCGCCCTGGGCGGCGAGGTCCGCGGTCAGCTCGGCCATGCCCTCGGCGTCCGGACCCCGCCGGCTGACGAGCACCAGCCGCCGGACCCCGTGCCGGGCCACCAGGTGCCGGGCAGTCAGCACCCCCAACGACCCCGCGCCCGAGACCAGGACCGTCCCCCCGGCAAAGTCCGTGGATGCCACCTTCACCGCGGGGGAAGCCGCGCGGGCCAGGCGGGGGGCGGTCAGCACGGTGCCGCGGACGGCGACCTGGGGTTCGCCGGAGGCCAGTACCGCTTTCAGGGGGACGTCGCCGTCGGTGTCCAGCAGGACGATCCGGCCGGGGTTCTCCGCCTGCGCGGCCCGGAGCAGGCCCCACACCGCCGCCGCGGCGGGAGCGCGCACCACGCCGTCGCCGTCGGGCATCGCACCGCGGGTCACCACGACCAGGCGGGCTTCGTCCGCCGCGTCGGCGAGCCACGATTGCACGGCCGCCAGCACCCGGCCGGTCAGTTCCAGCGGGTCCTCGCCGACGGCTTCGAGCACCTCGACCTGCTCGGTAGGTGCTTCGTCGCCCGGGGACACCTCGACCCACCCCAGGCAGAACAACGCGTCGACGTTCGCCGCCGCACCCAGCTGTTCGGTCGAAACCGGCCGCGACACCAGCGAGTCCGCCGTCACGACGAGACCGCCGGCCTCGTCCGCGGCCTCGACCGACAGGGCGTCCGGACCGCTCGGCGCGAGCCGGACCCGCAGTGCCGAGGCACCCGCGGCGTGCAGGACCAGGCCGTTCCAGGCGAACGGCAGCACCGGACGACCGGGTTCCTCCGTCGTGGCGGCCCCGAGCATCCCCGCGTGCAGTGCGGCGTCGAGCAGCCCGGGGTGGATGCCGAACCGGGCCGCGTCCGCGCGCTCGTCCTCGGGCAGGGCGACTTCGGCGAACACCTCGTCACCGCGCCGCCACACCGCCTGCAGGCCCCGGAAGGACGGCCCGTAGGTGTAACCGCGCTCGACGAGGTCGTCGTAGAAGTCCCCGACCTCGACGCGCTGGCCGCCCGGCGGCGGCCAAGCCGTGAAGTCGAAGGGTTCGTGCGCGGACGGGGTGGCCGCCAGGAACCCGGTGGCGTGCCGCGTCCAGACCTCCGCACCGGCGTCCTCGCGCAGGGAGTACACCTCGACGGTGCGCGAACCGGTCTCCCCGGGCGCGCCGGCCACGACCTGGATCCGGACGCCGCCGTGCTCGGGAACGACCAGGGGTGCCTCGATCACCAGTTCCTCGAGGACCGGGCAGCCGGCCTCGTCGCCGGCCCGGACCGCCAGCTCGACCAGCCCGGTGCCCGCGACGAGCACCACCCCGCCGATGACGTGATCGGCCAGCCAGGGGTGCGACTTCAGCGACAGCCGCGAGGTGAACACCAGACCGTCCGACTGGGGCAGCCGCACGACCGCGCCCAGCAGCGGGTGGTCGGCCGCGATCTGCCCGAGCGAAGCCGCGTCCGTGGCCTGCGCGGCGGGCTGCAGCCAGTAGTGCCGCTGGTCGAAGGCGTACTTCGGCAGGTCAGCCCAGCCGGTCGCGGGCGGCAGCAGCGCGGACCAGTCCACGGCCACCCCGCGGACGAACAGCTCGGCGACCGCGGCGAGCAGCGCCGGTTCGTCGGGGCGGTCGTCCCGCAGCGCCGCGACGCACGTCGCGTCGCCGGCCGACTCCTCGACGAGAGCGGTCAGCGCCGCACCCGGGCCCAGCTCCACGAACAGGGCACCGCCGAGCTCCGCCGCGGCCGCGATGCCCTCGGCGAACCGCACCGGCCGCCGCACGTGCTCGGCCCAGTACCGCGGATCGGCGAGCTCACCCGGCCCGGCGAGCCGGCCGGTCACGTTGGAGACCACCGCGATCTCCGGTTCGCGCCACGTCACGCCGGCCAGCTCGGCGGCGAACTCCGCCAGCATCGGCTCCATCCGCGCGGAGTGGAACGCGTGCGAAACCTTGAGCTGCTTCATCTTGTGCCCGCGCTCCCGCATCCGGGCGGCGGCCGCGAGGACGGCGTCTTCAGCACCGGAGAGGACCACCGCCGAGGGACCGTTGACGGCGGCGAGTTCCACGCCGTCGCCGAGCAGTTCGGCGACTTCGTCCTCGGTGGCGGCCACCGCGGCCATCGCCCCGCCGGGGACCAGCGCCTGCATCAGCCGTCCCCGCGCCGCGACGATCCGCGCCGCGTCCGCCAGCGAAAACGCCCCCGCCGCATACGCGGCCGTGATCTCGCCGACGGAGTGCCCGATCACCACGTCCGGCCGGACGCCCCAGGACTCCACCAGCCGGAACAGCGCGCTCTCCACCGCGAACAGCCCGGCCTGCGTGAACACCGTCTGGTCCAGCAGCCCGGTACTGGCCGGGACCTTGCCCAGCACCACGTCCCGCACCGGGTGGCCGGCCCGCCCGGCCAGGCACGCGTCCAGCTGCTCGCAAGCCTCGTCGAACGCCGTCGCGAACACCGGATACCGGTCGTACAGCTCCCGGCCCATCCCGAGCCGCTGCGAACCCTGGCCCGGGAAGACGTAGACGAGCTTGCCCGGCCGGCCCGAACCGGTCACGACCCCGGGCGCGCCTTCCCCGCGCGCCACCGCGCGCAACCCGGTCACCGCTTCCTCGTCGGACCCCGCGAGCACGACCGCGCGGTCACCCAGCAGCGCCCGGTTCGACAGCAGCGCACCGGCCAGCCGCGCCCGTGACGCGCCGCCGCCCTCGAGGAACTCCGCGAGCCGGCCGGCCTGGGCCGCCAAGGACGCGGGGCTGCCCGCCGACACGACCAGCGGCACCAGCCCCTCGGCCACCGGTTCGTCCGGGACGCGAGTCTCCGTGCCGGGTGCCTCTTCCAGGATGAGGTGCGCGTTCGTCCCGCTGATCCCGAACGCGGAGACCCCGGCCCGGCGCGGCCGGTCTTCGCGCGGCCACTCCCGCGGCTCGGTCAGCAGCTCCACCGCACCGGCCGACCAGTCGACCTCGGGGGTCGGTTCGGCCACGTGCAAGGTCGGCGGCAGGGCGCCGTGGCGCAGCGCCTGCACCATCTTGATCACGCCCGCGACGCCGGCGGCCGCCTGCGTGTGCCCGATGTTCGACTTGATCGAACCCAGCCACAGCGGCCGCTCGCGGCCTTGCCCGTAGGTCGCCAGCAACGCCTGCGCTTCGATCGGGTCGCCCAGCGCGGTGCCCGTCCCGTGCGCCTCCACGACGTCCACATCGGACGCGACGAGCCCGGCGCCGGCCAGCGCCTTGCGGATCACCCGCTGCTGCGAAGGGCCGTTCGGCGCCGTGAGGCCGTTCGAGGCGCCGTCCTGGTTCACCGCGCTGCCGCGCAGGACCGCCAGGATCCGGTGCCCGCGCTCCTGCGCCACCGAAAGCCGTTCGAGGACGAGCACCCCGGCGCCCTCGGCCCAGCCGGTGCCGTCCGCCGTCGAGGAGAAGGCCTTGGACCGGCCGTCGGCGGCCAGCACCCGCTGCCGGGAGAACGCGACGAAGGTGCCGGGCGTCGGCATCACCGTCGCGCCACCGGCGAGCGCCATCGAGCACTCGCCCGTCCGCAGCGCCTGGGCGGCGAGGTGGATGGCCACCAGCGACGACGAGCACGCGGTGTCGATCGTGACCGCCGGTCCTTCGAGCCCGAAGACGTAGGACACCCGGCCCGACGCCACGCTCGACGCCGCGCCGATGCCCGCGAAGGCTTCCAGGTCCGGCGTGATCGCCCCGGCCCCGTAGCCCTGGGTGAACACCCCGGAGAAGACTCCGACGTCGCTGCCCTTCAACGAGAGCGGGTCGACCCCGGCGTCTTCAAGGGCCTCCCACGACGTCTCCAGCAGCACCCGCTGCTGCGGGTCCATGACCAGGGCCTCCCGCGGCGAAATGCCGAACAGGCCCGCGTCGAACAGCCCGGCCCCGCGCAGGAACCCGCCCTGGCTGGTGTACGACGTCCCCGGGTGGTCGGGGTCCGGGTCGAACAGGCCGTCGAGGTCCCAGCCCCGGTCGTCGGGGAAGTCGGAGAGGGCGTCGACGCCGCCGGCCACGAGCCGCCACAGGTCTTCGGGCGAGGACACGCCACCCGGGAACCGGCAGGCCATCCCGACGACGGCGAGCGGCTCGTCGGCGTGCCGGGCGCCCTGGGCGCGCAGGCTGTGCAGCTCGGCCGTGACGCGCTTGAGGTACTTGAGGAGTTTTTCGTCCGTGGCCATTCTGGGGTCCTCACAAGGGTTTGCTGGAACGTCGGTCTCGAACCGGGATCAGGTGAGGCCCAGCTCCTCGTCGATGAAGTCGAGGACTTCGTCGGCGGAAGCGGACTCGAGCCGGTCCGCCAGCGTGGCGCCGTCCGCCTGGTCGGCAACTCCGTTGCACCGGGCCACCAGGCCCTGCAGCCGGAGCGTGAGACCGGTTTTCGTGGATTCGTCGAGGCGCAGACCGCCGAGCAGCGCCTCGACGTCTTCGATCTTGGCGTGCACCAGTGAAAGCGGGTCGTCGCCGGCCCCGAGCTCGTCGCGCAGGTACCGGGCGAGGACCAGCGGGGTCGGGTAGTCGAAGGCCAGCGTCGCGGGCAGCTTCAGCCCGGTGCTCTCCCGCAGCCGGTTGCGCAGGTCCACCGAGGTGAGCGAGTCGAAGCCGGCGTCCTTGAACGCCGTGTCCGCCCGGACCGCGTCCGGCCCCGCGTGCCCGAGCACCGCCGCGACCTGGTTGCGCACCAGTTCGACGAGCAGCGCCTCCTGCTCGGGCGCGGACAGCCCGGCCAGCCGCCGGACCAGCTGGTTGTCCGTGGTGGACGACGACTGCGCCTGCCGCCGTCCGGTCCGCACCAGCCCGCGCAGCAGGTGCGGCACCGCACCGCCGGCCCGCACCTCCCGCAGGTCGAGCTTGACCGGCACCAGCAACGCGTGCGGCGCGCCCACCGCGGCGTCGAACAGGGCCATGCCCTCCTCCGCCGTGATCGGCCGGACCCCGCCCCGGCTCATCCGCGCCTGGTCGGCGCCGCCGAGGTGCGCGGTCAGGCCGGTGGCCTGGGCCCACAGGCCCCACGCCAGCGACAGCCCGGGCAGGCCCGCCGCCCGGCGGCTCGCCATCGCCGCGTCCAGGAACGCGTTCGCCGCGGCGTAGTTGCCCTGCCCGGGCGAACCGAACACGCCGGATCCGGACGAGAACACGACGAACGCGTCGAGGTCCCGGCCGCGGGTCAGCTCGTCGAGGTGGCGCACCGCGTCCACCTTGGGCGCGAACACCTTGGCCAGCCGCTCCCGCGTCAGCGTCCCGATGACGCCGTCGTCCAGCACCCCCGCCGTGTGCACGACACTCGCCGGGCGGTGGTCCGCCAGCAGAGCGGCCACCTGGTCCCGGTCGGCCAGGTCGCAGGCGACGACGGACACGTCCGCACCCTCGCCGGTGAGGTCGGTGACGAGGTCCTTCGCCCCGTCGGCGTCCAGGCCGCGCCGGCTGGCCAGCACCAGCCGCCGCACCCCGTGGTGGGTGACCAGGTGCCGCGCCACGATTTCCCCGAGCACGCCCGCGCCGGAGACGAGTACCGTCCCTTGTGGACCGAACACGGGAGCCGCGGCGGCCTCCGCACGGGCCAGGCGCGGGACGTGGAGGGCCGTACCGCGCACGGCGACCTGCGGCTCGCCGGCGGCCAGCACCGCACCGAGCGGCACTTCGCCGTCGGTGTCCAGCAGGACGATCCGGTCCGGGTTCTCCGCCTGCGCGGAGCGGACCAGGCCCCACACCGCCGCCGCGGCCGGGTCGGTCACCGGGCGGTCCCCGGCGGGCACCGCGTCGCGCGTCACGACGACCAGCCGCTCCGCGCCGGGCTCGGTCAGCCACGCCTGGAGCACGGCCAGCACCCGGGACGTCGCCGTCAGCGGGGTGTCGCCACCGGCGACCTCCAGCACACCGGTCGTCCCGTCCGGCAGCCCGGCCACGTCGTCCGCGGTGGCCACCGGCACCCACGACGGCGCGGTTTCCTCGCGAGCCGTGGGGAGTTCGATCCAGTTCACCTGGAAGAGCGAGTCGCGATCCTCGGTGGCCGTGCTCAGCTGCGCGGTGGACACCGCCCGCAGCGTCACCGCCTCGGCCGAAATCACCGGGTTCCCGGTGCCGTCCGCCGCTTCCAGGGACACGCCCGCATCGCCCGGTGCCAGCCGGACCCGCAGCGTCGACGCCCCCGCGGCGTGCAGCACCACGCCACGCCACTCCAGGGGCTGCCGCGGGCCGTCTTCGCCGGGCAGGGCCGGGTGCAGAGCGGCGTCCAGCAGCGCCGGGTGGATGCCGAACGCGCCGGCGTCCTGCTCCTCGGGCAGCGCGACCTCGGCGAAGATCTCGTCGCCGTCCCGCCACGCCGCCCGCACGCCCTGGAACACCGGCCCGTAGCCGAATCCGCGCGCGGCCAGGTCGTCGTAGAGGTCCTCGGTGCCGATCTGCCGGGCACCCGCCGGCGGCCAGGCCGTGAAGTCGAACCCGCGGCCGGTGGCCGGCGTCGCCGACAGCACACCGGTGGCGTGCCGGGTCCACTCGTCCGTGTCGTCGTCGTGCTGGGAGTACACCTCCAGCGTCCGCGAACCGTTGTCGTCCGGGCCGCCCACCGTGACCTGCACCCGGATCGCGCCACGTTCCGGCACCACCAGCGGCGTCTCGACGACCAGCTCGTCGAGCACCGGGCACCCGGCCTCGTCGCCGGCTCGCACGGCCAGCTCGACCAGCCCGCTGCCGGGCACGACGACCACGTCGTCGAGCGTGTGCTCGGCCAGCCACGGGTGCGACGTCAGCGACCACCGCGAGCTGTGGACCAGGCCGCCGGTCTGCGGCAACCGCACCACCGCGCCCAGCCCCGCGTCGGCCGTCTCGACGTACTGCAGCCAGTAGTGCTGGTGGTCGAAGGCGTAGGTCGGCAGGTCCACTCGTGCGGGCGGCACCATCGTGGCCCAGTCCACCGCGACCCCGCGGACGAACGGCTCGGCCATCGACGTCAGCAGCCGGCGGAGGCCACCGTCGTCGCGCCGCAGCGAACCGGCGACGACCGCGTTCGTGTCGTCGATGAGCTCGGTGATCGGCTGGACCAGCACCGGGTGCGCGCTCACCTCGACGAACACGGTGTGGCCCAGGCCGATCAGCTCGGTCACGGCCGGGCCGAACCCGACCTGGTTGCGCAGGTTCCGGTACCAGTAGCCGCCGTCCACGACTCCGGCGTCGCGGATCCAGTCGCCGGTGAGTGTCGAGAAGAACGGCACCGTCGGCGCCTGCGCGTCGATCCCGGCCAGCGCCTCGGCGAGGGGCTCCTGGATGTCCTCGACGTGCCGGGTGTGCGAGGCGTAGTCCACGGCCACCCGCCGGACCCGGATTTCCTGTGCGGACAACGCTTCGAGGGCTTGGCCGAGGGCTTCGGCGTCCCCGGCGATGACCACTGACGAGGGGCTGTTGACCGCGGCCACCTCGACCCGGTCCGCCCAGGGCTGCAATCGCGTGACCGCGTCTTCTTCGCTCAGCGCGACCGAGGCCATGCCGCCGCGGCCGGCCAGCTTCGCGGCGATCGCCTGGCTGCGCAGCGCAACCACCTTCGCCGCGTCCTGCAGCGACAACGCCCCCGACACGCACGCCGCGGCGATCTCACCTTGCGAATGGCCGAGCACCACGTCGGGAACCACCCCGGCCGAGGACCACACCGCGGCCAACCCCACCATCATCGCGAAACTCGCGGGCTGCACCACATCGACCCGGTCCAGGTCACCCTCACCGCGCAGCACGTCGATCAGTGACCAGTCGACCCACGGCGCCAGCGCGGACGCGCACTCCGCGATCCGCTCGGCGAACACCGGCGACGCTTCGAGGAGCTCCCGGCCCATCCCGGCCCACTGCGAGCCCTGCCCCGGGAAGACCCACACGACCTTGCCCGGCGCACCCACCCGACCGGTGACCACAGCGGCCGTGCCTTCCCCGCGAGCCAACGCCTCCAGGCCTGTCACGGCCTCGTCTCGGGTGCCCGCCACCACGACGGCCCGGTCATCGAACCGGGAGCGGCCGGACACCAGCGCACCGGCGACGTCGGCGAGGGGTGCGTCCGACTCGCCGAGGAAGGCGGCCAGCCTCTCGGCCTGACCCGCCAGGGCGCCGCGCGCCGACACCACCAGCGGCACCACACCGGCGGACGGCGCTTCAGCCGCGGCGGGGGTCTCCTCGTCGGGTGCTTCCTCCAGGATGAGGTGCGCGTTGGTCCCGCTGATCCCGAACGAGGACACCCCGGCCCGGCGCGGGCGGCCTTCGCGCGGCCACTCCCGCGGCTCGGTCAGCAGCTCCACCGCACCGGCCGACCAGTCGACCTCGGTGCTCGGCTGGTCGACGTGCAACGTCGGGGGCAGCACGCCGTTGCGCAGCGCCTGCACCATCTTGATCACGCTGGCCACGCCCGCGGCCGCCTGCGTGTGCCCGATGTTCGACTTGATCGAGCCCAGCCACAGCGGCTTCTCCGGGTCCCGGCCCTTTCCGTACGCGGCCAGCAGGGCCTGCGCCTCGATCGGATCGCCCAGGGTCGTGCCCGTGCCGTGGCCCTCCACGGCGTCCACATCGGACGGTGACAGCCCGGCCTCGGCCAGCGCGGCGCGGATCACCCGCTGCTGCGACGGGCCGTTCGGCGCGGTCAAGCCGTTCGACGCACCGTCGGAGTTGACCGCGATGCCACGGAGCACCGCCAGCACCCGGTGCCCGCGCTCCCGGGCGACCGAAAGCCGTTCCAGCGCGACGACGCCGACGCCCTCGGCCAGCCCCATCCCGTCGGCGCTGTCCGCGAACGCCTTGCAGCGCCCGTCGGTGGCCAGCCCCCGCTGCCGGGAGAAGGACACGAAGGAACCGGGCTGCGCCATCACCATGGCGCCGCCGGCCAGCGCCATCGAACACTCGCCCCGCCGCAGCGCCTGCGCGGCGAGGTGCATCGCCACCAGCGACGACGAACACCCGGTGTCCACGGTGACCGCCGGGCCCTCGAAGCCGAGGACGTAGGACACCCGGCCGGACGCGATGCACGGTGCCGCGCCGGTGCCGACGAAGCCCTCGAGCTCCGGCGCGACCACCCCGCCGCCGGCCCCGTAGCCCATGCTCGCGACGCCGGTGAACACGCCGATGTCGCTGCCCTTCAACGACAGCGGGTCGGTGCCCGTGCGCTCGATGGCCTCCCAGGACGTCTCCAGCAGCAGCCGCTGCTGCGGGTCCATCGCGACGGCCTCCCGCGGCGAGATCCCGAAGAACCCGGCGTCGAAGAGGCCCGCGTCGTGCAGGAAACCGCCCTGGTTCGTGTACGTCGTCCCCGGGCGGTCGGGGTCCGGATCGACGAGCCCGTCCACGTCCCAGCCCCGGTCGCCGGGGAACTCGGAGACGGCGTCGATCCCGTCGGCCACCAGCCGCCACAGGTCCTCGGGCGAGGCCACGCCGCCCGGGTACCGGCACGCCATGGCGACGATGGCGATCGGCTCCCGCGCCTGCTCCTCGGCCTCGCGCAACCGCGTGCGGGCGTCGCGGGCGTCGGCGATGGCCCGCTTGAGGTAGTCGCGGAGTTGTCCCTCGTCAGCCACTGAACTCAACTCCCAGAAGTTTTCGCGTGTGCTCGCTTTTAGGGGGTCCGGGTGGCGAAGCCCCCGGCCCGGGGCGAAGCCCCGGCTGTCACAGCGGATTCAGTCGAGCGCGTCGACGAGGGCGAACAGCTCCTCGTCGCTGGCCGTGTCGAGATCGTCGGACGGGGCCGGCCGGGCCTCGGCCGCCTTCAGCAGTTCCCGCAGCCGCGCGGTGATCCGGTCGCCGTCCGGGCCCTCGGCGGCGGCGATGGCCGTCTCCAGCCCCGCGAGCCCGGCCAGCACCGCATCGGCGGGGGACGCCTCTTCGACGGCGAGTTCCTCCCGCAGGTGACGGGCCAGGACCAGCGGGTTCGGGTGGTCGAAGACCAGCGTCGCCGGCAGTTTCAGCCCGGTCGCCTCGCGCAGCCGGTTGCGCAGCTCCACCGACGTCAGCGAGTCGAACCCGGCGTCCTTGAACGCCGTGTCCGCGCGGACGCCGGAGGGGTCGGCGTGCCCGAGCACGACGGCGACCTGACCGCGGACGAGGTCCAGCAGCAGCGCTTCCTGTTCGGTCACGGTGAGCCCGGCCAGCTTGCGGACCAGGCCGCCGTCTTCGCCGGACGCTGCCCGCGCCGCCTGCCTGCCCGTCCGGACCAGGCCGCGCAGCAGGTGCGGCACCGTGCCACCGGCCGCCGCGTCGGCCCGCACCTCGCGCAGGTCGAGCTCGATCGGCACCAGCAGCGCCTGCCCGGCCGCCAGCGCGGCGTCGAACAACTCCATGCCGTCGGCGGATCCGAGCGCCCGGACGCCGCCACGGCCCTCACGCCGGCTCATCCGGGCCAGGGTGAGGTCGTCGATGGTGTCCGCCATGCCGGTGAGCTGCTCCCAGGGGCCCCAGGCCAGCGAGAGCCCGGGCAGGCCCGCCGCGCGGCGGCCGGCCATCAGCCCGTCGAGGAAGGCGTTCGCCGCCGCGTACCCGCCACTGCCCGCGCCCATGAAGATCGAGGAGGCGGACGAGTAGACGATGAAGGCGTCGAGGTCCAGGTCGCGGGTCAGCTCGTCGAGGTGCCGGACCGCATCCACCTTGGGGGCGAACACCTTGGCCAGCCGCTCACGAGTCAGCGCCCCAGTGACGCCCGCGTCGAACACCCCGGCCGTGTGGACGACCGCCGTCAGCCGGTGTTCCTTGAACAGCGCCGCCACCTGGTCCCGATCGGAGACGTCGCAGGCGACGACCGCCACCTGGGCGCCGTGCCCGGTCAGCTCGGCGACGAGGTCTTCGACGCCCTCGGCGTCGCGGCCGCGCCGGCTGGCCAGCACCAGGCTCCGCACCCCGTGCCGGGTGACCAGGTCGCGGGCCGCGAGCGCACCCAGCGTCCCGGCCCCCGAAACCAGGACCGTCCCGTCCGGGCTGAACGCGATGGGCGCCTCCGCCGGCTCGGTGACGCGGGCGAGCCGTGGCACCGAGAAGGTCGTGCCGCGCAGCGCGAGCTGCGGTTCACCGGTCGCCAGCACCGCACCCAGCGGCACCTCGCCGTCGGTGTCGAGGCCGTCGGTGTCGAGCAGGATGATCCGGTCGGGGTTCTCCGACTGGGCGGCCCGGACCAGGCCCCACACCGCGGCACCGGCCGGGTCGGTCACCGTGCCGTCGCCGGCGGGCACCGCGCCGCGGGTCACCACGACCAGCCGTGCGTCTTCGAGGTCTTCCGCGGCCAACCAGGCCTGCACGGTTTCCAGCACCCGGCCGGTCAGCTCGAGGGGTTCCTCACCAAAGGCTTCGACCACCTCCGCCCGGTTCGCCGGCCCCGGATTGTCCACAATGGGCAGTTCGGTCCAGTCCACCCGGTACAGCGAGCTGGTGCGCGCGGTGTCCAGCCGGTCGAGGGCGACCTCGCGCAGGATCAGCGAATCCATCGTCAAGACGGGGGCGCCGGTCTCGTCGGCGGCCTCGACGGTCAGCGCGTCCGGCCCGCCCGGCGCGACGCGGACCCGCAGGCCCGCGGCCCCCACGGCGTGCAGGACCAGCCCGTTCCACGAGAACGGCATCACCGGCTTCCCCGGCTCGCCCGACGCGGCCGCGGCGATCGTGCCGGTCTGCAGGGCCGCGTCGAGCAACGCGGGGTGGAGGCCGAACTTCCCGGCGGCCTCCCGCTGGTCGTCGGGCAGGGCGACGTCGGCGAACACCTCGTCGCCGCGCCGCCACACCGCCCGCACGCCCTGGAACACCGGCCCGTACGCGTATCCGCGCTCGCCGAGGTCGGCGTAGAAGCCGCCGATCTCGACGCGCTCGACGCCCGGCGGCGGCCACGCGGTGAAGTCGAAGCCGGGGCCACCACCGGGGGTCGCCGACAGCACGCCGGTCGCGTGCCGCGTCCACACCTCCTCGCGCTGGGAATAGACCTCCACCGTGCGCGAGCCGCTCTGGTCCGGGCCGCTCACCGTGACCTGGACGTTCACTCCGCCCTGGTCGGGCAGGACAAGCGGCGCCTCCGTGACGAGTTCGTCCAGCACCGGGCACCCGGCCTCGTCACCGGCCCGCAGGGCCAGCTCGACCAGTCCGGTGCCGGGGAAGAGCACCACCCCGCCGATCGTGTGGTCGGCCAGCCACGGGTGCGTCCGCACCGACAGCCGCGAGGTGAACACCAGGCCGTCCGACTGCGGCAGCGGCACGACCGCGCCCAGCAGCGGGTGCCCGGCCGCCGCCTGGCCGAGTGAGACGGCATCCGCCTGCGCGGCGGGCCGGAGCCAGAAGTGCTGGTGGTCGAAGGCATAGGTGGGGAGATCGACCCGCGCGGGCGGCAGCAGCGTGGCCCAGTTCACCGGGACGCCGCGGACGAACAGCTCGGCCATCGACGTCAGGAGCCGACGCAGGCCGCCGTCCTCGCGCCGCAGCGTGCCGGTGACGACCGCGTCGGTGAGCTCGCTGATCGGCTGCACCAGCACCGGGTGGGCGCTGACCTCGACGAACACCCCGTGTCCCTGCTCGAGCAGCTCGGCCAGGGCCGGGCCGAACCGCACCTGGTTGCGCAGGTTCCGGTACCAGTAACCGCCGTCGACGACCCCGGCCTCGGTGATCCACTCGCCGGTGACGGTCGAGTAGAACGGCACCGCGGGCGCCTGCGCGGCGATTCCGTCCAGCGCCTTGTCCAGGGTGTCGCGGAGGTCCTCGACGTGCCGGGTGTGCGAGGCGTAGTCCACCGCGACCTGGCGGACGCGGACTCCGTCGCCGGCCAGCACCTCCAGTGCCTCGTTCAGCGCCTGGGCGTCGCCCGCGATCACCACCGAGGACGGACCGTTGACCGCGGCCACCTCGACGCGGTCCGCCCACAGCGCCAGCCGGGCGACTGCCTCCTCCTCGCCCAACGCGACCGACGCCATCCCGCCGCGACCGGACAGCTCCGCCGCGATCGCCTGGCTGCGCAACGCGACCACCTTCGCCGCGTCTTCCAGCGACAACGCACCCGACACGCAGGCGGCCGCGATTTCGCCCTGGGAGTGACCCAGTACGGCGTCCGGGCGCACGCCCACGGACTCCCACACCGCGGCCAGCCCCACCATCACCGCGAAACAGGCGGGCTGCAGCACATCGACCCGGTCCAGGTCGCTCTCACCACGCAGCACGTCGAGCAGCGACCAGCCGACCCACGGCGCCAACGCGGCCGCGCACTCGGCGATCCGCTCGGCGAACACCGGCGACGCGTCGAGGAGCTCCCGGCCCATCCCGGCCCACTGCGTCCCCTGCCCCGGGAACACCCACACGACCTTGCCCGGCTGGCCCGCGCTCCCGGTCACGACGCCGGGCACGGCCGCACCGCGGGCCAGCGCGTGCCACCCGGCCCGGGCTTCCGCCGCCGAACCGGCCACCACGACGGCGCGTTCCTCGAACACCGCCCGCCCGGACGCCAGTGCACCGGCGAGCTGCGTCGGCGGTACACCCACCCCGGCCAGCCGCTCGGCCTGTCCGGCCAGGGAACCGGTGCTGCGCGCCGAGATCACCAGCGGTACGACGTCGGGGGAAGCCGGAGCCGCGGGCGCGGGCTCCTCGGGTGCTTCCTCCATGATCAGGTGCACGTTCGTCCCGCTGACGCCGAAGGAAGACACCCCGGCCCGGCGCGGCCGGTCCCCGCGCGGCCACTCCCGGCGCTCGGTCAGCAGTTCCACCGCGCCTTCGGACCAGTCCACCTGGTTGCTGGGTTCGTCCACGTGCAGCGTCGCCGGCATGACGCCGTGCCGCAGGGCCTGCACCACCTTGATCACGCTCGCCACGCCCGCGGCGGCCTGCGTGTGCCCGATGTTCGACTTCAGCGAACCGAGCCACAGCGGCTTCTCCCGCTCCTGCCCGTACGTGGCCAGCAACGCCTGGGCCTCGATCGGGTCACCCAGGGTCGTCCCGGTCCCGTGCGCCTCGACGAGGTCCACATCGGACGGTTCGATCCCGGCGTCGGCCAGCGCGGCGCGGATCACGCGTTGCTGCGAAGGGCCGTTCGGCGCGGTCAGGCCGTTGGAGGCGCCGTCCTGGTTGACCGCGCTGCCGCGCAGCACGGCCAGGACGCGATGGCCGCGCTCGCGCGCCACCGACAGCCGCTCCAGCACGACCACGCTGATGCCCTCGGCCAGCACCATGCCGTCGGCCCCCGAGGCGAACGCCTTGCACCGCCCGTCGGTGGCCAGCCCCCGCTGCCGGGAGAACACGACGAAGGAGTCGGGGCCCGACATGACCATCGCGCCGCCGGCCAGCGCCATCGAACAATCACCCCGCCGCAGCGCCTGCGCGGCGAGGTGCATCGCCACCAGCGACGACGAACACGCCGTGTCGATCGTGACCGCCGGCCCCTCGAACCCGAAGACGTAGGACACCCGGCCCGACGCCACGCTCGACGCCAGCCCGGTGCCCGCGAAGCTCTGCATCTCCGGCGCGGTCAGGCCGCCGCCGTAGCCCGACCCGCCGGAGCCGGTGAACACGCCGACGTCGGTGCCCTTCAGGGACGTCGGGTCGAGACCGACGCCTTCCAGCGCCTCCCAAGAGGTTTCCAGCAGCAACCGCTGCTGCGGATCCATGGCCAGGGCCTCGCGCGGCGAGATCCCGAAGAAGGCCGGGTCGAACAGCGCCGCGTCGTGGAGGAAGCCGCCCCGGTCGGTGTACGACGTTCCGGCGTGGTCCGGGTCCGGGTCGAACAGGTTCTCCAGGTCCCAGCCGCGGTCCTGGGGGAACCCCGACACCGCGTCGCCGCCTTCGGCCACCAGCCGCCACAGGGCATCGGGCCCGGTGACGCCACCGGGCAGCCGGCACGCCATCCCGACGACGGCGATCGGCTCGCCGGCCGCGTCGAGGAGCTGCCGGTTCCGCTTCTTCAGCGTGCCGACCTCTGCCAGCGACTTCCGCAGCGCCTCGACGACCTTTTCATACGACGCACTCACCACATGCTCCCCATCACTCGTCGCCGAAAGCCAGTTGCACGAGGTCGTCGACGCCCAGTTCGGCGATCGACCGCTCCTCGCCCGCGTCGCCGGCCGCGATCGACGCCAGGGCGTGCCGCAGCCGGTCTTCGTGCCCGTTGCCGTTCCCGTTCGCGGCGCCTTCCGGGACCAGCCGGGCGCCCAGGTAGCGGGCCACCGCCAAGGGATTCGGGTAGTCGAAGACGAGCGTGGCGGGGAGCTTGAGCCCGGTCGCCTCACGCAGCCGGTTGCGCAGTTCCACCGACGTCAGCGAGTCGAACCCGGTGTCCTTGAACGCCGTGTCCGGGCGGACCGCCTCCGGCCCGTCGTACCCGAGCACGACCGCGACCTGACCGCGCACCAGATCGACCAGCAGCGCCTCCCGCTCGGCCGCGGGCAGCCCGGCCAGCCGCCCGGCCAGCCCCCGGTCCACAGTGGACGCCGACCGGGCCTGGGTCCGGCTCGGCCGGACGAGACCGCGGAACAGGACCGGAACCGTGCCCGCCCGCATCGCCGCCAGGTCGAGCTTGATCGGCACGAGCAGGGACTCCGCCATCCGCAGCCCGAGGTCGAACAGCTCCAGGCCCTCGGCCCGGGTCAGTTCCAGGACGCCGTTGCGGCTCGCCCGCGCGTGGTCGACGTCGCTGAGGTGGGCGGCCATGCCGCTGCTGCGTTCCCACAGGCCCCACGCCAGGGACAGGCCCGCCAGGCCCGCGGCCCGGCGGCTCGCCATCGCCGCGTCCAGGAAGGCGTTCGCCGCCGCGTACGGGCCCTGGCCGCCGCCGCCCATCACGCCCGCGACGGACGAGAAGACGACGAACGCGCCGAGGTCCCGGTCCCGAGTGAGCTCGTCGAGGTGCCGGACCGCGTCGACCTTCGCTGCGTAGACGTTCGCCAGCTGGTCGGGGGTCAGCGCCTCGATCACGCCGTCTTCGAAGACGCCGGCGGTGTGCACCACTCCGGTCAGCTCGGGCAGGTCCGCGAGCAGGGCGGCCACCTGGTCGCGGTCGGAGATGTCACAGGCCACAAAGGACACGTCCGAGCCCTCGCCGGTGAGCTCGGTGATCAGCTCCTGGGCGCCGTCGGCGTCCGGTCCCTGCCTGCTCGCCAGCACCAGCCGGCGCACGCCGTGCCGGGTGACCAGGTGCCGGGCCACGAGCGTGCCCAGCGATCCGGCGCCCGAGACCAGCACCGTTCCGTCCGGGTCGAACGCGGCGGGCGCGTCCGCGATCCGGGTGGCCCGGGCCAGCCGGGGCACGAGGAACCTCGTCCCGCGGACGGCGAGCTGCGGCTCACCACTGGCGACGACCGCACCCAGGACCGGCTCCACGTCGGCGTCGGTGTCCAGCAGGACGATCCGGTCCGGGTGCTCGGCCTGCGCCGAGCGGACCAGGCCCCAGACCGCGGCCGCGGCCGGGTCGGTCAGCGTGTGGTCTCCCCCGGCGGGGACCGCACCGCGGGTCGTCACGACCAGCCGTGCCTCCTCGAACGCGGGCGCGGCCAGCCACGCCTGCACGACTTCCAGGGCCCGGGCGGTCACGGCCAAGGCGTCCGCACCCGCGGCTTCCAGGACCGCCACCGGTGGCGCGTCCGCCTTCTCCGCCAGGGCGGCCACGTCGTCGGCGGTGTCGATCCGCACCCACGGCGGCAGTTCCGCACGGGGCACGGCAGCAAGCTCGGTCCAGTCCACCCGGAACATCGCGTCGTGGCCCGCCTCGGCCGCGGCCCCCAGCTGCGCGGCCGAAACCGGCCGGGACACCAGCGAGTCCATCGTCAGGACCAGTCCGCCGGTCTCGTCGGCGGCTTCGACCGACAGCGCGTCCTGGCCACTCGGCGCGAGCCGGACCCGCAGCGCCGAAGCCCCCGCGGCGTGCAGGACCAGGCCGTTCCACGCGAACGCCAGCACCGGCTCGCCGGGTTCCTCCCCGCCGCCGACCGTCGCGGCCTGCAGGGCCGCGTCGAGCAACGCCGGGTGGACGCCGAACCGGCCCGCGTCCTTGCGCAGGTCCTCGGGCAGGGCGACCTCGGCGAAGACGTCGCCGTCGCGCCGCCACACCGCCCGCAGGCCCTGGAACGCCGGCCCGTACCCGTAACCGCGCTCGGCCAGGTCGGTGTAGAAGGTCTCGACGTCGATCCGCTCGGCACCCGGGGGCGGCCAGGCGGCGAAGTCGAACCCGGTGTCCTTGGTGAGCGCTTCCGACAGCACGCCGGAGGCGTGCCGCGTCCACGGCCCCGCGCCGCCGTCGCGCCGGGAGTACACGTCGACCGTGCGCGAGCCGGTCTCGTCCGGACCGCTCAGCGCGACCTGGACCCGGACCCCGCCCTCGGCCGGTACGACCAGCGGAGCTTCGATGATCAGCTCGTCGAGGGCGGTGCACCCGGCCTCGTCGCCGGCCCGCACAGCCAGTTCGGCCAGCCCGGAGCCGGGCAGGAGCACCACGCCGCCGACCGCGTGGTCGGCCAGCCACGGGTGCGTCCGCACCGACAGCCGCGAGGTGAACACCAGACCGTCGGACTGCGGCAGCTGGACGACCGCGCCCAGCAGCGGGTGGTCGGCCGCCTCCTGGCCCAGTGACGCCGCGTCGGTTGCGGACTCGGCGGGCCGGAGCCAGTAGTGCCGGTGGTCGAAGGCGTACTTCGGCAGATCGACCCGGGCCGTCCGCGGCAGGATCGCGGTCCAGTCGAGCGCGACGCCCCGCACGAACAGCTCGGCCATGGAGGTGAGCAGCCGGCGCAGGCCGCCGTCCTCCCGCCGCAGCGTTCCGGTCACCACCGCGTCGTCGCTTATTTCACTGAGCGGCTGGACCAGCACCGGATGGGCGCTGACCTCGACGAACACGCCGTGGCCTTGGCGAACGAGCTCCGCCACCGCCGGACCGAACCCGACCTGGTTGCGCAGGTTCCGGTACCAGTAGCCGCCGTCCACGACGCCGGCGTCCGAAATCCAGTCACCGGTGACGGTCGAGTAGAACGGCACCGCCGGGGCCTGGGCGTCGATTCCCGCCAAGGTCTCGGCCAGCAGGTCCTGGATGTCCTCGACCTGGTTGGTGTGCGAGCCGTAGTCCACGGCCACCCGCCGGACGCGGACTTCCCGGCCGGACAACGCTTCGACGACCTCGTCGAGGGCCCGGGCTTCCCCGGCGATCACCACGGAGGTGGGGCTGTTGACCGCGGCCACCTGGACCCGGTCGGCCCACGGCGCCAGCCACGCGGTCGCGTCTTCTTCGCTCAACGCGACCGAGGCCATGCCACCACGTCCGGCCAGCCGGGTGGCGATCGCCTGGCTGCGCAACGCGACCACCTTCGCCGCGTCCTGCAGCGACAACGCACCCGACACGCACGCGGCGGCGATCTCGCCCTGCGAGTGCCCGACCACAGCATCCGGCCGCACCCCCACGGACTGCCACACCGCGGCGAGGCCGACCATCACCGCGAAGCTCGCGGGCTGCACGACATCGACGCGATCCAGCAGATCGGACTCCCCGCGCAGCACATCGAGCAGCGGCCAATCGATCCACGGCTCCAGCGCGGCCGCGCACTCGGCGACCCGCTCGGCGAACACCGGTGAGGAATCCAAGAGCTCCCGGCCCATGCCCACCCACTGCGAGCCCTGGCCCGGGAACACCCACACGACCTTGCCCGGCGAACCCGCCCGGCCGGTGACCACCGCGGCCGTGTCCTCCCCGCGGGCCAACGCTTCCAGGCCCGCAATGGCTTCTTCGCGGGAGTCCACGACCACGACCGCGCGTTCGGTCAGCGCGGCCCGGTTCGTCACCAGCGCACCGGCCACACCGGCCAGGGGCGCGTCACCCGCCACGAATCCGGCGAGGCGACCGGCCTGACCGGCCAGGGACGTCCGGCTCCGCGCGGAAACCACGACCGGCACCACCGGAACCTCCGGCGTGGGCACCGGCTCTTCGGCGGGCGCCTCCTCCAGGATCAGGTGCGCGTTCGTGCCGCTGACGCCGAACGCGGACACCCCGGCCCGGCGCGGACGACCGTTGCGCGGCCACGCACGCGCTTCCGTCAGCAGCTCCACCGCACCGGCGGACCAGTCGACCTCGGGGGTCGGCGCGTCCACGTGCAGCGTCGGGGGCAGCACCTCGTGCCGCAACGCCTGCACCATCTTGATCACACCCGCGACGCCGGCGGCCGCTTGGGCGTGGCCGATGTTCGACTTCAGCGAACCCAGCCACAACGGCTGCTCCGGGTCACGGTTCTTGCCGTACGTGGCCAGCAGGGCCTGCGCCTCGATGGGGTCACCCAGCGTGGTCCCGGTGCCGTGCGCCTCGACGACGTCCACATCGGACGGAGCCAGGCCGGCGTTGCCCAGCGCCCGGCGGATCACCCGCTGCTGCGAGGGACCGTTCGGGGCGGTCAGGCCGTTCGACGCGCCGTCCTGGTTGACCGCGCTGCCGCGCAGCACGGCCAGGATCCGGTGGCCGCGCTCCTGCGCCACCGAAAGCCGTTCGAGGACGACCACGCCGACGCCCTCGGCCCAGCCGGTGCCGTCGGCCGCGGCGGCGAACGCCTTGCAGCGCCCGTCGACGGCGAGGCCCCGCTGCCGGGAGAACTCCACGAACGCGCCGGGGTTCGCCATCACGGTCGCGCCGCCGGCCAGCGCCATCGAGCACTCGCCCTGCCGCAGCGACTGCGCGGCGAGGTGCATCGCGACCAGCGAGGACGAGCACGCCGAGTCGATCGTCACCGCCGGGCCTTCGAACCCGAACACGTAGGACACCCGGCCGGACGCCACGCTCGACGATCCGCCCGTGCCCGCGAAGCCCTCCAGCTCCGGGGTGACGACGCTGTCCCCGGGAGCGACGTAGCCCTGGCCGAACATGCCGGTGAACACCCCGACGTCCTGGCCCTGCAACGAGAGCGGGTCGACGCCGGCGTCTTCCATCGCCTCCCACGAGGACTCCAGCAACAGCCGCTGCTGGGGGTCCATGGCGACGGCTTCACGCGGCGAGATGCCGAAGAAGCCCGCGTCGAAGAGCCCGGCCTCGTGCAGGAACCCGCCGTGCCGGGTGTAGGTCTTGCCCGGGCGGGCCGGGTCGGGGTCGTACAGGCCGTCGGTGTCCCAGCCGCGGTCGGTGGGGAAGCCCGACACCGCGTCCCGGCCCTCGGCCACCAGCCGCCACAGGTCCTCGGGGCCCGCGACACCGCCCGGCAGGCGGCACGCCATGCCGACGATGGCGATCGGCTCGTCGGCCGCGCCGCCCGCGACCGACGGCCGCACGTCCACCGGGGCCACGCCACCGAGTTCGGCACGCAGGTGCCGGGCCAGTACCTGGGGGTTCGGGTAGTCGAAGACCAGCGTCGCGGGCAGCTTCAGCCCGGTGGCGGCCCGCATCCGGTTGCGCAGCTCGACCGCGGTCAGCGAGTCGAAGCCGGCGTCCTTGAACGCCGTGTCCACGCGGACGGCACCCGCGTCGGCGTGCCCGAGCACGGCCGCGACCTGGGCCCGGACCAGGTCCAGGAGCAGGGTCAGCTGGTCCGCCGGGGTGAGCCCGGCCAGCTGTCCGGTCAGTCCGCTGTCCACAGTGGACGCCGAGCGGGCCTGCTGACGGCCCGCGCGGACCAGGCCACGCAGCATGTGCGGCACCGCACCGCCCGCGGCGGCGTCGGCGCGCACCCCGCGCAGGTCCAGCTGGGCGGGCACCAGCAGCGACTCGTCCGAAGCCAGAGCGGCGTCGAACAGGTCCATGCCCTCGTCCTGCGTCATGATCTGCAGGCCACCGCGCCGGCTCATCCGGGCGCGGGTGGCCTCGTCGGTGTTGGCCGCCATGCCGGTGCTCTGGTCCCACAGGCCCCACGCCAGCGACAGGCCCGGCAGGCCCGCCGCCCGGCGCTGGGCCATCAGCCCGTCCAGGAAGGCGTTCGCGGCCGCGTAGCTGCCGCTGCCGGCGCCCATGAACACGGCCGAGACCGAGGAGTAGACGACGAAGGCGTCGAGGTCCCGTTCGCGGGTCAGCTCGTCGAGGTGGCGCACCGCGTCGACCTTCGGGGCGAACACCCTGGCCAGCCGCTCCCGGTTCAGCGTCTCGATGACGCCCGCGTCGAGGACACCGGCGGTGTGCACCACGGCGGTGGGCTGGTGCTCGTCGAGCAGAGCCGCCACCTGAGCGCGATCGGAGACGTCACAAGCCACCACGGACACGTCCGCGGCCAGCTCGGCGACCAGGTCCGCCACGCCGTCGGCGTCTCGGCCTCGGCGGCTGGCCAGCACCAGCTTCCGCACACCGTGGCGTTCGACCAGACGCCGGGCCACCAAGCCACCGAGCGCGCCCGCGCCCGAGATCAGCACCGTCCCGTCCGGGCGGAACACGGCGGGGGTGTCCCCGGTCTGCTCCGCGCGGGCGATGCGGGGCACGAAGAACTTCCCGCGGCGTACGGCAACCTGCGGCTCGCCGGCGGCCAGGACCGCACCGAGCGGCACTTCACCGTCGGTGTCGAGCAGGACGATCCGGTCCGGGTTTTCCGCCTGCGCGGCGCGGACCAGGCCCCACACCGCGGCACCGGCCGGGTCGGTCACCGCGCCGTCGCCGGCGGGCACCGCGCCCCGGGTCACCACGACCAGGCGGGCCTCGTCGGCTGCGTCGGCGAGCCAGGCCTGCACGGCTTCCAGGACCCGGGCCGTCAGCTCCAGGGGTTCCTCGCCGAAGGCTTCGACCACCTCGACCTGGTCCGGCACCGCACCGTCCGCAACGGACAGTTCGGTCCAGTCGACGCGGTAGAGCGATCCGGCGCGGGTCGGCCCGGCCGACAGCTCGCGGGCCACCACCGCATCCGCCGTGACGACCAGGCCACCGGTTTCGTCGGCCGCCTGGAGGGCAACACCGGACTCGCCGGGCACGAGCCGCACCCGCAGCGCCGAAGCACCCGAGGCGTGCAGGACCAGGCCGTGCCAGTCCGCCGGTCGCTCCTCGTCCGCCAGCGCCGGGGTCAGGGCCGCGTCCAGCAACGCGGGGTGGATGCCGAACGCGCCGGCGTCCAGCTCCTCCGGCAGGGCGACCTCGGCGAAGATCTCGGTGTTCTCGCCACTGCCGCGCCGCCAGAAGCCGCCGGCCTGCTTCGCACCGGCGGGGGGCCAGGCGGTGAAGTCGAACGGCTCGCGCGCCGGAGCGGTGGCCGACAGGTGTCCGGTGGCGTTCCGGGTCCAGTCCTCTTCGCCTTCGCGCTGCGAATACACCTCGACCTTGCGCTCGCCGGGGCCGCTCAGCGTGACCTGCACCCGCAAGCCACCGCTGTCCGGCAGGACGAGCGGAGACTCGACAGTCAGGTCGGCGAGGACCGGGCACCCGACCTCGTCGCCGGCCCGCACGGCCAGCTCCACCAGGGCGGCACTCGGGACACCCTCGGCCAGCCACGGGTGCGACCGCACCGACAGGCGCGAGGTGAAGACCAGGCCGTCCGACTGCGGCAGCGGCAGGACCGCGCCGAGCAGCGGGTGGTCGGCGCCGGAGAGCCCCAACGACGGCGCGTCCGCCGCTGCGGGCGGGTTGAGCCAGAAGTGCTGGTGGTCGAAGGCGTACGTCGGCAGGTCGAAGCGCGCGGGCGGCACCATCGTGGCCCAGTCGACCGGGACGCCCCGGACGAACAGCTCGGCCATCGAGGTCAGCAGCCGCCGCGGGCCGCCGTCCTGCCGCCGCAGCGTTCCGGTGACCACGGCGTCGACCTCGGTGTCGTCGGTGTTGTCGACGACGTCGGTGATCGGCTGGACCAGCACCGGGTGGGCGCTGACCTCGACGAACACCCCGTGTCCCTGGGTGAGCAGCTCGGCCACGGCCGGGCCGAAACCGACCTGGTTGCGCAGGTTCCGGTACCAGTAGCCGCCGTCGACGACGCCGCCTTCGGTGATCCATTCGCCGGTGACGGTCGAGTAGAAGGGAACGACCGGGGCCTGCGCCGTGATCCCGGCCAGGGCCTCGGCGAGGGTGTCGCGGATGTCTTCGACGTGCCGGGTGTGGGACGCGTAGTCCACCGCCACCCGCCGTCCGGACAGAGCTTCGACGGCCTCGGTCAGCGCTTCGGCGTCCCCGGCGATCACCACCGAGGAAGGGCCGTTGACCGCGGCGACCTCGACCCGGCCGTCCCACGGCGCGAGCCGCGCGACCGCCTCGTCGTGGCTCAGCTGGACCGAGGCCATGCCGCCGCGACCGGACAGGCCCGCCGCGATCGCCTGGCTGCGCAACGCGACCACCTTCGCCGCGTCCTCGAGGGACAGTGCACCCGCCACGCAGGCCGCGGCGATCTCACCCTGGGAGTGACCCAGCACCGCGTCGGGCACGACCCCGACCGAGGCCCAGACGGCCGCGAGACCGACCATGACGGCGAAGCTGGCGGGCTGGAGCACGTCGACGCGTTCGATCAGCGCCGGATCGCTCTCGCCCCGCAGGACGTCCACCAGGGACCAGCCGATCCACGGCTGCAGCGCGGCCGCGCACTCGGCGATCCGCTCGGCGAACACCGGCGACGCGTCGAGGAGCTCCCGGCCCATGCCGGCCCACTGCGTCCCCTGGCCGGGGAACACCCAGACGACCTTGCCGGGCAGGCCCGCGCTGCCGGTCACCAGACCGGTCGCGCTCTCGCCGCGGGCCAGGGCGCCGAGCCCGGCGCGGGCTTCCTCGGCCGAGCCCGCCACGACGACGGCCCGGTCGGTCAGCAACGCGCGGGTCGACAACAGCGCACCCGCCACGCGGGCCAGCGGAACGTCACCTTCGAGGAACGCCGCCAGCCGGCCGGCCTGCCCCGCCAGGGAACCGGCGCTGCGCGCGGACACCACCACGGGCACCACGCCGTCCGGCAAGTCCGCCTCGGGGGCGTCCTCGGCCGGGGCTTCTTCGAGGATCAGGTGCGCGTTGGTGCCGCTGATGCCGAACGACGAAACACCGGCGCGGCGGGGATGACCGTTGCGGGCCCACTCCCGCGCCTCGGTCAGCAGCTCGACCGCCCCCGCGGACCAGTCCACCTGCTTGGTGGGCTCCTGCACGTGGAGGGTCGGTGGCAGGGCGTCGTGCCGCAGCGCCTGGACCATCTTGATGACGGCCGCGACCCCCGCGGCCGCCTGGGTGTGGCCGACGTTCGACTTCAGCGAACCGAGCCACAGCGGCTTCTCCGGGTCGCGGCCCTTCCCGTAGGTGGCCAGCAACGCCTGGGCCTCGATGGGGTCGCCCAGCGCCGTCCCGGTGCCGTGCGCCTCCACGACGTCCACTTCGGACGGTTGCAGCCCGGCCGTGGCCAGTGCGCTGCGGATCACCCGCTGCTGCGACGGGCCGTTCGGCGCGGTCAGTCCGTTCGACGCGCCGTCCTGGTTCACCGCGCTGCCGCGGAGCACGGCGAGGACCTGGTGCCCGCGTTCCCGTGCGACCGAAAGCCGTTCGAGGACCACGATGCCGACGCCCTCGGACAGCACGGTGCCGTCCGCGCCGTCCGCGAACGCCTTGACCCGGCCGTCCTCGGCCATGCCGCGCTGGCGCGACATGCCGATGACGCCGATCGGCGAACCCATCACGGCGACGCCGCCGGCCAGCGCCATCGAGCACTCGCCCTGCCGCAGTGCTTGCGCCGCGAGGTGAATGGCCACCAGCGACGACGAACACGCCGTGTCGACCGTGACCGCCGGCCCCTCGAACCCGAACGTGTACGAGACGCGCCCCGAGGCGACACTGCCCGCGGTCGCCGTGGTGACGAAGCCTTCGAGTTCCGCGGGCATGTTGCTCAGGGACTCGAGGTAGTCGTGGATGGAGACGCCGGAGAAGACACCGACGGCGTCGCCGCGGGTCTTGGTCGGGTCGATGCCCGCCCGCTCCAGCGCTTCCCAGGACGCTTCCAGCAGCAGCCGCTGCTGCGGGTCCATCGCGAGCGCTTCACGCGGCGAGATCCCGAAGAAGCCCGGGTCGAACAGCGCGGCCTCGTGCAGGAACCCGCCCTGCCGGATGTACGCCGTGCCCGGACGCTCCGGGTCCGAGTCGAACAGACCTTCCAGGTCCCAGCCGCGGTCTTCGGGGAAGGCCGACATCCCGTCACGGCCCTCGGCGACCATCCGCCACAGGTCCTCGGGCCCCATCACCCCGCCCGGCAGCCGGCACGCCATCCCGACGATGGCGATCGGCTCGCCCGCGTCCACGGCGGTCGCCACCGGTGCGGCGGGTGCGCCCGACACCGTCTCGCCCAGTTCCTCGCGCAGGTGCCGGGCAAGCGCCACCGGCGTCGGGTAGTCGAAGACCAGCGTGGCGGGCAGCTTGACGCCGGTCGCCGCGCTCAGCCGGTTCCGCAGCTCGACGGCGGTCAATGAGTCGAAGCCGATGTCGCTGAACCCGCGGGTGCCCTGCGCCAGCTCGGGGGCGCTGAAGCCGAGCACCGCGGCCGCTTCGGCCTGGATGATGCCGAGCAGGACGCCGTCCTGGTCTTCCGTGGACAGGCCGGCGAGCTTCTGGACCAGGCCGCCGCCACTCGCGGCGGCCGTGCGCGCCACGCGACGGCTTGCGCGGACCAGGCCGCGCAGCAGGTGCGGGACCTCGCCGCCGGCCGTGGCCTGGCTGCGCAGCGTGCGCAGGTCGAGCTTGATGGGCACCAGCAGCGCCTGCTCGGCGGTCAGGCCGATGTCGAAGATGTCCAGTGCGTCGGCGGGCGTCATGGCCAGCACGCCGCCGCGGCTCATCCGCGCTTGGTCGGTGGCGCTGAGGTGGGCGGTCAGGCCGTCGGCCTGCTCCCACAGGCCCCACGCCAGTGACACGCCCGGCCGGCCCGCCGCGCGGCGCCCGGCCATCAAGCCGTCGAGGAAGGCGTTCGCCGCCGCGTAGTTGCCCTGGCCGGCCGAGCCCATGAGCGCGGCCGCGGACGAGAACACGACGAAGGCGTCGAGGTCGAGGTCGCGCGTGAGCTCGTCGAGGTGGCGGACCGCGTCGACCTTCGGGGCGAACACCCCGGCCAGCCGCTCCCGCGTCAGCGCCCCGATCACGCCGTCGTCCAGCAGGCCCGCCAGGTGCACGACACCGGTCGGGCGGTGCTCGGCCAGCAGCGCGGCCACCTGGTCGCGGTCCGAGACGTCGCAGGCCACCACGGACACCGTCGCGCCCAGCCCGGTCAGCTCCGTGACGAGGTCTTCGGCGGCCACCCCCCGACGACTCGCGAGCACCAGCCGCCGGACCCCGTGCCGGGTCACCAGGTGCCGGGCCACCAAGCCACCCAGCGACCCGGTACCCCCGGTGAGCAGGACCGTCCCTTCCGGACTGAACACCGCGGGCGCAGCCGGCACGTCGCCGGTGGCGCGAGCCAGCCGTGGGACGGAAAAGACGTTGCCGCGCACCGCAATCTGCGGCTCACCGCTGGCCAGCACGGCACCCAGCGGCACGTCACCGTCGGTGTCGACGAGGATGATCCGGCCCGGGTTCTCCGCCTGGGCGGCCCGCACCAGACCCCACACCGCGGCACCGGCAGGATCGGTCACCTCGCGCACGGCGCCGCGGGTCACGACGACCAGCCGGGCTTCGTCCGCCGCGTTGCCGAGCCACGCCTGGATGGCCTCCAGCACGCGGGTGGTCAGTTCCAGGGGTGCCTCTTCACCGAAGGCTTCGAGCACGTCGGCCTGATCGGCGGGCGTGCCCTCGGGCCGCGGCACCTCGATCCAGTCCACCTGGAACAGGGAGTCGCGCTCTTCGCCCGCCGCCGTCTCGAGCTGTTCGGCGGAGACCTCGCGGGACACCAGGGAATCCATGGTGACCACCAGGCCGCCGGTCTCGTCGGCGGCCTGGAACGTCAGCGCGTCCGGACCGCCCGGCGCGACCCGCACGCGCAGCGCCGAGGCACCGACGGCGTGCAGGACCAGGCCGTTCCACGCGAACGGCAGCACACTGCGGTCGTCGCCGGGGTTGGCGAAGGCGTTGGTGTGGAGGGCGGCGTCCAGCAACGCCGGGTGGAGGCCGAACTTCCCGGCGTCCTCGCGGTGGTCGTCGGGCAGCGCGACCTCGGCGAAGACTTCTTCACCGCGCCGCCAAACCGCCCGCATGCCCTGGAACGCGCCGCTGTAGGCGTATCCACGCTCGGTCAGGTCGGCGTAGAAGTTCTCGACGTCGATCGGCTGTGCCCCGGCGGGCGGCCAGGCCGCGAAGTCGAAGGAGCGGCCCGGTTCCCGGGACGTCGACGCCCCGAGGAGACCGGTGGCGTGCCGCGTCCACTCGTCGGCGTCCTCCCGCAGGGAGAAGACGTCCACCGCACGCGAGCCGGTTTCGTTCGGCCCGCTGACCGCGACCTGCACGCGGACCCCGCCGCGCTCGGCCAGCACCAGCGGTGCCTCGATCACGAGCTCTTCGAGCACGCCGAAGCCGAGCTCGTCGCCGGCGCGCAGCGCGAGATCGACGTACACGGTGCCGGGGATGAGCACGACACCACCGATCGCGTGCCCGGCCAGCCAGGGGTGCGACCGCAGCGACAGCCGCGAGGTGAAGACCAGCCCGTCGGACTGCGGCAGCGGCACGACCGCGCCCAGCAGCGGGTGGTCGGCCCCGGCGAGGCCCAGCGACACCGCGTCGGTCGCCGACTCGCCCATCCGGAGCCAGTAGTGCTGGTGGTCGAAGGCGTACGTCGGCAGCTCGACCCGGCCGGCCGGGGGCAGCACGCCGGACCAGTCCACGGTCACGCCGCGCACGAACAGCTCGGCCACCGAGGCCAGCAGGCGCCGGAGACCGCCGTCCTCGCGCCGCAGCGACCCCGTCACCACGGCTTCGGTGCCGTCGACGAGCTCGTTGATCGGCTGGACCAGCACGGGGTGCGCGCTGACCTCCACGAACACCCGGTGGCCTTGGCCGACCAGGTCGGCCACCGCCGGGCCGAACCGCACCTGCCGGCGCAGGTTCCGGTACCAGTAGCCGCCGTCCAGCACCCCGGCGTCGGTCACCCAGCCACCGGTCACGGTCGAGTAGAACGGCACCTCCGGAGCCTGCGCGCGGATCCCGGCCAGCATCTCGGCCAGTGCGTCGCGGGCGGCTTCGACGTGCCGGGTGTGGGACGCGTAGTCCACCGCGACCCGCCGGATCCGGACGCCCTGGTCGTCGAGCGCGTCGAGGGCTTCGTCCAGCGCCTCGGCGTCCCCGGCGATCACCACCGACGAAGGCCCGTTGACGGCGGCGACTTCCACGCGGCCCGCCCACGGCTCGATCCGCGCGGTCGCGTCTTCTTCGCTCAACGCGACCGACGCCATGCCCCCGCGACCGGCCAGCGAGGCGGCGATGGCCTGGCTGCGCAACGCAACGACCTTCGCCGCGTCGTCGAGCGACAACGCACCCGACACGCACGCGGCCGCGATTTCGCCCTGCGAGTGCCCCACCACCGCTTCGGGCTCGACCCCGAGCGAAGCCCACACCGCGGCGAGCCCGACCATCACGGCGAAACTCGCCGGCTGCACCACGTCGACCCGGTCCAGCAGGCCGGTCTCGCCACGCAGCACGTCGGTCAGCGACCAGTCGACCCATCGCCCGAGCGCGGTCTCGCACTCGGCGATCCGCGCGGCGAACACCGGGGACGCGTCGAGCAGCTCCCGGCCCATCCCGGCCCACTGCGTGCCCTGGCCGGGGAAGACCCACACGACCTTGCCCGGGGCGCCCGCACCGGCGCGGCCGGCGAGCAGGCCGGGCGCGCTCTCGCCGCGGGCCAGCGCCTGCAGCCCGGTCACGGCCTCTTCGTTCGAACCGGCCACCACGACGGCGCGTTCGCCCAGCGCCGCACGGCCGGACACCAGCGTCCCGGCCACGTCCGCCAGGGAGAACTCGCCGTCGACGAAGTCCGCCAGGCGACCGGCCTGGGCCGCCAGCGAAGCGGCCGTCGCCGCCGACACCACCAGCGGCACCACGTCCACGGACGCGGGCGCTTCGGCCACCGGCTCTTCGGCGGGTGCTTCCTCCAGAATCATGTGCGCGTTGGTGCCGCTGGCGCCGAACGACGAGATCCCGCCCCGGCGCGGGTGGCCGTTGCGCGGCCACTCCCGGCCCTCGGTCAGCAGCTCGATGGCGCCCGCCGTCCAGTCCACCTGTGGCGTGGGCGCGTCCACGTGCTGGGTCGCCGGCAGCTGCCCGTGCCGCAGCGACTGGACCATCTTGATCACGCCGGCCACGCCGGACGCCGCCTGCGTGTGCCCGACGACGGACTTGACCGAACCGAGCCACAGCGGCTGCTGCGGGTCCCGGCCCTGCCCGTAGGTGGCCAGCAGCGCCTGGACCTCGATCGGGTCGCCGAGCACCGTGCCGGTGCCGTGCCCCTCCACGGTGTCCACATCGGACGGCGACAGCCCGGCACTCGCCAGCGCCTTGCGGATGACCCGCTGCTGCGCCGGGCCGTTCGGCGCGGTCAGGCCGTTCGACGCGCCGTCCTGGTTCACCGCGCTGCCGCGGATGACCGCCAGCACCTGGTGCCCGCGTTCGCGCGCCACCGACAACCGCTCCAGCAGCAGCACACCGACGCCCTCGGCCCAGCCGGAACCGTCGGCGGCCGCGGCGTAGGACTTGCAGCGCCCGTCGAAGGCCAGTGCCCGCTGACGCGCGAAGCCGACGAACCCGCCCGGCGTCGCCATCACGGTCGAGCCGCCCGCGAGCGCCATCGAGCACTCACCGCGGCGAAGTGCTTGCGCGGCCAGGTGAATCGCCACGAGCGAGGACGAGCACATGGTGTCGACGGTCACCGCCGGGCCCTCGAGCCCGAGCGTGTAGGCGACCCGGCCGGAGGCGACGCCGCCCGCGGTGCCCAGGGCCCGCTCCAGGCTCATGAAGCCCTCGAACCCGCTGAGGTCCGGGGCGTAGTCCTGGTGCACGACCCCGGCGTACACGCCGATGTCGCTGCCCCGCACCGAATGCGGGTCGATGCCGGCCCGCTCGAGCGTTTCCCAGGACACCTCCAGGAGCTGCCGCTGCTGCGGGTCCATGGCCAGGGCCTCCCGCGGCGAGATGCCGAAGAACCCGGCGTCGAACTGCGCCGCGTCGTGCAGGAAGGCACCCTCCCGCACGTACGTCGTCCCGGGGTTGTCCGGGTCCGGGTGGTAAAGGCCTTCGACGTCCCAGCCGCGGTCGGTGGGGAAGCCGGTGTAGACGTCGGCGCCTTCCGACACCACCCGCCAGAAGTCCTCCGGGCCGCGGATCCCGCCCGCGTAGCGGCAGGCCATGGAGACGATCGCGATGGGCTCCGTGGCGGCCGCGGCGAGCGCGCTGTTCTCCTGCTGGAGCCGGACGTTCTCCTTCAGCGAAGCGCGCAGTGCGTCAACGATCTGCTCGTTCGGCGCCGACATATCCATCCTCCACGATTCGTTCGCCATCGGCGGTCAGCTCGTCCGGCCGAGGGCCCGTTGCACGAGACCGGAGATGTCCAGTGCGTCGATCAGTTCTGCGTCGTCCGAGAGCGGCACCGCCGGAGCCGCTTCGGCGGGGTCGGTCTCCGTGCCGGTGTCCGCGTCGGCCAAGCCGAGCAGGGTGTCCAGCACGCCCGCCTCCTTGAACCGGGCGAACGACACGGACGCGAGGACCCGCCGCAGGTCGTCCTCCCGCCCCTCCAGGCCGTCGTCGGCGTCCCGGAGGAGCTCGACGCGCAGGTAGCCGACCAGCGCCTCCGGGGTGGGGTAGTCGAAGATCAGCGTCGCCGGCAGCCGCAGCCCGGTGGCCGCGTGCAGGCTGTTGCGGAGGTTGACCGCGGCCAGGGAGTCGAAGCCGACCTCCTGGAACGCCTGCCGCGGCCCGATCCCCTCGGCGCCGCTGTGGCCGAGCACCGTCGAGGCGTGGCCGCGGACCAGCTTCAGCAGGATGCGGTTCTGCTCGGCGTCCGGGACCGCCCGCAGGGAATCCGCGAGCGACGCGGCGGTGCCGCCGTCTTCGCCGTCGTCCTGCGTGGCCTGGAGCACCGCCTTCGCCTCGGGCAGATCGGCGAACAGCGGGCTGGGCCGGACCGAAGTGAACGCCGGGATGAAGGCCGCCCAATCCATGTCGGCCACCGCCACGGACTTCTCGTGGCCGGCGACCGCCTGCACCATCGCGGTGACCGCGAGCTGCGGCGCCATCGGAAGGACACCTCGGCGGCGGAGCTGGGCGAGGGCAGCCTCGTCCATGCCGATGCCGATCTGGTCCAGCGCTCCCCAGGCGATCGACGTCGCCTTCAGGCCCCGGGCCCGGCGCCATTCGACCAGGGCGTCGAGGACGGCGTTCGCCGCGCCGGCCGGGCCCTGGCCACCGCCGCCCCAGACACCCGCGATCGAGGAGAACACGACGAACGCGTCGAGCGGGGTGTCCTCGAACAGCTGGTCCAGCCACACCGCGGTGGCCACCTTGGCGGTGAACACCTCGGCGAGGTCGGCCGGCCCGGTGTCGTCGACGGAGCTGGTCTGCGCGATGTCGGCGGCGTGCACCACGGCGGTGACCGGCTGCTCCGAATCCGCCACCAGCCGCGCGATCCCGTCCCGGTCGGTGTCAGCGCAGAACTGGACCGTGGTGCCGAACTCGGCCAGCTCGGCCCTCAGTTCTTCGACGCCGTCGGTGCCGGTGACGATGAGCCGTTCGGCGCCGGACTGCGCGAGCCAGACCGAGGCGTGCCGGCCGAGTCCTTCGGCCCCGCCGGTCACCACGACGGTCCCCCGCGGTTCCCACCGGCTCGTCGCGGACTCCGGCGCCGGCTTGCGGACCAGCCGCCTGCTGTAGACGCCCGACCGCCGGACCGCGAGCTGGTCTTCCCCCGCGGCGCCGTTCAGGACACCGAGCAGGGCCTGAGCCGTGCGCGCGTCGATCGCGGCGGGCAAGTCGACCAGGCCGCCCCACCGGTCGAGGCGCTCCAGCGCGACGGCGCGGCCGAGCCCCCACACCGCCGCTTGGGCCGGTGCGGTGACCGTGTCCTGGATGCCGATGTTCACCGCGCCGGAAGTGAGGCACCACAGCGGCGCGGCGGCGTTGGTGTCGCCCAGGGCCTGGACCAGCGCGAGCGTCGAAGCGGTGATCTCGGTGGCGTCCGCGGGCCCTCCGTCGAGAGCGAGCAGCGACAGCACGCCGGTGAGGTCGTTCTCCGCCAGCACACCCCGCAACCGCTCGGCGAGCAGTTCCCGGGAAGATTCCTCGATCTCCAGCCGGACGATGTCGAGTCCCTGGCCGGTCAGCTCGTTCAGAAGCGCGTCGGTGGCGCCGGCCGGGACGACGACCAGCCAGCGGCCGCCCGGCACGCCGGTGGCTTCGCGTTCGAGCGGCTGCCAGGTGACCTGGTACCGCAGCTTTTCCGCGGTCGAGCGTTCACGGCGCCGGTCCCGCCACTCCGCCAGCACGGGCACGACGGTGCTCAACGCACCGCGCTGGTCCGGGGCCAGCTCGAGCAGCTCGGCCAGGTTGTCCACATCGGACTGCTCGATCGCGGTCCAGAACTCGGCGTCCGCGCCTTCGGCGACGTCCGTCTTCTCGGTGTCCGCCTCGTGCAGCCAGAAGTGCCGGCGGTCGAAGGCGTACGTCGGCAGGTCCACCCAGCCGGCCGTCGGCAGCAGCCCGGCCCAGTCCACGGCCACGCCCCGGACGAACAGCTCGGCCGCCGAGGCCAGCAAGCGCCGGAGACCGCCGTCGTCCCGCCGCAGCGACCCGGCCACCACCGCGTCGTCGCTGATTTCGCTCAGGGGCTGAACCAGCACCGGGTGGGCGCTGATCTCCACGAACACCGTGTGCCCCAGCCCGGCCAGGTCCGCCACCGAGGGGCCGAACCGCACCTGCTGCCGCAGGTTCCGGTACCAGTAGCCCCCATCGACGACGGCCTGCTCGATCCACGCGCCGAGGACGGTGGAATAGAACGGAATCACCGGAGCCTGCGCGGTGATCCCGTCCAGGGACTTGTCCAGGGTTTCGGCGATGGCCTCGACGTGCCGGGTGTGCGAGGCGTAGTCCACCGCGACCCGCCGTACCCGGACACCGTCGCCGGACAACACGTCCAGAGCCTCGTCGAGGGCCTGCGCGTCCCCCGCGATGACGACCGAGGACGGGCTGTTGACCGCGGCCACCTCGACCCGGTCCGCCCACGGCCCCAGCCGCGCGACCGCGTCCTCCTCGCTCAACGCGACCGACGCCATCCCGCCGCGGCCGGCCAGTTCCGCGGCGATCGCCTGGCTGCGCAACGCAACCACCTTCGCCGCGTCGTCCAGCGACAACGCACCGGACACGCACGCCGCGGCGATCTCGCCTTGGGAGTGGCCCAGCACCGCGTCCGGGACCACACCCAGGGAATTCCACACCGCGGCGAGGCCGACCATCATCGCGAAACTGGCGGGCTGCACCACGTCGACCCGGTCCAGCAGGTCGCCGTCGCCGCGCAGCACGTCGAGCAGCGACCAGCCGGTCCACGGCTCCAGTGCGGCGGCGCATTCCTCGATCCGCGCGGCGAACACCGGCGACGCATCGAGCAGTTCCCGGCCCATGCCGATCCACTGCGAGCCCTGGCCGGGGAACACCCACACGACCTTGCCCGGCTTGCCCGCGCTCCCGGTCACGACGCCGGGCGCGTTCTCCCCGCGGGCCAGCGCCTGCAACCCGGTCTGGGCCTCGTCAGCCGAGCCCGCGATGACGACCGCGCGCTCGTTCAGCGTCGCGCGGCCCGACACCAGGGCACCGGCCACCCCCGCCAACGACTCGTTCTCGAGGACCGCGGCCACCCGGCCGGCCTGCCCGGCCAGCGAACCGGTGCTGCGCGCGGAGACCACCAGGGGCACCACGGAGGCCGCCTCTTCGGCCACGGGTTCTTCGGCGGGTCCTTCTTCGATGATCACGTGCGCGTTCGTGCCGCTGGCCCCGAAGGAGGACACGCCCGCGCGGCGCGGACGGCCGTTCCTCGGCCACTCCCTGGCCTCGGTGAGCACCTCGATCGCGCCCGCCGACCAGTCGACCTGGCTCGTGGGCTCGTCGACGTGCAGCGTGGCCGGCATGACGCCGTTCCGCATGGCCATGACCATTTTGATCACGCCGACGACCCCGGCCGCGGCCTGCGTGTGCCCGATGTTCGACTTCAGGGAGCCGAGCCACAACGGCCGCTCCGGTTCCCGGTCCTGCCCGTAGGTGGCCAGCAGCGCCTGGACCTCGATCGGGTCGCCCAGCGCCGTCCCGGTGCCGTGCCCCTCCACGACGTCCACATCGGACGGTGCCAGCCCGGCCGTGGCCAGCGCGCCGCGGATCACCCGCTGCTGGGACGGGCCGTTCGGCGCGGTCAAGCCGTTCGACGCGCCGTCCTGGTTCACCGCGCTGCCGCGCAGGACCGCCAGCACCCGGTGGCCACGCTCGCGTGCCACCGAAAGCCGTTCGAGGACGACCACGCCGACGCCCTCGGCCCAGCCCGTGCCGTCCGCGCCGTCCGAGTAGGCCTTGCAGCGCCCGTCGGCGGACAGGCCCCGCTGGCGCGAGAACTCCAGGAAGGCGTCCGGGCTGGCCATCACCGTCGCGCCACCGGCGAGCGCCATCGAGCACTCGCCCTGCCTCAGGGACTGCGCGGCGAGGTGCATCGCGACCAGCGACGACGAACACGCCGTGTCCACCGTGACCGCCGGCCCCTCGAACCCGAAGACGTACGCCACCCGGCCCGACGCCACGCTCGAGGCCGTCCCGGTCATCGTGTAGCCCTGGACGTCCTCGGGGACCTCGCGCAGCCGCGTCACGTAGTCGTGGTGGACGATCCCGGTGAAGACGCCGACGTCGGTGCCTCGTGCGGACAGGGGGTCGACACCCGCGCGTTCCAGTGCTTCCCACGACGTCTCCAGCAGCAACCGCTGCTGCGGGTCCATCGCGAGGGCTTCGCGCGGCGAGATCCCGAAGAGCCCGGCGTCGAACTGGGCCGCGTCGTGCAGGAAGCCGCCGGTGCGCGTGTAGCTCGTGCCCGGGTGGGCGGGGTCCGGGTGGTACAGCCCGTCCAGGTCCCAGCCGCGGTCGACGGGGAAACCGGACACCGCGTCCCGCCCCTCGGCCACCAGGTTCCACAGTTCTTCGGGGCTGTCCGCGCCGCCCGGCAGTCGCGTGCTCATGCCCACGATCGCGATCGGTTCGTCGGAGACGGACCGCGTCGCCGTGGCCGGGGCCTGCGGGCGCTCCCCGCGGAGTTCGGCCTGCAGGTGGGCGGCGAGGACCGCCGGGTTCGGGTAGTCGAAGACCAGGGTGCTGGGCAGCTCCACGCCGGTGAAGTCGCGCAGGCGGTTGCGGAGCTTGACCGCGCTGAGGGAGTCGAAGCCCAGGTCCTTGAAGGACCGGTCGAGGTCGAACGCGTCCACCTCACGGTGCCCGAGCACCATCGCGGCGCTCTCGCGGACCAGGTCCAGCACGTCGTGCGCCGGCCGGCCCACGTTCGGCTCCGCCGGTGGCGGGGTGACGCTGACTCCCACCGTGTCGTCGGCGTCGACCCAGAAGCGCTGGTGCTGGAACACGTAGGTGGGCAGGACGGTCCCGACCGCCGTGGCCGGTTCGTCGAGCACGGTCGTCCAGTCCACGGCCACGCCTCGCACGTGCAGTTCGGCGAGCGCGGTGAGGACGTCGGGCACCTCGGCGCCGTTCTTGCGCAAGGTGGCGACGCAGCTCTGCTCGGGTCCGCCGAGCGTGCCGAGCGCCATCGCGGCGAGCGCGCCGCCCGGGCCGAGTTCGAGGTACGTCGCCGCACCCTGGCCGCTCAGCGCGGTGACGGCGTCGCTGAACCGCACGGCGTTGCGCACCTGGTCGACCCAGTAGCCGGGGCTGTCGAGCGCCGCGAGTTCCCCGGTCAGCGTCGAGACGACGGGCAGGGCACCCGGCCGGTACGTCAGGCGCTCCGCGACCGCGCGGAAGTCGTCGAGCATCGGTTCCATGAGCGGCGAGTGGAAGGCGTGGCTGACGGCCAGCCGCCGCGTCTTGCGGCCGCGGCCCGCCAGGTCACCCGCGATGGCGAGCACGGCGTCCTCGGCGCCGGAAAGCACGACGGAGTCGGGGCCGTTGATCGCGGCGACGCAGACCGTGCCGTCGAGCAGGGGCGCGACCTCGTCCTCGGTCGCCTGGACGGCGACCATCGCGCCGCCACCGGGCAGGACCTGCATCAGCCGGCCGCGCGCGGCGACCAGTTCGCCCGCCTCGGCCAGCTCCAGCACTCCGGACACGTGCGCGGCGGTGAGTTCGCCGATCGAGTGGCCGGCGAGGAGATCCGGCCGGACGCCCCACGACTCGAAGAGCCGGAACAGCGCGGTCTCCACCGCGAACAGCGCGCCCTGGGTGTACATCGTCTGGTCGAGCAGCGCGCTGTCGTCGAACACGACCTCGCGCAGCGGACGCTCGCCCAGATGGGTGTCCACGGCGGCACAGGCGGCCTCGAAGGCGTCGCGGAAGACCGGGTACGTCTCGGCGAGTTCGCGGCCCATGCCGGCCCACTGGCTGCCCTGGCCGGTGAAGAGGACGGCCAGCTTGCCGTCGACCGGCGTCCCGGTCACCACGCCGGGGCCGAAGGCGGCGAGGTCGCTGCGGAGCTGTTCCCGGTCGGAGGCCAGGACGACCGCCCGGTGGTCGAGCTGAGCACGCGTGGTGGCCAAGGCGTAGGCGGCATCGGGGACCCGCACGTCGGTCCGGTCGCCGAAGAACCCGGCGAGCCGGTCGGCCTGGCCGCGCAGGCCCGCCGCCGTCCGCGCGGAGACGAGCACCGGCACCAGGAACCCGGCCGGCTCAGGCTGGGGCGTGGTGGCCGGTTCGGGCACTTCTTCGAGGACGACGTGCGCGTTGGTGCCGCCGATGCCGAAGGACGACACGCCCGCCCGGCGCGGGTGGCCGTCGACCGGCCAGTCGCGGGCTTCGGTCAGCAGTTCCACCGCACCCGCCGACCAGTCCACGTGGGACGAAGGCCGGTCCACGTGCAGGGTCCGGGGCAGGACGCCGTGGCGCATGGCCATGACCATCTTGATCACGCCCGCGACGCCCGCGGCCGCCTGCGTGTGCCCGAGGTTGGACTTCACCGACCCGAGCCACAGGGGCCGGTCCCGCTCCTGGCCGTAGGTCGCCAGGAGCGCCTCCGCCTCGATCGGGTCGCCCAGGGTCGTCCCGGTCCCGTGCGCCTCCACCGCGTCGACGTCCGATGTGGACAGTCCGGCGGCGGCCAGTGCCTTGCGGATCACGCGCTGCTGGGACGGGCCGTTCGGGGCCGTGAGGCCGTTCGACGCGCCGTCGGAGTTGACCGCCGACCCGCGGACCACGGCCAGGACCTGGTGGCCCCGGCGGCGAGCCTCGGACAACCGCTCCACCAGGAGCAGCCCGACGCCCTCGGACCAGCCGGTGCCGTCCGCGCCGTCGGCGAACGCCTTGCACCGGCCGTCGGGCGCCAGCCCGCGCTGCCGCGAGAACTCGACGAAGGTCTCCACGGTGCCCATCACCATCACGCCGCCGGCCAGCGCCATCGAGCACTCGCCGCGCTGCAGCGCCTGCACCGCCAAGTGCAGGGCCACCAGCGAGGAGGAGCAGGCCGTGTCGACCGTGATGGCCGGGCCCTCGACGCCGTAGTGGTAGGCGACGCGGCCGGAGAGGACGCTGGCCGAACCCCCGGTGAGGCGGAATCCCTCGACGCCGGCGGCCCGGTGCATCCGCGTGCTGTAGTCGTGGCTGTTGACCCCGGCGAAGACGCCGATGTCCTGCCCGGCCAGGGTGGTCGGGTCGATCGCGGCCCGTTCGAACAGCTCCCAGGACGTCTCCAGCAGCAGCCGCTGCTGCGGGTCCATGGCGAGCGCCTCGTTCGGCGAGATGCCGAAGAAGGCGGCGTCGAACCCGGCGGCGTCGTCGAGGAAGGCGCCGTGCCGCACGTAGGTGGTGCCTTCGTGGTCGGGATCTTCGTGGTAGAGCCGGTCGGTGTCCCAGCCGCGGTCGCCGGGGAACTCGGAGACGGCGTCGACGCCGTCGGCGACCAGCCGCCACAGGTCTTCCGGGCTGTGCACGCCGCCGGGGAAGCGGCACGCCATCGCCACGATCGCGATCGGCTCGTCGGCCGCGGCGGTACCGATCTCGGCCGGCCGGGTGGCCCGGTCACCGAAGAGCTTGGCGTGCAGGTGCCCGGCGAGCGCCGGGGGCTTCGGGTAGTCGAAGATCATCGCCGGGGACAGGGTCAGCCCGGTCGCGGCGGCCAGCCGGTTGCGCAGTTCCACCGCGGTCAGCGAGTCGAAGCCGGCGTCCTTGAACGTCCGTCCCGTGTGGACGGCGTCGACGCCGGTGTGGCCGAGCACCTCGGCGGCGTGCCGCCGCACCAGGTCGAGCAGGGCCTCGGTTCGCCCGGCCTCGTCCAGGCCGGCGAGGCGTTCGGTCAGCGACGCCGTCCGGCCCGCGGTGGCGGCCGTCCGGCGCGGCAGCGGAGCCAGGCCCCGCAGCAGCGGCGGCACCGTGCCCTCGGCCTTCGCCGTCGCCCGCAGGGCCGCCACGTCGAACTTCGCCGCCACGAGGGCGCCGCCGGTGCCGATGGCGGCGTCCAGCAGCGCCATGCCCTCGTTGGCGGCGAGTCCCGACATCCCGATCCGCCGGTTGCGGCGCAGGTCGGCGGCCCCCAGGTGTTCGGTCATGCCGCTGACCGCCGACCAGTACCCCCAGGCAATGGACACCGCGGGCAGGCCGAGGCGGTTTCGCTGGTGCGCCAAGGCATCCAGCCCGGCGTTGGCCGCGGCGTAGCCGGCCTGGCCCGGGTTGCCCAGCACGCCCGCCGCCGAGGAGAACAGCACGAACGCGGCGAGGTCGGCGTCCCGGGTGAGCTCGTCCAGGTGCTGTGCGGCGTCCACCTTCGGCCGCCGCACGGTGGCGATCCGGTCCGGGGTCAGCTCGGTGACCACCCCGTCGTCCAGGACGCCGGCGGTGTGCACCACGGCGGTGAGCGGGTGCTCGGCCGGGATCGCCCGCAGGACGGCCTCGAGCTGCGCCCGGTCCGCCGCGTCGCAGGCGGTGATGGTGACCGACGCCCCGAGGGCGGTCAGCTCGTCGTGCAGTTCGGGGGCTTCGCCGCGGCGGCTGATCAGGACCAGGTGCCGGACGCCGTGGGCGGTGACGAGGTGCCGGGCGGTCAGCGCACCGAGCGTTCCGGTGCCGCCGGTGATCAGCGCGGTGCCTTCCGGATCGAGCGGGCGGGGGTCCTGCGACGCGGATACCCGGGCCAGCCGGGGCACCTCCGCGACGCCGTTCCGGACCCGCACCTGCGGTTCCCCGCTCAGCAGCACGGCGGGCAGCACGGCGGGGTCGTCGAGGTCGGCCAGCACGATCCGGCCGGGGTGTTCCGACTGCGCCGAGCGCACCAGGCCCCAGATCGCGGCCGCGTCGGGTTCGGCGCAGTCGCCGGTGACCACGGCCAGCCGGGTTTCGGCCCGTCCCGGGTCCGCGAGCCAGGCCTGGAGCTCGGCCAGGGTCTCCTCGACCGACGTGGCTTCGTACCGCAAGACATCAGCCGTGGGCTCGCGTTCCACGGCGGGGAGCGGGATTTCCGTCCACTCGACGCGGAAGAGCGCGTCGGTGGTCCCCGCTTCGGCGGCGAACGGCGTGCCGCGCACCGCTTCGACGGTCAGGACGGGCTGCCCGGCCGGGTCGGTCAGCCGCAGGCCGGTCGCCGTCGGCGTCGCGGTCACGGTCGTGGCCCCGGAGGCCAGCAGGGTCACCCCGGTCCAGACGGACGGGAGCAGGCCGTCGCCGACGACCGTGCGGACGGCCGCGTCCAGCAGCGCGGGGTGGATCCCGTACCGGTCCGCGTCGCGCAAGCCGGCCACGGTGACTTCGGTGGCGTCTCCCGCTGAAGTCCCCCTATCGGTCACGGCGGCGGCGGGAGCAAGCGTGCCGTGGGCGTGCCGCGTCCACGGATCTTCCAGGGAGGCGCCCGCGGCCCGGGAGAAGATTTCGATCGATCGCCGCCGCGTCTCGCCGGGTTCGCCGACGAGCAGCTGGACGTCCCGGCCACCGCGTGGCGGCAGCAGCACCGGCGCGTCGACGGTCAGTTCGTCGAGGACGGGAGTGGCGGCCAGGTCGCCCAGGCGGATGGCCGCCTCGACCAGTGCCGCGTTCGGCACCAGCCGGTCCGCGAGCCAGGGGAGGTTCCGGAGCGACCAGGTGGCCATGGCCGTCAGGCGCGCCGAGCCGGGGTCGCTGACGACGGTGCCCAGCAGCGGGTGACCGGCCGTCGCCGGCTCGGCCGGCTCGAGCCAGTAGTGCCGGCGGTCGAAGGCGTAGGTCGGCAAATCGACCCAGCCGGACGCGGGCACGATCCCGGCCCAGTCCACGTCGACGCCGCGGACGAACAGTTCCGCCATCGAGGTCAGCAGCCGCCGCAGGCCACCGTCGTCACGCCGCAACGACCCGACGACGACGGCACCCTGGGTGAGCTCGCTCAGGGGCTGGACCGTCACGGGGTGCGCACTGATCTCGACGAACGCCGTGTGCCCCTGCGCGAGCAAGGCCGCCGCCGCGGCACCGAACCGCACCTGGTTGCGCAGGTTGCGGTACCAGTACCCGCCGTCCAGGACGCCGGCGTCTCGCACCCACTCGCCGGTGACGGTCGAGAAGAACGGCACTGCGGGTGCCTGCGCGCCGATCCCGGCCAGCGCCTGGTCCAGGGTGGCGCGGATGTCCTCCACGTGCCGGGTGTGCGAGGCGTAGTCCACCGCGACCCGCCGCACCCGGATCCCTTGCCCGGTCAGGGCTTCCACCGTCTCGTCGAGGGCTCGGGCGTCCCCCGCGATCACCACCGACGACGGGCCGTTGACGGCGGCGACCTCGACCCCGTCCGCCAGCCGCGAGACCACGTCGTCCTCGCTCAAGGCGACCGACGCCATCCCACCGCGACCGGACAGCTCCGCCGCGATCGCCTGGCTGCGCAACGCGACCACCTTCGCCGCGTCTTCCAGCGACAACGCACCCGACACGCAGGCGGCCGCGATTTCGCCCTGGGAGTGACCCAGTACGGCGTCCGGGCGCACGCCCACGGACTCCCACACCGCGGCCAGCCCCACCATCACCGCGAAACAGGCGGGCTGCAGCACATCGACCCGGTACAGCAGCCCGGGGCCTTCGCCGCGCAGCACGTCGACCAGCGACCAGTCGACCCACGGCTCCAGCGCGGCCGCGCACTCGGCGATCCGCTCGGCGAACACCGGAGAGGAATCCAGCAGCTCACGGCCCATGCCGTGCCACTGCGTCCCCTGCCCCGGGAACACCCACACGACCTTGCCCGGCGCAGCCGAGCCGGTCAGCAGACCGGCCGCGCTTTCCCCGCGCGCCAGCGCACGCAGCCCGGCCAGGGCTTCCTCGTGTGATCCGGCCACGACGACGGCGCGGTCGTCCAGCACCGCGCGACGCGACACCAGCGCCCCCGCCACCGCCGCCGGCGAGATCCCAGGGTGGTTTTCGAGGAAGGTGGCCAAGCGCGCGGCCTGCCCGGAAAGCGCTCCGCGTGCCGACACCACGAAAGGCACCACCGGGGCCGCCGGCACCACCGGCTTCTCGGCGGGCACCGGTTCCTCGGCCGGCGCCTCCTCCAGGATCAGGTGCGCGTTCGTCCCGCTGACGCCGAACGAAGAAACCCCGGCCCGGCGCGGACGGCCGTCGCGCGGCCACGCACGCGCCTCGGTGAGCAGCTCGACCGCACCGGCGGACCAGTCCACCTCGGTCGTCGGCTGGTCGACGTGCAGCGTCGGAGGCAGCACCTCGTGCCGCAACGCCTGCACCATCTTGATCACGCCCGCCACACCCGCGGCCGCCTGCGCGTGCCCGATGTTGGACTTCAGCGAACCCAGCCACAACGGCTTCCCGGGCTCCCGTTCCTGCCCGTAGGTGGCCAGCAGGGCCTGCGCCTCGATCGGGTCACCGAGGGTCGTCCCGGTCCCGTGCGCTTCGACGACGTCCACATCGGACGGAGCCAGCCCGGCCCCGGCCAGTGCCCGGCGGATCACCCGCTGCTGCGAGAGGCCGTTCGGCGCGGTCAGCCCGTTGGAGGCGCCGTCCTGGTTCACCGCGCTGCCGCGCAGGACCGCCAGGACCCGGTGCCCGCGCTCCCGCGCCACCGAAAGCCGCTCCAGCACGACCACGCCCACGCCCTCGGACCAGCCGGTCCCGTCGGCCGCCGACGCGAACGCCTTGCAGCGCCCGTCGGGAGCCAGCGCCCGCTGGCGCGAGAATTCCACGAACGAGCCCGGCGTCGCCATCACCGTGACCCCACCGGCGAGCGCCATCGAGCACTCGCCCTGCCGCAGCGCCTGCGCGGCCAGGTGCATCGCGACCAGCGACGACGAACAGGCCGTGTCCACCGTGACCGCCGGCCCCTCCAGGCCGAGCACGTACGACACCCGGCCCGACGCCACGCTCGACGCGACCCCCGTGGTGACGAACCCCTCGAGTTCGGGCGCCACCGCACCCCCGGCGGCGTAGCCCTGGCCCATCAGGCCGGAGAACACGCCGACGTCGGCGCCCTTCAACCCGACCGGGTCGACTCCGGCGCTTTCCAGCGCCTCCCACGACGTTTCCAGCAGCAGCCGCTGCTGCGGGTCCATGGCGACGGCCTCACGCGGCGAAATCCCGAAGAACCCGGCGTCGAAGTTCCCCGCGTCGTGGAGGAAGCCGCCCTTGCTGACGTACGAAGTGCCGGCGCGTTCCCGCTCGGGGTCGAACAGGCTCTCCAGGTCCCAGCCGCGGTCGTCGGGGAACTCGGAGACGGCGTCGACGCGCTCGGCCACCAGCCGCCACAGGTCGTCCGGGGAAGCCACCCCGCCCGGCAACCGGCACGCCATCCCCACGATCGCGATCGGTTCACCGGGGTCGGCCACCACGACCGGCTCGGTGACCGGCCGGGTGATCCCGAGGAGCTCGGCCCGGAGGCGGGCGGCCAGCGCCACCGGCGTCGGGTGGTCGAAGACGGCACTGGTGGGCAGCCACCGGCCGGTGTGCTCGGTCAGCCGGTTGCGCAGCTCGACGATGGCCAGCGAGGTGAAGCCCAGATCGCGGAACGCGCGGTCGGCCGGGACCGGCTGCCCCAGTACGTCGGCGGCCTGGGTGCGGACGAGATCCGCCAGCAGTTCGCCCTGCGCGCGTTCGTCCAAACCGGACAGCCGGGCACCCAGGGCCGCCGCGACGGCCTCGTCGGGCTCGCTCTGCCGGGACGGCTCCTGGTGTTCCGCCGCCGCGTACCGCAGGCGGCCGGGCTCGTCGGCCAGCAGGCGCCGCTGGACCTTGCCCGAGGCGGTCCGGGGGATGTGGGCGACTTCGTGGATCCGCTCCGGCACCTTGTAGGCGGAAAGCTGCGCGCGGCACCGGTCGAGCAGCGCCGCGGGGTCGAACCCGGACGGGCCGGGGATCACGTACGCGACCGGCACCTCGCCGAGCGTGTCGTGCGGTGCGCCGCCGACCGCCGCGTCGGCGACGCCGTCGACGGTGCGCAGGACCGCCTCGACCTCGCCGGGGTGGATGTTCGCCCCGCCCCGGATGATGAGTTCCTTGATCCGGCCGCAGATGGTGAAGTAGCCGGCGTCGTCCCGCCGGGCCAGGTCACCGGTCCGGAACCAGCCGTCCCGCATCGCCGCGGCGGTCGCCTCCGGGCTGTTGTGGTAGCCGATCATGACGTTCGGCCCGCTGACCCAGACCTCGCCTTCCTGGCCGGCGGGGACGTCGAGCCCGGTGTCGGGGTCGACGACGCGCACCCCGACCCCCGGCACGGGCAAGCCGCAGGAGCCGTCGACCTGGGCGCCGTCCGGCGGGTTCATGGTGATGGCCCCGCAGGTCTCGGTGCTGCCGTAGGCGTCGATCAGCGGGACCCCGAAGGTCTCCTCGAACTCGCTCCGCAGCCCGGCGCCGAGGACCGCTCCCCCGGCCAGGCCGATGCGCAGGTTCGGGGCCGAGAACCCGCGCTGCCGGGCGGCCCGCACCAGGTGGTGGTAGGTGGTGGGCACGCCGGCCAGGAACGTCGAGTCCTCCGCGCGGATCAGCCGCATCACGTCGTCGGCGGAACTGCCGTCCATGATCCGGACGGTGGCGCCGACCACGGTGGCGGACAGGACGCAGGCGATGTGCGAAAGGCTGTGGAACAGCGGGAGCGGCCAAAGCACCCGGTCCTGGTCCGTCAGCCCCGGGATCGGCACGTAGCAGGAGGCGACGGACCAGAGGCAGTTGCGCTGCGTCGACACGACGCCCTTGGGCCGGCCCGTCGTCCCCGACGTGTAGAACATCCAGGCCGGTTCGTCGAGCTCGAGGTCGTCCGGGGCGGGCTCGGCCGGTTCACTGACGGCGAGCTCGTCGAACGACTGGGCGCCTGCCGGGACGTCGTCGCCGGTCACCAGCAGCTTGACGTGCGGCGCGAGCCGGAGCCGGGCCGCCTGCGCGGCATCGGTGATGACCACCGTGGCGCCGCTGTCGGTCAGCGGGTACTCCAGCTCGGCCGTCGCCGAGCCGGGGTTGAGCGGCACGCCCACGCCGCCGGCGCGCAGGACCGCGAAGTAGCTCTCCACAGTGGACACGCGGTTGCCGAGGCAGATCGCCACCCGGTCCCCGTGCCGGACACCGAGACCGGCCAGGTGCCCGGCCAGCCGGCGCGTCCGCGCCTCCAGGTCGCCGTAGGTGACCGACCGGTGGTCGTCGGCGAAGGCCGGCTTGCCGGCGAAACGGGTCGCGTTCTCCAGGAGTGCGACGTGAAGTGGCTTGATGAGATCGGTGCGCACTGTGCCGCAGATCCTTTCGGCGGTTCGGGGGAAGAGACGCTCACCAGGAGACGGGAAGCTCCTTCACCGAGAAGACGGAACCCTTCAGCCGCAACGGCACCTCGTCGGCCGGGACGGCCAGCCGGAGGTCGGGGAACGCCCGCAGGAGCGCCGTGAAGCCCGCCCGGAGCTCGATGCGCGCCAGGTTTTGGCCCAGGCACTGGTGGATGCCGAAGCCGAACGCGACGTGGCCGGAGGTGTCCCGCTCGATGTCCAGCTCCGCGGGACAGGCGAACTTGGCCGGGTCGCGGTTGGCCGCGGGCAGCGACACCGTCACTGTGTCGCCCTTCCGGATCAGCTCGCCCTCCAGCTTCACGTCTTCCAGCGCGGTGCGGTAGGTGTGGTACTGGTTGACGGTCAAGTAGCGCAGGAGCTCTTCGATCGCGGCGTCGAGCTTCGCCGGCGCCGCGCGCAGCGCCGCCAGCTGGTCGGAGTGGTGCAGCAGCGCGAAGGCGCCGACGGACAGCGCGCCCTCCGTGGTCTCGTACCCCGCGAACAACAGCAGGGTGACGATGTTGCGCAGCTCCTCCTGGGTCAGGTCCTCGTTGACGAGCGAGCTGATCAGGTCGTCCTGGGGCTGCTGACGTCGCCGCTCGATGACCTCGTCGAAGAACGCGCCGGCCACCTCGTAGGCGGCCGCGGCCTCGGCCGGGTCCGCTTCCGCGTCGTGCAGGAGGGTCACCGCGGGCACGTACCGGTCGCGTTCCTCGTAGGGCAGGCCGACCAGCTCGCCCAGCATCCGCAGGACGAGCGGCTTGGCGAAGTCCGCCACCACGTCCGCGGGGGCGCCCTTGGCCCGCATGACCTCGATCTGCTCGGCGGCCACGGCTTCGACGCGCGGGATGAGCCGGCTGGTGCGGCGGACGGTGAACTCGCCCGTCAGCAGCTTGCGGTACCGCGTGTGCTCGGGCGGGTCCATGTGGATGAACATCCCGGGGATCAACGGGTGGGTCGGGATCACCTGGCCCTGGTGCGTCACCGGGAAGTGGCCGACCTCGCAGCTGTGGCTGAACCGCAGGTCGCTGAGGACCTCGCGCACCAGCTCGTAGCTGGAAACGATCCAGCCGACGTGCCCATCCGGGTAAACCATCTTCGCGAGCGGACGTTCTTCGCGCAGAGAGTCGAATACCGCGGGCGGATCGAACTTGTCGGTCCGCGCCCACGGCACCTCGAAGGATATTGCGTCGGTCATGGAAACCTTTCCCGTGGGAGATCCGGTGCGTTTTATTCGGCGATCTTCGTCCGGTGCGACCACCGGAAGACCGCGATTTCGCAGCCGTCGACGGCCTGGAATTCCCCGCCGTGCACGAAGTGCTCGTAACCGGCCCCGTGGCGGATCTTGAGCGTGTGCTCCAACGCGGACGCATCAACGCTGCGGTGCGTCACCGCCAGTTCGGCCGGCCCGCCGCTCAGCGCGATTTTCACCTGCGTAGCACTCATCGCGGTCTCCACCTCTCGACGATCTCAGTCGAACTGTTTCGGGGATCTCCCAGCACAGACCAGTGTTTTCATTCTCGATTCAGGCTAGGCGAGCCACCACCAGGCGACATCCCTCACTCTGGTAGAGCCCTTTTGCGCGGTCACTGGAGGCACCACGAAAAGGGGCTTCCTCCTGTGGCACAGGAGAAAGCCCCTTCGAGACGAAGCCGCGTCAGCTTCCGGGCGGCAGGTCGACGGGCTGCCCGGTGTGCGCCGATTCGTAGGCCGCCTGGACGATCCTGGCCGTCCGCAGGGCGGCCTGTCCGTCCGGCCCGAGCCCACCGCCGTCGCCCAGGAAGTCCTTGAGCAGCAACGCATACAGGTCTTCGCCGCCCGGCTCCCGTCGTTCACCGCCGAGGGCGGCGTCGAACCCGCCGAGCAGCCGCGGACCGGCGTCGTACGCCACGCTGGCCTTGTCCCCGATGAAGGTGACCGCCGGCCACCCGGTCGCCGAGACGCTGCGGCTGCAGTCGAACGAGGCGACTTTCCCGCTCCGATACCGCACGGTCAGCACGGCCGCGCTTTCGGCTTCCTGTCCATTGAGGACGTTGTTCGTCTGGGCGTACACCTGCTGCGCGGGCTCGCCGTCGAGCACCGCGTCCACCAGGTCGAGCAGGTACGGCGCGGTGGCACCCAGCGTCCCGCCGTCCGCACTCGTTTCGAGCGAGCCGAGAACCGTCGTCAGCTCGCCGACGATCCCATCGGCGATTCCCTTGCGCACCACGGCGAACGCCTCGCCGTAGCAGGCCGGAGAAGCGAAGGTGAGCCGGACGCCGTCGCAGGCGTCCACCATGGCCCTCAGGTCGGCTTCCTTGGCTGCGGGCGGGTATTCGCACAGCACGTGCGCCCCGGCCTCGGCCGCCCGCTGGACGAGTTCGAGACGGCGGTCGACTTCCCCGGTGACGACGACAGCCGCGGGGCGCGCGGCGAACAGCGCGTCCCAGCTGTCCGCGGCGAGCAGGTCGACGTCCGGCAGGTCGCGCAGCGGTTCGGCGTAGATTTCGGCGCGCTCGGGCGCGGACGACAGGACGGCGACCTTCACGCTGCTCCCCTCATCGGCAGTTCGACGGCGCGCCCGGTCCACGCGGACTCGGCCGCGGCGTGGATGATCCGGACGGCGGCCAGCGCGTCCTGCGCCCCGATGCGCGGCTCGGGGCCGCCGGCGAAAGCCGTGGCGAACTCGCGCATTTCGGTGGCGAACACCGACGGCCCGCCCCAGCCGAAGTTTTCGGCCACGCCGTCGACCACCCGGACCTCCTGGGGCCACTCGGAGTCGTAGCTGACCGTGCCACCGGTGCCCGAGACGTGGAAGGCGACCCGCACGGGCGGCCGCGGCGTGGCCGTCCACCGGCTCACGACCTGGCTGATGGCGCCACTGGCGTGGGTGAGCACGGCAGTCCCGGTCGCGACGGCCCCCTCGGGTGCCGGAGTGGCGATCTCGCCCTGGTAGCAGGCGTACACCCGGACGACGTCCCCGAAGACCCAGTGGGCGAGGTCGGCGCCGTGCAGCAGCTGGTCGGTCAGGATGCCGCCCGACCGCGCGGAGGCGTGCCCGGTCCAGGGCCGCGGGTGGTAGGCGGAAAAGGAGAACCGGCCGACCGCACCCTCCCCCAGCCGCCCGCTCGCCACGAGCTCGTGGAGCCGCGCGTACGGCGCGGCGAACCGCACATCATGGGCGGCGTAGAGCCGAACCCCGGCCCGTTCCGCCGCGGCAACGATCTCTTCGGCCTCTTCGGCACTGGCGGCCAGCGGTTTCTCGCACACGATGCCCACCCCGGCGGCAATGGCGGCCATGGCGATCTCGTGGTGACTCCCGGTCGGCGTGCAGATGTCGACGGCATCGGCCCCATCGAGCGCCTCGGCCAGCGACCCGGCGGCCGCGGCCCCGAACTCCGTCGCCAGCTCGACCCCCCGGCCGTCTTCGGAGTAGACCCGCACGGCGGCCCCGGTCCCGAGCCACGCTTCCAGGTGCAACCGGGCAATCAGCCCGGCACCGATCAGGGCCACCTCGAGCTGCCGCATGGAATTCCTCACCGACGTCTTCGCGTACCGGGCTCGATCAGACTCGCCCAGACCGCGGGCAGGAGCCATTACCAACGTGGGTAGTTCGGTTCCAGCTCGTGCCACAGCTCGTCGATCTTGGCGACCAGCGCCTGGTCGGAACCCCCGGCGGTGACGACGAACCGGCCATCGGTGTGGCTGAGCCAGCGCCCCTGTTCGGTGTCGACGAAGGTGACGGGTTCGCTCCGCCGAAGGCCCCGGTGGTCCCGGACGCCGACGAAGACCTGGCCACCCGCCGACCGCGGTTGCGCGAAGATCGCCGCAACCCGGGCGGCCTGGCCGTGGGGTTCTTCGACGGCCAGATCCGCGACGGGCACCGAGTACGAGACGGACCGGGCGGGCGGGTGCTCGGGCAGCTCGCGGACAACGGTCCTGGCCAGGGCCTCGATCCGCGCGGGCCGAAGCAGGATCCGGCCGTCCCGGGGCAGGTAGCACGCGAAGGCCCCGCACCGCCGCCCGGCGGCGGCGTGCAGCCGGTAGGTCAGTTCTTCGGTCTGCACGTAGGCCGACACCGCGGCCGGAGCGCGGCAGAGGAGCCGCAGGCTGTCTTCGAGGTCGTCACCGGGCTCGTCCCGGTCGAGAAACCCCTCGGCGGCGAGCTCTTCGCGGGCGGCTTCGGCCCGGGCGGCTTCCGCGTCCGGGCTGCGCCACACCGGCTCGGGAGCGAGCACGGCGGGGAGCGTGAGCCCGAGCCGTTCGGCCGCCCAGTGCACGCTCGCCGCGGTCATGACGGCTTCGTGCCGAACGACCATCAGGCACCGATGGTCGGCGGAACCGGCTTCATCCCGTCCGGAAAGCCACCGAACAGCTCGTCGGGATCGGGCTCCTGGAGGATGTCGAGCCGCTTGTGCTCCTTGTCCTCGTCTTTCTCGCGGCCACGCCCCATGGGTCCGCCCATGGCGCCGGCACCCGGCTTCCCGGAGGCGCCGGTCGGACCGGTTCGCGCCACCCCGGGTTCGCCGAACCGCCCGGCACCGCTCCGCCCACCGGGCTCGCTTCCGGTAACGCGTCCACCGCGCGCACCACCGGTCTCGTTTACGGTTCCGGGCGTACCGATCCGGCCCGTCCCGCCCGGGCCGCCGATCGCCGGCACACCCGGGCCGAGGCGGGCGTTGATGTCCCCGGATCCGCCGTCCCGCCCGAAGCCACCACCGGGCAAGCTCGGGCCGATCGGCCCGGGCCGGTTGGTGCCGTCGCCGGGACCGACGTGCGCGACCGGTGACAGGCCGGTGGTGTGGGTCGCGTCGTCCTGGCCGGGCACGGTGGGCTGACCGGCAGTGTCCTGGCCGGTCGTGGTGTGGGTGTCCGCGCTCGGACGCTGCTGCTGCCAGGAGGTGTCCTGCCCGGACACGTCGGTGCCGCGGTGCTCGACCGGCGTGGTGCGATCGGTGCCCGCCCGGTGGTCGTCGCGGCCGCCGGGCGGAGTGACGGCCGGCGGCTTCTCGGCGTGCTCGATATCGGCACCACCCGCGGGAAGCGTGAGTTCGCCGTAGTCGCGCGGCAGGGCGGCGGTGTTGTCATTGCTCTGGCTGTTGTAGGTGCCGTAGTGCTGGACGACCTCTCGAGCCTTGGCGTTCCACCCGGCGACCTCTTCGTCCTTGTGGGTGAGCATCGGCAGATGCCGGCTGAGAAAGTCTTCCTGGGGCTGGGGTCCGGGCCCGTCGCCCACCTTGTTCCGCAGGTCGGCGTAGTCGGAGCCCTGAGTCATCAAGGAGCTTTGCGCGGCGGCAAGGTGAACGGCACTGACCTCCGAGGCGGCGAGCAGCGGCCCGGCCCCGGCCTGCGCTTGGGCCGCGGCGTTGCCGGACCAGGCTTCGCTCATGGCCGACTGGAGGCGGGTCATCATGTCCCGCGCCTCGATGTGTTTGGTCGCCATTTGCTGGGCCAGCTCGCTGGAAGCGAAAAGACTGTTGGGGCCATCGCCGGACTTGAGGAAGTCGACGATCTGCTGAGCGGTGTACTCGGTCATCAAGCACCCGCCTTCATGGTGGACACCGCCAGCTCGGCAGCTTTCTGCGCCACCGGACACGGGTTCGCATAATCCTTTGCATCGGACGAAATCGTCACCTGCACGCTGTAGAGCCGATCATCACTCACCGCCACCTCGGCAGAACACTTGCCTTGTGGCTGAACATCAAGCAGGTCAGTCAGTACACCCGGATAGCCGGCGATATCGGCAACCGGCTGGAAGTACGGCAGGCCACCCTGCTCGTGCTTTTTGTAGAGGCCGGCCAGGCTGCCACTGCTCAGGAATCGCGTGCCCACGGTCACACCGCCCTCGTCAAGACCATTCCAAGTGCAGCTCGGGCCAAGCGCGTCTTCGGGCATTGACTTCGGCTGTCTCGTGATCCCGAATTCGGCGAGCTGTTCTGGTGTCAGCACAACGCACGGTTCCTTCTCGAACCGCGAGACATCCAACGGCCGCGAAACCTTTGGTACGCCCGCGCCGCCGACGTCGGACGGCGATGCACTGGCCACCGGTGACGGCTTGCCGGCAACGCCGGTCGAGCATCCCGCCAGCAAGAACGCCAGACCGACAACCGCCATTGTCTTCGCGCGCATCAGAGATCCGTCCCCATGATGGTAAATACGTCGCTCGTCGAGCTTTCCCTGTGCTGGTACTTCGCGATCATCTTCGTCAGCGAATCCACGTAAGCTGCCGCATAGTTGTACTGATCCTCGACGCTGCGCGCGTAGAGCTCGGCGTGTGTCAACGCCGCTCGATTCTGCGTAACGCTTGACTCGTCGGCAGCAGGAGGGACGACATAACCCAGGTCGGTTGCACGCTGGCGGAGCCAGTCGAGAGTGTCCCGTAGCTCCATCCACTGCGGCAGCAACGCCTGCATCTGTTCCACATCCAGCCGGAACCCACCCGAACCGCGGGCGGCGGCCTGGTTCAGGCGCTCCTGAAGCACGATCATCTCCGTCGCGTGGACGCCCTTGAACGACGGGTCGTCGGCCGGAACGCGGTACCCCGCCGCACCCGTCACGCTTCGCGCGAAATCAGGCATGCAGAACTTCCTCCCCGAAGCTCCCGTGAGCGCCCGAACACACTCGGTCAACAAATCAAGCTATCAGACGACGGGGAGTCAGTCAGTCGTTCCACCGAGTTGACCATGTCACCCGGATGGAGGGGGTGCCGAGGAGGAAGCGCCCTACTTCGACGGAGAAGGCGACGGAGAAGCAGGAGCCTGCGCAGCCGGAACCTTCGGCGCGTTGTAGGTATCCATATCGGTGATCTTCCACTTGTCCCCCTGCAGCTGGGCGTTCAAGTGGAGCTGGGCGGTGCCCGCCGTGGTCTTCTTCGTGTCCGTGCGGGTCGATGTCTGGTCGACGAAGACCATCACCTTCGCCAGGTCGCCGTTCAGCATGATCACCGCGGAGCGCGTCACCTTGCACGTCACGATCATCTTCTGCTGCGGCGCCAGCCGCTTGACCTCGCCCATCAGGGAGTTGTACTTGTTCCGGACGTCGTCGTTGGCGAGCAGGTCGTTCGCCGCGTCCTCGGTTTTCTTGATGTTGTTGAAGTCGTAGGAAAACAGCGACTCGGCCGCCTTCGACACCGCGTCCTTGACCTGGGCCGTCTTCGCGACGTCCAGGAGCGCCGTGTTGCTGGTCGCCGAGGAGACCTTGACCTCCTCGGACTTGAACCAGTACGCCAGGCCGCCCAGGATCAGCGCCACCAGCACCAGCGCGCCCGCGACGACGTAGGTCCGGGAAACCGCCGAACCCGCCGGCGAGGACGGCTCGTCCCCGGTGACCGGAACCTCGGATTCCTCCGTCGGCTTCGCGATCCCGGTGTCGCGCTGCTTCCGCCGCGGTGCCGGCCGCGCAGGAGCCTCCTCGTCGGCCGACGGCTCACCCGTGAGCGCATCCGCCTGCGGTTCGGTCTCGACCGCCGCGAACACCTGCGTGTCCTCGGCCGGTGAACCGCTGGTGGACTCCGCCGGCTCGGCGGGCTGGGCGACCGGCCGGGGCACCGGCCGCGGACGCGGCTTGGCGGGCAGCTCGGCGGCGGACTCGTCCGCCGGAGGCTTGCGCAGACCGGCCACGCGCGGCCGGCGCGACGGCGGGGTGCTGCTGCTGCGAGGCGGCTGGCGGCGGGAGGGGGGCACTACGGGCTCCTTCTGGGTGACGCTACTGGCCGGCCGCGACGAGCGGGACACTGTCGATTCCGGACAGCTTCCACTCCTCGCCCACCCGGGTCATCGACACTTCGAGGCGCAACGGCTTCGCGCTGCTCTTGTCGCCCTGGGTGACGGTCGTGGCGATGGCGGCGAGGAAGCTGGCCTTGCCTTCGTGGTCGTCCAGCTCCTCGACGGCGATGTCCTGGACGTCCGTGGTGACCTTCGTCTTGGCGTCGGAGAGCGCCTTGCGGAACGTCGGCGCCGACTGGTCGATCTGCTGCGACATCTTGTCGTCCGACACGGACTTCTGCCGGGCGAAGAAGCCGTCGAGGTCGGTGTAGTCGACCTCCGTGTAGGCCTTCAGCGCGTTGGTGCCCGCCTTGACCACGGCCTCGCGCGAGGCCGCCAGGCCGGCGTTGTCGTCGGCCGCGGCCGCCCACCACTGGATCCCGAAGAACGCGGCGGCGATCAACGCGGCCAGCGCCAGCGCCCCGGCGCCGAGCACCAGGGTCCGCGAGGGGTCCTTCGGCGGTGCCGGGGAGGACTCCGCGGCCGGCTCGTCCGTGCTCATGACACTCCAGGGTAGGTAACGGTCATCAAATCCACGTCAGGACAGGCCGAGCAGCGAGCCCAGGCTGTTCAGGCTGACGCCGGGGCTGCCGACGATGCCCGGCACGCCCCGGGTGTTCCGCTCCTCGGCCAGCTCCTCGGCCGGCCGGTTCGCGTTGGCCGAGACGTCGCTGTCCGACGGCGCGACCGGCACCCCGCCGTACGGCGCGTTTTGCGCACCGCGGACGTTGATCGGGCTGCCCTTCGGTTCGGCACAGTACGCGTCTTCCTTCGCCGGCCTCGCGGAAAGGTCGTTCCCGGTGCGGAACTGCGAGTACGGGATGTAGCCCTTCGTGCAGGACGGCGGGTTGAACAGGTTGAGCACCAGACCGAGGTGCGCGGTGCCGTCGCCGGGCGCGACGCTGCTCGCCGCGCCGGCCAGCGCCGGGTAGGTGACCAGGCCCTGCTCGATCCCGTCGAGCCGGGTCACGGTCAGGTTGGCGGTGGTGAGCAGGTTCGCCGTCAGCGCGCCCAGCCCCGGGCCGGACTCGGCGAGCACCTGGCTGATCTGCGACGCCACCTGCGGCGTGATGCCGATGAGCTTCCGCAGGTCGCCGTCGGAGTTCTTGAGCGTGCCGGTCAGCTCGTTGAGGCTCTTGCTGAACGAGGCGAAGTTCTCCGCCTCGGCGTTCTGCGTGTCCAGCACCTGGCCGCCGGCGTCCAGGAGCTGGATCGTCTGCGGCAGGTACTCCTGCGCCGTCGTGGTGAAGCTTCGCGCGGTGTCCAGCAGCGTCTGCAGGTCACCACCGGTGCCGCGGAAGGCGTCGTAGGACTCGTCGACGACCGTGCGCAGTGAGTCGACCGGGACCGAAGCGGCGAGCGAGTCGAGGTCGCCGATCAGCCGGTCGGTGCTGACCGGGGTGGTCGTCTTGTTCGCCGGGATCACCGAGCCGGCGGCGAGGTACGGGCCCTGGTCGGCCTTGGGGCGCAGGTCGACGTACTGCTCGCCGACCGCCGAGCGGTTGGCGACGACGGCGTCGAGGTCCGCGGGCACCTGTGGCGCCGACGGGTCGATGTTCAGGTCGGCCTCGAGCCCGGCCGGGGTGAGCCGCATTTCGCCGACCCGGCCGATGTTGTAGCCGCGGTAGGTCACCTCGGCGTTGGTGAAGATGCCGCCCGATTCGTTGAGCTGCAGCTTCACCGTGTAGCCGTCGTTGCCGAACACGCTGCCGAGCCCGGCGAACCGGATCAGCGCGTACACGATCGCGACGACCGAGATCACCACGAAGGCGATCAGCTGGATCTTCGTCCGGCGCACCAGCATCAGCCCGCACCTCCCGGGAGGAGCCCGAAGAGGTTGCCCAGGCCCGGCTTCGACTGCGAGGACTGCTGCCCGGCGCCGGGGATCGGCAGCGGTGGCGGCTGGTTGGCGGGCGTGCCCTGGACCCCGCCGGTCAGGCCGGCCAGCGGCAGCTGCCCGGACAGGGCGTTCTGCCGGCTGTTGCCCAGGTTGTCGACGATCGTCTTCAGGTTCAGGTCCACCTTCGCGAACAGGTTGAAGTAGTCGCCCTTGACGCCGTTGACGGCCTGGTCGCTGAACGGGAACGTCAGCAGGATCTCCAGCGCCTTCGGCAGGTCGTTGCCCGCCTCGCCGAGCTTCTGCAGCGTCGGGGTCAGCGCCTTGAGGTCGGCGACGAGGTCCTTCTGCGACTTGTTGACCGTGTCGGTGGCCACGCCGGAGAGGTGGTCCAGCGCCTGCAGCATCGTGACCAGCTGCCCGCGCTGCTGCTCCAGCACGCCGAGCCCCGGCCCGAGGTTGTCGACCGCGCCGACCAGCTTGTCCTTCTGGCCGTTCAGGGTCGAGGACAGCCGGTTCAGCCCGTCGATGGCCCGGGTGATGTTCTGCGACTGCCGGTCCAGGTTCGTGACCAGCTGGTTCGCGTTGTCCAGCAGCGCCTTGATGTCCGGCTCGCGGCCGGACGTGGCCTTGTTGAGCTCCTTGGTGATGGTGTTGAGCTGGTCGACGCCACCCCCGTTGAGCAGCAGCGAGAGCGCGCCGAGCAGCTCTTCGACCTCGACGCTGCGGTTCGTGCGGGCCAGCGGGATGGTCGCGTTGTCGACGAGCTTGCCGCGGGCCTGGTCGTCGCCGGGCGAAGCCAGCTCGACGTACTTCTCGCCGAGCAGGCTGGACTGCTTGACGTTGGCGATCGCGTTGGCCGGCAGCTTGATGCCGCCGTTGACCTTCAGCGTGACCAGCGCGTGCCAGCCGTCCTTGGTGAGCCCGACGTTCTCGACCCGGCCCACCGGCACCTCGTCGACCTTCACCCCGGCCTGCGGGGTCAGGTCGAGGACGTCCCGGAACTCGACGTTCACCGTGTACGGGTGGTCGCCGAGGTCGGCGCCACCGGGCAGCGGCAGGTCGTAGATGCCCTTGAAGGCACAACCGGACAGCGTCAGCGCGGATGCTGTGGCCAGCACCCCGACGGTCAGTAGCTTCTTCACTGGCCACCTCCGTAGAGCTGCCCGGCGATGGGCAGTGGCAGCGGCGGCAGCTGGCCGGACTGCAGGGCCTGCACGGTCTGCGCCACGGACGGCAGCGGGATCACCTTGTCGACCACGCCGGCGATGCTCTCGCAGGCGTTGCCGAGCACGTCCGGGATGCTGTTGGTGCCGACCTGCTTGAGCAGCCGGCAGATCATCACCAGCGGCGGCTGGGTCAGCTCGTTGAGGTTCGGGCGGGCGTCGAGCGTGCCCGCCGAGCCGTTGTAGGTGTTGACCAGGTTGCTCAGGCCGACCGGCGCGACGTCGAGGATCTCGGCGAGCGAGCTGCGCTGGTCGACGAGCACCTTGGTGATACCGGCCAGCTTGTCCACATTGGACTTGAGCCGGTCGTGGTTCTGATCGATGAACGCCTGCACCGCGGTGAGCGTCGCGCCCAGCTGCCGGACGGTCGCGGCCAGGTTGTCCTTTTCGGACGCCAGGTAGCCGCTGACGTCGGCGAGCCGGCTCTCGAAGGTGCGGACCTGCTTGTCGGAGTCGGCCAGCGTCTGCGAGAACTTGCCGAGGTTCTCCACCGTGGAGAACAGGTCGTCCTTGTTGCCCGACAGCGTCCCGGCGGCCTGGCCGAGCTTCGTGATCGTGTCGTGCAGGGCCTGGCCGTTGCCGTCGACGTTGGCCGCCGCGGTGTTCAGCAGGTTCGACAGCGACCCGTTCTTGTTGGCGCCGTTCGGGCCGAGGGTCTCGCTGACCCGGGCCAGGCTGGCCGCCAGCTGGTCGACTTCGAGGGGCACTTCGGTGCGGTCGAGGCCGATGACCGCGCCGTCGGAGATCCGCGGGCCGCCGGTGTAGGCCGGGGCGAGCTGGACGTAGCGGTCCGACACCAGCGACGGCGCCACGATGAGCGCCTTCGCGTCCGCCGGGACCGCGACCGAGCGGTCGTACTCGAGCTCGACCTTCACCTGGTTGCCCATGGGCTGGATCTTGGTGACCGTGCCCATGTCGACGCCGAGCATCCGCACGCTGTTGCCCTCGTACAGCCCGACGGCGCCGGCGAAATACGCGGTCAGGTGATTGCGGCCGGCGTCCTTGAGGGTCCACCAGATCCCGCCGGCGACGACGAGCGCGAGCACGATCGCGATGGAGAAGCCCCTGGTCAGGGCCTGGCCGAAGCGGGTGTCACTCATTTCGTGTAGCACCCCTCTTCGTTGATCGGGCCGAACGACGGCAGCAGCAGACCGCAGATGTAGTTGTCGAACCAGCGGCCGTTGCCGATGGTGTTGGTGAAGACGCGGATGAAGGGCGCGAACTTCTTGAGGCCTTCGGCCAGCGAGTCCTGGTTGCGCTGCAGCATCGACGTCAGCTGGTCGAGCTGGGTCAGCACCGGGTCGAGCTGCTTCGAGTTGTCGTCGATCAGGCCCTGCAGCTGCGTCGCCAGCTCACGCGAGCCGTTCAGCAGGGCCGTGATCGCGTCCTCGCGCTTGGCCAGCTCGGCGAGCAGGTCGTTGCCGTCGTCGAGCAGTTTCTGCACCTCGGCGTCGCGGTCGACCAGCGTCTGCGACACCTCGCGGGTGTTGGCCAGCAGGTTGGACAGCTGCTGGTCGCGCGAGGCGATCGTGTCCGACAGCTTCGACAGCCCGGACAACGCGCCCTTCACGTCCTCGGGCGTGTTGGCGAACGTCTGCGAGATGGTGTCGAAGCTCTGCGCCAGCTGCTTGGTGTCGATGTTGTCGACGGTCTGCGACAGCCCGCGGAACGCGTCGAGCACGTCGTAGGGGGCCATCGTGCGATCGCGCGGGATCCCGGTGCCCGGGTTCAGCGCGCCTTCGCCCTGCGGGTCCAGCGACAGGTACTTCTGGCCGAGCAACGTCTTGATCTTGATCGCGGCGCTGGTCCGGTCGCCCAGCCAGGCGTCCTTGACCTTGAACGACACCTTGACCGACGCACCGTCGAGTTCGATGTCGCTGACCTTGCCGACCTTGACGCCGGCGATCCGGACGTCGTTGTCCTTCTGCAGCCCGGAAGCCTCGCTGAACTCGGCGGTGTAGGTGGTGCCGCCGCCGATCACCGGCAGGTCGTCGGAGTTCAGCGCGGCGATGAAGGCGAGCGCCAGCACGACGATCCCGACCAGCGCGATCGGCACGGGGTTGCGCTTCTGGAAGGACTTCATCCCGAACACCTCGCCCGGTTGGCCGGGATCAGCGGGATCGGCACGTCGTTGATCAGTGGTGGCAAGCTGACCGTCCCGGAGAACTCGCAGGCGTAGAAGTTGAACCAGGAGCCGTAGTCCGCGGTGCGGGTCAGCGTGCTCACCTTGGTCGGCAGGAACTGGATGAAGTGCTCCAGCTCCGGCTCGTTCTTGTTCAGCGCGCTGGTGAGGTTCCCGAGCGCGTCGATGTCGTTCTTCAGCGGCTCGCGGACCTCGCCGAGCAGCCCGGACGTCGTCTCGGCCAGGGTGCCGAGGCTTTCGATCGCGTCGCCGATCGGCTTGCGGTCGGCGGCCAGCCCGGACACCAGCTGCTGCAGCTTCACGATCACGTCGTTGAGCTGCGGGGTGTGCGCGTTGACCGTGTCCAGCACCGAGTTGAGGTTGTCGATGACCTCGCCGATCACCTGGTCCTTGTCGGCGATCGTGGTGGCCAGCGACGCCGTGTGCGACAGCAGGCTCTCCACGGTGCCGCCCTCGCCCTGCAGGACCTGGATGACCTCGTAGGACAGCTTGTTGACGTCATCCGGGTTGAGCGCGGTGAACAGCGGCTTGAAGCCGTTGAACAGCTCGGTCAGGTCCAGCGCGGGCGTGGTCCGCTCCAGCGGGATGGTGCCGCCGGGCTGCAGCGTCTTGCCGGAACTGTCGTCGCCCTCGCCGAGCGAGACGTACCGCTGGCCGACCAGGTTGCGGAACTTGATCTGCGCGGTCACCCCGGCCGGCAGCGTCCGGCCGGAGTCGACCTCGAACTCGACCTCGGCCTGCCGCTTGTCGACGATGTGCACGTCCTTGACCTGCCCGACCCGGACGCCGGCGATGCGGACGTCGTCGTTGGGCAGCAGCAGCGTCGCGTCGGTGAAGCGCGCCTTGTAGGCGTTGGTGCTGGTGGTGTTGATGTTGGCGATGCTGATCCCGAGGATCGTCGTGAACAGCACGGTGACGACCACGAAGATGCCGAGCTTGATCAGCGGCGCGAGCAGGCCCCTCACTTGACCGTCACCTCCGCACCCCGGTACAGCGGGCCGACGAGCAGGGAGCTCCAGCCCGGGACGTCGGCGGCGTTCATGCCCAGCTGCGGGCCGAGCAGATCGGCCAGGAAGCCCTGCTCCGCCGTCGAGTACGCCAGGTCACCGCCGCCCGCGCCGTTGCCGGCCGCGTCGGCCTTGAACTTGGCCGGGTTCAGCCCCTCGCCGGCGCTCTTCGGCGCGGCCTGGTGCAGCGTGCCGTCCTTGAACGCGCCGTCCGGCGGCTCGGACGGGAACGGCTTCGGGATGTCCTTGATGTCGTAGCAGCGCGGGCCGCGCTTGTCGTCGAACCGCGGCTCTTCCTTGCCCGCCTGGTACGGCGCGCGCGGCACGATGATTTCGATCGTCGCGTGCAGGCCGGGCTGGTTGGTGCCCTTGCCCAGCGCCTGGTCGATCAGCGGCACGTTCTTCGCCATCTGGGAGATCACGCAGGGGTACTCCGGCGCGTACTTCGCCAGCAGCTCGGCCGTCGGCCGGGCGGTGTCGACGAGGGAGATGATGTTGTCCTTGTTGTTCTGCAGGAACGTCTGCAGGTCCACCGAGGCCTGGGTCAGGCTGCCGTAGAGGTTGGCCAGGTTCTGCCGCTCGTCGACCACGGTCCGGGTCGTCGTGCTCAGGTTGTCCAGGCTCTGCACCAGATCCGGCGCCGCGTCCTTCAGGTGGTCGGAGAACTCCGCGAGCGCCTTCAGGTTGTGCTGCAGTTCCGGCTCGTGCGGGTTCAGCTCGCCGATGTAGGTGCCCAGCTGCGACAGCGTGTCGCCGAGCTGGTCGCCGCGGCCCTGCAGCGCCGTCGAGATCGCGGTGAGCGTCGCCGACAGCTTCTGCGGCTGCACCGCCTGCAGCACCGGCATCAGGTGCGAGAACGCCTGTTCCAGCTCGACCGCGCTCGACGTCCGGTCCTGCGGGATCACGTCGCCGTTGGCCAGCGTCTTCGCCGACGGCTTCTCCGGGATCTCCAGCGAAACGAACCGCTCGCCGAAGAGCGTCTTCGGCAGGAACCGCGCCGAGACGTTCTCCGGGATCAGCTTCGCGGACTCCGGCTGCAGCGCGAGCGTGAGCTCCGCGCCGTGGTCGGTGGCGACGATGTCCTCGACGGACCCGACGATCAGCCCGCGCACCTTGACGTCGGACTGCTTGATCAGCTGGTTGCCGATCTTGTCGGCCTGCAGCTTGACCGTGACGACGGGCGTGAACGCCTTGTCGTAGAGCGCGATGGACAGCGCCACCCCGCCGACCATCACGGCGATGAGCAGCAGGCCGAGCAGCCTGCGACGGAGCGTCCTCATCCCGCGATCCTTACCGTGACGTCGGTTCCCCAGATGGCGAACCCGATGAAGAAGTTCATGATCGACACCGTGACGATGGACAGCCGCACGGCCTTGCCGACCGCGACGCCGACACCGGCCGGGCCACCGGTCGCCCGGTACCCGAAGTAGCAGTGCGACAGGATGATCAGGACGCTGAACAGCAGCACCTTGATGAACGAATAGAGCACGTCCTGCGGTGGCAGGAACAGGTCGAAGTAGTGGTCGTAGGTGCCGGCCGACTGGCCGTAGATGTAGATGACGACCAGTCTCGACGCGAGGTAGGAGCTGAGCAGACCGATGATGTAGAGCGGGATGACCGCGACGAACCCGGCGATGATCCGGGTCGTCACCAGGTACGGCAGGCTCGGCACACCCATGACTTCCAGCGCGTCGATCTCCTCGGAGATCCGCATCGCACCCAGCTGCGCGGTGAACCCGGCGCCGACCGTGGCGCTCAGGGCGAGCCCGGCGACCAGCGGCGCGATCTCGCGGGTGTTGAAGAACGCGGTCAGGAAGCCGGTGAACGCCGACGTCCCGATCGAGTTCAGCGCCGAGTAGCCCTGCAGGCCGACGAGGACACCGGTGAACAGCGTCAGGCCGACCATCACGCCGACCGTGCCGCCGATGACCGCGAGCGAGCCGGAGCCGAAGCTCACCTCGGCCAGCAGCCGGAGGACTTCCTTGGTGTAGCGGCGCAGTGTCCGCGGTGTCCACAGCAGCGCCCGGCCGTAGAACGACATCTGGTCGCCCAGCGTGTCCAGCGTCTGCAGGGGTCGATTGGCGACGCGCTTGGCGCCCTGGAGGAACGTCATGCGCTAGTCCAGCTTTCCGGGCACGATCTGCAGGTAGATCAGGGTGATCACGAAGTTCACGACGAACAGCATGAGGAAAGTGATGACCACCGACTGGTTCACCGCGTCCCCGACACCCTTCGGGCCGCCGGAGGGGTTGAGCCCCCGGTAGGACGCGACGACGGCGGCGATGAACCCGAAGATCAGCGCCTTGAACTCGCCGACCCACAGGTCGGGCAGCTGCGCGAGGGCGGAGAAGCTCGCCAGGTACGCACCCGGCGTCCCGCCCTGCAGCACGACGTTGAAGAAGTAACCGCCCAGCACGCCGATGACGCTGACCATGCCGTTGAGCAGGAGCGCGACCAGCATCATCGCGAGGGTGCGCGGCACGATCAGCCGCTGGACCGCGGAGACGCCCAGCACCTCCATCGCGGCGATCTCCTCGCGGATGGTCCGCGCCCCGATATCAGCACAGACGGCGCTTCCTCCTGCGCCCGCCACCAGCAGCGCGGTGACCAGCGGACTGGCCTGCTGCACGGTGGCGAGCACGGAGCCCGCGCCGGTGTAGGACTGCGCGCCCAGCTGGCGGGCGAGCGATCCGAACTGCAGCGAGATGACCGCGCCGAACGGGATGGCCACCAGGGCCGTCGGCAGGATGGTCACGCTCGCGATGAACCACGACTGCTGGATGAACTCCCGCAGCTGGAACGGGCGCTGGAAGATGCCACGAACGATGTCGAGGCCGAGGGCGAACAGGTTCCCGGTTTCGCGGAGCATGCCGATCCCGGGGATCTTCGCCTGTGAAGCGGGAGAGCTCACCTGCCACCTGGCCCGTTGTTCGGCGGTGGTGGCAGCCGGTGCGTGCCGGGTCTCGGCGGCTGGCCGCCGGGGATCCGAGCCACCTGATCGGCGGGCAGCTGGCCCTGGTGCTGGTTCGGGAAGCCGTCACCCTGCGGGCGGGCCCCGGCCGGGACCTGCTGCTGGGCCTGCGCGACGCGCTGCGGGTGCACGCCGTAGTGGCGCTGCTCCTCCGGCGACAGGGACGCGATGATGCTCTCCTGCGCGGCCGGCGGCAGCCGGTGCATGATCTCCATGACGCGGTCCTTGCGGCGGACGGCCCCCATCCGGGTCGGCACGCCCGGCGTCGTCTGCATCTGCGGCGGCACGCCGGTGACGTCCTCGACCCCGCCCGCGTGGTGCCCGGCGTCGAACATCGCCTGCTCGGCGGCCATCTGGGCGGAGTCCTTCTCCTCGGACATGCCGATCGGGCCCTGCATCTTGCCGTTGAGGAACTGCTTGACGACCGGCTCTTCGCTGGTCAGCAGCACCTCGCGCGGGCCGAACATGACCAGTTCCTTGCGGAAGAGCATGCCCAGGTTGTCCGGCACCGTGCGGGCCAGGTTGATGTTGTGCGTGACGATCAGGAACGTCGCGTCGATCTGCGCGTTGACGTCGAGGAACAGCTGCGAGATGTAGGTGGTGCGGACCGGGTCGAGGCCGGAGTCCGGCTCGTCGACCAGGATGATCTCGGGGTCCAGCACCAGGGCGCGGGCCAGCCCGGCGCGCTTGCGCATACCACCGGAGATCTCGCCCGGCAGCTTCTTGTCAGCGCCGTTCAGACCGGTCATGTCGAGCTTTTCGAGCACGATCCGGCGGATTTCCGTCTCGGACTTCTTGGTGTGCTCGCGCAGCGGGAAAGCGACGTTGTCGTAGAGGTTCATCGAGCCGAACAGCGCGCCGTCCTGGAAGAGGACGCCGAAGAGCTTCCGGATCTCGTACAGCTTGTGTTCGGAGCAGGTGACGATGTCCACCCCGTTGATCACGCAGCGGCCGCGGTCCGGCTTGAGCAGCCCGATCATCGACTTGAGGAAGACCGACTTGCCGGTCCCCGACGGGCCGAGCATGGCCGACACTTCGCCCGGGGGGAGCGTCAACGTGACGTCCCGCCAGATGGCCTGCTTACCGAAGGACTTCGTCAGACCTTCGATGACCACCTCGGCACCCATCGCACCTCCAGGAGCTGTTCCGCGTCATTGCGCCCGCTGCCACACCCTGCCACCCACGCCGGCGGCGGATGTGGGCCCGTGGCGCCCACGAACCCGCGTCAACCAGGTGCAACGAGCTGAGTGCGAACAGGTTACTCACCAGTTTTCTTTTCTGGCCAGCCCCGGGTTCATCGTCACCCCGCCGTGATCGCCAACTGGCAGCACGGTAGCCCAAACGGGGCAACGGCGCAGAGCTGCGTGGCCCCGTACTGCCGATTTAGGGGCCCGGGGCCATTCGGACACCGCTCCTAGGGGTTCGGAGGGTTCCGCAGCTCAGGAAGTCGTAGACGCGGAAGGGGCGGGCATCCCAGTGGATGCCCGCCCCTGCACGAGGTGGTGCGTAGGCGCTTGCGCGCCCGGGATCACTTGATGGTGATCTTGGCGCCGGCGGCCTCGAGCTTCTCCTTGGCGGCCTCGGCGGCCTCCTTGTCGACCTTCTCCAGGAGGGCCTTGGGAGCGGCCTCGACCAGCTCCTTGGCCTCCTTCAGACCCAGACCCGAGACGACCTCGCGGACGACCTTGATGACCTGGATCTTCTTGTCGCCGGCGCCCTCGAGGACGACGTCGAACTCGTCCTGCTCCTCGACCGGGGCGGCAGCGGCGGCGGCCGGGCCGGCCACGACGGCGGCCGGGGCGGCAGCGGTGACGTCGAAGACCTCTTCGAACTCCTTCACGAACTCGGACAGCTCGAGGAGGGTCAGCTCCTTGAAGGCGTCGATCAGCTCGGCGGTGCTCAGCTTCGCCATGATGGCTTCCTCTCAGAAAAACGAACTAGACGTTCGGGGTGGGGGGTGGTTCAGCTCTCGGCGGGTGCTTCGGCTGCTTCGGTACCGGCGGCGTTGCGCTGCTTCTCCTCCAGCGCGGCAGCCAGGCGGGCGACCTGGGACGCCGGCGCCTGGAACAGCGCGGCGGCCTGGGACAGCTTCGCCTTGAACGCGCCCGCCGCCTTGGCGAGCAGGACCTCACGGCTGTCGAGATCGGCGATCCGGTTGATCTCGTCCACGGACAGCGCACGGCCGTCCATGTAGCCGCCCTTGATCACAAGCGCGTTGTTGTCCTTCGCGAAGTCGCGAATCGCCTTGGCGGCGTCGACAGCTTCACCCTCGACGAAGGCGATGGCGGTCGCGCCGACGAACAGGTCCTCGAGACCCTGGATGCCGGCGTCCTCGGCGGCCCGCTTGACGAGGGTGTTCTTCGCGACCCGGTACTTGGCACTGGTGCCGAGAGCGCGGCGCAGCTGGGACAGCTGGGACACGGAGAGGCCGGTGTACTGGGTAACGACGGTGGCCGAGCTGGTGCGGAAGCTCTCCGCGATCTCGGCGACGGCCGCCACCTTGTCGGGCTTCGCCATGGTCGCCTCCTCTCTTGGCTAGTGTTTCCACTGGCGTCGAGGAGCCCCGAAACGACGAAACGCCCTCGCGCAAGCAGGCGCGGGGCGTAGTCGGGCACGCATGGGTGCCCTGCCTCGTTCCTCCTGCGCGGGCCGCCCAGCGATGCGGGACCTTCGTTCCCCGCGTGGAGCGGGGAAAACCAGCGGTCTTCGGTAGAACTGTCGTGAACTATACCCGGTCGTCTCGGCGGGGTTCTCCGCCCCCCTGCCCTGACCTGCGTTTAGGGCGCCTGGGGGTTCCCCGCGGCGTCCGGGAGGGCATCATGGTGACGTGGCGGAGCAGCGCGATGACGGAAAGCGGGGCGCGGACCTCGAACCGGCGCGCCCGAACACGCCCGCCGCGGCGAACGGCCGGCCGGGCAATGCTCCGGGACCCGGGGAGGGTCCGCCGGCGCTCCCCCAGCCGGGCGGAGTTCCGGGGCCCGGCCAGGGTTCGCCGGCCCTTCCGCAGCCGGGCAATACTGCGGGGCCCGGCCAGAACTCGCCGGCCCTTCCGCAACCGGGCAATACTGCGGGGCCCGGTCAGAACTCGCCGGCCCTTCCGCAACCGGGCAATGCTCCGGCACCCAGCCAGAACTCGCCAGCGCTCCCCCAGCCGTCCGGCGCGTCCGCTCAGCCGCCGGTCGACCCGGCCGAGCTGGAACAGTTCCGCCAGTTCCAGCAGTTCCAGGACTACCTGCGCTTCACCCAGTCCCAGCAGGGCAACCAGCCCGCACCCCCGCCGGACGCGGGCGTCGTCCAGGCGCCGCGGTCCCAGCCTGTTCCGCAGCGGGGCGGCCAGCCGCCGATGATCCCTCCGGGCTACCAGCTGGTCCCGGCCGAGCGCCGTCGCGCGCCCCGGTGGCTTGCGTGGCTGGGGAAGAAGGTGATCGCCTGGGTCCTGGCGTTCATACTCCTCGCCATCGCGGGCACGTGGCTCTACAACCACTTCTTCCCCAACGACGCGGGCAAGACTTCCGCCCAGCTGGCCGAGGAGGGCGGCGGGACCTACCACACGAACCACATCCTCTCGACCAGTCCGTACGAGGCGGTCCGGGAGGTCTACGACGCCGTCGCCCAGAACCTCGTCCCGCAGGCGTGCGGACGGATGCGTGAAGACGTCCAGCAGAAGTTCGCCCAAGACCTCGGGTACGCCGACTGCCAGGTCGCGGTCCACGAGCTGAACCGGCAGGTCAAGAGCAAGAACGACTACGCCGAGTCGATGCCGTCGTACGTCTCGGAGCCGCTGCCGGGCGACAGCTTCACGATCAGCTCGTGCAAGTTCGGCATCCGCGGGGGGCCCCCTCTCGGCGCCTTCACCGTGCAGAAGGTCGAAAAGAACCAGTGGCTCATCACGGCGCACACCAACGAGCCCACGCCCTGCCCGCCGCCGACCCCGACCAGCCGCTAGCGCGGGTGCGGGGCCGAGAGGAACGCCACCAGGGCCTCCGAGAACGCCGGTGACATCACCGCCGTCATGTGGTCGCCCGGGATGCGGACCAGGCGGGCTCCCGCGATGGCCGCCGCCAGGCGTTCCGGCTCGGTCGCCAGCTGGTCCTGCTCGCCCGCCAGGATCAGGGTCGGGACGCCGATCGAGGACAGGTCCAGGTGGCCCTCGCGCGAAGCCATTGCCACCGCCGCCAGCGCTTGGCGGTCGCCGCCGACCGCGTCGGCCAGCAAGCGGAACGGGACTCCTGATGGCGGGACCGTCGACGGGTCCTCCGCCAGCAGTGCCGCAGCGATGTCGGCCGGCTTCACGACGCGCAGGTCGACGCCGCCGAAGTCGACGATGCCCGAGCCCACTCCGCCCGTGGCCAGGCAGCGGATGCGCTTGTCCGCCGCCGTGGCCGTCAGCGCGATGATCGCGCCCATCGAGTAGCCGACCAGCGAAACCTCGTCGAGGCCCAGCTCGTCCAGCAGCGCCGAGACGTCCCGCGCCATGCTGTCCTCGGTGTAGCGGGACTCGTCGTGCGGCTTCTCGGACCGGCCGTGGCCGCGCGCGTCCAGCGAAATGACCGTGAGACCGGCCTTGCGCAGCGCCGCGACGACGCCGGTGGAAATCCAGTTCGCGTTCGTGTCCGCGGCGAAACCGTGCTGCAGCAGCACCGGGCGGTGGGCGCCGTCGCCCTCCCACACGGTGTAGTTCAACCGGAGCCCGTCGAACGACGCGAAAGTCGGCATGACGTCAATAAGACACGAAGAAAGGGCGCCCCCGCAGCAAGCGGGGACGCCCTTTCTGGTGACGTCCGACTCAGACGGCCGCGTCCTCCGAGAGGAGGTTGCGGGTCCGCAGCGGGTCGACCGGGATGCCCGGGCCCATCGTGGTGGTGAAGGTGACCTTCTTCAGGTAGCGGCCCTTCGCCGACGACGGCTTGGCGCGGAGGATCTCGTCCAGCGCGGCCGCGTAGTTCTCGACCAGCTTCTCGGTGTCGAAGGAAGCCTTGCCGATCACCAGGTGCAGGTTGGCCTGCTTGTCGACGCGAAAGTTGATCTTACCGCCCTTGATGTCCTTCACGGCCTTCTCGACCGCGGGGGTCACCGTGCCGGTCTTCGGGTTCGGCATCAGGCCACGCGGGCCGAGGATGCGGGCGATGCGGCCCACCTTGGCCATCTGGTCCGGCGTCGCGATCGCGGCGTCGAAGTCGAGCCAGCCACCCTGGATGCGCTCGATCAGCTCGTCGGTGCCGACCGCGTCCGCGCCGGCGGCTTCGGCCTCGGCGGCCTTGTCGCCGACGGCGAAGACGATGACGCGGGCGGTCTTACCGGTGCCGTGCGGCAGGTTCACGGTGCCGCGGACCATCTGGTCGGCCTTGCGGGGGTCCACACCGAGACGCATCGCGACCTCGACGGTCGCGTCCATCTTGGTCTTGGAAGTCTCCTTCGCCAGCTTCGCAGCCTCGAGCGGCGCGTAGAAACGCGACTTGTCGATGAGCTCCGCAGCCTGGCGGTAAGCCTTGCTGTGCTTGGTCATGCTTCTGTCCTTAACTTCGAAAACGGATCAGTGTGGTGCCAGAGCCAGCACATGGCTCTCCCACGGTGTTGTCTGCCTCGACTCCGTCGAGGCGGCGAGATCGCTCTCAAGCCGCTTCCTGCCCGCCCGATTTCGCTCGGCCCTGGGGGCCGATCGAAATCGCTCGGTCAGAAACCGGCGCGATCTCGCGGTTGCTGCAGACGTCAGGCGTCGACGACCGTGATGCCCATCGACCGCGCAGTGCCGGCGATGATCTTCGCGGCCTGGTCGATGTCGTGCGCGTTGAGGTCGGTCTCCTTGGTCTTGGCGATCTCGCGGACCTGGTCCCAGGTGACCTTGGCGACCTTGGTCTTGTGCGGCTCGCCGGAGCCCTTCTCCACGCCCGCGGCCTTCAGCAGCAGCTTCGCGGCCGGCGGCGTCTTCAGCTTGAAGTCGAACGACCGGTCCTCGTACACGGAGATCTCGACCGGGACGACGTCCCCGCGCTGCGACTCGGTCGCGGCGTTGTAGGCCTTGCAGAACTCCATGATGTTGACGCCGTGCTGACCCAACGCGGGGCCGACCGGCGGCGCGGGGTTGGCCGCACCCGCCTTGATCTGCAGCTTGATGATCGCCGCAAGCTTCTTCTTCTTGGGTGGCATTTCTTTTCCTGTCCTGTACTACGTTCCCCGTGTACCTGCCGTGGACGCGGGGACTGCGGCCGAACGGGCGGCCGTCAGATCTTGGAGACCTGGTTGAACGACAGCTCGACCGGGGTTTCCCGGCCGAAGATCGACACCAGGACCTTCAGCTTCTGCCCGTCGATGTTGACCTCGGAGATCGTCGCCGGCAGCGTCGCGAACGGGCCGTCCATGACCGTGACCGACTCGCCGATCTCGAAGTCGACCTCGACGGCCGGGCCGCCGAGCGGGGCCGCGGTCGCGGTGGACTCGCCCTTGCCGCCCTTCGCCGGGGCTTCGCTCTGGACCTTGGGGGCGAGGAACTTCAGCACCTCGTCCACGGTCAGCGGCGACGGCCGCGAGGTGGCGCCGACGAACCCGGTGACACCCGGCGTGTTGCGCACCGCGCTCCACGAGGCGTCGTTCAGGTCCATCCGGACCAGGATGTAGCCGGGCAGCACCTTGCGCTGCACCAGCTTGCGCTGGCCGTTCTTGATCTCGGTGACCTCTTCGGTCGGGACCTCGATCTGGAAGATGTAGTCCTCGACGTCCAGGGTCTGGGTCCGGGTCTCGAGGTTGGTCTTCACCTTGTTCTCGTACCCGGCGTAGGAGTGCACGACGTACCACTCGCCGGGCGCGGCGAGGAGTTCGGAGCGCAGCTTGGCGACCGGGTCCTCGTCGTCCGCCGCGGGCTCGCCTTCGGCGTCGGCCACGTCCTCGTCGACGGAAGCGGCGGCGTCATCGGAAGCGTCGTCGTCATCGGAGGCGGCGTCGTCGACCTCGGAGTCCGACACGTCGACGGGCTCGAGGTGCGCGGATTCCTCGTCACCGAGTGCCGCGTGCACCTGCTCGTCGGAAAGCTCGGTCAGGTCGTGACCGGCTGATGTGCCGTTGTCGGAGGTCACGTTCCGTCCTCTCAGTTGATCATTGCGGGCCAGGCCGGGACCTGGGCCCCATTCGGCGCGCGCCGGAGCGCGTCAGCCGAAGATCTTGCCGATGCCCCACTTGAATGCCAGGTCGAGCACGCTCACCAGGCCGACCATGAACACCACGAAGGCCAGCACGACCACGGTGTAGGTGACCATCTGCTTGCGGTTGGGCCAGATGACCTTGCGCAGCTCCGCCCAGACTTCGCGGATGAAACGCACCAGCCGCGCGAACACGGAGGCCTTCTTCGCCTTCTGGTCCCGCTTCGGAGTCGGAGCGCCCTTCGCGTCAGGGGCGGTCTTCTCCCCCGACTTCCCGGCCGGACGCGCCTTGTCGTCCGCACGTGCCGCGGACTTCCCCGCCGGACGAGCGGTCGCACGGCGCTCACGCCGGGCGGCAGCTGTGACGGGACGGGACGGGTTCTCGGGCTTCTGCCCGGTACCGTCCTGCTCCTGCTCGCCGCCGCTGGCGTCGCTGTCGCTCACGACCACTCCTCCGCTCCACCAGTTCCGTTACGCAGGGGTGACAGGACTTGAACCTGCAACCTGCGGTTTTGGAGACCGCTGCTCTGCCAATTGAGCTACACCCCTGTGGAGCCCGATCGCTCGGAGCCCCGGAGGACGCATTCCATCATCCCCACCATCCAGGCGGGGATGACCGTAGTGCGTTCCAAGTCCCGAAGTCTACGGCAAGCCTCGCGAGAGCCCGCAACCGCGCCCCCCGATCGACCACCGCACCCCGGCCGGCCTGCGGAAAACTCCCCGCCGGCCACCTGATCATGCCAGGATGTCCGCCATGACGACCACCCCCCGGTCGGCGGGCGTTCCGCCCCGCGTGCCGGTGAGCGGGATGCAGCTCGGGCTCGCGCTCCCGCAGTACGGCGCGCTCGCCGATCCCGCCGCCGTGGCGCGCTTCGCGACGGCCGCGGAGGACCTCGGGTTCGCGTCGCTCTGGGTGGGTGACCGGATCCTCGCGCCACTGGAGCCGTCGGACCTCTACCCGGGCGGCGGGACGCCGGAGCACCCGTACCCGAAGGAGTTCGAGACCTTCGCCGACCCGTTCACGACGCTCGCGGCCGCGGCCGCGGTGACCCGCACGGCCCGGCTGGGGATGAGCGCGCTGACCGGCCCGGTCTATACCCCGGTGCTGCTCGCCCGGGCGCTGACCTCGCTCGACCTCGCCAGCTCGGGACGGCTGGACGTCGGCTTCGGGCTCGGCTGGCTGCGCGAGGAGTACTTCGCGGCCGGGGTGCCGTGGGAGGGCCGCGGCAAGCGGCTCGAAGCGCTGCTCGACGCGCTCGACGCGCTGTGGACCGGCGACCCGGCGGAGCACGAGGGCCCGCAGTGGCGGATCGCGCCGTCGACCGTGGGCTTGCGCCCGGTGCAGAAGCCGCGCCCGCCGGTGCTGCTCGGCGGGTTTTCGCCGCCGGCGCTGGCCCGGGTCGGGCGCCGCGCGGACGGCTGGCTGGCGGGCTGGATGCCGAAGCAGTACCTGAACGGCCTCTGGTCGGTCGCGCTCGAAGCGGCCGAGAAGGCCGGACGCGACCCCGGCGCGCTGCGCCGCGTACTGCGGATCAACCCGCGGCGGGGCACCGACGTCGAGACGATCGCCGACGTTCTGCCGTGCCTGGAAGTCGCGCGCGAAGAGGGCATCACCGAGGTGCTCGTCGACCTGCACTACGTCGCGAAGGACGTCGACCACGCGCTGGACCTCGCCGGCGAACTCATCTCGAACACGAACTGACCCTCAGAGTGTGACGCACCTCTCGTTCAGCGCCTCATAGTTCTATTATAGTTAGAACTATGCTCGTTCACATCGATCCGAGCTCCACCGTCCCGCTCTTCGAACAGGTGGCCTCGTCGCTCCGCCGGTCCCTCGCCGACGGCCACCCGGCTCCCGGGCAGCAGCTGCCGGCCGCCCGGGAACTGGCCAAGGCGCTGGAGATCAACGTCCACACCGTGCTGCGGGCGTACGCGCTGCTTCGCGACGAGGGCCTCATCGACCTGCGCCGGCGCCGGGGCGCTGTCGTCATCGGCGGAGCGTCGTCCCGGGCGCGGCTGGCCGAACTGGCCGAGGACCTGGTCCGCGAGGCGAAGCGCACGGGCGTCGGCCTCGACGAGCTCACCGGGGTGCTGAAGGAGAAGTACACATGAACAAGCTGATCCGGGTCCTGAGCGCCACGGCTGTGCTGCCGGGCGCCGCGCTGGCCACCGCGGGCGTGCTCGAAAACGGCTGGGCGGGCCGGCTGCCCGACCCCGTCGCCACGCACTGGAACAGCGCGCCGAACGGCGCCACCCCGCTCGGGGCGTTCACCGGCGTGTGCCTGGCGCTCGGCGCGGTCGCCGTCCTGCTCCTCGCCACGACGGCGGTCGCGGCGCTGCGCCGCGGCCGGCCGCTGCCGCGCCTGACCGTCGGGGTGGGCGCCGGGTTCGCCGGCCTGCCGCCCGCCGTCCTGCTCTCGGTGCTCGTGGCGAACCTCGACGCCCCGGACTGGCACGCGGCGCGCAACGGCGCCGTCGTCGTGCTCTTCTTGCTGGGCGCGGTGGTGCTCGGCGCCGTGGCGGCGCTCGTCGGCGGTCTGCCGGCGCCGCCGGTGCGCGAGACCCCGGGGGACCGGCCGAGCGTCGGCCTCCGGCCCGGGCAGCGCGCGTTCTGGTCGGGCCGGGCGGCGAACCCGGCGATGCTCTGGGCACTGGCGCTGATCCCGGTGGCGATCGCGTTCCTGCCCGCCGGGCTCCCGTGGCCGACGGCCGTCTGGATCGCGCTGGTCGGCGCGGTGGTCACGGCGCTGACGTACCGGCTGTCGGCGACCGTGGACGCCAAGGGCGTGACGATCCGCTTCGGTCTCCTGGGCGTCCCGTGGCGCCACCTCGGGCTGGACAGCATCCGCGAAGCGACGACGCGGGAGCTGACGACGTTCGGCGACGGCGGGCTCGGCCTCCGCTTCAACCCGGTCACCGGCACGACGGCGTATAAGGTCCGCGGCGGTCCGGCGCTGGTGCTCGCCCTGGAAAGCGGCCGGACCGTGCTGGTCGGCGTGGACGACCCGGAGACGGGCGCCGGGCTGGTCAACGATCTCCTCGCGCAGCGGATCACCCGGATTGACTAGGTCGCCGGAGCCCCGGGTTCGGTAGAAACGAAGAAGTGGCGAAAAAGAGCGGTGGCGGCTGCCTGGTGGTCGTGCTGGTGGCCGGCCTGCTGGCCTTCGGGTACTACAAGTGGCAGCACGGCTCGTCGTCGGCGCCACCGGAGGGCGTGGACACCGGCGGCGGCACGGGCCGCTACGTCGCACTCGGCGACTCGTACACCTCGTCGCCGCGAACCGGGCGGCAGGCCGGGACACCCGCCGGCTGCGAGCGTTCGGACGACAACTACCCACACCTCGTCTCGGCGAAGCTGAAGCCGGCCCAGTTCGCCGACGTCAGCTGCGGCGGCGCGACGACAGCGCACCTGAGCGCCGCGCAGAAGACGGGGAACGGCACGAACCCGCCGCAGCTGGACGCCGTCACCGCGGAGACGACGCTGGTGACCCTCGGCATCGGCGGCAACGACGTCGGCTTCTTCTCCTACGCGTCGTCGTGCGCGACGACGCACGCGAACGCGTCCCCGTGCAGGGACCGCCTGACGGCCGGCGGGCACGACCAGCTGGCCGAGCGGATCGACGCGACGGCACCGAAGGTCGGCGCGGTCCTCGACCGCATCCGCAAGAAGGCCCCGAAGGCGAAGGTGGTGGTGGTCGGCTACCCGACCGTGCTCCCCGACGGCGACGGCTGCTGGCCGGCCCTGCCGTTCGGCGCGGGCGACATCGAGTACTTCCGCGGCGCGCTGGCCAAGCTGAACAAGATGCTCGAGGACCAGGCCGACGCGCACCGGGCGGGCTACGCGGACACGGCCACGCCCGGCAAGGGCCACGACGTCTGCTCGCCGTCCGACAAGCGCTGGGTGGAGGGCCTGCTGCCCGCCTCGCCGGCCGCCCCGCTGCACCCGAACGCGCGGGGTGAGCAGGGCATGGCCGACGCCGTCGTGGCGGTGCTGAAGCTGCCTTAGTAGCGGACCAGGGCCTGTGGTTTGCCGAGCACCGTCTTGCCGTCGAACTTCACCACGAGGTCGATCCGGGCGATGCCGTCGTCCTTGACATCGGCGACCTTGCCGGTGATCTCGACCAGGGCGCCCTCGGGCGTGTTCGGCACGACGACCGGGCGGGTGAAGCGGGCGCTGAAGTCGACCAGCCGGGCCGGGTCGCCGAGCCAGTCGGTGACGACGCGGCCCGCCACGGCCATCGTCAGCATCCCGTGCGCGATGACGTCGGGGAGGCCGACGTCCTTCGCGAACGTCTCGTTCCAGTGGATCGGGTTGAAGTCCAGCGCCGCCCCGGCGTAGCGCACCAGCTGTTCGCGGGTGATCCGCACCTCGAGGGCAGGTAGTTCGTCGCCGGTGTTCACGCGTTCTCCCCTCGGACCACCAGCTGCGCGCGGGTGGTGCAGACCTTCTGGCCGGCGGCGTCGGTGATGTCGGCGCGCAGGTTGATGAAGTCGTTGCCGGCGCGGGCCATGATGGCGTCGATGTGGGTCGTCACCTCGAGCACGTCGCCGGCGAACACCGGGCGCGTGTAGGTGAAGCCCTGGTCACCGTGCACCATCCGCGAGTAGTCGAGGCCGAGCTCGGGGTCGGCGACGATCGCGTTGATCGAGGCGAGGTTGATGATCGTGAGGAAGGTCGGCGGGGCGATCACGTCCGGGTGGCCGGCTTCGCGGGCCGCCTCCGGGTCGCGGTAGATCGGGTTCGCGTCACCGATCGCGTCGGCGAACTCCCGGATCTTCTCCCGGCTCACTTCGTAACTGGTCTGCGGCGGATAAGTCCGCCCGGTGAACGACTGGTCCAAGGGCACGGCGACGAGGCTACCAACAGCGAGAAGCCGCCCGGCGGATCCCAGGGCGGCTTCTTCGAGCTGGTGTGAACGCGCTACGTCAGCGGGTTTCCTTGTGCGTCCGGTGCGTACCGCAGTTCGGGCAGAACTTCTTCATCTCCAGGCGATCCGGGTTGTTGCGCCGGTTCTTCTTGGTGATGTAGTTGCGGTGCTTGCACTCTTCGCACGCCAGCGTGATCTTGGGTCGCACGTCGGTGGCAGCCACAGCGTTTCCTTCTCTCTCAGGTCCCGGGGGCCAGCCCCGTCGTTACCGCGTAGCGGTGGCCGGACTTGAACCGGCGACACAGCGATTATGAGCCGCTTGCTCTGCCAACTGAGCTACACCGCCCTTACATGCCCACCATACCCGGGCTCCAGGGGGCGTAGCCCCCTGGCGGGGGGTCTGGGGGGTTTGACCCCCAGGAGGACACCGCGAAGCGAGCCAAGCTTGCGCATTCTGCAAGCATAGCTCGCCCACTCGCGGAGCCCCTTTACGGAATCGAACCGTAGACCTTCTCCTTACCATGGAGACGCTCTGCCGACTGAGCTAAAGGGGCCTGGCCTCTCGCGAGGACTTGGAAAGATTACCAACTCCCGTCACCCGGCCGTGCAACCGGGGTCCCGAAAGAACAAAACCTCAGGTCAGCAGGGTCAGCACGGTCTCCGAGTGCCGCCCCGGCGAGCGCGCGGTCCGGGCCTGCAGCCACGCTTCCAGCCGGTCCTCCGGCAGCGGCCGCGAGATCAGGTAGCCCTGGGCGACGTCACACCCCATCGCCTCGAGCTGGTCGCGCGCCACGTCCTCCTCGACGCCCTCGGCCACCACCGTCAGCCCGAGCGAGTGCCCCAGCTCGACGATCGACCGGACCACCGCGAGGTCGCCGAGGTCCGTGCCCATGCCGAGGACGAAACTCTTGTCGATCTTGACCTGGTCGACCGGCAGCTGCCGCAGGTAGGCCAGCGACGAGTACCCCGTGCCGAAGTCGTCCACGGCGAGGGTGATGCCCAGCGAGTGCAGCTCGCGCAGGATCGGCAGCGCCTTCTGCGGGTCGGACATCACGCCGGACTCGGTCAGCTCGAACGTCAGCAGCTCGGGCGGGATGCCGACGCGCTCCAGCTCCCGGGCGACCTTGTTCGGGAAGTCCTCGTCGGCCAGGTTGCGCACCGACAGGTTGACCGCCACGGAGATCCGCAGGCCCTCGTCGAGCCACTTGCGGCAGCGCTTGAGGGCTTCGCCGAGCACGAACGACGTCAGCACGCCGATCAGACCGGCCGCTTCGATCGCCGGGACGAACTCGTCCGGGCCGAGCCTGCCGAACTCCGGGTGCACCCAGCGGACCAGCGCCTCGACGCCCTGGACCTGCCGGTTCGGGAGGGTGATCTTCGGCTGGTAGTGGACGCTGACCTGGCCGTCCTCCAGCGACTGCCGGAACTGCGTCACCATCTGGAAGCGGCGCAGGAAGATCTGGCCCATGCTCGGCACGTAGCCGCGGACCTCCTCGCCGCCCTTCGTCGCGCGGACGGCGACGTCGGCGCGCTGCAGCAGGCCTTCGATGTCGACGTCGTCGCCGGGTTCGTCCGTGGACGTCGTCGCGTAGCCGATCATCGCGTTGGCCTCGACCGACAGCCGGTCGACCGGGTACGGCGTGGACAGCTGCTGGCGCAGCCGTTCGGCCGCGTGGTGGGCGTCTTCGGGCGGGCAGCCGACGAGCAGCGCCGCGAAGGACGCGCCTTCCAGCCGGGCGAGCGGGACGTCGGGGCCGAGCGCGTCGCGGATGCGGCGACCGGCGGCGGTGACCATGCGGTCGGCCCACGCGTAGCCGAGCGCGTCGCTGACCGTGGAGAAGACGTCGAGGTCGATCCGCAGCACGACGGCGTTGGCGAAGTCCCGCAACGGCTCCTTCGCCACCTGGCGGAAGCCCTGGCGGTTGAGGTGCCCGGTGAGCGGGTCGTGGTAGGCGTCGTGGCGCAGCGTCGCCAGCAGGCGCCGGTTGTCCAGCGACGTCGCGAGGTGGCTGGCCATCGTGCCGAGCAGCTGGACGTCGTACTTGCCGAACCCGCGCCAGCGGGACAGCCGGTCGTGCGCCTCGACGACGCCGAGCAGCCGGTTGGCGCTGCGCAGCGGGACGACGAGTGCCTCCTGCGCGCCGCGGTCGAGCAGCGCCGCGCGGACGTCGGGGTTGGCCTCGGTGATCCGGAAGTGCCGGACGTGCGCGCCGGGCAGCCGCAGCAGCGGGTCGTCGGCGGCGGGGTCGGCGGGTGGCAGGTCGTCGCCGGCGACCACGACCCGCATCGTGTCCTTCGGTTCGAGCCTGAGTCTCAGCACGACGCGGCCGGCGGCGAGCTGGTCCTTGATGCGCTCGGCGATCGTCGCCCATTCACGGACGTCGACGCCGCCGACGAGCTCGTCGGCGCGGCTGGCCGGGCGCGCCGCGGCCTGCTGGCCGGAGCGGGCCACCATCAGGCTGACGTCCGACAGCGCCTCCATGTCCCGCTGCTCGCGCAGCAGGTCGGAGTACGCCCAGTACAGCGCGGTGAGGCCGAGGAAGACGGCGAGCACCAGCGGCCACGCCTTGGGCGTGCTGGAGATGACGAGGTAGCCGGAGAGGCCGACGGACGCGTTGACGAAGCCGACGACGAGGATCCGCCCGGTGAGCCGGACGGCGGTGCTGACCCGCATGCGGCGCCGCAGCACGCGGACCGCGGCCAGTGCGAGCAGCGTGCTCACGAGCGGCGCGGTCAGGGTGCCGGCCAGCGCCGCGACCCACGGGATCTTGTCCCCGGCCCCGGCGCCGACGGCGTACTTCACCAGCCCGGCGACCGCGAAGGCGCCGGTGATCTCCAACAGGAACGCGCCCGCGTTGTAGAGCACGCGGCCGGCGACCTTGCGCGCGAGCAGCGTGCCGATGCCGGCGACCAGGTGCGCGGCCAGCACGACCTCGAACGGCGCGATGAAGAAGCCGATGACGAGCGGGATCTCGGTGAAGGAGATGGTCCACGAGATGCCGCTGCGGACGTCGACGTTGATGCCGAGCTGTTCGGCGAGCAGGAAGGCGACCGCGAGCACCGGCGCGATCCACAGCAGCCGGTCGTCCCAGTGGAACGGCAGCCACGAGCCGACCGCGAACGCGGCGACGAGGCCGAGGCTCAGGACGGCGAAGGTGTAGGCGCGGAACCGGCGTTCGTCGGTGCGGGCTTCGGCGGAAGCGGCGGGCTGTGGTGTCCCGGAAGCGGCTCCCGGCCCGGGCTGCGCCTGCGCGACGGCGTCACCGTGGGCGTTGGTGTCCGGCATCCGACCTTCCCTCCCGGCTTGTCCACCGGTGCTGATCCGTGACTTCGGGTGTGGACAAGGGCCATACCGTACCCCGTAGGGCGTACCCGCGTCCCTTTCGAGACAGTAAGAGATCACCCCAGGGTTAACAATGCCTCGAACGCGCTGACCTGCGTGGACCAAGGGGTGAAACGCCAGTTGTCCGAACTCCGGCGCTACTCCGGCGGTTCTGTGCCCACGGCGCCCCGGGTAGCGCTTCAATGGCCCCATGCACAGCGATGTGATTGCCACCGAGCACGCGGCACGGCTCGCGGCGGTGGATCCCCTCCTCCCCGGCTCGACCCCCTTCGAGGTGGCGGAAAACGCCGTGGTCCTGGAGGTGGCGACGGGCGACTCCGCCGCGTCCGGGCTGGCTTCCCGGGTCCAGGTCGACCGCGACGCCCCCAACGCGCCGTGGCGGGCGCTGACCGAGCACCGGCTCGACCTCCAGCTCGCCGGCCCGCAACCGGCGGCCGTCCTGGACGCCCTCCTCACCCGATGGGATGAACATCTGCGCGCCGTCGCCGAACCGGGTGACACCGAGACCGCGGCGATCGTCCCGCGCGCGAGCCGGGACGCCGCCGGTGGCCGGGAAATGCTGCACCACGGCTTCGCGCCGCTGCGGGTGATCGCGGTCCGGCCGGCCGAGCGGATGATCCCGGCGGGCCCGCGCGGGACGCCCGGGGTGAAGATCCGCCGCGCCGAGCCCGGCGACCTCGAAACCGCGGTGGCGCTCGGCATGGAGCTGCACTCCTACGACGCCCAGTACGGCACGGTGAACTGGCGCACCGGCGTCGAGGAAATCCTGGCCAAGGACCTCGCCGAGCAGCTGAAGCGGCCGGAGCCGCCGCTGTGGATCGCCGAGCTGTACGGCCGTCCGCTCGGCATGGTGAGCGTTCAGCACCCCGGGGAGACGGGCTGGATCAGCGGCCGCGTCGCCGCTTCCCGCGTCGGCTACCTGTCGTCACTGGCGGTGGCGGAGGCGGCGCGGTCGTCCGGCGTCGGCACCGCGCTGGCGACCCACGCCCACCACGTTCTCGACGAGGAGGGCGCCGACGTCGTTCTGCTGCACCACGCTGCGGCGAACCCGCTTTCGACGCCGTTCTGGTACGCGCAGGGGTACCGCCCGCTGTGGACGTACTGGCAGCGTCGACCGGCTGTTCGGTGAACTACTGGTGGATTACCGCCGGTGCACAGGCCTTATAGGCTGGCCCTCGCCGCCAGCGAGGGGAGCCTGAAGTGACCGACCAGCGGGATTCCGCGCCGAGAGCGCCCGAGGGTGTCGACACCGAGAAGCCGTCCGCGGCCCGGATCTACGACTGGTACCTGGGCGGTACGCAGAACTGGGCCGTGGACCGCGAGTTCGGCCGGCGCATGGAGCAGCAGTGGCCGCTGGTGCGCCCGGGGTCGAAGCAGAACCGCGAGTTCATGAACCGCGCGGTGCGGGCGGCGCTGCGGGCCGGGATCCGGCAGTTCATCGACCTCGGCTCGGGGGTGCCGACGGCCGGGAACGTGCACGAGGTCGTCGAGGCGGAGCTGCCCGAGGACCACGACGCGAAGGTCGTCTACGTCGACTACGAGCCGGTCGCCGTCGCCCACGCGACGCTGATCCTCGAAGAGGAGGCGGCGACGGACTGGGCCGGCATCGTCCAGGCCGACATGCGGGACGCGAAAGCCGTGCTGCGTGCCTCGGAAACGCAGCGCCTCATCGACTTCTCGCAGCCCGTCTGCCTGATCATGGCGGCGGTGCTGCACTTCGTCGGGCCGGACGACGACCCGGAAGGGCTGCTGCGGGCGTACCGGGACGCCCTCGCGCCGGGCAGCTGGCTGGCGATCTCGCAGATGAGCGAAGGCGACGGGACCGGCGAGACGCTCGAAGGGCTGCGCTGGTTCGTCGAGCAGTACCGGAAGACGAGCAACCCGGTGTGGCTGCGCAACCGCGAAGAAATCGCGCCGCTGTTCGGCGACTGGCGGCTCCTGGAGCCGGGCATCGTGCACCTGCCGGACTGGCGGCCCGACCGGAAGCTGAACGCCCTGGAGGCGGAGGCCCGCCCGTACGCGTGGTGCGCCGTCGCGGAGAAGCCGGGCGCCTGAGCGCCTCGATGGGCCGATGAAACTTCGCTGACCTGCACTTTCCTTGATCGCTGTGGGCGAACGCACTCCGGGAAACAAACATGCCCATCGGAGAGTTGAGCTAGGCAGACTCAACTACACGAGGAGTGCACATGTCCGACACCCGCCTCCTGCCCGTGCTCCCGCTCGATGACGACGTCGTGCTGCCGGGCATGGTCGTCCCGCTCGACCTGACCGACACCGAGACCCGCGCCGCGGTGGAGTCCGCCCAGGCCAAGACGCCGAGCCAGGCGTCCTTCCCCGGCATCCGGTCGGCCGCAGCCACCAAGGCCGAAGTCCTCATCGTCCCGCGCGTTCACGGCGAGTACGCCGAATTCGGCACCGTCGCTACGGTCGAGCGCATCGGCCGCGTGCCCGGCGGCAAGGCCGCCGTCCTGCTGCGCGGCACGGTCCGCGCGGCCGTCGGCCGGATCGCCGACGGCCCCGGCGCCGCCCGCTGGGTGCACGCCGAGGACGCCCCCGAGACCACCGACGACCAGACCGCCAAGCTCGCGGCCGAGTACAAGGCCGTCGTCATCTCGATCCTCCAGCAGCGCGGCGGCTGGCAGCTGATCGACGCGGTCCAGCAGGTCGAGGACGCCTCCGCGGTCGCCGACCTCTCCGGCAACGCGCCGTACCTGTCCACCGAGCAGAAGGTCGAGCTGCTCTCGGCCCTCGACGTCACCGCACGCCTGGAGAAGGCGCTCGAGTGGAGCAAGGAGCACCTCGCCGAGCTCGAGGTGACCGACACGATCCGCAAGGACGTCGCCGAGGGCATGGAGAAGCAGCAGAAGGAGTTCCTGCTGCGCCGCCAGCTCGAGGCCATCCGCAAGGAACTCGGCGAGCTCGACGGCACCGCGCAGGACGACGACTACCGCGCCCGCGTCGAGGCCGCCGACCTGCCCGACCCCGTGAAGAAGGCCGCACTGGCCGAAGTGGACAAGCTGGACCGCACGTCCGAGCAGTCCCCGGAGGGCGGCTGGATCCGCACCTGGCTGGACACCGTCCTGGAGCTGCCCTGGACCGAGCGCACCGAGGACGTCTACGACATCGCCGCGGCCCGGGCGATCTTGGACGCCGACCACGCCGGCCTCGACGACGTCAAGGAACGCATCATCGAGTACCTGGCCGTGCGCAAGCGGCGGGCCGAATCGGGGCTCGGCCCGGTCGGTGGACGCCGTTCCGGCGCGGTGCTCGCCCTCGCGGGCCCTCCCGGGGTCGGCAAGACGTCGCTGGGTGAGTCCGTCGCGAAGGCCATGGGCCGCAAGTTCGTCCGCGTCGCCCTCGGCGGCATCCGCGACGAGGCGGAGATCCGCGGTCACCGCCGCACGTACGTCGGCGCGCTGCCCGGCCGGATCGTCCGCGCCATCAAGGAAGCCGGCTCGATGAACCCGGTGGTGCTGCTCGACGAGATCGACAAGGTCGGCGCCGACTACCGCGGCGACCCGACCTCGGCGCTGCTCGAAGTGCTGGACCCGGAGCAGAACCACACGTTCCGCGACCACTACCTCGAGGTCGAGCTCGACCTGTCCGACGTCGTGTTCCTGGCCACGGCCAACGCGCTGGAGACCATCCCCGGCCCGCTGCTGGACCGCATGGAGCTCGTCACGCTGGACGGCTACACCGAGCACGAGAAGGTCACCATCGCCCGCGACCACCTGCTCCCGCGGGAGCTGGAGCGAGCCGGGCTGGGCACGTCCGACGTGACGCTGACCGACGCGGCGTTCAGCCGGATCGCCGCCGAGTACACCCGCGAAGCGGGCGTGCGCGACGCGAACCGCACGATCGCCAAGGTGCTGCGCAAGATCGCGACCAAGGTCGCGATGGACGAGGTTTCGCTGCCGCTGACCGTGGACGCCGCCGATCTGGAGACGTACCTGGGCCGCCCGCGGCACCTGCCGGAGTCGTCGCTGCCCGCGTCGACCCAGCGCACGGCGACCCCGGGCGTGGCGACGGGCCTGGCGGTGACCGGCGCCGGCGGTGACGTCCTCTACATCGAGGCGTCGCTGGCGGACCAGGAGTCCGGCGCGTCCGGGCTGCAGCTGACCGGCCAGCTCGGCGACGTGATGAAGGAGTCGGTGCAGATCGCGCTGTCCTACCTGCGGTCGCACGGCGCGGAGCTGGAACTGCCGGTGGGCGACCTGCGCAACCGCGGCATCCACGTCCACGTCCCGGCGGGCGCGGTCCCGAAGGACGGGCCGTCGGCGGGCGTCACGATGACGACGGCGCTGGCGTCGCTGCTCTCGGGCCGCGTGGTCCGCGCGGACGTCGCGATGACGGGCGAGGTGTCCCTGACCGGCCGCGTCCTGCCGATCGGCGGCGTGAAGCAGAAGCTGCTGGCCGCGCACCGGGCGGGGATGAAGACGGTGATCATCCCGCAGCGCAACGAGCCGGACCTCGACGACGTCCCGGCCGAGGTGCTGGCCCAGCTGGACGTGCACGCGGTGGCCAACGTCCGCGAGGTCCTCGACCTCGCACTGACCCCGGCTTCGACGCCGGTTTCCCAGGCGGCGTAACCCCGAGCGCCGCCGCCCCCGGACGGCCGGTTTCCCCTTCCCCCAGGGAAACCGGCCGTTCCCCTGCGCTCAGAGCCGCCGAGCGGCGATCAGGTACCCGGTGCCGAGCCGGCCCGCGACCCCACGGGCGACGGTCGTCTCCGGGTGCGCCCGCCACCGGCGGTCCCAGCGGTGCACCAGCCGGTCCAGCGGCGGCACCAGCGCGGTGACGTCGTAGAACAGCGTGTCCACCGGCTGCAGCCCGGCCCGCCACAGCTCGTGGCGCAGCCGCCGCGGGGCGAGCGCCCGGCTCCCGCTGCGGCGGCCCAGCGCCCGCTCGACGAGCCGGTAGGGGCTGCGCGGATTGAGGGTGGTGACGACGGCGAGCCCGCCGGGGCGGACCACGCGCGCGATTTCGTGCAGAGCGGGTCCGGCGTCGACGTGTTCGAGCACGTTCACCGCGAGTGCGACGTCGAAAGCACCGTCGGCGAACGGCAGTTCTTCGATGTCCCCGACGGAGAAGCTAGCCCCTTTTCCGGCGCGCCGCCGGGCCGCGCCGACCATCGCGGCGGACCGGTCGCACCCGGTGACGGCGAAATCCCCCGGCCGGTCGTCGAGCAGGTGCCGCACCACCATCCCCGGCCCGCACCCGACGTCGAGGAGCACGCCGCCGGGACAGTCCTTCAGCGCCTCGTCGACGGCGTGGAGCCGGGAATGGTCGTGCCTCGCCGCGGCCCCCGTCCCCCCGTCCCGCACCGCCTGCTCGCGCACCGGACGGTCGAGCGTCCCGAAAACCGGCATGGGCACCTCCCCTGATCGATTCCCTGCCCCTTGCGGGGTCGGGCGGATCGCGGAGGCCGTTACCGATTCAGGCGAGTTTTCCGGAATGCGGGCGAAAGGCGGAACGAACCTTCGCCCGTTGCGCGGCACAAAGCCCGCCGAACCGTGTGGTCAATTGCCGTCACGGTTGTTGCTCGAGGATCGCGACACAGCGAACGGCCCCGTGATCAGGTGATCACGGGGCCGTTCGCGGAGCGTGGCGGGTGAGGGATTCGAACCCCCGTAGGCGTAAGCCAACTGGTTTACAGACTGACATCTAGATGCTGTCTGACCAGCGGAAACACTGCTGACGAGCGTCCCCGTGGGGCACATGTGGGGCGGTGACGTCGCCTGGTCCCCTTCCGCCGCGGCGCGTCGCCATCGTCACCCCGTCCGGACGCCGATACTTGCGTGATGGCACTCGCAGCGCTCATCGTGTCGATCTTCGCCCTACTGGCCGCCGGAGCCAGCGCGTACTACGGACGCCAGCAGGCCGCGGCCGCGAAGGCAGCGGCGGACTCCGCGGCTGTCTCCGCAGAGGCAGCGGCAGAGACAGCGCGACTCGACAAGGACCGGCGACACGAGGAGCGCACGCCTAAGGTGAGCCCGGGCGAGCTGCAGAGCCATAACGGTGGAGCCTGGCGCGTTCTGCACTTTCGCCTTCAGGAGTCTCCCCCTCTCGCGAGGATCGAAGCCGAGATTGTCGACAGCAGAGGCTTCTACTTCCGGCCTGGCATGAACGGCACATCTCCTCAAGGTCGTCCCTTGATCGCCTTCTACTTGCCCACCTTCGACAGCTCTCCCGACCGAGACCAGCTAACAACGGGGGACGCGGTCTACTGGGTAGTCGATTTTGACGAGGAACGAGGAACCAAGCTACATATCCGACTGACTTGCATCGCACCTGACGGCGACCAATGGACCATTCATCGCGAAATATCGGTACCGCCGAGAGCGCGAATTATTGCATAGCCTGAAGGCAAGTCATGATCGAAAACATGTCATCAACAACGAGCGGAGAACTTGATTCGAACAACTCCCGCTTACCCGGCTTATTTGCAAGCGCGACAGGTGCCACTTCCCCAGCCAACGCCACTTCAATGTCCGTTGCCGAGTCGCCAATGAACACCACATCGCCCGGCTGCACTTGAGCACCCATCAGAGCCTGCTGAAGCGTGTACTGGTGCGGCTTCATCAGCTCCGGCCTTCCATAAGGGCGACCAACGACCGGCGTCACATCGGCCAGTAATCCGGCCGCGAGCAGGAATCTGGCTATAGCCTTCGGAGAGTTGTTACTCAGCACACCAACCGATTTCCCTGCATTCAACGCGGCCCGCATCGACTCAAGACCGCCAGGAGTCGGCGTCGCAATGTCGACCGCTTCCAACTCGGCACGCACCAACTCGAACTCAATCGCCTGAACGACATCCTGACCGAATCGAGTCGACTCTTGAAGAACTCGCAACGGGTCATCCGAGTCAACGCGCTCGCCTAGAATTTGCTCAAGCCGACGCGCAATGGTCGATGCGGGCAATCCCGCGAATACGTCGCAGACGGGACCGTCGAAGTCAAACAGGATCAGCTTGGCGCTAGCAAGCGTCTCACGAAGATCGGCCACTAATTCTCCACATCCTTAGCTACCGAATTCCACACACTGTCGAACCACTTCTGCGCCTGGTCGACGTACTGCGATTCAATCGCGTCAGGGTCCTCGGACTTTGCGTAGTGGAACAGCACCGCGTCCTTACCCATAGGGTCGAAGATCTCGACAGGCTCTCCCCCGATGGCCACCGAGTGCTGAAGCACGGGGTAAAACCCGAAGAAGGCTTCAGCCTGGTTCAGCAGGAACAGCTTGAAGAGTGGCGGCGAGTGGTAGGTCCGCACCTGCGCCGACGCCGACTCGACCAAGCCCAGCGCAGCGAGCTCTTGCACCGTGTCCACGACCCCCTGCGTAGATCGCTGCACGATGCGCTCAGCACGCTTACGGACGTCCGGCGAGTCCACGCCGTCGGGCGCGAGCGCCGGTAGCCCGAGCGGCTTCGACAGGTCGGGCAGCAGGATGCGAACCTGCAAGCTTTCTGGCTGGAGCCGGCCGGAGCGCACCTTGTCCAGCGGCTCACTGATGACACCCTGCAAGGTCTCCCCCGAGAACCCGGCGAAGTCGATCGCAACTGCCCCGCTCTCGAAGACGGCCTCTACGTGCGGCCTGAGACCCACGGACCGCTCCGTGCGCTGACGTACGAACGAGCCCTTCCCCTGCCGCGAGATGACCAGCCCCTCATCCCGAAGGAGGCCAACTGCCTTCTGGGCAGTCATCGGCGCCACGCCGTACTGCGACGCCAGGTCGGTGTACGAGGGCAGCCGGTCGCCCGGCCGCAACTTGCCAGTGACGATCGCGGCTTTGAGAACCGCCGCTACCTGCTGAAACGGGGGACGAGCGTCGTCCGGGTCGAGGGCATCCATGCGCCCAGCATAGCTGCCACCCTACTAGCCCAACTAGGTGAATCTCTGCACTTCTCTAGCTCTACTAGCTGAGTTAGGTTGACTCTACTAGTAGAGCTATGTGAGTCTCTGATGGTCGCCAACGACAGACCATCAGAAGGGCTTCCGATGAACTCCGCACGAATCACCAACCGCACCGCCTGGGCCGCCGTTGATGGCGTTCCCGCTGGTCACGGTTATAGCCCGGACGGCCTGGACGAGTCGGCCATCGACGCGTTGCTGGCCGAGGTCGACCAGGAACTGACCGCCGCGACGGCCGTTGCCGAGGTCCGCACCCGGCACGCGTTCACCGACCCGCAGCACGCCCACCGCACCCGCCGGCGCACCGATCGGGCGGCGCTGCGGGTGCTGCCGGCTCGGCTGGACATCACCACGTCGGCCCGCGAGGAAGCGGCGTAAGCCACACCAATCCCACGTCACTTTCGGAGGAAAGCATGTCCCGCACCACCGTTCTCGCCCTTGTCACCACGCCCCGCCCGTGCGGCGGCAACAGCAACCCGCTCTGCCCGGGCTGCGGGCAGGCGACCAACGCCAATGGCAACTGCTTCAACGACGCCTGTTGGAACGCCAACAGCAAACGCCACGACGGCATCGGCTGATGACCGAAGGAGAGTGAACGATGACCTACCCAGAAGCCATGCCCCGCGTCCACATGGCTCACGAACAGGCCCGCGCCGAGCTGGCCAAGGCGGATACGAAGGTGACCACGCTGCTCGGGCTGGTCGGTCTGGCCTTCTCCGGCGTGGTCGCGTTTACCACCCGGCAGACCTCGGTTCCGGCAACGGTCGCGCTGTGGGTGGCCGCCGCCCCGATCTTCGCCTCGGTGCTGGTGCTGCTCTCCGCAGTCCGACCCCGGCTCACGCAGTTCCCGACCCCGGGCACCTGGCTGGACGCCGCCTACAACGGCCCGGCCGCGCTGCTGGAAGCCGGAAGCGTCCCGGTCTCCACCACCCTCGCCGTCGACACCGCCCTGTTGGGCGGGATCGCAGTCCGCAAGTACCGGCAGATCTCCGCCGCCATGGGACTGCTGGTGGTCGGGCTGGCGCTGCTGGCCGCCGCGCTGCTGCTGGCGGCGCTGACATGACCGCACCGCACGGCATCCCCGCCGTATCCGCTGTCTCTGACCCCAGCCTGGGCGGCTCGAACCGCCAAGAACGCTCCGACCAGGCCGGGACTCCCCACCACTCACATGGCAACACGGGAAGGACCCCGATGGTAACCGCACTCCTTGCGCTGCTGCGCCCGGAACGCACACCGGTCCGGCGCCTGCGTGATCTGCTCAACGATGGCCTGCCCGTCACCTCGCCGCAGCGAACCCGCTGGCTGGTCCAAGCGGCAGGGGAGCTGGACATCATGGCCGCCGCGGCTGGCGCGGCGACGGTCGCGCAGATGCGAACCCTGTTCCGCGTTGCGGGTGCGCTGTTCGACGGCGGCCTGACCGACGCGGCCCGCGCGGCGGAACTCGTTCTGAATGCGCCGGAGCTGTCCCTGGCCGCCCGGCTGCGCCGGGTCCGTGACGTGCTGCTCGACGTCGTGGCAGGTGTCCGATGACCGCCCGCACGACACTCCGCCGCCACATCACCACGCGACTCATTCCCGCCACCGACGTCCCGGCCCTCGGCTGGCACGTGGTCCGGGTGGCACTGACCTACCGGGTGTCCGACCCGTTCGCGGTGGCTGTCGAGATCCCGACTACCCCGACTCCGGTGACGTGGCTGCTGTCGCGGGAGCTGCTGGCCGGAGGACTGGACGCCTGCTGCGGTATCGGCGACGTGACGGTCTACCCGGACGTGCTCACCGACGCCGTGACGTGGGTCGAGCTGCGGGACTCCTCGAACCGGATCGGGCCGGCGCTGCTGCGGTTCCGCCGTGCCGACCTCGAACGGTTCCTGGACAACGCCGACGCGATGGTCCCGGCCGGCACCGAAGCCGCCCGGATCAACTGGGACCGGGAACTGTCGCTGCTGGCGGGTGATCGGTGATGGCCCGCAAGTTCCCGTGGGTGCTCGCGCCCGTGGCGTGGTCGCCGGATCTGGAGTTCACCCGCGGTCGGGTGGACGGGCTGCCGCTGCTGTCCTACGGCATCGCCCCGCGCGCCTTGCTCGCCACGCGTCGCCAGCTCCGGGCGCTGGGGTTGCGGCCGGGCGGAGCGGACCCGGTGGCGGTGCTGTACTTCCGCTGCCGGCGCGCCGGGAAGCTCGTCTACGCCAACCTTTACCTCGTCGCCACGGCGAAGCCGGTCCGGCCGATGACCCCGGCCCGCGCCGCCGCGCTGGACAAGGCGATGGCCGCCCGCCGGACCTGCCGGCAGTGCGGCGAACTCGGGTGGGCCGAGCTGCCCAAGCCGCACCGCACCTGCGACGCCTGCCTGTATTCCGCCGGGCTCGACCCGGATTCCCACCTGCACGAGTACGTGACTGGCGAACCCACCGAGTCGCCGACCGACCTTCCCGCCACCGGGCTCGCGCCGGTGATCCCACTTCCGACCGCGCGCCGCGCGTGCGTCGACTACCCGAAGGTGGTGGCCTGATGCCCACGACGACCCTCTACGTCCTCGGTGGACTCGCCCTGATCGGCACGTTCTCCGTGTGGCGCGCCGGTCGCAAGTCCGCCACCAGGTCTCTGCGCGGTGTCCGGGAGGTCACCCGCATGACCGCCAACCTGCTCCGGCTGGTGCTGTGCACCGCGGTCATCGCGTTCGTCCAGTGGCTCGTGATCGTCAAGATCCAGAACACCACGGCCACGTGGATCGCGCTCATCGTCCCGGCCCTGCTTGCCGCCAACACCATCGTGCGGCTGATGGCCATCACCGAGATCGTCACCCACCACGGGGGTGGTCGCCGATGACCAGCACGGAACTCGCGCCGGCGGATGCCCGGCACCAGCCGCTGACCCAGGCTGACAAGCTCGCCCAGGACGCCGCCACCGCCGCGAAGGTCCGCCGGCTGTCCAACCACCCGGACGTGGTGGCGCTGCGGGTGGAGAAGGTCCGCACGCAGATCGATGCGGTGATCTGGCTCGGGATCTTCCTGGGCCTGGCGTTCACGATGGTCAACGTCCAGTCCTTCGCCGCCGCCGGCGCGGCCACCTGGTCGCTCGGCTGGCTGGCCGGATGGCTGCTGGACCCGATGGTGTCGCTCGTTCTCGTGGCGGTGTTGCGGGCGGAGCAGGTGACCGCCCGGTACCAGGTCGAGATCGGGGCGTGGGCGCACCGGACGAAGTGGTTCGCGTTCCTGGCCACCTACGTCATGAACACCTGGAAGTCCTGGACGCATTTCGACGTGGCCGGGGTGGTGCTGCACTCGGTGCCTCCGGTGCTGGTGTTCCTCGCGGCGGAGACCGCGCCGGTGCTGCGAGACAAGCTCACCGAGGCCGTGTTCAAGGCGGCCGGGACCGCGTTCACGGGACAGGCGGATACGGCGGGGGACACCGCAGTCACCTCCGCCCCCGTACCCGCTGCCGAGTCGGCACCCGAGGTGCCCGGCGGGGCCCCGGCCGCCCCGGTGGTCGAGTCGCCGACGTCGACCCCGACCCGCCCCCGCCGACGCCCAGCCGCCCGCAAGCCCGCGGCGAAGCCGGCCCGCAAGCTCCGGGCGGACTACCTGGCCGAAGTTCGCGCCGCCTGGGCTCCCGGGATCGAGATCACCCCAGCCTGGGTCCGCTCGGTGTGCCCGAGCATCTCCCGCGGCACCAGCAAGAACGTCGCCGACGACCTGACCGCCGAAACCACCACCCGCCCGGCCGTCGCGCCGGAGCCCGCCGACCAGACGACCACCGCGCAGGAGAGGGAGGCCGCCTGATGTCCACCACCGCCGACCACACCCCCGACCCCGTGAACGACCACACCCCCGAAGGGCTCCCTTCCGTGAACAGCACCCCCGACCCGTCCACGAACACCCCGGCCGACGCTCCCGTGAACGCCACGGGCGACGGCCCCGTGAACACCGACCCGAACGCCACCGACACCGCCACCACCCGAGCCGGGAACGTCGTCCCGATCCGCCCGGACACCGCCCGCACCGCCGAGGAGATCCCGGAGCAGGACCGGTTCGCCGACGCCGGCACCGTGCTGGATGGCGCGGACGTCGACACCGCCACCGAGGTCGGCGACCAGGCCACCCCGCCGGCACCGGTCGACCCGGCCGAGGCCAAGCCGTCGTGGTGGGAGACCGTCTCCGACGCCACCGCCCGCCCGCTGGTCGCCAAGTGGCTCACCTCCGCCGAAGAGTTCCGCTCCCGCGCCCGGTTCCTGGTCCACTACGCCGCCCACACCTTCGCGTTCCATGCGCTGCGGGTGCCCGTGTACGTCCCGACCGCGCTGCTGCGCGCCCCGGGCGCGCTGTGCCGCCTGACCGCCCGCGTCGGGCGGTGGGTGTACGACGCGGAATCCAAGCCGGTGCGCATGAACGCCCGCGACCGCAACGACGCGGACGTGTACATGAAGCTGCGCGAGGCCCGCAACGAGACCGTGCGCCGCCGCTCCGCCCCGGTCCTGGTCGCCATCCTGGTGCTACTGGCGACGGTGTACCTGTGCTGGACGTTCGTGGCGCCGGTGTGGAACTGGACGCTGCTGCTGGCCACCCTCACCGTCGTGGGCTGGTGGGGTGCCCCGGCCGACAAGCCGGTCGCCGGCCGCGCGGTGGACGCGGTCAAGACGCCCAAGCTCACCTCCGCGATGCTGGAAGACGCGCTGTGCTCGCTGGGCATCGGCGGGCTGAATCAGGCCATCGCCAAGGGCAAGCGCATCGAGTTTCCCAACCCGATCGCCCGCGACGGCGACGGCTGGCGCGCCGACGTCGACCTCCCACCGGGCTCGACCGCCGGGGACGTCATCGGCAAGCGCGAAGAGCTGTCCTCCGCGCTGCGCCGCCAGATCGGCTGTGTGTGGCCGGAAGGGGATGCGAAGGTCCACGAAGGACGGTTGGTGCTGTGGGTCGGGGACCGGGACATGTCCAAGACCAGGCAGAAGCCCTGGCCGCTGGCCAAGCCGGGCGCGACCGTGGACCTGTTCAAGCCGCAGCCGTTCGGCACCGACCAGCGCGGCCGGTGGGTCGACATCACCCTGATGTTCGCATCCATGATCATCGGCGCGGTCCCGCGGATGGGCAAGACCGTCACACTGCGGGAACTCATGCTGATGGCCGCACTGGACCCGCGGGCGGTGCTCTACAGCTACGACCTCAAGGGCACTGGTGACCTGGCCTCCCTCGCGCCGGTCTCGCACGCCTACGGCGTCGGCGACGACCTGGACGACATCGAACGCATGGTGGTCGAGATGCGCGGGCTGCGGGAGGAGATGCGCCGGCGGATCAAGGTGATCCGCGGCCTGCCCGAGTCGGTGTGCCCGGACAACAAGGTCACCCCCGAGTTGGCTGCCCGCAAGGACCTCGGGTTGGCCGCGATCGTGGTCGGGGTCGACGAGTGCCAGATCTGGTTCGAGCACCCCAAGTACGGCGAAGAACTGGAAGCCATCTGCACCGACCTGGTCAAGCGCGGCCCCGCCCTCGGGATGATCATCATCCTGGCGACGCAGCGGCCGGACGCCAAAAGCCTGCCCACGCCGATCTCCGACAACGCCGTCCTGCGGTTCTGCCTCAAGGTCATGGGTCACACCGCCAACGACATGGTGTTGGGCACCGGGCAGCACAAGAACGGTGTCCGGGCCACGATGTTCGCCCGCTCAGACCTCGGCATCGGCTACCTCGCCGGCGAGGGCGACGACGCGAAGATCGTGAAGTCGGTGTACAAGGACGCCACCGACGCGAAGAAGATCGTGGCCGGCGCCCGCGCCCGCCGCGAGGCCATCGGCAACTTGACCGGCTACGCCGCCGGGGTCGAGGTCGATGTGGAAGCCGCGCGCCTGGACCCGCTGGCCGACACGATCGCGGTGTTCGAGCGCGGCGAGGACAAGCTGTGGTCCGAGGTCATCGTGACCCGGCTGGCCGAGCTGCGGCCCAGCCAGTACCGGGACTGGACCGCGCAGAACCTCGCCACCGCGCTCAAGCCGACCGGCGTCAAGCCCAAGCAGGTGTGGGGCACCGACCCGGCCACGGGTAAGGGAGCCAACCGCAACGGCTACACCCGCGACGTCCTCGCCACTGCCAAGAACAACAGAGCGTAACCGAAAACGTGAGCTAGGGGCGGTGGCCGTCCTAGACTCCGCCGCCCCTAGACCTAGACCCCTCCCCTAGACCCACACAATGGCCGTGAACAGCACTCTAGGTATCTAGACCTCCCCCGCACCGACCTGCGGAATCCTGGAAATCCCGGGCTTCGGCCGACACCGCACGGCCCTAGCCCTGGCCGAACACGCCCTAAAACTGTCACACAGCGTGACCGACGTGAGGACTTGTCTTGACCACGCACACCACCCTCCGCGCCCTGCTCACCGCGGCGCCCATCGCCCTCGCGGCGGCCACCCCGGCCGCCTGCCACGCCCCGCACCACACGACCACCACCACCGCCGGCACCGCGCCGGCCAGCCCGACGCACCCGCCGACCACGACCGCGCCGCCGCGACACGCGACCCCGGCCCGTCCGGCCGGGCGGTGGGTGGTCTACGCCCTGACCGCCGACTACCAGGGCGACCGCTTCACCGCGGTGTGCACCCACCCCGGTGTCCCGGAACCGCTCGACCGCGCCGCGACGCGGGAGGTGCGCATCACCGAAGCCCAATACGACCGCTACGTGGACGAGCCCGACACGTCCCGAATTCCCTGCCCCGGCTGACACCGACCTGAGAGGACTGTCCACATGGAACGCAACGACTTGCTCGAATGGGCGCTCTACCTCGTCGGGATGGGGTGGCCGATCTTCCCGCTCGCCCCCGGCACCAAGAACCGGCCGATGGTCAAGGACTGGGAGAACCGCGCCCACCGCGACACCCCCCGTATCCGCCGCTGTTGGGAGGCCGGGCGATTCAACATCGCCGTAGCGACCGGCCCGGCCGGGCTGGTGGTCCTGGACCCGGACGCGCCGGACGGGTGGGACAACCTCACCGCGCTCGCCACGCAGCGGGGCGGGCCACTGCCCGCGACCTACACCGTGGCCACCCCGTCCGGCGGTCGGCACCTGTACTACCTCGCCCCGGCCGGAACCAGCCTGCGCAACTCGCAGAGCGCCATCGCGGCCCACGTGGACGTTCGAGCGGGCGGCGGATACGCGGTAGGACCGGGGTCGGTGACCGACGCCGGCGCGTACGAACTGCTCGACGACACCGACCCGGTCGAGTTGCCGGGGTGGTTGGTCCAAGCCTGCGCGGAACGTGCGTCTACGGCCAACTCGGCGCCCGTCCAGATCCGTTCTGCCACACCGAGTCACTACGGGTCGGCGGCACTCGCCGGGGAGTGCGAACGGGTCCGTGCGGCCGGACCAGACACCCACAACGCCGTCCTGTCGGCCGCGGCCTACACCATCGGCCGCAAGATCGGAGCCAACCTGATCGACCACGCCACCGCCCGCGCCGCGCTGATCGAGGCGGCCGGGCACATGGTCACCGCCGGATGCGCCTGCACCGACCGCGAAGTCGCCCGCGTCGTCGACGCCGGACTGTCCGCCGGCATCCGCAACCCGGTTGCCCGCCGGAGGGACGCCGCGTGACGAACGCTGCCGCCGCCCACGCCACCACCGCACCCGCGGACGCGGCCTGACCGACCACACGTAGGGAGATCCACCGATGACCACCGTGGACAGCACCGTGTCGGCGATCGACTCCGCCATCGGCGAACCGGCACACGACGGCGCCTGCTGCCAGTGCGGACGCTCGCTCGCCGACTCGCCGTCGGATGACTTCTGCACCGAGAACTGCCAGGCGATTTGGCGTGCCGAGCACACCACCGTCCTGCCCGGACACGAAGTGCTGGACCGGGTGACCGCGTTCGTCGCGCGGTTCAACGCGTTCCCGTCGAAGCACTGCGCGCCCATGCTCGCGCTCTGGTACGCCCACACCCACGCCGCGGACCACTTCTACGTCACCCCGCGGCTGATCCTGTCCAGCGTGGAACCAGGCAGCGGGAAGACACGCGTGCTGGAAGTCGCTCAGTTCCTGGTCCGGGCACCGGAGATGACCATCTCCGCCACCACAGCCGCGCTGTTCCGGATGGTCAACGAGGGACCGATCACCATCCTGTTCGACGAAGTGGACACGATCTTCAACCCGAAGAACGGCGGCAACACCGAAGACCTGCGCGGACTGCTCAACGCCGGCTACAAGCGCTCCGCCACCATCGCCCGCTGCGTCGGCGACGCCAAGGCCATGAAGGTCCAACGGTTCCCGGTCTACGCCCCGGCCGCGCTCGCCGGCATCGCCGGGAACATGCCCGACACCATCACCACCCGCGCCATCACCGTCCACATGCAACGACGCCGCGAAGACGAAGAAGTCGCCGAATTCTGGGAAGAGGAAGTAGAAGCCGAAGCCGCCCCGCTGCGCGAACAACTCGCCGCGTGGGTAGCCACCGTCACCGACAAGGTGGCCAAGGGCCGCCCGACCATGCCCGAGGGTGTCCGGGACCGGGCGGCGGAGATCTGGCGGCCGCTGATCGCCATCGCCGACGCCGCCGGCGGAGACTGGCCGGACACGGCGCGGGCGGCCTGCACCCACTTCGTCGCCGTCGCCGCGGCCGACCGCAACGGCGGTGGGCTGCGCATCCGGCTGCTCTCGGACCTGCGGGACCTGTTCGCCGCCCGGGGGGTCGACGAGCTGCGGAGCGCGGAGATCATCGACGCACTGTGCGCGCTGGACGAAGCCCCGTGGGCTGACTTGAACGGCAAGCCGCTCGACTCCCGCCGGCTGGCCAAAGAACTCAAGCCCTACGGCGTCACGTCGAAGAACATCCGCCAGCCCGGCGGCGCCATCCCGAAGGGCTACGCCGTGTCCGGGCCGGGCGGACTCGCCGACGCGTGGAGCCGCTACCTGTCTGCACGCGCTACGTCCGCTACAGCCGCTACATCGCAGGTCACAGGCGTAGCGGATACGAGGGGCGTAGCGGACGCATCCGCTACAGCCGCCACGTCGCCCGATGCCCGTAGCGGATAGAGCCGCTACACCCGCCGTATCCGCTACGCCCCTGACCAGGCATGTAGCGGCTGTAGCGGACGTAGCGGACCAGTCCAGCCATCCCCGTAGCGCTTCCGAGCGCTACGCACCCCCGAGGAGACCGCCATGCCCATCGCTGCCACCCGCACAGCGACCCGAAGGGCTCACCACCGATGGCCACGCACCGCCTGCAGCTCACGATCCTCGAAGTCTGCGAAGAGCTGAACGTCTCCCGCCGCACCTTCTACGAGTGGCGCGCCAAGAAGCGTGCACCCCGATGCATCAAGTTGCCGAATGGCGAGATTCGCATCCGACGCATTGACCTTGATAAGTGGTTGGACGCCCGCGAGGAGGCCGCCTGATGACGACGAGTCACGACGTCCGAATCTGGTCCATTGAGACCATCAAGCGCGTACGGAAGACGACGCACCGCGTTCGCTGGATCGTCGCCGGGGAAAAGTTCGGTGAGATGTTCACCGAATTCGCGCTCGCGGACAGCTTCCGATCCAAGTTGATGACCGCCGCTCGCAAGGGTGAGGAGTTCGACACCGAGACCGGGTATCCCGCTTCCCTACGTCGCACGCAGGCGGAGACCAAAACGTGGTTCGAATTCGCCTGCGAGTACATGGACATGAAGTGGCCGGATTCGTCGCCGAAGTACCGGAAGTCCCTCGTTGAGTCACTGGTCGCAATCACCACAGCGATGATGCGCGAAGAGTACGACGGCGAGTCAGCCACCTTTAGAAAGGCACTGAAGGTCGCACTCAACAAGAACACGCGCGAAGGCGGCCTCACGTCCGAATTACAACACGCCATCAACTTCGCGAAGAAGTCGAGCAAAACTGTAGGCGACCTGACAAGCCCGGAAGTTCTCCGAAGCCTTCTCCATGCGCTCGACATGAAATTAGACGGAACCCGAGCGTCGACAAACACGATCCGACACCGCCGAACCACACTGGGAAACGCCATCGAGTACGCCGTGGACGAGAAGAAACTTCTCGACAGCAACCCACTCGACGAGGTCAAGGTGAAGAAGCGCAAATTCACACTGCACGAGGTCGACCCGACATCGGTAATCAACCCGATTCAAGCTCGGAAGCTGCTCAGCGCAGTGGCCGAAAGTGGTAAACCCGGCCCGCCATTGGTGGCGTTCTTCGGGCTCATGTACTACGCCGCACTCCGCCCGGAAGAGGCTCTGAACCTGAAGAAGGAAAACCTGTCCATCCCCGAGTCGGGATGGGGTGACCTGCGCCTGGAACGCGCACGACCCGAAGTCGAAGCGGAGTGGACGAACAGCGGAGAGGCCTCCGAGGAAGGACCATTGAAGCATCGAGCCGAGAAAGAAGGGCGGAATGTGCCGTGCCCACCGGAACTGACCGCGTTGTTACAAGCGCACTTGAGCCAGTTCGGTACCGCGCCGGACGGACGGCTGTTCCGGGGTGCCCGCAACGGTGGCCGCGTTCGCAGCACGGTCTACGGCCGGACGTGGGCGGCCGCGCGAGGCATCGTCTTCACGGCCGAGGTCGCCGCTGGCCCGCTCGCGAAGCGGCCGTATGACCTGCGGCACGCGGCTGTGTCCACGTGGCTCAGCGGCGGAGTGGAGCCGACGCGAGTAGCGAAGTGGGCAGGACACAGCCTCTCCGTCCTTCTGCGGGTGTACGCGAAGTGCCTGGACGGCGGGGAGCAGGCCGCGCGCGACCGGGTCGAGCGAGCCCTCATCGGGCAGTAGCCCCTCCGGAAAGCGTGGGGCGCATGTGGGGCGAACAGCCGCCGAGGCCCGCATATGGCCGCACACAGCCGCACAACGCAGTACGGCCCCATGACCGTGTTCTTGCTGGTCATGGGGCCGTATCTGCTGGGTGGCGGGTGAGGGATTCGAACCCCCGTAGGCGTAAGCCAACTGGTTTACAGCCAGTCCCCTTTGGCCACTCGGGTAACCCGCCCAAGCCGGTCGTACCGGCCGGGGAGAAGCTTACCCAAGGGTCCTCGGCAGGGGTCAACCGGGATACCCCTCCCCCGGTGGGGGCTAGGCTGGGAGGTCCCTGACAAGCGAGTACGAGGTGTGAGGACACGTGGCGGATCCCTCTTTCGACGTCGTGAGCAAGGTCGACCGCCAGGAGGTGGACAACGCGCTCAACCAGGCGAGCAAGGAGCTGGGCACGCGGTTCGACTTCCGCGGCACCGGCACGACGATCAACTGGGCCGGCGAGGAGGCGCTCACGATCGAGTCCGAGACCGAGGAGCGTGCGCTGGCCGCGGTCGAGGTGTTCAAGGAGAAGCTGATCAAGCGCAGCATCTCCCTGAAGGCCTTCGAAGCCGGCGAGCCGGCTCTTTCGGGCAAGATCTACAAGGTCTCGGGCAAGATCCTCCAGGGCATCGCGTCGGACAAGGCGAAGCAGATCGCCAAGTTCATCCGCGACGAAGGCCCCAAGGGCGTCCAGGCCCAGATCCAGGGCGACCAGCTGCGGGTCTCGGGCAAGAAGAAGGACCAGCTGCAGGAGGTCATCGCCCTGCTCAAGGGCAAGGACTTCGAGATCGCGCTGCAGTTCACCAACTACCGGTGATTCACCCTCGTTGACCTGCGGGTATCTGGTTTCAGGTGCCCGTGGGTACAACGTCGGTACAACCGAGCGCGGAGTCCACGAGGGTCCGCGTCTGGTCGACGGCGTCCGGCCAGTAGCCGACGTAGGTGTTGAGCGTCACCGTGGGCGTGGTGTGGCCCATCGCGAGTTGGACGGTCTTGACGTTCGCTCCGCCGAAGATCAGGAGCGTGGCGAAGTAGTGCCTCAGGTCACGCAGACCGAAGCAGACGGATCGCGGCCGACCTGCGCGCGGCGATCATGCAGGGCGAACTCGCCCCGGGTGCCGTACTCCCGTCCGAGCGGCAGCTCATCGCCCAGTACGGCACAACGAAGGCGACCGCCGGCAAGGCGATTGCCTTCGTGGTCTCCGAGGGCCTGGTACACGCTCGTCATCTGGCGCGGGCGTCACGTCGTCGAGCCGTTCGAGCTGACCGAGCCGGAGGCGCAGTCCTGCTGGAAGGCGACTCTGACCGTGGCGAAGGCGCTGGCCACGTTCTACCGGCCGCTCAAGATGAACTACGAGACACTGGGGAACACCGTCCCGCATCTCCACACGCACCTACTCCCGCGCTTCGTCGAGGACCCTGCCCCGCGGAGGCCGTTCCCGCTGCTGCCTCAGAGTGGCGACGAGTCCCAGATCGATCCTGCGCAACTCGCCAGCGACGCCGCAGCGCTTCGGACTCTTCTCGGTTGAGCCGCTGGCCGTGAGCCGGAGGCTTGGTGAGAACTTTCTCTACAGGATCAAGGCGGCCCCTCCGGGGCCGCTCGGCCCCAGCTCTTTGCCCCGGCCAAGCCCTCGCGGGGCGTGCGGCCTGGCGGCCGGTCCCCCGCGAGTCGGCCGGGGCGCGTGGGCCGATAGGCGAGGTAAGCCGCGGATCCGGGAGAAGATGTCCTCGCCGGACGGGCAGGTCTCCGAGATGGCCGGCCTCGCACGTTGCGTCCGTGGATGGCCAGACGGCATCTCATCGACCCCCCAAAGGGCTATCACTATTCTTCATTCAGCTGGCAACCATTCGCGCAAATTCGCGCCCCTGCCCACTGCCATAACCGACAATGAAGCCATGGCGACACAGACCAGACCGTCCGGACATAGCAAGCAAGGGAGCACGACCAATGGAAGCCACTGGTGTGATGGCCACCGACGCCGGGATGTTCGGGCTGTGGTCCCCGGCGTCGTTTGGCGACATCGTTGACTACGACACCTGGGAGTCGGCACTTCTGGAAGACGACGACATCACCCGGCATATTCTCGCGGGCGCCTTTGTTCCGGTAAACATCGGCAGCGACGGCGCGTTCCAAGTTCTCGCGCGAGTCGGTTCGGTTTCGACCATCGCTGATCTCACCCCGCGAGAGCGCCAGTATCTGCTCGTGTCCTCGAGCCGTACCTGTTCATCACGCCTGGCGACGCCGTGATCAGCGGCATTGAGCATGTCGGGGCAGGGGCTGACGCTGGCCTGCACATCCCTCTACCATCGGGCCGCTGGAGCGTAACGATCGCGTTGATCGAATGGGACGCCGAGCCGGGACAGGTTGATCGAATGGGACGCCGAGCCGGGACAGAAGGAGGCCAACGGACAGCCCGCTTCGACCGCTCTGCCCGACTTCACGCTGCTGATCAACCCTGAACAGGGCATCGGCCACTATCGGACCGAAATTCAGACGTTCGAACGATAAGCATTCCAGCCCTGCACAACGGGCACGGGAACAAAATCCAGTACAGATGGCACCAACCAGCGACGGCCAACGACGACCACCAACGGACACAAACCCGCAGCTCAGAGCCCCGCACCACGACATCACCCCAGGCAGGACGCAGTTCACCAACTACCGGTGACGCCGCCGCGGGCACCCGCACCCCGGGTGTCCGCTCAGGACGGCGTCAGGGTCCAGCTCGTCTCGTAGCCTTCCACCTGCAGGTACGCCGGGCCGCGGACGTCCCGCTCCACCTGCAGGTCGCCGATCTGGTTGAGGATCAGGTCGCGGTACTCCGGGGACATCACCCACAGCGCCACGTTGCCGCGGGTCTTCGCCGTGAACTGGATGCGCGTCACCCCCGCCGGGAGCTTCAGCACCGCGTCGCCCTTGCCCGAGGCCGGCTTGCCGCTCTCTGCCGTCGCGATGCTCCGGTGGTCCGCGATCGTTGCCGTCCAGGCCGCGTTCGCGTGGACCGTCACCCTCTTCGTCGGGCGGTCCGGGTCCGTGTTCATCCACGTCGTGCCCCGGTACGCGCCGATCGCGTTGACCAGGCCGTGCTCGCCGCCGTCGGTGTCGATGATCACGTTGGCCGTGCACTTCGGGCACTCGAACGTGAAGAAGCCCACCTGGTCCGCCGGCCAGGTCGTCGTGAACTCGCCGCTGCCCTTGCCCGTGTGGGTCTCCGTCGGCACGTCCCGCGGGGCCGGCGGCGCCGTCGAGGTGGGCGTGGGAATGGCCACGGCGGAGGACTCCGCGACGATCGTGCCGTACCCGGTCGACGGCGCGCACGCGGAGGCCAGCACCAGGAGCAGTACGCAGCCCAGCCGGACTTTCATCGTTCCCCCTCGGGGCCACCGCGGCCCCCCAGGTGATCTTTCGGACCGCGTCGCCGGAGCGTTACGCGAGTGGTCCGTCACCCGAACGCGCGAATGCGCCCGTGGCTGCCGATCAGCCGTGTTGTAATCGCGCGGTCACCGCGTGGAGGGGGGTCGGGATGCGCCGCTTGCTCGTCTTCGTGCTGGCGCTCACGGCCGTCGCCTCGCTGCTGACGGCCGCGAGCGCGGCCGAGCGCAAGCAGCTCGTCCCCGGCTTCGGGGCGTACGCGCGCCTGATCCGTCTCGAGCACTCCGTCCTCGGCCGCGGGCACATCATCGCCACGCTCACCAGCGAAGACGCCGGCGGCAAGTTCACGCCGGTCCTGGAGAGCACCGACGAAGGCGAATCGTTCCACCAGATCGGCGCGATCCACGACCCCGACGGCCGGTACGGCATGTGCTGCGGCACCGTCTACGAGCTGCCGCAGCGCGTCGGCAGGCTGCGGGCGGGCACGCTGCTGTGGGCCGCGTCGTACCGGCAGGACGCCGGGCCACAGCGGCGCGTCGGGATCCGGATCTGGGCCAGCAGGGACGGCGGCCGCTCGTGGAGCTTCCTGGCCGAGGCCGCGCGGTCGCACAACATCGACGGCGTCTGGGAGCCCGAGTTCACCGTCGACGCCGGCGGCACGCTCTGGCTCCACTTCGCCGACGAGACGCAGGCGCCGAAGTACGCGCAGGTGCTCAACCGGGTCGCCTCGACCGACGGGGTGACCTGGGGCACCAAGCAGCTCACCGTGGCGATCCCGCCGGACCGGGTCCGGCCGGGCATGCCGACCATCCGGCGGCTGCCCGACGGCCGCTACTACTTCGCCTACGAGATCTGCAACTTCGGCGACCGCTACTGCGACCCGTACTTCAAGATTTCGGCCGACGGCGCCAACTGGGGCGACCCCGCCGACCCCGGCACCCGGGTCACCACCGCCACCGGCAACTACTTCCAGCACGCCCAGACGATCACGCTGTTCCCCGGCGGCCCTCACGGCGTGCGGATCGTCATGGTCGGGCAGATCTACACCAACGCGCTGGGCGAACCGCAACCGGACAACGGCCAGGTGCTGCTCGCCAACGACGACTTCGGCAGCGGCCACTGGTACGAGCTGCCCGCTCCGGTGCACGTCACCGGCATCCACAACAACTTCTGCCCCAACTACTCCTCGACGCTGCTGCCGGTCGACGACGGGCGGAACGTCCTGGAGATCGCCACCGAGGACAACTTCGGCTGCAAGGCCTACTTCGGCAAGGGACCGGCCTTCCCACCGTTCTCCCCCCGCGGGCGAAGCGAGCCCGTAGGGTGGGCCCGGTCGGGGTGACCGCGGAGTAGGGAGGCAGTCCATGAAGGGCATCGTGCTCGCCGGAGGCAGCGGGACCCGCCTGCACCCGATCACCCAGGCGGTGTCGAAGCAGCTGCTCCCGGTCTACGACAAGCCGATGATCTACTACCCGGTGTCGGTGCTGATGCTGGCCGGGATCCGCGAGATCCTCGTCATCTCCACCCCCACCGACCTGCCGATGTTCCGCAGGCTGCTGGGCAACGGCGACCAGTTCGGCGTCTCGTTCTCCTACGCCGAGCAGCCGAGCCCGAACGGGCTGGCCGAAGCCTTCGTGATCGGCGCCGACTTCATCGGCGACGACGACGTGGCGCTCGTCCTCGGCGACAACATCTTCTACGGCCAGGGCTTCTCCGGGCGCCTGCAGCAGGCCGTGCGCGAGCTCGACGGCTGCGTCCTGTTCGGTTATCCGGTCAAGGACCCCGAGCGCTACGGCGTCGGCGAAGTCGACGACGACGGCAAGCTGGTCACCATCGAGGAGAAGCCGGCGACGCCGCGCTCCAACAAGGCGATCACCGGGCTGTACTTCTACGACAACCAGGTCGTCGAGATCGCCCGCGCGCTGACGCCGTCGGCGCGCGGTGAACTCGAGATCACCGACGTCAACCTGACCTACCTGCGCCAGAACCGCGCCACGCTGGTCGAGCTCAGCCGCGGGTTCGCCTGGCTCGACACCGGCACGCACGACTCGCTGCTCGAGGCCGGCCAGTTCGTGCAGGTGCTGGAGCACCGCACCGGCGTGCGCATCGCCTGCCTCGAGGAAATCGCGCTGCGCATGGGTTTCATCGACGCCGACGAGTGCTACGCGCTGGGCAAGAAGCTGGCGAAGTCCGGCTACGGCGACTACGTGAAGGCAGTCGCCGTAGCGGCGGGAGCTTCAGCCTAGGGCTGGGTCTGCGGCGCGGGCGAGTCGTCGGGGACAGCCGGCCGGGATCAGAACGGGCGGCGCGCCATCTCTTCGAGCCGCCGGATGCGGTCGGAGATCGGCGGGTGGGTCGAGAACAGCTTGCTCAGCCCCTCGCCGGGGCGGAACGGGTTCGCGATCATCAGGTGCGACTGCGACACCAGCTGCGGCTCCGCGACCAGCGGCCGCGCCCGCGTCCCGGCTTCCAGCTTCCGCAGCGCCGAGGCCAGGCCCAGCGGGTCGCCGGTCAGCTCGGCGCCGGACGCGTCGGCCTGGTACTCCCGCGACCGGCTCACGCCCATCCGGATGACGGCCGCCGCGATCGGCCCGAGGAAGATCAGCAGCAGGCTGAGCAGGGGGTTTCCGTCGCGGTTGTTGCTGCCGAAGAACAGCCCGATGTTCGCGAGCACGCTGATCACGCTGGCCAGCGCGCCCGCGACGCACGAGATCAGGATGTCGCGGTTGTAGACGTGCGACAGCTCGTGGCCGAGCACGGCCCGCAGCTCGCGCTCGTCGAGCAGGTCGAGGATGCCGGTGGTGCAGCACACCGCCGCGTGCCGCGGGCTGCGGCCGGTCGCGAACGCGTTCGGCGCGACCGTCGGGCTGAGGTACAGCTGCGGCATCGGCTGGCGGGCCACGTGCGCGAGCTCGCGCACGATCCGGTACATCACCGGCTGCTCGACCTCGGACACCGGCCGCGCCCGCATCGCGCGCAGCGCCAGCTTGTCCGAGCTGAAGTAGGCGAACGCGTTCATCCCGAGGGCGACGACCAGCCCGATGACCAGGGCTCCGCGGCCGAAGAGCCCGCTGAACGCGACGATGATCGCCGACAGCAGGCCGAGCAGCAATGCCGTCCTGAGTCCGTTCTGGTGCCCGTGCACGCGCGCTCGCCTCCGTCCGCTCTGGAAGTGGTTTACCCAGTGGAAACAACGCGATCGGGGGACGCGAAGTTCCTTCGGGTGCGGCCGACGCGGGTTACGCTCGGAGCCGAGCCGATCACGACCGGAGGCGCCGATGGGAGGTGGGCCGCTACCTCGGCGAACACTGTTCGCCCTGGTCACCGCGGGTGCCGGGGCGCTCGCCCTGCCCGGAACGGCGCGCGCGGCGAACGTCCGGTCGATCGACGTCGGCGGGGCCCCGGCCGGGGTCGCGGTGAACCCGGTCACCGGGCTCGCGTACGTCACCGATCCCCAGGCCGGGACGGTGACCGTCGTGGATCCGCGGAGCGCGTCGGCCGACGAGGTGATCCACGTCGGCGGCGAACCCGGCGACGTCGCGGTCGATCCGAAAGCCGGCCGGATCTACGTCGCGAACCCGCCGGCGGGCACCGTCGTGGTGCTGGACGGCCGGACCCACGACCTGGTGAGCGTGATCGGCGCGGGCGCCGGCGCGTCGGCGCTGGCGGTCGACGAGGAGGCCGACCGCGTCTACGCCGCCAGCGGAGCCACCGGGACGCTCGCCGTGCTCGACGGCGTGAGCTGCACCCTGGCGGCGCTCGTGCCGGGCCCGAAGCCGGGCCTCGCCGGGCTCGCCGTCGACCCCGTCCGCAAGCTGGTCTACTGCGCGAGCACCGCCACGGATTCGGTCGAGGTGTTCTCGATCGACACCGGGCAGTTCGTCGCTTCGGTGAGGGTCGGGCGCAACCCGACGGGTGTCGCGGTGCACCACGCGAGCGGCACGGTCTACGTCGCGAACTCCGGCATCCACCACATGTCCATTGTGGATGCGGCGACCCGCACCGAACGCAAGACCGTGTTGCTGCGCAGCGAATCCTCCGCACTGGCCGTGCACCAGGGCACGAACACGGTGTACACCAACGGCGGCCAGAACGGGCTCGGCCGGGTCGACGGCACGGCGGGCACGCTGAGCGGCGAGCTGTCACTGGGCGTCAACCCCGGCAACGTCGCCGTCGACCAGCGCACGCGCACGGTGTGGGTCACCGACTCCCTGCACGGCCGGGTCTTCCGGATCCGCGATTTCTGACCGGGCAGTTGGGGCAACTCCAGGTATACGGTCGGAAACCATGAAACTCGGACTGCAGATCCCCGACTTCACCTGGCCGAACGGCGCGTCCGCGCTGGGCGCCGACCTGGCCGCCGTCGTCCGCGCGGGCGATCAGGCGGGCTTCGACTCCATCGCCGTGATGGATCACTTCTTCCAGATCGGCGCCGTCGGCCCGACCGAAAACGACATGCTCGAGGCGTACACCACCCTCGGCTTCATCGCTGCGCACACCGAGCGCGCCAAGCTGCTCACCGTCGTCACCGGCGTCCTCTACCGGCACCCCGGCCTGCTCGCCAAGGCGATCACGACGCTGGACGTGCTGTCCGGCGGCCGCGCCGTCCTCGGCATCGGCGCGGGCTGGAACGAGGAGGAATCCCGCGGGCTGGGCTTCCCGTTCCCGTCCGTGGCCGAGCGGTTCGAGCTGCTGGAGGAGAACCTCCAGTACGTGCTGCAGATGTGGGCCGACGGCGACGCGCCGTTCAAGAGCAAGCACTTCGACGCCGAACGCCTGCTGAACGTGCCGCAGGCGCTCCAGAAGCCGCGTCCGCTGATCATGATCGGGGGCGGCGGCGAGAAGAAGACGCTGAAACTCGTCGCGAAGTACGCCGACGCGTGCAACCTCTTCAACGGGCCGGAGCTGGAGCGCAAGCTGGACGTGCTGCGGCAGCACTGCGAGAACGAGGGCCGCGACTACGGCTCGATCGTCAAGACCGTCTACCACATCCTCGACGTCGGCGAGAACGGCGAGAAGGCCGACGAGCTGCTGGCCGAGCTGGAGCGGCTGAACGGGCTCGGCATCCAGGTCGCCCTCGGCATGGTGCCGCACGTCCACCGGCCGGCCGTGCTGGAGAAGTTCGCGAGCCACGTCATCCCGGCCGCGGAGAAGCTCGCCTGAGCCTTCCTGAGCAGAAACTTGCCGGAGCCCTTTCCGCCGAGCGGCGGGGAGGGCTCCGGTGCGTTCAGCCGCCCTTGCGACGAGCCGGGCCATGGCCACGTCCACTGTGGACGTTACGGGTCCGATCGGGTGCGCTCCGTGACCTTCGCCACACTTCGGTGAACCAGGTTGCGGTTCCGAATCGGTCCACCCCCTGCCGGGTCCCGGTGTAACGACCTTCCGCCCCTGCTCGACGTGTCTAACGCACATCGCGACCGCGAGCCAAGGAGCCTGGTAGATGACCACATGTCGACTCTGCGGTTCGACAAACACGGCCGGCGTCGTGGACCTCGGTGCGACTCCCCCGTGTGAGCGATTTCTGACGGCCGATCAGCTCGACGAGCCGGAAGCCACCTTCCCGCTCCACCTGAAGGTGTGCACCGACTGCTGGCTGGCCCAGATCCCGCCGCTGATCGATCCCGGCGACACGTTCACCGAGTACGCGTACTTCTCGTCCTTCTCGACGTCGTGGGTCGAGCACGCGAAGCGCTTCGTCGACGGCGCGGTCGACCGGCTCGGGCTCGGCGAGAAGTCGTTCGTCGTCGAGGTCGCGAGCAACGACGGGTACCTGCTCAAGCACGTCGTCGGGCACGGGATCCGGTGTCTGGGCGTGGAACCTTCGGTGAACGTCGGGCAGGCGGCGCGCGACGCCGGCGTGCCCACCCTGACGGCCTTCCTCTCCGAGGAAACCGGCCTGAAGGTGCGCGAAGAGCACGGGCCGGCCGACCTCGTGGCCGCGAACAACGTCTACGCGCACATCCCCGACGTCCTCGGCTTCACCCAGGGCCTCCGCGCGCTGGTGGCCGACGACGGCTGGGTCTCCATCGAGGTCCAGCACCTGCTCACGCTGATCGAGCAGAACCAGTACGACACGATCTACCACGAGCACTTCCAGTACTACACGGTCGAATCCGCGCGCCGGGCGCTCGCGACCGGCGGGCTGACCGTGGTCGACGTCGAACTGCTGCCGACGCACGGCGGGTCGATCCGGCTGTGGGCGCGTCCCGCCGAGGTGGCGGGCGAGCCCAGCGAGCGGATGACCGACGTGCTGGAGCGGGAGAAGGCGGCCGGGCTGCACGAGCTGTCCGGGTACACCGAGTTCGCCGAGCGCGTCACCCGCGTGCGGCTGGACCTGCTGAAGTTCCTCATCGAGGCGCGGAACGACGGGAAGACCGTCGTCGGGTACGGCGCCCCGGGCAAGGGCAACACCCTGCTGAACCACTGCGGCATCCGGACGGACCTGCTGCAGTACACGGTCGACCGCAATCCGTACAAGCACGGCCGGTTCACCCCGGGCACGCGCATCCCGGTGCTGCCGCCGGAGCGGATCGAAGCGGACCGGCCCGACTACGTGCTCGTCCTCCCGTGGAACCTCCGGGAGGAACTGACCGAACAGCTGTCGTTCGTGGGTGCCTGGGGCGGAAAACTCGTGTTCCCCATTCCCCGCCTGGAAATCGTCGAGGTGCACTGAAGTGAAGGTCGTCCTCTTCTGCGGTGGCTACGGGATGCGAATGCGCAACGGCGCGGCCGACGACATCCCGAAGCCGATGGCGATGGTCGGTCCGAGACCGCTCATCTGGCACGTGATGCGCTACTACGCGCATTTCGGCCACACCGAATTCATCCTGTGCCTCGGCTACGGCGCGGCGCACATCAAGAACTTCTTCCTGAACTACCAGGAAACCATTTCGAACGACTTCGTCCTCCGCAACGGGCAGGCGAAGCTGCTGTCGACCGACATCGCGGACTGGACGATCACCTTCGTGCAGACCGGCATCGAGTCGCCGATCGGGGAGCGCCTGCGCCGGGTCCGCGACTACCTGGACGGCGACGAAATGTTCCTCGCGAACTACGCCGACGTCCTTTCCGACGTGCCGCTGCCCGACATGATCGAGCGGTTCTCCAACACCGACGCGGGCGCGTCGATGATGGTCGTGCCGCCGCAGTCGTCGTTCCACTGCGTGGAAATGGACGAGGGCGGCAAGGTCGGCTCGATCACCGCGGTGAGCGAAATGCCGCTGTGGGAGAACGGCGGGTACTTCGTGCTGCGGCAGGAAGTGTTCGACCACATCCCGGAGAACGGCGACCTGGTCGCCGACGGCTGCGGCGAACTCGCCAAGCGCGGCCGCCTGCTGGCCTACCCGTACCGCGGTTTCTGGAAGCCGACGGACACGGTGAAGGAACGCGCGGCGCTGGACAACGCCTACACCCACGGCGACCGGCCCTGGGCGCTCTGGGAGCGCGTGGCCGCGAGCATCGCGTGATCGGGCTTCGACCGGAACGGCTCGGCGGCGTCGTCGCCCTCGGCGCGCACTGCGACGACATCGCGATCGGCGCCGGCGGCACGCTGCTGACGCTGTGCGCTTCCCGGCCCGGCCTGCGGGTCGACGCCCTGGTCCTCTCCGGCGGCGGCACGCCCCGCGAGGACGAGGAGCGGGCCGCGCTGGCGGCGTTCTGCCCGGGCGCGGACCTCGGCGTCACGGTGCTGAAGCTGCCGGACGGGCGGTTCCCGGCCCACTGGGAAGAGGCCAAGAACGCCCTGGAAGAGCTGCGGCGGCGGGCCGACCCGGACGTCATCCTGGCGCCACGCACCGACGACGCGCACCAGGACCACCGCGGGCTGGCGAAGCTGGTGCCGACGGCGTTCCGCGACCACCTGGCGCTGGGCTACGAGATCGTCAAGTGGGACGGCGACCTCGGCAGCCCGTCGGTGTACCAGCCGCTCGCCGACGACGTCGCCGAAGAGAAGGTCCGGCTGCTGCAGGCGCACTACGCCTCGCAGCGGCAGCGGCCCTGGTACGACCGCGAGGCCTTCCTCGGGCTGGCCCGCATCCGCGGGATCGAAGCCGCCACGAAGTACGCCGAAGCGTTTTTCGTCAAGAAACTCACTCTCGATCTGAAGGGTTGATTCCGATGCGGGTGTTGCTGACGGGGCACAAGGGCTACCTGGGGACGGTGATGGCCCCGGTGCTCGCCGCCGCCGGCCACGAAGTCGTCGGCCTGGACTCCGGGCTGTTCGAAGAGTGCCTGCTCGGGCCCGCCCCCGCCGACCCGGCCGGGCACGTCGTCGACCTCCGGGACGTCACCGCTTCGCACGTCGCGGGGGTGGACGCGGTGATCCACCTCGCCGCGCTGTCGAACGACCCACTCGGCTCGCTGGCGCCGGACCTGACCTACGACATCAACCACCACGCGTCGGTGAAGCTCGCGAAGCTGGCGAAGGACGCCGGCGTCCAGCGCTACCTGTACGCGTCGACCTGCTCGGTGTACGGCGCGGGCGGCGACAACCTGGTCGACGAAGACGCCCCGCTGAAGCCGGTGACGCCGTACGCCGAGTCGAAGGTGCGCGTCGAGGCGGACGTCCACGAGCTCGCCGACGACGACTTCACGCCGGTGTACATGCGCAACGCGACCGCGTTCGGCTACTCGCCCCGCCTGCGCGGCGACATCGTGCTGAACAACCTGACCGCGCACGCCCACCTGTCCGGCGAGGTGCTGGTGCTCTCCGACGGCACGCCGTGGCGGCCGCTGGTGCACGCCCAGGACATCGCGCGCGCGTTTGCCGCTGTGTTGTCGGCGCCGAAGGAGGCCGTGCACAACAAGGCCTTCAACATCGGCACCGAGGACAACAACGTCACCGTCGCCGAGATCGCCCAGGAGGTCGTCGAGGCCGTGCCGGGCTCGACGCTGAACATCACCGGCGAGGCCGGCGCCGACCCGCGGTCCTACCGGGTCGACTTCTCGCGCTTCCGTTCGGCGATCCCCGGGTTCACCTGCGAGTGGTCGGTCAAGGACGGCGCCGTCGAGCTCATCGAGGCCTACCGCAGGTTCGGGCTCACCCGGGAGTCGTTCCAGCACCTGTTCACCCGGCTGGCCTGGCTGAAGAGCCAGGGCGAAGCCGGCCGCGTCGACAACACCCTGCGGCGGAAGTAGTGGCGGGCCCGCAGCTGCGGACCGGGGCGGAACTGCACGCCCTGGTCGAGCGGCTGTACCCGATCTGCCGCAGCATCACCGGCGACGGCGTGCGGCAGACCCTGGACATCATCGGCGAGCACATCGCGCTCGAGCGGCACGAGGTCCCGACCGGCACCCAGGTGCTGGACTGGACGATCCCGCAGGAGTGGAACATCCGCGACGCGTACGTCGCTGCTCCGGACGGAACGCGGGTGATCGACTTTCAGGAGTCGAACCTGCACGTCGTCGGGTACAGCGTCCCGATTTCGGCGCGGATGCCGCTGAGCGAGCTGCGGGAGCACCTGCACACCCTGCCCGACCAGCCGTCGTGGGTGCCCTACCGGACCAGCTACTACGCCCCGGCCTGGGGTTTCTGCCTCGCGCAGGAAAAGCTCGACGCGCTGCCCGACGGCGAGTACGACGTCGTCATCGACTCGACCCTCGAGGACGGCTCGCTGACCTACGCCGAGCACGTCGTGCCCGGCCGCGTCACCGACGAGGTCATCGTGTCCTGCCACGTGTGCCACCCGTCGCTGGCGAACGACAACCTCGCCGGCATCGCGGTGGCCGTCTCGCTGGCCCAGCAGCTGGCGCTTTCGCAGCCGCACTACACGTACCGGTTCCTGTTCATGCCGGGGACGATCGGCTCGATCACCTGGCTGGCCCGCAACTCCTCCCGGATCGAGAAGGTCAAGCACGGCCTGGTGCTGGCGTGCGCGGGCGACCCGGGATCGTTGACGTACAAGAAGTCCCGCCGCGACGACGCCGAGATCGACCGCGTGCTGCAGCACGTATTGCGCTCGCGGGAGCATCGCGTCGTCGACTTCTCGCCCTACGGCTACGACGAGCGCCAGTTCTGCTCGCCGGGCTTCAACCTGGGTGTCGGCTCGCTGACGCGCACGCCGTACGCGGGCTACCCCGAGTACCACACCTCCGCCGACAACCCGGGTTTCGTCTCGCCGTCGGCCATGGAGGACACGCTCGGCGCGCTTCGCGACGCTTTCGGCGTCCTGGACCGCAACCGCCGGTACGTCAACCTCAGCCCGTACGGCGAGCCGCAGCTCGGCAAACGCGGGCTGTACGACTCGCTCGGCGGCCGCAGCGACGCCAAGCAGGCCCAGATGGCGATGCTGTGGGTGCTCAACCTCTCCGACGGCGACCACAGCCTGCTCGACATCGCCGAGCGCGCCGGGCTGCCGTTCGACCTCGTCGACGTCGCGGCGCGGGCCCTGCACGACGCCGGCCTGGTCAAGGAGTGAACGACGTGGCCAACCATCGCCGTGTCCCCCGCTCGCTGCTCCGGAACGGCGCCGTGCGCGCCATGGCCGGGCGGCTGAGCTGGGGCCTCGGCGACCAGGCGGTGTCCAGCCTGACCAACTTCGCCGTCGGTCTGTACGTGGCCCGCTCGCTCGGCACGTTCGCCTTCGGCATCTTCAGCCTCGCCTGGGTGACCTACGGCGTGGTGCTCAACATCTCGCGCGGCCTCGCCACCGACCCGCTGATGGTGCGGTTCAGCGCCGTGCCGGAGGACCGGTGGCGCTCAGGCGTGGCGAGCGCGGCCGGCACCGCGATCGGCGTCGGCTGCGCGACCGGGCTGGTCAGCCTGGTCGCCGGGCTGGCCGCGGGCGGCCCGCTCGGCAACGCGTTCGTCGCGCTCGCCGTCGTCCTGCCCGGCCTGCTGCTGCAGGACGCCTGGCGGTTCGCCTTCTTCGCCCACGGCGCCGGCAAGAAGGCGTTCGTCAACGACTGCGTGTGGGGCGTGGCGCTGCTGCCGGCGCTGTACGTCGCCGCGCAGATCCACACCGTGGTCGCGTTCGTGCTGGCCTGGGGCCTCTCCGGCGCGGTCGCGGCCCTGTACGGCTGGTTCCAGACGGGGATCCTCCCGCACCCGCGGGAGATGCTCGGCTGGCTCCGGACGCAGCGCGACCTCAGCGTCCGGTACCTCGTCGAGAACGTCAGCAACAGCGGCGCGTCGCAGCTGCGGGCGTACGGCCTCGGCGCCATCGCCGGGATCACCGCCGTCGGCGCGGTCCGCGGCGCGGAACAGCTCCTCGGGCCCTTCCTGGCCCTGCTCATGGGGCTGTCCCTGGTCACCGTCGCCGAGGGCACGCGGGTGCTTCAGCGGGCGCCGCACCGGCTGAAGCACTTCTGCGTGATCCTCGGTGGCGGGCAGGCCGCCGCCGCGCTGTGCTGGGGCCTCGGCCTGCTGCTCCTGCTGCCCGACGGCGCCGGCCGGTGGGTGATGGGCTCGGTGTGGGACTCGTCGTCCCCGCTGATTCTCCCGGTCACCCTCGCCGTGGTCGGCGCGAGCTTCGCCACGGGCGCCGCGGCCGGCCTGCGCGCCCTCGGCGCGGCCAAGCGGAGCCTGCGCTCGCAGCTGATCGCGTCCCTGTTCTACGTCACGTTCGGCATCACCGGCGCGTTCCTCGGCGGCGCGGCCGGGTCCGCGTGGGGCGTCGCGACGGCCACCCTCGGCGGGTCCGTCGTGTGGTGGCTCCAGCTGCGGCTGGGGCTGCGCGACTACGTGCCGCCGGTCCCGCCGGGCGCCAACGAAACCACCGTGGTCTTCGAGCCGATCAAAGAGCCGATCAAGGAATGAGGACTCCATGACCACCGTCCCGCGGCTGAGCCTCGGCCTCCCGGTGTACAACGGCGAGGAGTACCTCGCCGAGTCGCTGGACGCCCTGCTCGGCCAGACCTACGAAGACTTCGAGCTGATCATCTCGGACAACGCCTCCACCGACGGCACCGACGAGATCTGCCGCCGCTACGTCGAGAAGGACTCGCGGATCCGCTACGTCCGCCAGCCGAAGAACATCGGCGCCACCCCGAACCACAACTTCGTGTTCGACGTGTCCCGCACCGAGCTGTTCAAGTGGGTCTCCCACGACGACCTGTACGCCCGCGACCTGCTCAAACGGTGCGTCGAGGCCCTCGACGAGCGCCCGGACGTCATCCTGGCCCACTGCGACCAGGCGATCATCGACGGCGACGGCCGCATCGTCCAGCCGCTCGAGTACACGCTGGACACCGGCTCCCGGCACGCGCCGGACCGGTTCCGCAGCGTCCTGTTCGAACCGGGCGGCGACGACTTCTACGGCGTCATCCGCGCCGACGTCCTCCGCCGCGTCAAGCCGCTCGACAGCTACCACCACGCCGACCGGACCTACTCGGCCGAGATGGCCCTGCACGGCCCCTTCTACCAGGTACCCGAGCTGCTCTACTTCCGCCGCGACCACCCCGGCCGCGCGGAACGGGCCAACCCGACCATCCGGAGCCGGTGCGCGAATCTGGACCCGCGACGCGCGAACCGGCTCCGGAACCCCACCGTCCGCCTGCTCGGCGAGTACGTCTACGGGTTCGCGGACCTGATCCGGCGCGCGCCGATCTCGGGCGCCGACAAGCGCGAGTGCTTCGGCCACCTCGGCAGCTGGCTGACCAACCGGGCTCGCTCCGGCCACGGCGAGCGCGTCGAGGACCGCGCGCCGACCGCCTCGGACGTCGCCACGGTCAACGAGATCGTGGCCGGCCGGGAAGGCAGGCTCGCGTGAAGCGTGCGCCCCGCGTCGGCGTCTTCGGCCTGCTCGGCTCGGGGAACCTCGGCAACGACGGTTCCCTCGAAGCCGTGCTCGGCTACCTGCGCGCCGAGTACCCGGACGCCGTGCTGAGCGCCCTGGTCGGCGGCCCGGAGCTCGTCCGCGATCGGTACGGCCTCGACACGACGCCGCTGCACTGGAACCAGTCCGAGTACGAGACGGCGTCCGGCCTGCGCTCGGTCGTCCTCAAGGGCCTCGGCAAGCTGGTCGACATCGCGCGCACCGCGGCCTGGGTCCGGAAGCAGGACGTCGTCATCGTGCCCGGCATGGGCGTGCTCGAAGCGACGCTGCCGCTGCGTCCCTGGGGTTTCCCGTATTCGCTCTTCCTCCTTTCCGCCACCGGGCGCCTCTTCGGCACCAAGGTGGCGCTCGTCTGCGTCGGCGCCAACGAGATCAGCGCCCGGGCGACGCGGACACTGGTCCGCTGGTCCGGCCGGCTGGCCGCCTACCGCTCCTACCGCGACGACATCTCGCGCGACGCCATGCGCGCCATGGGCGTCGACACCCGTGCCGACCAGGTTTATCCCGACCTCGCGTTCTCCCTCCCGACCCCGGACGCCGACGGCACGCCGGGCACCGTCGGCGTCGGCGTGATGGCCTACTACGGCGGCAACGACGACCGAGCCGACGCCGAGCGCATCTACCGCCACTACGTGGACACGATGAACCGTTTCGTCGCGTGGCTCGTTGACCAGGGCAGACCCGTCCGGCTGTTCATCGGTGACCGGATCGACCGGCAGGTCGTCGACGAGATCATCGAGCAGACCGCTTCCCCGCTGGTGACGGCGGCTTCGGCGGAGACCCTGGACGAGCTGATGCACGAGATGGCGGCGGTGGACAGCGTGGTGGCCACGCGCTACCACAACGTGCTCTGCGCCCTGAAGGTCGCGAAGCCGAGCGTGGCGATCGGGTACGCGCCGAAGAACGACGTGCTCATGGCGGAGATGGGCCTCGACGGCTTCACCCAGCGGGCGAAGACCGTCCGCTTCGACCGGCTCGTCGAGCAGTTCACCGAGCTGGAGAACCGCTCCGCCGAACTGCGTCAGACCCTCCTGGAACGGAACGAATTGAACGCGCAACGGCTCAAAGACCAGTTCGCCGCTCTTTCGGCGGCCCTCTTCGGGGGTGGGCGATGAAGGCCATTCCGGTGCCCGAGATCGACGGTGCGTACCTGTTCGAACCCACACCGCATGCGGACCAGCGCGGATTCTTCAGCCGGACGTTCGACCGCGACGTCGTCGCGTCGGTGGGCATCGACCCGGACGGCTTCGCCCAGGACAGCCTTTCCCGGTCCCGCAAGGGCGTCATCCGCGGGATGCACCTGCGGGGCGGGGCCGGCGAAGCGAAGCTGGTGCGGTGCTCGCACGGCGCGATCTTCGACGTCGTCGTCGATCTCCGACCGGATTCGCCGACATTCCGGAACATCAAAACCTTCGAACTTTCCGGCGAAACCCAGGTTTCGGTGTACATCCCGGCGGGGTGCGCGCACGGATTCCAGTCACTCACGGATCCCTCCGACGTTTCGTACCGTATCGATCGGGCGCACGATCCTGAAGAAGACATTACGATTTCGTACAAAGACCCTGAATTGGACATTTCGTGGCCACTGCCGGTCACAATGGTCAGTGACCGGGACGAACGGGCGCCGTCTCTCGGAGAGGCGTTGAAAGCAACGAGGTGAGCCACGACATGGGAACGAACCTGCCCCGCTCCACGAAGGCGAACGAGCGGCTGCACCGGGTCATCCCCGGCGGTGCGCACACTTACGCCAAGGGCTCGGACCAGTATCCCGAAGGGATGGCCCCGGTCATCTCCCACGGCCGCGGCGGCCACGTCTGGGACGTCGACGGCAACGAGTACATCGAGTACGGCGCGGGGCTGAGAGCCGTCAGCCTCGGCCACGCCCACCCCCGCGTCCTCGACGCGGTCCGCAGCGAGCTGGACAAGGGCAGCAACTTCATCCGCCCGTCGATCATCGAGGCCGACGCCGCCGAGCGGTTCCTCGAAAACGTACCGACGGCCGACATGGTGAAGTTCACCAAGAACGGCTCCGACGCGACGACCGCCGCGGTCCGGCTGGCCCGCGCCGCCACCGGCCGCAAACTCGTCGCCAGGTGCGCCGACCACGCCTTCTTCTCCACCGACGACTGGTTCATCGGTACTACGCCGATGAACGCAGGCATTCCGGACGAGACGACCGACGCGACGGTGTCCTTCCCGTACGGCGACCTGCAGGCCGCGGAGGAGCTGCTGCAGCGCCACGACGGCGAGGTCGCGTGCATGATCCTGGAGCCGGCCGCGGCGGTCGAACCACCGCCGGGATACCTGCAGGGCCTGCGCGAGCTCGCCACCCGTCACGGCGTCGTCCTGGTCTTCGACGAGATGATCACCGGCTTCCGCTGGTCCGCCCACGGCGCGCAGGGCCTCTACGGCGTCACGCCCGACCTCTCGACGTTCGGCAAGGCGCTCGGCAACGGCTTCGCCGTCTCCGCGCTGGCGGGCAAGCGGGAGCTGATGGAGATCGGCGGCCTGCGCACCGGCCGCGAGCGGGTGTTCCTGCTCTCGACCACGCACGGCGCGGAGACCCACTCGCTGGCCGCCGCGATGGCGGTCATGGACGTCTACCGCGACGAAGACGTCATCGGCCGCCTGCACGCGCTCGGCGACCGGCTCGCCGCCGGCGTCCGCGAGGTCGCCGCCGGGATCGGCGTCGAAGACCACGTGGTCGTCCGCGGCCGGGCCAGCAACCTGGTCTTCGGCACGCTCGACGAGCAGGGCAAGCCGTCGCAGCCGTACCGGACGCTGTTCCTGCGCGAGCTGATCAGCGGTGGCGTGCTCGGACCGTCGTTCGTGGTCAGCGCCGCGCTGACCGAAGCGGACATCGACAAGACCATCGACGTCGTCGCCCAGGCCTGCACGGTCTACCGCAAGGCCCTCGACGCCGACGACCCGGCACCGTGGATGGGCGGCCGCCCGGTGCAGCCCGTGTTCCGCAAATACGCCTGATCCCCGCACCGGCGGGCCGGATTCACCCGTTGGGTCCGATGAGGACACTTGAGGGTGACTGTTTTCCGGCCCGTTCGTGCGTAACGTCCAGCCATGGGCAGATCTCGTTCGATACTCGTCGCTGCTTGCTCGCTCCTGATCGCCGTGGCGTGCCCGGCGGTCGGGCGCGCCGCAGCCGGACCCGGGCCGGTGTGCGGACACCAGCCGGCCCAGTACGAGCAACCGCCCTCCGGAGCCGTCGCCGTCGATCCGGGCGTCGACGGCGACCTCTCGGCCAAGACGGGGGCGCACCCGGCGGGCACGACGTTCTGGCTCCGGCCCGGCACCCACACGCTCGGGACCGACGAGTTCGGCCAGGTCGTCCCCAAGGACGGCGACGTGTACCTCGGCGCGCCGGGAGCGGTCGTCGACGGCCGCGGCGTCAACCGGGCGGCCTTCACCCAGCAGGCGCGCAACGTCGAGATCCGCGGCCTGACGATCCGCGGGTTCGCCGCGCTGCAGGACCAGGGCGTGGTCAACCACGACTCCGGCGACGGCTGGCTCATCGAGAACACCACCATCGAGGACAACGCCGGCGCGGGGCTGATGTCCGGCGCCGGCCAGGTCGTGCGGCACAGCTGCCTGCGCAACAACGGTCAGTACGGGCTCAACGCCTACCAAGCCGGTGACGGCATCACCGGGCTCGTGCTGGAGGGCAACGAGATCACCGGCAACAACACCGGCGACTGGGAGGCCAAGGTGCCGGGCTGCGGGTGCAGCGGCGGCGCCAAGTTCTGGGCCGTGAACGGGGCCGACGTCCGCGGCAACTGGGTCCACGGCAACCACGGCGCCGGGCTGTGGGCCGACACGAACAACAACGACTTCCTCGTCGAGGACAACCTGTTCGAGGCCAACGACGCCGAGGCGCTGTTCTACGAAACCAGCTACAACCTGGTGCTGCGCGGCAACACGTTCCGCCGCAACACCCTGGTGCAGGGCCGCACGTTCGCGTCGCGCGGCGACAACTTCCCGGTGGCGACGGTGTACCTCTCGGAATCGGGCGGCGATCCGCGCGTGCCGGCGCGGACGTCGGCCGTCGACATCAGCGGGAACACCTTCGAGGACAACTGGGCCGGGATCACGTTGTGGGAGAACGCCGACCGCTTCTGCAACAGCCCGGCGAACACGTCCTCGGGCTACTGCACGAAGGCGGCGGCAAAGTCTTCGTGTGCCGCCGGCACGATCGAGAAGGCGCCGGCGTACGACGACTGCCGCTGGAAGACGCAGCGGGTGGAGATCCACGGGAACACCTTCCGCTTCGACACCGAACGGGTGGGCTGCACCGGCCTGTGCGGACGGATGGCGCTGCTGTCGAACTTCGGGACGTTCCCGGATTGGTCGCCCTACAAGGGAACCGTGGTCGAAGAGGCGATCACCTTCCGCCAGGCCAACCGGTGGCACGACAACTCCTACACCGGGCCGTGGACCTTCGTCGTGCATGACACCTCCAGGACGGTCGACGCTGCGGGCTGGCGGGCGGGGCCCTACTCGCAGGACGAGTGTTCTTCGTTCGGCGGTGGGACCGCCGGCTGCTGATCACGAGCTTGCCGACCGGGTCCGACAATTTCCACCTCGCCCCCCATCGATCATCGCAGTTTTCGTTGCTGTCAAAGGCAAAACTCGCGAACGGAGAATTTCGGACAGCACCAGCTTCACCCCTTTCAGCGATGGCGTTCGCACGCATGTTCGGTACGGTCGGAGACATGACCTCTTCGACTTCCACTCCCACAGGCCACGGTGCTCGACTGTCCACTCCGGACTCGGAGCTCAGACCGTGGTGAAGCGCGCGCTCGGCTCGCCCCGAAGACGGCCGGCGGGCAGCCGCCGGTTGCAGAGCACGAGCAGCAGGTCCTGGGCCGCTCCGGCAAGCGGCGTGCCGCTGCCGTACGACCAGTCGAGATCGTCGGCGCGCAGCGCGATGCCGGTCAGATCGGTGCCGAAGTACTTGATCTGCTTCGGCTTCATCGCCGCGAAGATGACCTCCAGGCGTTCCAGGGGAACCCGGCGATCCAGCTGCAGCGCGGTCGTGATGTCCAGGCCGTGGATCACGTCGTGGCTCAGAGCACCTTCCGCACCCCCGCCCGGCGGCCGCCACGGGTGGTCGGCGTTGTCGCGCAGCGAGGCGACCAGCACCTCGCGGGAAAGCTCCGCCGCCTCGCGGCGGGCGACGCGGTCGGCCATGGCGTTGAAGCGCCCGCCGGACTTCACCATTTCCCGCACGAACCGTCCGGTCGAGAACCGGAAAGGCATCGTGATGTGGGCCACCACCTCGGCCACACGCCAGCCGGCGCACAAGGTAGCCGAGTCCCAACCGGACGGCGGCAATTCGTCGAGCAGCGCGGCCAGCTCCCGCCGCTCGGCGGCGATCAGATCCTGGATCATGAGGGTCTCCTTCACGGATAGGTCACCCCACCGACGAACGGCAGCAGGCGCGACCGACACCTCCCCAAGACCGATTCCCCGGCCAGGACGGGTCCACCGGCCGGCCGCGTCACCAGCGACCCGCCCCTCAGAGCGAGCCGGCGTCCCAGCGCACAACCACCGCCTCTCGAAGGCGATCAGCGCCCCAGCCACCCCGTCGGACGATCACAGACCGGTCGGCAACTCAGTGACCCTGGAACGCGACGACCACTTCGCAAAGGCCGTGCGCGACCCGGCCGCCCCTGCGCACAGCCACCACCGCTCGGAAGCGTCAAAGCCGGTCGGCGACGCGGTCCAGCACCCGCGCGGTCCCCGGGACCGCCGCCAGCGCGGCGCAGAACCCCCCGGCAGCATCCGTCGGGTAGTGCGCGCCCAACGCCACCTCGGCCCAGCCCATCGCCACTCCGGCGACCAGGGCCAGTCCCAGGGTCAACGCCACCGCGACCGCGCGCCCGAGCCCCAGCCGGTCGGTGAGCAGCAGGGCGATGATCAGCGCGAGCGCAGTCGCCAGAGCGGTGTGCCCGCTCGGGTAAGACAGGAACTCGCCGTGGATGGTGCGGCCGACCAGCGGCTTCAGCACCGTCGTCACCGCGACCGTGACCACGACGCCGAGCACCGTCAGCACGGCCGTCCGGACGCGGCGGGCCAGGAAGCACACCCCCGCGAGCAGGGCGAGCAGGATCACCGACCCCACCGGTTCGCCGCCGAAGTCGATGATCAGCGCGAGGTACCGCCACGGCGGTTGCACCCCGTCGATCGACGGCAGGAGTGCCGCGTCGATCCCGGTCAGACCCGAGTCTCGGAAGTGCAGGATGCCGAGAGCGACCAGGACCGCCGTCGCCAGCGCGGCCGACATCGCCAGCGGTGCACGCAGTACGGCAGGCAGGGCCGCGGGCGCCGTCCGGACCAGCTGCCTCACGCCTTGATCGCCGCCTCGTACCCGGTGATCAACCGGTCCAGCCCGACCGCCGGCGTGAAGTCCTTCTCGTACCTGACGCGGGCCGCCTCGCCCATTTCGCGGTTGCGGTCGCCGACGACCGCGCTCAGGCGGTCCGCGAGCGAGGCCGCGTCGTTCGGCACGTGCAGGAGACCCGTGACACCGTCGTCGACGAGCTCGGGGAACGCGCCGTGCGCCGCCGCCACCGTCGGGACGCCGGCCGCCATCGCCTCGACCACCACCAGGCCGAAGGCCTCCAGCCACGTCGACGGTGCGACCACCGTGACCGCGTCGGCGGTCAGCGCGCGACATTCCGCCTTGTTCCGCAGGCCGACGTACGAGACGTCGTCGCGGCCGGCCGCCCAGGCCGCGACCTCGTCCTGCATCGGGCCGGTGCCGGCGATGACCAGCGGAACGCCCAGGGCGCCGCCGAGGCGGTCCCAAGCCCGCATCAGCAAGCCGACCCCCTTCTCCTCGGTGACACGGCCGAGGAACAGCACGTGCTTCCCGCTGCCGGTGCGGCGGACGCCGGGGTCGGTGACGAAATTGTGCTTCACCGCCATCCGCTCGCCGGGCATCCCGGCCGACACCAGGAGGTCACGTTGGGCCGCCGAAATGCAAAAGAACCGCGAAATGCCCGTCCACCACCGGCGCCGGTTCGCGATCATGCTCGCCGCCATCGGGATCGTGGCCGCGCTGGAACCGCGGTAGCAGCCGTGCTTCACCGCGGGCAGCGGTGAGCCGCCGACGCACTCGGTGCAGATGCGGCCTTCGCGGTGGAGCGTGCCGGGTGGGCAGACCATCGTGTAGTTGTGCAGCGTCGCGACCGCGGGCACCCCCGCGTCCGCGCAGGCGGCGACCACCGACGGCGACAGCAGCGGGAACGTGTTGTGGATGTGCACGACGTCCGGGCGCGACGCCCGCAGCCGGGCGGCGAGCTCCTTCCGCACCGCCGGGTTCCACGGCACCATCAGCGGCACCGCGGCCTTGCGGGGCAGCGGCATCGCCGCGATGTCGTCGCTGCGGCGTTCGAACAGCGACACCTGGTGGCCGCCCTCGGCGAGCAGCGTCACCTCGGCGTCGACGACGTTGTTCTCCCCGCTCGGCTGCTCGGACCGGTACCGGTTGTGCACCACGAGCACCTTCACGCGCCTGCACCTCGCACGTCTGCCCCCTTCGCCGGGATGAATGCTTGTTCGTCGGATTGCGGCACCCCGCGGACCAGCAGCGACGCGGCGAGCGCCAGGTGCAGCAAGTACGGCGACGCGTCGCCGAGACCCGCTTCGGTGTAGGAGGCCGAAACGCAGTAGGTGATCAGGAAGATCGCGCACGCCCTCGCCAGAGAAGGCGGCCGCAGCACCGCGACCGCGATCAGCGTCAGCAGGAACGCGGCGACCAGCGCGATCCCGAGGAAACCCTGCTCGTGGTAAATCGCGAGCCAGCTGTTGTCGATCGGGAGGCCGTCGTAGGACTTGTCCGTCAGCCCCACCCCGAAGAGGTACTCCGCTGTCGAGCGCGGGGCTTCCAGCAGCGCGTCCCACACCTTCGCGCGGCCGGTCAGGCTGGAGAAGTTGTCCGCGCTCTGCCCGCGGAGGAACCACGCCTGCAGCGCACCCGCGAGCACCACGCCGGCGACTCCGCCGACGCCGACCGTCCACGCGAACACCCTCCGCGCGCGGGCGCTGGTCAGCACCATCGACAGGAAGGCCACCGCCAGGCCGGCGACGAGGCCGAGCGTTGCCGTGCGGGTGTGCGTGAGCATCAGCAGCGCCACCGCCGGCACCACGATCACCAGCGCGCTGCGCCACGTCGTGCGGCGCCCGAACCAGAGCAGGAGCGTGAGCCCGGAGATGACCGCCGCGTACTGGCCGATCTGCGGCGGGGTCAGCGGCCAGATCGCCCCCGAGAGCCGGCCGCCGTACTCCTCCGGCATGGCGTTGCCGGGTGAGATCACCAGGCCGACCGCCACCGACGCGAGCACGACCACGTAGGTGCGGATGTGGGACCGGACGAAGCCGAACCCGCCGTCCCACCAGCGGGTCAGCAACCAGAGCGTGGAGACGAACACCGTGAGCCGGAAGCACCGGAACAACGCGCCGGCGCCCTCCTGCAGGTCGGCGCTGGAGAGAATGCTCAACCCCAGCAGCGCCGTCAGCAACAGCAGGTACGCGCTCGGGCGGATGCGCAGGTGCTTGTTCAACGCCAGCGCGATCACGAACGCCGTCATCAGCGCGCCCATGGTGACCAGCTGGCTGGCCGACCGGGGCAGCGGGAGGATCGTCTTCGCGCCGGTCGAGCCGAGCGTGTTGAGGATCAGCAGCGCCCACGCCACGCCCGCCCACTTCGGCGTCGAGGACGTGGGTTCGGGCGCGGCGTCGCCGCGGATGCCGGCCGTTCCGGGGTGCGCCGTCATGTCAGCCCCCGCCCTGCGCGGTGAAGGTGCTCCCGGAGTCCTGCGAGTACGGCGCGCCTTCCCACTCGCCGATCTCGAGGACGCGGTCGGCCGAGTACGCGATGAACGTCCACGGACCGGCGTAGCTGTTGTCGTGCCACTGGTTGTCCTGGCGGAACGTGATCGTTTCCTGGACCACGTTGCCGCGGTAGGGCGACCAGTCCGGGTAGCTGCCGAAGTTCGACAGCAGGCCCATCCGGCCGCACGAGGCCTGGCAGCCCACGACCGCCGGGTCGAGGACGAACTTGTTGTCGTGGATGTCGACGTGCTGGGTCTTCCAGCGGCAGTCGGCCAGGAGCGCGCCGCTCGTGATCGCCGGGGCCGCGCACTGCTTGACCGACGGCACCAGGCGGGTGCAGTCGCCCGAGGAGGTGTTGGCCGGGCTGTTGCAGTAGCGGTCGGCGTTCTCCCACAGCGTGATCCCGGACCAGTTGTCCTCCAGGTAGTTGCGGGAGATCTCGATCTTCGCGGTGCGGGCCTTGATCCGCGGCTCGCCGCCGGACTCGGAGATGTACACCGCCGACGTCGGGAAGTTGTCGCTGCGGTCGGCGTACTTGCGGCCGTCGGCCCAGTTGTTCCTGCGGATCGTGTTGTCCCGGATGACGGCGTTGTAGCTGATCTCGTAGATCAGCGCGGCGCTGTCGTTGTTCTCGATGAGGTTGCCCTCGATGAGGAAGTCGTTGTTGTTCGTGTCGGCCCACAGCCCGGTGCCGTGGTTGTCGTGCACCCAGTTGCCCCGCACGTCGGCGCCGTCGACCTGCCAGAACTTCACCCCGCCGCTGCAGCCGCAGCCGTCGATCTTCGCTTCCCAGTCGCCGGTGTTGTTGCCCGCGATCTCGTTGCCCTCGACGACCAGTGCAGTGAGCGGCGTGCCGCCGGAGTAGGCGTTCATGCCGTACTGGCCGTTGCGGCGCAGGCAGTTGCCGCGCACCTGCTGGCGCGCGCCCGCCATGAGCCCGGCGCCGTCGTTGTCCTGGACGGTCGAGTGCTCGATCAGCCAGCCGTCGCCGGAGTCGTGGTTGACCACGCCTTCGTCACGGGGGGCGGCGAAGCCCTGCACGGTGACGTAAGTGATCTTGACGTCGACCGCGTGGCCGGTGAACGCGTACTGGTTGATCTTCCGGCCGTCGACGATCGCGCCCGGTGCGCCGAGGTAGACGTCGCCGTCCTTGGGGGACACCTGGTCGTACTTGTCGTCGCCGAGGATGTGCTTGCCCGGCTTGAGCCAGAACGTCGTGCCGGGCCCGGCCGCGCGTGTCTTCACCGCCAGGTCGCCCGGCACCGCGGGGTCGACGACGACCGCACCCGCCGGCGCGGTGGCCGGCCCGGCCGGCTGCTTGTCGCACACCGCGGCGACCGACCCGCTGGGGGCCGATGTGGCCTTGGCCGGGCCGCCGTCGGTGTCGGGGCCGCCCGAGCACGCCGCGACCGTGAGCAGGACGCCGAGCAGCGGAGCTGCGCGGCCGAGTCGGAAGCGGCGGGCTGTCACGGGCGGGTCCTAACTGAAGCGAAGCAGAGTGGTGAGATGTCCGGGGATCCCGGAGCCGACAAGGGTGGTGGCGGGTTCCTTGCGGCCGAAGCCCGCGGAATACCAGCCAAGCGGCGGCTCGGTATCACCACGGTGGACGGTCCACGAGAGTTCGGGTGGCAGCTCCATGACGGCGGTGCGCACGACGCCCCCAGCCCCGGCGAGCGAACCGGACACCCGCCCGACCAGCGGATCGGTCGCATCGGAGGCGGCGGAACCGGCTGCCCGCCCCTTGCTTGCGGCCGGGGAACCGGCTCCCTGCCCCGCACCGGAGGCCACGGGAACGGCCCAGCCCTCCCCACCGGCCGCGGAGCCGGAATCGCCTCCCTCGACCGCGGCCGAGGAACCGGCCGCAGGCCCCGCACCGGCACCCAGGGAAACAGCCCAGCCCTCCCCACCGGCCGCGGAGCCGGAATCGCTCCCCTCGACTGCGACCGAGGAACCGGCCCCAGGCCCCGCACCGCCGACCGCGGAACCAGACCCGCTCCCCTCCCCGGCATCCAGGGAACCGGCCCCCAGCCCCTTCCCCGTCGAGCCAGGTGCGGCCGTCCAGCGGAGGCGGGCCGTGTTGCCGTCGAGCATGACCGTCACCGCCGGGCCGAAGTGGAACGCCAGGCGGGCCGCTGCCGGTTGGTGGTCGCCGAGGACTTCGTCGACGATCTTCAGCACCTCGCCGTCCAGCTCGACCGTGCGGCGGTGGACCGCCGGTGCGTAGCCGTCGTGGGCGGCCGACCAGCGGGTGGGGCCGTGGTCCGGGGTGTGGACCTCCAGCACCTTCGTCACCGCGTGGCGGGTCCACAGGAACGGGCCGCCGGAGACCGACTGGTCGCGGCCGTCCAGCTCGAGGGTGTTGTGCCCCAGCGTCGACCGGAAGTACGACCGCCACTGCGGCTCGCCGTGGTAGCAGAACGTGCCCGGGTCGGCCAGGACGTCCACGCCGTCGTGGCGGACCTCCAGCGACAGCGCGTCCGCGTGGGCGTGCGCCGCGATCGACAGGAACCCGTGGGGACCGCCGTCGCAGCGGACCCACACCTCGCCCGATCGGAGGATCGTCATTCCCGCGTCGCGCAGGTGCGCCGGACGACGGCCGGGGCGAACGCCCGAAGCCCGCGGGGTCCGCGAAGCGAGAGCGGCCAGCAACGCCGTGCGGACGTCGTCGCCCGGGAGCGGCGGCCACCAGTCCAAGCGGCCGAACAGGACCTCACCGGACGCCAGCAAGGAAGCCCAGCGGTCGGTTTCCGCACCGTCGACGACGAGGCCGAAGCCGTCGTCGGCGTCGCCCTGGCGGGGCGGCCGGAGCCGGTTGTCCACAATGGACGCCAGCGCGTCCGTCATACGGAGCAGGACGTCCCACGTCGAGTCCGGCACCGGCGTGCCCGCGGCGTCGGCCTCGAGCGCCGCCGCCAGGCCGAGTTCCAGCACCAGGCCGTGGTACTCGGACGCCAGTTCGGCGTTGAGCCCGGACGCGAACGTGTTGCGCGCCAGCTGGACGTCCAGCGAGCGCATCGCCGAGGCTCGCCAGCCCGCCGACTCCGGGAACCAGCCGAACGCGCACGCCGCGGCGAGCAGCCCGGCGTCCTCGGCGATCACGTGGTTGTTCGCCGACGAGCCGTGGCTGCGCAGCGTCGCGAGCCAGTTCTGGTGGTGCCACAGCTGGAGCTGGAAGTCCGGGTTGTCCTCGAACAACGCCGTGACGCCGTCCCAGCCGCCGAGCAGGCGGCGCACCCAGACCCACGACAGCAGCCGGATGCCCAGTTCGATGCCGCTCACCCAGTGCGGCCCCCGCAACGGCGGGTTCTCCGCCCACCACGAACGCAAGTGCGCGGCCACGCGCAAGGCATAAGCCGAAGAGCCGGTCGCGGCGTACGCCGCAGCCAGCACGGTGAGGTGCTGGTGGCGCGACGGCTCCCAGATCTGCTTGATGTCGCCGACCGCGTCCTCCGACCGGTACGGCACGTCGAACGCGTACCCGTCCGACGGCGCGCGACGCCCGGTCTTCGGGTCGAGGAACCAGTCGGGCGCCTCGAAATCGGCACGTACCACGCCGAAGTACTCGGCGCGGCCCGCCATCAGCTCGTCGGCCGTGGCCAGGAGCCGGGAAACCGCCTCGCCGGACACCTTGCCGAGCACCCCGGGAGGCAGCGATGCCGTGAACCGCGGGTGCGAAGGCCAGTCCGGGGCCGAGGGCAGCGCGGACCGCCACTGTCGCTGGACGACGGCGTGCCGCGCGCGGCCGACGACCTCCGCCGGACCCATCCGGGACAACCGGCGCAGGTACCAGCCGGGACCCATCATGCCGGGGCACCCGCCTTCCGCGGCAGCTCGATCCGCACCGGCGCCACGTTCGCGACGCTGGTCTGCGCGGCCAAGGTCGCCAGCGTCGTCGCGGCCAGTGACGCGAGCGAAATCGGCATCGGACCACCCGTACGGACAGCCGAGAGGAACGCGCCGACCTCGGCGGCCTGGCCCTTGTCACGGCCCTTCGGGAGCCGGGAGCTGGCCCACTTCTTCCGCGAGTACACCGATGCGCGGACGAAGTCGTCGAACTTCAGGACCTTGCCGTCGGCGGTGAGGTCGAGGGTTTCCTTCGGGAAGCCGGACGAACCGGTTTCCGCGTACGTGATGACCGCGGTCGAGCCGTCCGGGTAGCCGAGGGTCACCTGGAGGTCCCCGGTGGCGTACACCGAGACCGGGGCGGCGTCGAGCAGCCAGCTCACCGTGTCGATGAAGTGCCCGCCCTCGCCGGCGAACCGGGAGCCCTCGGAGTCGGTCTGGTTGTACCAGCTGCCGTGGTCGAGGCGGCCGGCGTTGACCAGGTACCGCACGGTCGCCGGGCCGACGCGCGGACCGAACTGGTCGCGGGCCTCGTGCAGCAGCGGCGCGAACCGGCGGTTGAAGCCGACCTGCAGCCGGTCGTTGCCGGACTCCTCGACCGCGTCGAGCACCTTCTGCAGCTCGGCTTCCGACAAGGCCAGGGGCTTCTCGACGAACACCGTCTTGCCCGCCAGCAACGCGCGCCGGGTCAGCTCGGCGTGCGAGCTGTGCCGGGTCACGACGAACACCGCGTCGATCGAGTCGTCGCCGAGGACGTTGTCGATATCGGTCGACGCCGCAGCGAAGCCGAACTTGCGCCGGGCGTTGGCGCCGGACAGCGCCGACGTCGTCGCGACGTGCTTGAGCTGGACGTCGTCGCGCTCGGCGAGGTGCGGCAGCAGCATCGACGACGCGTAGTTGCCGGCGCCGATGAAGCCGAGGCGCACCGGCTGCCCCGCCGGGAGCGCAGCGGTCTTCTGCGAGACCACCCCGATCCGCGCGGACGTCACGACCGGCTCGGTCTTCGCCACGGCCTCCGGGTACCGGAAGAGCACCGCGACGGCCTTGAGCTCGCCCTCGTTCAAGGACTGGTAGGTCGAAACGGCGTCCGAGAAGTCCGAGACGTGCGTGATCAGCGGCTCGACGTCGAGGAGGTCGCGGGCGATCAGGTCGAGGACGCACTCGAGGTTGCGGCGCTCGGTCCAGCGGACCTGGCCGATCGGGTAGTCGCGGCCTTCGAGCTCGTACGACGGGTCGTAGCGCCCCGGCCCGTACGAGCGCGAGAACCGGACGTCCAGTTCCTTTTCGTAGTAGGCGTTCCACGGCAGGTCGAGCTTGCACTTGCCGATGTCGATCACGCGGCCGCGGTCGCGCGACAGCTTCGCGGCCAGCTCCACCGGGTCGTTCGTGTTGCCGCCGGCGGCGAGGTAGGTCTGGTCGACGCCCGCGCCGTGCGTCAGCTCGGCCACCGCGTTGTCGACGACGCCGGACGCCGGGTGGCTGCAGGTCAGCGCACCGAGGCTCTCGGCCAGCTTGCAGCGCTCCGGGTCGGGGTCGACGCCGACGACGCGCACGCCGGACGACGCCAGCAGCTGCACCACGAGCTGGCCGATCAGCCCGAGGCCGATGACCAGGGCGACGTCGCCGATCTGCGGCTCGCCGCGGCGGACGCCCTGCATCGCGATCGATCCGACGGTGCCGAACGCCGCGTGCCGCGGGTCGACGCCGGCGGGCACCCGCGAGTAGAGGTTCTTGGGCACCCAGTTGAGCTCCGAGTGCAGCGCGTGCTCGTTGCCCGCGCAGGCGACGAGGTCGCCGACCGCGACGTCGGTGGTGCCGTCGCCGACCTGCTCGACGATGCCGCACAGCGAGTAGCCGAGCGGGGTGTAGGAGTCCAGTTTGGACGTCACCTTGCGGTAGGTTGCCGAAAGGCCGTTGGTGGCCACGCTCTGCATGACCTTCGCGACCTGGTCGGGCCGCGCCTTCGCCTTGCCCACCAGCGACATGCTCGCCTCGGACACCTTCATCATCTCGGTGCCGGTCGAGATCAGCGAGTACACCGTCCGCACCAGCACGCCGCCGGGCTTGCAGGCGGGCTCGGGTACCTCGAGGAGCGCCAATTCACCGCTCTTGTAGTTCTGGACTACCTGCTTCACTTCGCTCCCGCTCCAGACATCGCGTTCCGGTACCAATACTCAAGAGTCAAGACGTGCCACAGGTGCTTGCTGCGGTCCTGCTGACCGGCGGCGTCCTCGTCGACCATGCGCTGCAGCGCCTCGCGCCGCAGGAAGCCGGACTCCACCAGCACGCCCTCGTTGACGACTTCGCGCACCAGCGGCGCCAGATCGCGGCTCATCCACGCCCGGAGCGGCGCGCTGAACAGGCCCTTCGGCCGGTGCACGATCTCGCTGGGCAGGATGTTCAGCGCGGCGTTCTTCAGTGCCATCTTGCCGCCGCGGCCGACGATCTTCTTGTTCCCCGGGATCTTGAACGCCGCGCGCACCACCTCGACGTCGACGAACGGCGTCCGCACCTCGGTGGACGCCGCCATCGTCGAGCGGTCGGTGTAGGTCAGGTTCAGCCCGGGCAGGAACATCCGCGAGTCGGCCAGGCACATGCGGTTGACGAAGTCGTCGAGCGCCTGGTCGTGGTAGGTGTCCGCGTGCTCGGTCAGGACGTCCTCGACCGCGGGCGCGAAGTCCGGGTTCACCAGGTCGAGCAGCTCCGTGCGGTCGTACATCGTGTAGCTGCGCCGGAACGCCGTCTCCTCGGGCAGGCCCGCGAAGGACAGGAACCGCTTGGCGAACCGCACCGACCGGTAGCCGCGCTTGGCCGAGGCCACCGGCAATCTGTCCACAAGGGACTCCACTGGTCGGCGCACCGCGCCCGGCACCTTGTGGTAGCGCAGCGCGATCAGGTTCGCCAGGTGCTTGCGGTAGCCGGCGAACAGCTCGTCGGCGCCCATCCCGGACAGCATCACCTTGACGCCGGCCTCGCGCGCGGCCGAGCAGATCAGGAACGAGTTGATCGCCGCCGGGTCGCCGATCGGCTCGTCGAGGTGGTAGGTCATCTTCGGCAGCAGGTCGAGCACCTGCGGCGCGATCTCGATCTCGTGCAGGTCCACGCCGAACTGCTGCGCCACGATCCGGGCGTACTTCAGGTCGTCCGGCATCGCCTCGAACTTGGCATCCTCGGCGCGGAACCCGATGGTGTAGGCGGAGATCCCCGGCTGCGACCGCGCGGCCAGCGCCGTCAGGTAACTGGAGTCGAGGCCACCGGAGAGGAACGTCGCGACCGGGACGTCGGAGAGCAGGTGCTTGGCGGTCGACTCGGAGATCACCTCGTGCAGGTCGACCTCACCCTCGAAGGCCGCGCCTTCCTCGGCGACCTCCCGCAGCGACCAGAACCGGCCGCGGTCGACCCGGCCGTCCGGGCGGCAGCGCAGCCACGTGCCCGGCTGCAGCTTCTCCGCGCCCTGGTAGGCGCACCGGCTGTCCGGCACCCAGTAGTAGAGCAGCGACGCGATCAGCGCGGCGTTGTCGACCTGCAGCGACCCGCCGAGCTCGCCGGCGAGAGCCTTCAGCTCCGAAGCGAACGCGACCCCGCCGTTCCGCTGCACGAAGAACAGCGGCTTGATGCCCAGCTGGTCGCGGACCAGGAACAGCTCGCCGGTGCCCTCCTCGAACAGGGCGAAGGCGAACATGCCACGCAGCTTGGGCAGGCAGTCCGTGCCCCAGCGCCGCCACGCCTGCAGCAGCACCTCGGTGTCGGACGTGCCGCGGAAGCGCACCCCGGCCGCTTCGAGCTCGGCCCGCAGCTCGGGCGCGTTGTAGAGCTCGCCGTTGTAGCTCAGCGCGAGCCCGTCGAGGACCATCGGCTGGGCGCCGGTCTCGGACAGGTCGATGATCGAGAGCCGCCGGTGTCCCAAGTGCACTTCGCCGGGACCGGCACGGTGCTCGTAGCGGCCGGAACCGTCCGGGCCGCGGTGGGCCAGCGTCTTGGTCAGCCGGTCCGTGAGCGGCCCGCCGTCCGGCCAGAGGTAAGTGCCTGCGATGCCGCACATCTCGGGTGCGTTCCCCTTCGGTCGCGGCGCGGGTCAGGAGACCTCCGCGCTCTTTTCTGGCTGGAGGTCGGCGTTCAGTTCGCCCTTGTGGTTCGGTTCGCCGTGGTCGCGCTTGAACGGCGTCGGCCGCTTCGGGGGCTTGACCGGGGCGAACTTCTTCGTCGGCGCGTTCAGGTGGTCCGGGACGCTCACGCTGCCGGGTTCGGGAAGCTTCTGCGGCGGCGGGAGCACCGGCCGGACCGGCGTGAACCGGCGCGTCGGCGGCTCCGTCGTGGCGACGCGCTCGGCGACGCGGGCCACCAGCTCCTCCAGGCGGTCCTCGGCCGAGGCCGAGGCCGAAGCCGGCTGCGCCGCGGGGGTCTCGCTGCCGCGCCCGCGCAGGGCCGTGTGCAGGCCGTCCCACAGCGTGCCGTCGGACTTGTCGCGCGGGTCCGGGTCGACCAGCACCACGCCGATGATCGGGATCTGCTGGTCGGCGAGCTGCCGGGCGACGGTGTGCAGCCACAGCGTGTTCGCGTGCCCGGCCTTCACGACCAGCACGGTTTCCCGGCCGAGGTGCTCCAGGTCGGTCCACGCCGTGCCCGGCGACACCGTGCCGACGCCGACGCGGCGCTCCCCCGGCGTCCCGGGCGGGTCGCCGGCGCCCACCACGGAGACGTCGCTCCCGGTCTCCTGCGCCAGCTTGCGGACGCCCTCGCCCGGCAGGTCGTCGACGACGCTCGCCGCGCCCTCGGCGGCCAGCTCCGCGGCGATGTCCAGGCCGAGCGCGGCGGCGACCTCCGGGGCACCCAGCTCCAGCAGCGACACCTCCCGCGGGTCCTTCTTGATCAGGCGGACCAGCGTCGTGGCGACGCGCTTGCGTTCGGAGACCGCGCGCGAGCGTCGCCACAGCCTGGCGGGGCCACGCAGCTTCGACGGCAGCTGCGCGATCACGGACGCGCCGAGGTGGATCGAGATCTCGCGGCGCAGCACCGGCCGGTCGCGCGACACCGCGCCGACGGCGACGAGCGCGAGCCCGAGGGCCAGGCCGAGCGCGAACCCGATGCCGGCGTTGGTCGCGGTCGTCTTGAGAAACGTTTTGGGCAGCGCGCGGGCCGCATCGACGATCTGGGTGCCCGCGGCGACCTGCGGGCTGCCGATGCCGGCCTGCTGGGCGCGCGAGGTGAAGTCCGAGATCTGCGCGGTGAGCGCGGCGCGGCGGCTGTACAGGTTTTCGAGGGCGGGCTGGCTGGCCTGGCGGCCCTTGCCCTCCTCGTCGACGATCTGCTGTTCGACCTTGCTCAGCTCGTCCTGCGCGTTCTTGCGCTGGTCGAGGATGGCCTGCGACTGGGCGGCCGCGGCCGCCTGGCTGCGCTGGACGTGGTCGTCGATGAACGTTTCGGCCAGCGCCTGTGCCCGCGCCACAGCCTCTTCGTTGCTCTTGGCCTTGACGGTGACCTGCAGGACGTTGTTGGTCACGCCGAGACCCGCGTAGTTCTTCATGAAGTCGTCGGGCGAATCGGTGCTGCCCAGCTTCTTCAGCGCGCCTTCGGCGATCCGGGTCGTCTGCAGCACGGCGACGTCGGTGCGGATCAGCGTGCCGCTGTCGGTCGGCGAGTCGTCCTGGTGGACCACGATCACCTTGGCGACCGCGGTCGGCGGCGCGGGCAGCACGATCCCGGCCGCGGCGCCGGCGATGAGCCCGAGCAGCGCGAAGGCGAACCAGAGGCGCTTGCGGCGGCGGATCGCGACGAACAGCCGCTGCAGGTCGACGAGCGGGGCGGTTTGCGATGGAGTCGTCACGCCGAACCTGCCAGGGCTTTCTCGGGGGCTTCCGCCGCGGGTCCGGGTTTCTCCGGCGCAGGCGGCCGGACGGCGTGGGTGAGAACCGCGCCGACGATCTCCTGGCTGCCGTCCGCGCAGGCCTCGGCGAGCCGGACGAGCTGCCAAGCGGTGCGCATGCCGGCGCCGAGTACGACGAGGACCCCGGAGCCGGGACCGGCGTCCGGCACCGTCGGCCGCTCGGCCGAGTATTCGAAGATCCGCAGCGGCATGGACAGCCGGTCGGCGAGTGCGGCGAGCTGCTCGGCGGCCAGGCGTCCGGTCGCGTCGTCGTCGGCCACCAGCAGCAGGACGTCGGCGGGGCCGGTGGCCAGCCGGGCCAGCACCCGGCGGTAACGGATGTCACGGTTGACCGCGTCGGCCGAGGTCGCCACCGGCGGCAGCACCCACGGCCGGTCGCTGCCGAGCAAGCGCCGCACCTTGCCGAGCAGGCCGGGGGCCGGGAGGCGGTCGCCCTGCGGGGTGGTGACGTCGACGCCGGCGAGGATCGGCGCGCCGAGCGCGGACGCGATCTCCGGCTCGCCCCGCAGGCGCCGGTCGGTGCGGGCGGTGAACAGGTGGCCGAACACGCCGGCGAGGAAGAACAGCACCGCGCCCCCGGCGACCAGCTGCGTCATCGTCGGGGCCGACGGCGACGTCGGGCGCTGGGACGGCCCGAGCACCACGGTGTTGCCGACGCCGGTCGCCAGGTCGGCTTGGTTCAGGTCGTTGATCGCCTGCTCCAGCGACGTCTTCAGGCCCTCGAGCTGGGTGCGGACCTGCACGCTCTCCACGGTCAGGTCGCCGCCGACGTTCTTGGCGAGGTCGCTGATCTTCTCCGTGGTCAGCTTGACCTGCTGGCGCAGCGACTCGCGCTGCTCCTGGGCGAGCTGCACCGAGGCGTCGGCGGAGTTGCTCGCCAGCTGCCCGGAGTACTTGACGAACTGCTGGGCGACCTGGTCGGCGAGCTGCTGGGCGCGCTCGGCGGTGTCGGCGGAGGCGGTGATCGTCACGACGTTGCCCTGCGCCACCGTCGTGCTGACCTGCTTCTTCAGGTCCGCGCCGCTGGGGCGCCACGGCAGCACGGCGGCGGCACGGTCGAGGACGACGGAGCTGGTGGCGATCTCGGCCTGCGTCAGCAGCTCGTCGGCCTGTCGCGGCCCCTGGAGCAGCACGCTGGACGACGTCTGGTAGCCGGGCGAGAACAGGATCGACGCGCCGGCGCCGACCAGCGCACCCAGGACGGCGAAGGCGGCCAGGAGCCGCCACCGTCGCCGCATGACCTGCCCGATCAGGGCCAGGCGCACCGTGTCGTCAGTCAACGGCGGGACTCCATTCCTGAGACGGGTACGCCGAACGGGTTCAGTTGATCGGCCGGTTACCCCAACCGTCGTCGGGCCGGGAGCTTTGGTTACACGTCCGGTGACTTCTTGACCGAACGGCGATCAGGACTTCACAGCGTGCTCATACGCGGCGAGCAAGTTCTTCGCCGAGTTCTCCCACGAGAGCGGGCCCGCCACCCTGGCCTGGCCCAGCTTGCCCATCCGGATCCGCTCCTCCGGGTCGTCGAGCAGCCTCGACACCAGCGCCGCGAACTCCGTCTCGTCGTTCGCCGGGGCGTAGACCGCCGCTTCACCTGCGGAAACCCGCGCCTCGCGCAGCTCGAACGAGACGATCGGCTTGCTCATCGCCATGTACTCCATGACCTTGTTCATCGTGGAGACGTCGTTGAGCGGGTTCAGCGGATCCGGCGACAGACAGACGTCGGCGGTGGACAGGTAGCGGACGAGGTCCTCGTCGGAGATCCGGCCGGTGAACTCGACCTGGTTGGCCAGCCCGAGCTTCGCCGACAGCGCCACCATGTCGTCGAACGCGTCCCCCGAGCCGACGAACACCGCGTGCCAGTCGGTGCGGCCGACCTCGTCCCGCAGGTTCGCAAGGGCGCGCAAGGCGTAGTCGACGCCGTCCTGCGGGCCCATCACGCCGAGGTAGGCCAGCAGGTACGGCTTGCCCTTCTTCAGCTCGGGCTCGGCCGGCACCTCGTGGAACCGCTCGACGACCGGCGCGCTGCGCACCACGAAGACGTCCTCGGGCCGCTTGCCGCCGCGGATCCGGGCGACCTGCTTGTAGCTCTCGTTCGTCGAAATCACGACGTCGGCAGCGCGGTAGGTGGCGCGCTCAAGCGCGCAAACTCCGCGATAGAGGAGGTCCTGGCCGCGGTCGAAGCGCGAGAGGTAGAGCTCCGGGCACAGGTCGTGCTGGTCGAAGATGAACTTCGCGCCCCGGCGCTTCAGCAGCTTCGCGACCAGGTACAGCAGGTCCGGCGGGTTGCAGGCGTGCACGACGTCGACCGGGCCGACCTTGCGGGCCAGCCGCAACGTGTGCCACAGCGCGCTGCCGTACTCCTGCAGGTAGCCGGCGGGCCCGCCGGTCGCCGCCTTGAGCGGGTAGCGGTGGATGTGGACGCCGTCGACGACGGCTTCGGCCTCGGTGTCCCGTTTCGTGCCCTGCGGGCAGATCACATGGACTTCCCACCCGGCGTCGCGCAGGGTCGTGGACTCCTGCCAGACCCGCCGGTCGAAGGGAACTGACAAGTTTTCGACCAAGATGAGCGCTTTACCAGACTGTGTTTTACCAGGCAAGGCCGGCGTATCCCTCTTCAAGGCGACGCGTCGCGGCGTCGGGCAGGCGGACGAGGTCGACGATCGCCCGGCCGTGCGGCAGGGCCGCCAGCACGTCCGGGTCCTTGGTGCCGACGAGCAGGACGTCGGCGTGGTCCATGACTTCTTCGACGGTCCCGGCCAGCAGCTGGCCGAGGTGCGGCAACCGGCCCTCGATGTACTCGCGGTTGGCGCCCATCAGGCGCGAGAGGCTGACGTTCGCATCGTAGATCTTCAGGTCGTAGCCCTTGCCGAGCAGCTTCTCGGCCAGCTCGACCAGCGGGGACTCGCGCAGGTCGTCGGTGCCGGGCTTGAACGACAGCCCGAACAGGCCGACCTTGCGCTTGCCGGTGCGCGCGACCAGGTCGAACGCCCGCTGCAGGTGCTCGTCGTTCGACGCCAGCACGTGCGACAGGATCGGCACGCTGACGTCGGCGCGGTGCGCGGCGTGGACGAGCCCGCGCAGGTCCTTCGGCAGGCACGAGCCGCCGAAGGCGAACCCCGGCTTGAGGTAGGCGGGGCTGATGTTGAGCTTGGTGTCGGCGAGGAAAACCTCGATCACCTCGTGCGAGTCGAGGCCGAGCGCCCGGCAGATCGAGCCGAGCTCGTTCGCGAAACCGATCTTCAGGCCGTGGAAGGAGTTGTCGGCGTACTTCGTCATTTCCGCGACCGGGATCGGCACGCGGAAAACGGGACCGGGCAGGCCTTCGTACAACGCCGCGACGGCGTCGCCGCTGGCGGTGTCGAACTCGCCGATCACGGTCTTCGGCGGGTCGAAGAAGTCGCGGACGCTGGTGCCTTCGCGCAGGAATTCGGGGTTCACCGCGACACCGAAATCGACACCGGCCGTGCGGCCCGAGGCCTTCTCCAGGATGGGGACCAGCAGGTCGAGGCAGGTGCTGGGCAGCATCGTGCTGCGGAAGACGACGGTGTGCCGCTCGCTCTTCCCGGCGAGCGCTTCGCCGATTTCCTCGGCGACCCGCTCGAGGTAGACGGTGGACAGGCTGCCGTTCGGCGCCGACGGCGTGCCGACGCAGACCAGCGAAATCTCGCTGTCGGCGACCGCTTTCGCGACGTCGGCCGTGGCTCTCAGCGCGCCACTCGCGACGACCTCGGCGGTCAGCTCGCCGATCCGCTCCTCGACCACCGGGGCGTTGCCCTGGGTGATGAGATCGATCTTCACCGGGTTGACGTCCACGCCGACCACCCGGTGTCCCTGCCCCGCCAGGCACGCGGCGGAGACACAGCCGACGTAACCGAGCCCGAAGACACTGATCTTCACGCCAAAACCTCCGCTATTCCGCGCAACCCCCTCGTTGGTCGGCGGCCACCCCTGGATCGTTACCGCGGGGGTGGCGAACGGGGGACGGCGTGGGACGGCGGTAAGGCGCAAGGGTTTCGCGTGAGAATTGCGTCTCGATCCGGCGGCGGACCGTGGACAAGAACCACGGTCCGCCGCCGGGCCGTAAATAGGTCTCGCGTCAGTTGTTGTTCACGAAGGTGGCCGCGAGGCTCTGCCCCTTGCTCACCGCGTTGGAGTGGTTCTCGATCGGCGAGACCGTCGAGTTCTTGAAGCAGATGTACGTCACGCCGGAATCGGTGCCGCCGTTGGACGGGTCCGGGTTGATGCCGAGGTCCTTCGCCGTCGCGTACGAGGCTTCGCCGATGATCTGCGACGGTCCGGTGTCGCCGATGACCGCGTACTCGACCTTGCCGTTGTAGATCACCGCGCAGGAACCGCCGCCCTTGAGGCCGGACGAGGAGTACTTCCAGATGCTGCTGGAGCTCGGGACGACGATGTAGGGCAGCTTCGCGGCGTTGAGCGGCTTGCCGTCGGACTGGTGGAACGCCGTGTCGTCCTGGAAGCAGCAGTCGGTGTCCTCGTTGCACTGCGTGGTGCGCTGGCCGTCGCAGTCGATGTCCATGTCGGCTTTCCAGAACACCGCGCCGTTGGCGTCACAGACGGCGACCGTCTTGCCCGAGGCGTCTTCGTCGGTCTTGTACTTGCCGTTCGAGACTTGCTTGCAGCCGGAGGTCTTGGCGAGCAGCTGCGCCGCGGTCGGGGCGGCGGCCGGGGCGGTGTTCCGGGACGCATCGGCCGGGGCCGGTGACGCCGACGCGAGGGCCGACGGCATGACGGCCGCGGCCAGCGCCAGCGTCGCGAGCAGGATCAGTTTCCGCATTCCTGGTGCTCCCTTTAGTTAGGAAACTTTCCTTACGGCGGCGGGGCACCAGGATGCACCCGGGCCGGGGCGGGTTCAAGCCCTGCGGGTGCGGGAATTTCCCATCAGCTGGCGAGATTTGACGAAAAGGCTGCTCATCGGTCCGGGGCGTGGAAGAGGTGCTCCGGCCGGTGTCCCGGTCGCCGGGACGTGGCCACAGCTAACGGCCGGCGCGGCGGAACAACCGGTTCGCCCAGTGCGCGGCCCGCCGGGTCCCGGCGAGCACGCCGTCGAGCCAGTCGCCGTCGAGGTCGTGCGGGAGTTCGGTGCGCGCCTGCAGCCAGCCGTCCCTCCGGGCCACCCCGCCGTCGCTGGTGTAGACGCGCGTGGCGCCGGCCTGCTTCAGTCGCGCGAGCACGCGCCGGTCGTAGGCGCCGAACGGCAGCGAGTACCGCCGCACCGGCCGGCCGCACAGGTCGCCGAGCAGCTTCGGCGCGTCCTTCAGCTCGCGGTCGGCGTGGCGGTCGTCGAGCCGCCGCCAGTCGCGCGGCTCCCAGCCGTGCGAACCGATCTCCATCCCGGCGTGCGCGAGTTCGCGCAGCCCCTCGCAGTCGAGGTAGCCGCGCTGCCCGAGGCGGCCCGCCAGCGGGAAGAACTCCGCCGTCAGCCCGCGGTCGGCCAGCCGCGGCAGCACGATCTCGACGTCGGACTCGTTGCCGTCGTCGAAGGTGAGGTGGACGTCTTCGCGGTCGGCGGCGACGTCGAGCACCCGCTCGAACTGCTCGACGGTCAGCCAGCGTTCGTCCTCGCCCGGGTCGAGCTGGCGCGCCGGCCGTCCGACTCCGTGCACGGCGAGGATCACCGTCACCGCCACCACCGCCTGCCACCGCGAGTAGTCGATTTGTTACATCGATTAATCGCGATGGCAAACGGGTGAGTTACACATTTTCGCCGTTATTTATCCTTTGCGGATCTCCAGCGTGCAGCACTTCGGGCCGCCGCCGGCTTTCCGCAGCTCGGAGACGTCGACGTAGACCGGCTCGTACCCCTGTTCGACGAGAAGTTCACCCAACCGGGTGGCCTCGACGGGCAGGACGACATTGCGGCCGTCGGACACCCCGTTGAGGCCGAAGCACTCCGCGTCTTCCCGCGTGGCGAGCACCGCGTCCGGGAACATCCGCTCCAGCACGCGACGCGAGCCCGCCGAGAACGCCTCGGGGTAGTAGACGATCTGCGCCCGCGTCGTGTCCGTCGCCTCGGCGAGCACGAACAGCGCCGTGTCGAGGTGGTAGTAGCGCGGGTCGACCAGCTGCAGCGAGACGACCGGGACGCCGAGGACCTCCTGCGCCTCGGCGTGCGCGGCCGGGTCGGTGCGGAAGCCGGTGCCGGCGAGCAGCAGGGTGCCGGTCCAGGCGAAGTCGCCTTCGGCCTCGTTGATCTTTTCCGGCATGGTGATGTCGCGGTAGCCGTGTTCGACGAACCAGCGGCGGAAGTGCTCGGCCTCCGCGGTGCGCTGCGGCGCGCGGAACCGCGAGCCGAGCACGCGGCCGTCGACGACGGTGCCGGAGTTGGCGGCGAAGACCATGTCGGGCAGGCCGGGCTGCGGATCGATCTCCTCGACGGTGTGGCCGAGGCGGCGGTAGGTGTCGCGCAGCTCGGTCCACTGCGCGACGGCGACGTCGGCGCTGACCGGCCGGGTCGGGTCCATCCAGGGGTTGATCACGTAGTCCACCGCGAAGAAGCGCGGCGGGCACATCAGGTATCGGCGGGTGGTCGGTACGCGCGTGGCCAGTGCTCCCTGCATGATTGCAGGGTAGGTGCTGCCAATATCGCAATCAATCGCTGTTCGCTGCGGGCATCTGTGCTAAATGTTGCGTGTGAACACCATCGACCAGCGAATCGTTTCGTGCCTCGTGGCCAACGCGCGTTCGAGTTACGCGGAGATCGGCAAGGTCGTCGGCCTGTCCGCCCCGGCCGTCAAGCGGCGGGTCGACCGGCTGCTGGAAACGGGCATCCTGCGGGGCTTCACGGCGGTGGTCGATCCGGAGGCCCTGGGCTGGGGCACGGAGGCGTTCGTCGAGGTCACGTGCCAGGGCAACATCACCCCGGCCCGCATCCGGGCTCGCCTGGAGCCCCTGCCGGAGGTGGTGGCGGCGTACACGGTGTCGGGCGCGGCGGACGCGATCGTGCACCTGCGGGCGGCGGACATCCACCACCTGGAGACGGCGCTGGAGCGGCTGCGCGGGCTGGAGATCGTCGACCGGACGGTGTCGACGGTGGTGCTTTCACGGCTGCTGGAACGGCCACCGACACCGGAGCAGTGACCGGGCGCGGCCGGTGGCACCCTGACCGCATGACCGACCGCATCGTCAGCGAGCACTCCGGCGGCGTCGCCCTCCTGACCGTCGACGCTCCCGGCAGCCGCAACGCGCTGACCCTCGACCTCTCCGCCCAGCTCGCGGCCGCCGTCGAAGCTGCGGAACGGGACGAGTCCGTGCACGCCGTCGTCGTCACCGGCACCCCACCCGCCTTCTGCGCCGGCGCCGACCTGTCCGCACTCGCCGAGGCCGGCGAGCCGGGCCTGCGCGCCATCTACGAGGGCTTCCTCGCCGTGGCGCGGTGTGCGCTGCCGACCATCGCGGCCGTCGGCGGGGCGGCCGTCGGTGCCGGGCTGAACCTCGCCCTCGCCGCGGACGTCCGGCTGGCCGGGCCGCGGGCGAAGTTCGTCGCCCGGTTCCTCGAGCTCGGGCTGCACCCGGGCGGCGGGATGACCTGGATGACGCAGCGCCTGGCCGGCCCACAGCAGGCCGCCGCGATGACGTTGTTCGGCGAGGTTCTCGACGCCGAGGCGGCGGTGCGCGCCGGACTGGCGCTGCGCGTGGTCGACGGCGGCCATGACGAATTGCTGACCGCCGCGCGTGAGCTCGCGCACACTGCCGTCGCGGCTCCGCGTGAAGCACTGATCGCCACGAAGCGCAGTCTGCGGACGACCGCGTCGCTGGCGACGCACGAGGAGGCCGTCGACATCGAGATCCGGCCGCAGCTGGCTTCGCTGGCGTCACCGGAGTTCACCGAACGGCTTTCCCTGCTGCAGGCCCGGATCCGTTCTCGCCCGTGATTCGAGCCGGAGGCCCTACCCTGCGGGAGATGCGTGTCACAGCGCACCGCGCGGGTTACCCATTACCATCGGTTACAGGTAATTGGCGGACCTGCGACGAACGCAAGACCGCACCGATGAGGGCGCCCAACACCCGGGACACTACCAACATCGGTGTTGAGGGCGAGCTAACCTCGGGAGTAGACCTGGTGAACGCAGCCGCGGCACCGGCAGGCGAACGGAAGCCGTACCGTCGGGAGAGAGGGAATCCCTGACCCATGAGCACGAGTGCGAACGGCAACGGCGCTGGCCACGGCTCGCTCGCCGCAACCAGGCCGACCGAGGTCAGCAAGCTGGACCGGGTGGTCATCCGGTTCGCGGGCGACTCCGGTGACGGCATGCAGCTGACCGGCGACCGGTTCACGTCCGAGGCCGCCGCGTTCGGCAACGACCTGTCGACGATGCCGAACTTCCCCGCCGAAATCCGCGCGCCGCAGGGCACGATCCCCGGCGTCTCCTCGTTCCAGGTGCACTTCGCCGACTACGACATCCTCACCCCCGGCGACCGGCCGGACGTGCTGGTGGCGATGAACCCGGCCGCGCTCAAGGCGAACCTCGCCGACGTCCCGCACGGCGGGACGATCATCCTCAACACCGACGACTTCATCAAGCGGAACCTCACCAAGGTCGGCTACGCGAGCGACCCGCTGGAGGACGCCACGCTCGAGGCGTACCAGGTGCACCGGGTCGCCATGTCGACCCTGACCCAGGGCGCGCTCGCCGACACCGGCCTCGGCAAGAAGGACGCCGAGCGCTGCAAGAACATGTTCGCGCTCGGCCTGCTGTCGTGGATGTACCACCGGCCGACCGAGGGCACCGAGCGGTTCCTGCGCGAGAAGTTCGCGAAGAAGCCGGACATCGCCGAGGCGAACATCCTGGCCTTCCGCGCGGGCTGGAACTACGGCGAGACCACCGAGTCGTTCGCGACCACGTTCCAGGTCGCCCCGGCGAAGCTGAAGCAGGGCACCTACCGGCAGATCACCGGCAACACCGCGCTGGCCTACGGGATCGTGGCCGCCGGGCAGCAGTCGGGCCTGCAGATCCTGCTCGGCACGTACCCGATCACCCCGGCGTCGGACATCCTCCACGAGCTGTCCAAGCACAAGCACTTCGGCATCATCACCTTCCAGGCCGAAGACGAGATCGCCGGTATCGGCGCCGCGCTCGGCGCCTCCTACGGCGGCGCGCTCGGCGTCACCTCGACGTCCGGGCCGGGCGTCGCGCTGAAGTCGGAGGCCGTCGGCCTCGGCGTGATGGTGGAGCTGCCGCTGGTCGTCATCGACGTCCAGCGCGGCGGCCCGTCCACCGGGCTGCCGACCAAGACCGAACAGGCCGACCTGCTGCAGGCCATGTTCGGCCGCAACGGCGAATCGCCCGTCCCGATCGTCGCGCCGCTGTCCCCCGCGGACTGCTTCGACGCAGCCGTCGAAGCGACCCGGATCGCGCTGAAGTACCGCACCCCGGTGCTGCTGCTCTCGGACGGCGCGATCGCGAACGGCTCCGAACCCTGGCTGGTCCCGGACGTCGAGTCGCTGCCCGACCTGCGGGTCGAGTTCGCGACCGCGCCCAACGCCGACAACGACTCCGGCGAGTTCTGGCCGTACGTCCGCGACCCCGAGACCCTCGCCCGCGCCTGGGCGGTCCCGGGCACGCCCGGCCTGCAGCACCGCATCGGCGGGCTGGAGAAGGCCGACAAGACCGGCCACATCTCCTACGACCCGGCCAACCACGACAAGATGGTCCGGCTGCGGCAGGCCAAGATCGACGGCATCGACGTCCCGGACGTCGTCGTCGACGACCCGAGTGGCGGCAAGGCCCGCGTGCTCGCGCTCGGCTGGGGTTCGTCGTTCGGCCCGATCGGTGCGGCCTGCCGGCGCGTGCGCAAGCTCGGGCTGCCGATCGCGCAGGCGCACCTGCGGCACCTCAACCCGCTGCCGGCCAACCTCGGCGACGTCCTCCGCAGCTACGACAAGGTCGTGGTGCCGGAGATGAACCTGGGCCAGCTCTCGCTGCTGCTGCGCGCGAAGTACCTGGTGGACGTCCATTCGCACACCAAGGTCGCCGGGATGGCGTTCAAGGCCGAAGAGCTGCAGAACCTGTTCTCGGAGATCATCACCGGCATTGCTACGGAGGCGGCGAAGTGACCACCGCCGACGTTCTCTTCACCGCGGAGGCGGCATGACTACTGTCGATATCGGGCTGCCCACGCTCGGCGGCCTGGACCTCGTCCCCACCAGCGAAGAGCCGCAGAAGGCCAAGGACTACAAGTCGGACCAGGAAGTCCGCTGGTGTCCCGGCTGCGGCGACTACGTCGTGCTCAACGCGGTGCAGTCGTTCCTGCCGACCCTGGGTCTCAAGCGCGAGAACATCGTGTTCATCTCGGGCATCGGCTGCTCGTCGCGGTTCCCGTACTACCTGAACACCTACGGCATGCACTCGATCCACGGCCGCGCGCCGTCGATCGCGACCGGGCTGGCCACCACGCGGCCGGACCTGTCGGTGTGGGTCGTCACCGGTGACGGCGACGCGCTGTCCATCGGCGGCAACCACCTCATCCACGCGCTGCGGCGCAACGTGAACATCAAGATCCTGCTGTTCAACAACCGGGTCTACGGGCTGACCAAGGGCCAGTACTCGCCGACGTCGGGGCCCGGCATGGTCACGAAGTCGTCGCCGATGGGGTCGGTGGACACGCCGTTCAACCCGCTGTCGCTGGCGATCGGCGCGGAGGCGTCGTTCGTGGGCCGGGCCATGGACTCCGACCGCAAGGGCCTGACCGAGGTCCTGCAGGCCGCGGCGCAGCACCGCGGCTCGGCGCTGGTGGAGATCTACCAGAACTGCCCGATCTTCAACGACGGCGCGTTCGACGTCTTGAAGGACGCGGACGAGGCCGCCGCCCGGCTGATCCCGCTGCGCGCGGGCGAGCCGATCCGCTTCGGCCCCAATCAGGAGTTCGGCGTCAAGCGCAGCGACTGGGGTGGTCTGGACGTCGCCAAGGTCGCGGACATCGGCGAGGGCGACATCGTGGTGCACGACCCGTCGATCGTCGACACGTCGTACGCGTTCGCGTTGTCGCGTCTGGGCGACCAGAACCTCAATCACGTCCCGACGGGCATCCTGCGTCAGGTCGAGCGCCCGACGTACGACGACGGCGCCCGCGCCCAGGTCGAGGAGGCCCGCGCGGCCCGCACCCCCGACCTGCAGGCGCTGCTGCGCGGCAAGGACACCTGGACGGTCGCGTAGAGCTTCGCTTTTCCGAAGGCCGCCATGCCCGGTGCACGGCGGCCTTCGACGTTCCCGGGGTTGCCAACTTAGGACAAGTGTCCTAAGTTTCAGACCATGCGACCTGAATCACCATTCGTGTTCTTCGACGTCCGCAGTGCCGATGCGGAGGGCAGCAAGCGGTTCTTCGCCGAGTTGCTGGGCTGGGAGGCGAACGGCACGCTGCTGACGACCGGCGGAGCGCCGTGGGGCGGCCTCACCGAACTGGCCCCGGGCGACGACCGGGCACCACAGTGGCTCCCCTACGCGCCGGTGTCCGATGTGGACGCTGCGGCGGCGAAGGCGGTGGCGCTGGGCGGCACCCTGGTGCGCGAGCGCACCGACCTGCCGTTCGGCTCCCTGGTGGTGGTCACCGATCCGGGCGGTGCCGCCCTCGTCCTGTTCCAGGCGCGGGACGGACTCAGCTGAGCGGCCGGAACCCGACGCGCTCGGCGTCCTCCGCCGTCCGGAACCAGACCTCGGCGACCATCTTGGGGAACTGCGTCGATTCCTCGGTGCAGTACCGCAAAGCCGTGACACTGGCCTTCACGGCGAAGCTGTCGCTGGGAGCCCCGCCGCCCGGGCGCGGCATCGCCGAACCGGGGCCGAACGGGCCCGGCGGGACCGAGTCGCCCGCCGCCTGCCGCGCCGGAGGCGGCTCCGGCGCCGCGATCGCGGCGGCCACCTGGTTCGGCTGCACCGACGGCTCGAACAGCGAGCCGCTGTGCCCGCCGGACAGGTCGGGCTCGCGGCGCTCGACCGTGCGCATCGACGGCTGGATCGGCTGGGGCGCGTCGAACCCGCCGCGCACCGCCTCCCGCGGCTGCCGCTTCGGCAGCACCTGCGTCGCCTCGGCCGGGGTCTCCGGCGGCACGTCCAGCGTGGCGTCGGCGGCGTCACCGCCGAACGCGTACTGCGGCGGCTCGGTCTCTTCCGGCTCGTCCTTGGGCACCGAACCGGGGTGCTCGCCGATGTACCGCGTGCGCTCCACCGGTTCCTCGAACGCCGACCGCTGGGCCGACTGCTCGTGGTCGAACCAGTCCGGCCCGGGCGCCGCCTCGCCTGCCGGAGGCTGGAACAGCGAGCCCGTGGGCTCCGTGTCGAGCCGCGACCGCGCCGGCGACCCGGGCTCAGCCTCGTCTTCGACCGAATCCCCGGCCGGGACCAGGTACTGGGTCGCGGTGGCGTGGTACGGGTCCTCCGGCTCCGGCTCGGCCCCCGGAGTCAGGAACTGGGTGGCCGCGCTCCGGTACGGGTCGTCTCCCGCAGGCTCCGGCTCCGGTTCCGGCAGGTGGACGGGCTCCGGCTCCGGCGGCGGCATCCGCGACGGCACCTGGGCGTCCAGCTCGGCGAAGTCCTCGTCGATGTCGTCGTGGACGTCGTCGCGGTGGATCGGCGGCGCGGCGACCAGCGTGCCGGGGTAGGAGGTCTCCTGGCGGGACGGCTCCGGCTCCGGGCGCGGTTCCGGCCGCGTGAACACCTCGGTGCCGGTCACCGCTCCCGCGTTCGCGGGGGTGCGCGCGGCGTCGGCGTGCGCCTGAGCCAGCGTGCTCTCCAGCCGGCGGACGCTCTTGCGGAGCGGCAGCACGAGCACCAGCCAGGTGAGGAGGACCCCGACGAAGAACGCGGCGAGGCTCCACAGCCACACCTGTCCGAATATGGACATCTTTCCCTGCCCCTGTTTAGTGCTTAGCGCGTGCGCGCGACCAGGTAGTCGGCGACCGATTCGCACGCGTCCCGGGCGGGTGACGCGGGCAGCGCGGTCAGCTCGGCTCGCGCGCGCTGAGCGTAGTCGGAAAGGGTGACGCGTGCTCGATCGAGTCCACTACTGACCCGCAGCAGCTCCAGCGCCTCCTGCACGAGGGCGTCGTCGGCGATCGGGCCGGACAGCAGCTCCACCAGCCGGGGGTCGGTGTCCGGGTCGGCCAGCGCGTACAGCATGGGCAGCGTCCGGACGCCTTCGCGCAGGTCGGTGCCCTGCGCCTTGCCGAGCTCATCGGACGGCGACGCGATGTCGATGATGTCGTCGGAGATCTGGAACGCGGTGCCGATGATGTCGCCGAACCGGCGCAGGGCCTGGACGTGCTCCTCGGCGGCGCCGGACATCATGCCGCCGAACCGGCCGGACGTGGCGATCAGCGAGCCGGTCTTCTGCGCGATGACGGTGAGGTAGTGCGCGACGGCGTCGTCACCGGGGCCGGGACCGACGGTTTCGCGCATCTGGCCGGTGACCAGCTCACCGAACGTCTCGGCGATGATCCGCGCCGCGTCGGTGCCGAGGTCGGCGACGAGCCGCGAAGCGTGGGCGAAGAGGAAGTCGCCGGTGAGGATGGCGATGGTGTTGTCCCAGCGGGCGTTGACGCTCTCGGCGCCGCGCCGCATGGTGGCCTCGTCCATGACGTCGTCGTGGTAGAGCGTGGCCAGGTGCACCAGCTCGACCGCGGCGGCGGCGATCACCACGTGGTCGTCCTGCTTGGGGCCGAACTGCGCGGAAAGCAGCGTGAACAGCGGACGGAAGCGTTTGCCCCCGGCCTCGACCAGGTGCAACGCGGCGTCGTTGACGGCCTGGACGTCGCTGCGGACGACGTCACGCAGCAGCTTCTCGACCTCGGTCAGCCCATCGGCGATCGAACGCAGCAGGGCTTCGTCGGCGATCTGCAGGCCGACCGACGCCCGCAGGTCGTCGAGGGCGCCGCCCGGCGCAGCGGGGAGGGATCCCGCCCCGGGGGCTGGGGAAGGCACAGACACGTCGGCTCCGCTCTACTCGTGCACCGGTCGGGTTGCCCCTTGAGCGTAGTGGCTATGTCGCGTGGTCGTTTACCCGCTGTCCTGCGGAAACGGTGACGAACATGACACCGGCCATCGTCATCCACCGGGTGGTTCGTGATCCCCGAAAGGGTGGTCGGCGATTCCGGGCGCAACGGACGTCGCCGGCGGGCGGATATTCAGTCGTGGAAGAGCCGCCGGCCACGGCCGCTCTCCGGGTGGCGAGGAGGACAGCGAAATGCGCAGCACCATCGCGAGGCGGGCCGGACTCGCGGGAACGCTGGCGGTGGCCGCACTGGCGGTGGCCGCACTGGCGGTGGCGGCGCCGGCCCAGGCGGCCTCGCAGCCGGGCGTGGCGAACATCGGCTCGGCCGAGTTCACCAAGGCGGGCGCGACGATCGAGGTGCCCCCGCAGGGTCACTGTTCGATCGGCGGCCCGACGAGCGCAACGGCCCAGCCGGTCTCGAAGCCGGGCATAGCGTTCGGCGGCGGCACATCGTCCTGCACGAACACGAACGCCACGACGACGAAGTCGACCGCGACGGGCAAGAACTTCGAGCTGTCGGCCTTGGTGAGCGCAGGCGGGCCGCGGGTCAGGTTGCCGAGTTACACGGTGACGTGCGAGGCGACCCGGACGCAGACGAGCGCGAACTGGACGTACGGCGGAATATCGGGCATCCCGAACCCGCCCAGCCCGGTGCCGGCGGGGTACGTGTCCCCCATCGAGAAGGCGGACGGAACGGTGCTGGCGAACGCGGTGTTCAACACGCAGAACCTCCCGGGCGACGGCAGCGTCGCCTTGACGATGCTGCGCATCGACTTCCTCCCGGCATCGGGCATCAGCGGCCAGGTGACACTGGGCCAGACGAGCTGTTCCCCGACGCCCTAGACGTCACGAGGGCCGCGGCCTGGGACACCGCCGAGAGGACGGCCGCGGCCCTCGTGACCCGCAGTTCGCTGGTAGGGTGCGAGACGTCGGATACGCAGGGTGCTCGGGGTGGAGCACGCTGCAAGCTAGGGGAGAGCTGATGACGACTGTTTCGGTGCTGCGCGATGCCTGAGGGCCGGCCACCGGTGTACGACCCGAACACCCGCCGGGCACCGCTGCCGGGCCCGAATGGCATGCCGGTCGCGGGCTCGTATGGCCGGCCCAGCAGCGGCAGCTCGGCTTCGGGTGGGTTCGAATACGACGAAGGCACGCTGCACGAGCTGGTACGTGAGTGGAACGACCTGGCGAACGAGTTCGCGCGCGATCTGAGCCACGCGACCTCGCTGCAACGCGCCGAGGGCCCTGGGATCGAGTACGCCAGTGGCGGTAACGCCGAACAGATCAAAGCCTCGGGCGACGCTCTGTACACAACCTTGAAGGCACGTGAAGAGTACTGCCGTTCGATGGCCAAGAAGTTCGAGACGGCTTTGGGCAAGTACGCGACAGCCGAAGACACCCATTCGACCGACCTGAACCGAACGGGAGGCAGTCTCTGATGCGCCGCGTCCTCATCCCACTCTGCGCATCGGCTCTGATCCTTACTGCCTGTACCACTACTACTGGCGGTTCCGCGTCGCCTTCGAGTTCGGCACCCGACCAGACCTCGGTTTCCGGGTCCACGACCGGAGTACCTGGGCAAGGAGTGCCCAAAGTCGAAACTCCGCTCGACATCACGCACTTCAAGCAAGCGCCCTGCGACGCGCTGAGCGCGGATCAGATCGCCGAGCTTCTCGGCGCAGGTGTGACACCCAAGCCGGACCTGAATGCACCTTCTGGTCCAAGCTGCAATGTGAACCCACCCCGGACGACCCAGGCCTCCGTGCTCGTGACCTTCACCGACGTCGACGATCGCGGTTTGACCAGCATCTACCAACACGACTACACGTTCTTCCTCCCACTGAAACCCGTGGATGGTTATCCGGTTGCCGCCTACGGATTGGCTGATGAACGCACCGATGGCCGCTGTCAAATCGCGATCGGAACGAGTGACCAGCAAACGGTGGATGTCACCGTCACTCAATCCGAAGACAACATCGACAGGAAGGATCCATGCGAAGCGGCTCGTGGCGTCGCCTCGTATGTCCTGGGCAACATCCGCGGGAGGAAATGATGGCAACCGAGGGGCCTCTGACGGCAGCGCAGATATACGAACAGATCACGGGCGGCAAGGGCGTCGGCTCGCTGGCCGATGCGCAGGACAGCGCGGGGCAGCTGCGCGATGCCTGAGGGCCGGCCACCGGTGTACGACCCGAGCAGCGACTGGCAACTGCCGGGCCCGAATGGCATGCCGGTCGCGGGCTCGTATGGCCGGCCCAGCAGCGGCAGCTCGGCTTCGGGTGGGTTCGAATACGACGAAGGCACGCTGCACGAGCTGGTACGTGAGTGGAACGACCTGGCGAACGAGTTCGAGGATGACCTCCAAAGAGCAGCTCTGCTTCAGCGCGCCGATGGGCCAGGTGCCGAGTACGCCAGCGGCGGTCACGCGGAACGCGTAAGAGCGTCCGGCGACGCCTTGCACGAGACACTTGTCGCACGCGCGCAGTATTGTCGCTCGATGGCACAGCGGTTCGGGGCAGCTTTGGGAAAGTACGCGACCGCCGAAGAGACGAGCGCCGCCGAAGTAGAGCGAACTGGAGGCAGTCTCTGATGCGCCGCGTTCTTACCTCGATCTGCGCACCACTGCTGCTTCTCAGCGCTTGCACCACAACAACCGACGGAACGGCCTCCCCTTCGGACTCCAGCTCGGCGGGGACTTCAGCGCCCACCGCACAACTGCCGGGGCCGGGAGTACCCAAGGTCGAGGCGCCGATCGACATCGGCCGTTTCAAGCAGGCGCCGTGCGACTCGCTGAGCATCAGCCAAATCACCGAACTTCTTGGAACAGCCGTAACCCCTAAGACAGACCTCAACGCTCCCGGCGGCCCTAGCTGCAGCATCCACCCGCCGCAAGTTACCCAGGCAGCGGTCCTCGTGATTTTCAACAACGTCGACAATCGCGGCCTGACAGGCGTGTATCAAGCTCAGTACAAATTCTTCTTGCCCTTGGAACCTGTCGATGGCTATCCGGTAGTTGCTTATGGCCTGGCGGACGATCGTGCCAGCCGGGGCAGCTGTCAGATCGCGATCGGAACAAGTGACGAGCAGACTGTGGACATCGGCGTCACTCAATCCGAAGACAACATCGACAGGAAGGATCCATGCGAAGCGGCTCGTGGCGTCGCCTCGTATGTCCTGGGCAACGTCCGCGGGAGGAAATGATGGCAACCGAGGGGCCTCTGACGGCAGCGCAGATATACGAACAGATCACGGGCGGCAAGGGCGTCGGCTCGCTGGCCGATGCGCAGGACAGCGCGGGGCAGCTGACGAACCGGATGATCGAGCGGGCTCAGCGGATCAACGCTCTTCGGGCCAAGACCATGTCCGGCTGGCGCGGCAGTGCCGGGGACTCCGCCGCCGACGCTACGCTCCCCCTTGTCCAGGCCGCTGCTGATGATGCTGTTCATCTCAAGAATACCCAGAGTGCCGTCGGGGCTCAGATGGATGCCTATGGTACCGCCAAGAACTCCGTCAAGCCCGTTGCCGCTCAGCCGCCGGAACTCGGGTCGGATGATGTGCTCAACGCCATTACCGGCAAAGGGTGGGATTCCTACAACACCAAAGTTGCCGGGTGGCAGGCCGACAGCCAAGCCAACATCGATGCCTTCGGCGCCTACCACTCCGCCAGTACCGCCAATGGTGAGCAGATGCCCGCGCGGTACGCGCAGCTCGTCGACTCCGGTGCGCCCGTCGAAATGACCGAACGTACAGCCGACACGAAAACCGGGCCCACCGATACCGGTGAATGGGCACGGAATCCGCGGCAAACCCAGGTTCCCGCGCAGGACCGGCAGACCGTCCGGCCCGGGCAAAACCACGTCACGAACCAGGATCAGACGAGGAACCAGACCCAGCACCAGTTCCAAAATCAGGTCCGGCCGCCCGGAAGCACGAACGCCGACAACACCCACGCCAACAGCTACGTCCCCAAGCCCGTCATGCCGCCCGCCGCTCAGGGTGGGTACGACTTCGGGCCTACCGGGCAGCCCGTCAGCAACCTGACCGGCAACGGGACGAACTGGCCGGGCACCGGCGGCTTCGGACCGGGCACCGGCGGCGAGTACCGGCCAGGGACAGGAACAGGGGCAGGGCGAGGGACGAGCACGGGAACCGGGCCAGGAGCCGGCCCGGGCAGCAGGCCGAACCAGCCCGGTATGCGCGGCCCCGGAGGCAGCACCGGTGCACGCCTGCCCGAGGAACGCCTTCCCGGCGGCAATCCCGCCCGCGGCTCCGGCGGCCCCCGCGGGGCCGGCGGCACGCCCATGGGCGCCCCGATGAACGGGCGCGGCGGCAAAGAAGAAGACCGCGAAAAGAAAAAGGCACCCTACCTGCGAAACCCCGACCCCGACGAAACCTTCGGCGGATTCATCGAAAAACCGATGCCGCCGGTGATCGGTGAAAACCGGGCCAAGAAGTAAAAGGAAACCCCACGGTGCTCAACGCCGTCTTCTCGCTGAACACCCTGCTCACGGCCATGCGCAACGTCGGCTGTGGTGAGCCGCACGCCGTCTTCGCGAAAGGGCTTCGGTACATTCCGCCGTCTGCCGCACGGCGCGTCGATCGGGAAGCCTTCGAAGAACTCAGCCCGTACGGCTTCACCCAAGGCGACGGCTTCACCCCCGAATTCGAAGACGTCCTGCACCTCATCGACCGGCCCGCCCAGGAATTCTTCGGCTACGCCCGCGACGAGACCGTCCAACAAGGCATCCTCGTCGCCGCCAAAGGACGTACCGCCGTCAGCGTTGTCTGCCGGGGCGATCAGGTCGAACTCGCGAGCCTCTCCCCCGACACCCACCCCGCTGACGCCCTGGTCGCGCACGTGCCTCCGGCGAGCCCCGCGGACATCAGGCCCTTCTCGCTGTCCCAGGAAGAATTCCGGAACAAGCCAGCAGTCAGCGACATCTTCGACGACGCCCCCGCCCGCAGCCGGGAAGCTCAAGAGCTCGACGCCCTCTTCCAGCAGCCCTACTACGGCGTCGGGCAGCTCCAGACAAAAGACAAGATCGTCAGCTACCTCGACCTCGACGCCGGGCGCGTCGGGATCGCCCTCGCCGATGGCTACATCAGCGTGCTGCCCGGCCACCCGCAGGAAATGAGCCGGAAGCTCAAATAGAACGGCCGCCACCCTCCGAAAACCGGAGAGTGGCGGCCGGAAAACGAACCATCAGAAAGCGAAGCCGCCGGCACCGGCCCAAGACAAAGCGAACGCCGGGACCAAGCCGAGCACCAGCGTCACCGCCGTGCCGAGGAAGATCGCCGTTCCGGTGCCGAAGCCCGGGACCGACACCGACGGCCCGTCGGCCGCCGGCTCGGAGAAGTACATCAAGACGATCACCCGCAGGTAGAAGAACGCCGCCACCGCGCTGAACACCAGGGCGATCACCACCAGCGGAGCCATCCCGTCCGACAACGCCGCCGAGAACACCACGAACTTCCCGACGAACCCCGACGTCAGCGGGATCCCGGCCAGCGCCAGCAGCAGGAACGTGAACACCCCCGCCACCAGCGGCGACCGCTTCGCCAGCCCGGCCCACGCCGAGAGGTGCGTCGCCTCGCCCGAGGAGTCGCGGACCAGGCTGATCACGCCGAACGCCGCCAGCGTCGTGAAGCCGTACGCCAGCAGGTAGAACAGCGTGCTCGACAGCCCGTCCTTCGTGATCGCGATCGCCCCCACGAGCAGGAAGCCCGCGTGCGCGATCGACGAGTACGCCACCATCCGCTTGACGTCGGTCTGCGTCAGGCCCAGCACCGCGCCGATCACCATCGAAATGATCGCCACGCCCCAGAGCACGCCGCGCCACTCCCAGCTGGTCGAGCCGAACGCCACCGACAGCACCCGCAGGATCCCGCCGAACGCCGCGACCTTCGTGCACGCCGCCATGAACGCCGTCACGGGAGTCGGCGATCCCTGGTACACGTCCGGGGTCCACGTGTGGAACGGGCCGACCGAACCCTTGAACAGCAGGCCGACCACCAGCAGGCCGAGACCCGCGAACAGCAGCGTGTCCGACCGGTCCGTGCCGGCCGCCGCGGCCGCGATGTCGCCCAGCTTCACGGAGTTCGCGTAGCCGTACAGCAGCGCCAACCCGTACAGGAAGAACGCCGAGGAGAACGCGCCGAGCAGGAAGTACTTGACCGCCGCTTCCTGCGACAGCAACCGGCGACGACGCGCGAGGCCGCACATCAGGTACAGCGGCAGCGACAGCACTTCCAGGGCGATGAACATCGTCAGCAGGTCGTTCGCCGCGCAGAACGCCATCATGCCGCCGAGCGCGAACAGCGTCAGCGGGAAGACCTCGGTCTGCATGACGGTCGCCGTCTGCGCCCGGTCCTGGACCGTGCCCGGACGGATGCCGGCCTGGGCGACGAGCGCGCCGCCCGGCTCGACGACGCGGTCGGAGATCAGCAGCACCGCGCCGACGGCCAGTGCGAGCAACGTGCCCCACAGGAACAGCGCCGGCCGGTCGATCGAGATCGCGCCGCTGAACGTCGTCACGCCGGCCGCGGGCGAGTCGCCCGTCGCGTAGAGGACCAAGCTGACCCCGGCCGCGACGATCGCCACCAGGCTCAGGCCGACCTGGATGCCGAACCGCGAACGCTTCGAGGCGAACGCCTCGACCAGCACGCTGACGCACGCCGCGCCGAAGACGATCAGCATCGGCAGCACGGCCGGGTAGTCGACCGACGGCACCTGCACCGGCGGCTCCGGTGCCTGGCTCAGGAGGATGTCGAGCACGGTTACTTGCCTCCCTGGACCGCGGACAGCGTCTGCTGCACCGTCGGGATGACTGTGTCGAGCACCGGCTTCGGGTAGAAGCCGAGGACGAGGATCAGCACGACCAGCGGCGCCAGGATCGCGATCTCCCGGCCGCTGAGGTCCTTGATGACCTTGGTCGCGCCCGGCTCGGTCACGGTCGCGGTGGCCACGGCGCCACCCGACTCCACGCCGGCCGGGGTGGCACCGCCCTTCGCGGCGGGCGGCACCAGAGCGTCACCGCGCAGCGGCCCTTGCATCACGCGCTGGTAGAGCCACAGGACGTAAGCCGCGGCCAGGACCATGCCCACCGTGGCGAGGATCGTGTACACCGGCTGGTCCACATAGGACCCGATGAGCACCAGGAACTCGGAGACGAACGAGTTGGTGCCCGGCAGCGAAAGGGTGGACAGACCCGCGAGGAGGAACAGGCCCGCCAGCAGCGGGGTCACCTTCGCCATGCCGCCGTAGTCGGAAATGCGAGTCGACCCGCCACGCGCGATGACCAGGCCGATCACCACGATCAGCATGCCGGTGGCGAGGCTGTGGTTGAGCATGTACGTCGCCGAGCCGACCATCGCCTGCTCGTTGAACGCGAAGATGCCGAGCGAGATGAAGCCGAAGTGCGCGATCGAGACGTAAGCGATGAACCGCTTCATGTCCCGCTGCCCCGCGGCGAGGATCGAGCCGTAGAGGACCCCGATCACCGAGAGCACCAGCACCAGCGGCGCCAGCGTCCTGCTCGCGTCGGGGAACATCGGCAGGCAGTAGCGCAGGAACCCGAACGTGCCGACCTTGTCCAGCACGCCGACCAGCAGGACGGCGACGCCGATCGGCGCCTCGCCCGCCGCGTCCGGCAGCCAGGTGTGGAACGGCACCAGCGGCGCCTTGATCGCGAAGGCCAGGAAGAACCCGAGGAACAGCCAGATCTGCGTGGACAGCGGCGCGTCGCGCACCACCGTCACCAGCGTGGCCCAGTCGAAGGTGCCGTGCCCGAGCTTGTCCTTCGCGAGCGAGTACGCCCCGATCGCCGAGGCCAGCATGATCAGGCCGCCGAGGAACGAGTACAGGAAGAACTTCACCGCCGCGTACTGCCGGTTCGCGCCGCCGTAGCCGCCGATGAGGAAGTACATCGGGATCAGCATGATCTCGAACAGCACGTAGAACAGGAAGACGTCGGTCGCGGCGAACACGCCGATCGTGAGCGCCTCCTGCAGCAGGATCAGCGACAGGAACCCGCCCGCGCTGCGCCCCGCCGGGAGCTTGTCCATCGTGCCGAGCCCGCCGACGACGATCGGCACCAGCAGCGCGATCACCGCGATCATGATCAGCGAGATGCCGTCGGTGCCGAACGCGATGTGCACGCCGAAGCTGGGGATCCAGTCGAAGCTCGACGTCATCTGCAGCCGCGCGCCCGAAGGCGAGTAGCTGAGCCAGAACGGGATGATCAGCAGGAACTCGAGGATCGAGAACGCCAGCGCGGCCAGCACCGCGGCGCGGTCGTTCCCCTTGAGGAACGCCAGCACCAGGGAGCCGGCGAGCGGCACCAGGATGAGGATGAGCAACCAGGTCATCAGGAGAACCTCACCAGCAGGAGAGCCGCCAGAAGCAGGAACGTGCCGCCCAGCATCGACAGCGCGTAGGACCGGACGAACCCGGTCTGGAGCCGCCTCAGCCGGCCGGAGCCGCCGCCGAGCCCGGCGGCCAGGCCGTTGACCGCGCCGTCGACGCCGCGGTTGTCGACGAACACCAGCGCCCGCGAAAGCCAGGTGCCCGGGCGGGCGACCAGCGTCTCGTTGAGGGCGTTGCCGTACAGGTCCTTGCGTGCGGCCCGGGTGACGAACGAGACCCGCTGGGGCTGCTCGACCGGGACGTCACGGCGGAAGATCAGGATCGCGATCAGCACGCCGAGCAGCGAAACCGCGACCACGATCCCGGACATGAGCCACTTGTTGATCGCGAAGTGCTCCTCCGGCGCCTCGCCGACCACCGGGGCCAGCCAGTGCACGAACGAGCTGTTGAGCGCGAAGAGCCCACCGGCGAACACCGAGCCGAGCGACAGGATGACCATCGGCACCCACATGATCGGTTTGGACTCGTGCGGGTGGAACTCGTGGCCGTCGGCCGACTTGAGTTCCTTCCACCGTTCCTTGCCGTGGAAGGTCATGACCATCAGGCGGGTCATGTAGAACGCCGTCAGCCCGGCACCCAGCAGTGCCGCGCCGCCCATGACCCAGCCGCGCCAGCCTTCCTGCGCGAAGGCTGCTTCGATGATCGCGTCCTTCGTCCAGAAGCCGGACAGCAGCGGGAAGCCGATCAGCGCGAGGTAGCCGAGGCCGAAGGTGGCGTAGGTGATCTTCATGTGCTTGGCGAGGCCGCCGAACTTCCGCATGTCGACCTCGTCGTTCATGGCGTGCATGACCGACCCCGCCCCGAGGAACAGGCCGGCCTTGAAGAAGCCGTGCGCCACCAGGTGCATGATGCCGAGCGCGTACGCGGCGGGCCCGATGCCGACGGCCAGCATCATGTAGCCGATCTGGCTGACCGTCGAATACGCCAGGACCTTCTTGATGTCGTCGTAGGCGCAGCCGACGATGCACCCGAGGAGCAGCGTCACCGTGCCGACCAGGGTGACGATCAAGCGGGCGTCGTCGGTGGCGTTGAAGATGTCGTGCGAGCGGGCCACCAGGTAGACACCGGCGGTGACCATCGTCGCCGCGTGGATCAGGGCCGAGACCGGGGTCGGGCCCTCCATCGCGTCCGGGAGCCACGCCTGCAGCGGGAACTGGCCGGACTTACCGCAGGCACCCAGCAGGAGCAGGATCGCCATCGCGGTGATCGCGCCCGGGGAGAACTTGCCGTCGGCGACCGCCTGGAACACCTGCGCGTAGCCGGTGGAGCCCGCGTACTTGAACATGATGAAGATCGCCAGCGCGAGCCCGACGTCCCCGACGCGGTTCATCAGGAACGCCTTCTTCGCCGCGGTCGCGGCGGACGGGCGGCCCTGGTACCAGCCGATCAGCAGGTAGGAGGCGAGACCCACACCTTCCCAGCCCAGGTACAGCGTCACGAAGCTGTCGCCGAGCACCAGGATCAGCATCGACGCGACGAAGAGGTTCAGGTACGCGAAGAAGCGGTACCGGCCCTCGTCGTCGGCCATGTAACCGATCGAGTAGTAGTGGATCAGCATGCCGACGCCGGTGATGAGCAGGACGAACGTCAGGGACAGCGCGTCGATCCGCAGCCCGAAGTCGATCTGCAGCGCGCCGGCCGGGATCCACGAGTACAGCTTGGTGTCCGTCGTGGTGCCCGTGTCGGCGGTGAAGAACAGGATCAGGCCGTACACGAAGGCGAGCGTGACGGTGGCACAGCCGAGCAGATGCCCCCAGGCCTTGGCCCGCTTGCCTGCCAAGAGCAGGATCAGGGCGCCGAGAGCCGGAAGGGCCACCAGCAGCCACGATGATGCGGTCACTCGGTGTCTCCTAGTACTTCAGCAGGTTGGTGTCGTCGACCGAGGCCGAGCGCCGGGTGCGGAAGATGGCCATGATGATCGCCAGGCCGACCACGACCTCGGCGGCCGCGACGACCATGACGAAGAAGGCCATGATCTGGCCGTCGAGGCTGCCGTTGATCCGGGCGAACGTCACGAGCGTGAGGTTCACCGCGTTCAGCATCAGCTCGATGCACATGAACACGACGATCGCGTTGCGCCGCACCAGGACGCCGACCGCGCCCAGCGAGAACAGCAGCGCCGACAGCAGCAGGTAGTAAGTCGGGGTCATGCCTTCTCCCCCTCGGATTCGGTGGAGTCGGTGCCGACCAGCGCGTGTGCGTCGGGCTTCGTGCCCTCGTCCGCGACGAGCTTGCGTTCCTTCGCCAGCTCGATCGCCGAGGTGGACTCGATGAGCACCGACAGCGACTCCGGGGCGATCGAGCCGTCCGGCAGCAGCGCCGGGGTGGCCACCGAGTTGGCGGTGGCGAAGACACCCGGGCCGGGCAGCGGCGACGGCCGGTCGTGCTCGCCGCGGAAGCGGAGCAGGACCAGTTCCCGCTGCGAGAGCTTGCCGCCCTTGCCGTGCCGGTCGGTGAAGGCCAGCACCATCGCGCCGACCGCGGCGGTGATGAGCAGCGCCGACGTCAGCTCGAACGGGAAGAGGTAGTCGGTGAAGATCAGCCGGCCCAGGCCCTTCGGCCCGCCGCCCGCCGACGTGGCGGAGTCGAGCGGGACGGCCGGGGTGACGTTCTCCAGCGCGCGGTAGATGCCCGTGGCCAGCAGCGCGGCGAGGCCGATACCGAGCACGGTCGCGGCCAGCCGCTGTCCACGGAGGACTTCGACGACCGAGTCGGAGCTTTCGCGGCCGACCAGCATCAGCACGAACAGGAACAGCATCATGATCGCGCCGGTGTAGACGATGATCTGCGTGAAGCCGAGGAACGGCGCCGACTGGATCATGTACAGCGCGCCCAGGCTGAGCATGGTCAGCACCAGCCACAACGCCGAGTGCACGGCGTTGCGGGAGAAGATCATGCCGAGCGCGCCGAGCAGCGAGAGCGGGCCGAGGACCCAGAACGCGATGGCCTCGCCGGTGGAGACACCCGCCGCGGCGCCGGTGGGGGCCTGGGCCAGGAGTGCGGCGATCACTTGACGCCCTCCTCGCGTGCCGCTTCGAGCTGCGGCCCGTTCACGTAGTAGTCCTGCTCGGTTTCGCCGAGCCGCATCGGGTGCGGCGGCTGCTCCATGCCGGGCAGCAGCGGGGCGAGCAGGTCTTCCTTCGTGTAGATCAGCCGCTGGCGGTCGTCGTCGGCCAGCTCATAGAAGTTGATCATCGTCAGCGACCGGGTGGGGCACGCTTCGATGCAGAGGCCGCAGCCGATGCAGCGCAGGTAGTTGATCTGGTAATCCGCGCCGTACCGCTCGCCCGGGGAGAACCGGGCCTCCTCGGTGTTGTCACCGCCCTCGACGAAGATCGCGTCCGCCGGGCACGCCCACGCGCACAGCTCGCAGCCGACGCACTTCTCGAGGCCGTCCGGGTGGCGGTTCAGCTGGTGCCGGCCGTGGTACCGCGGCGCGGCCGGCGCGCCGGCCTCCGGGTACTCCTCGGTGGCGACCTTCTTGAACATCATCCCGAAGGTGACGCCGAAGCCCTTGACGGGATCAAGAAACCCCATCTTGTGCCCCTTCCTTTGCGGTACCGACGGCCGCCGGCTTGCGGCGGGCCGCCTTCGCCTCGGCCTTGGCCAAAGCCTTCTGACGCGGGGTGGTCTGCGGGACCTTGAGGTCCAGCGGCGGGACCGGGAAGCCGCCGCCGGTCACCGGGACGGACTCGCTTTCCTCTTCGCGGCCCGACGCGCGGACGTAGAAGAACAGCGCGACGACGATGAAGATCGCGACCGCGGCGATGATGATGGAAGCGGTGTTCCAGGTGATGACCTTCGCGAAGGTCACCATGACGATCCACACCAGGTTCAGCGGGACCAGGACCTTCCAGCCCAGGCGCATGAACTGGTCGTAGCGCAGGCGGGGCAGCGTGCCGCGCAGCCAGATGAACCCGAACAGCAGGACGAACATCTTCGCGAAGAACCACAGCACCGGCCACCAGCCGGTGTTGAGCACGTTGTTCCCGATCAGCGACAGCGGCCACGGGGCCATCCAGCCGCCGAGGAACAGCGTGGTCGCGAACGCCGAGACGATCACCATGTTGACGTACTCGGCGAGGAAGAACATCGCGAACTTCATCGAGCTGTACTCGGTGTGGAAGCCGCCGACCAGCTCCGATTCGGCCTCCGGGAGGTCGAACGGGGCGCGGTTGGTCTCGCCGACCATCGAGATCAGGTAGATCACGAAGCTCGGGACCAGGTAGAGGAACCACACGGGCTGCTGCCGGGCAACGATCTCGGCCAGGTCGAGCGAGCCGGCCTGCAGGATCACCGCGACGATCGACAGGCCCATCGCGATCTCGTAGGAGATCACCTGCGCCGCGCTGCGGAGGCCGCCGAGCAGCGGGTACGGCGACCCGGACGACCAGCCGGCGAGCACGATGCCGTAGACGCCGATCGAGGAGCAGGCCAGGATCACCAGCGCGCTGACCGGCAGGTCGAGCAGCTGCAGCATGGTCCGCTCGCCGAAGATCGACACGACCGGCCCGAACGGGATGGCCGACAGCGCGATCAGGGCGGGCACCGCCGACAGCACCGGCGCGAGGAAGTACACCTTGCGGTCGGCGGTGTCCGGGATGATCTGTTCCTTGAACGGCAGCTTGATCGCGTCCGCCAGGGACTGCAGGTAGCCGCCGGGGCCGACCCGGTTGGGGCCGGGCCGGTTCTGCATCCGGCCGACCGCCTTGCGCTCCCAGACGATCAGGAAGATCGTCATGATCGGCCCGATCAGCAGGATGACCACGGACTTCAGCAGGATCAGCCAGAACGGGTCGTCCGCCAGCAGCGCCGCGCGCGTCGCCGCGTCCGGCACACTTCCCACAGCAGCTTCGGTCAGCAGCGGGATCATTGCCCACCTCCAGCGAGGTTCACCACGGCGCCATGACCGGCACCGAGCGTCTTGGCCACGGCGGAGCCGTCGGAGTTGCCCGGCAGCCACACGACGCCGTCGGGCAGATCGGCGATCTCCACCGGCAGCGTGATCGCGCCGCGTTCGGTGCTCACCCGCACGGTGGTGCCCAGTCCTTCGGCGGTCTTCGCGGACAGCCGCGCGACCGGGGTGCGCTGGGTGCCCTTCAGGTGCGGCTCGTCGTCCTGCAGCGAACCGTTGTCGATCAGCTGGCGCCAGGTCGACAGGATCGCCTGGCCGTCACCCGGGGTCGCGGGCGGCGCGACCTCGGCGGCGACGTGGCCCCAGCGCAACGCCGAGGCCTGGCCGAGCTTCTCGAAGTCCCCGCGTGCGGCGGCCGGCGTCTGCGTGAACAGGTCCGCGTCCATCTCGACGGCGAGGGTGTCGAGCACCCGGCAGTCCGGCAGGGCGCCGGTGCCTTCGAGCGTGACGTCGAACGGGCGGGTGCGGCCCTCCCAGTTGAGGTAGCTGCCCGCCTTCTCGTCCGACGCGGCCACCGGGAGCACGACGTCCGCGCGCTCGGTCACCGCGCTGTGCCGCAGTTCGAGGCTGACCACGAACCCGGCGCTGTCCAGCGCGCGCAGCGCGAGGGCCGGGTCCGGCAGGTCGAACGGGTCGACACCGCCGACGAGCAGGCCGCCGAGCTCGCCGGCCGAAGTGGCCAGGAGGATGTCGGTGGTGTCGCGGCCCGGGGTGGCCGGGATCGGGACGCCCCAGGCGTTTTCGACGGCGACGCGGGCGGCGTCGTCGCCGACCCGGCGGCCGCCGGGCAGCAGCGACGGCACGCAGCCGGCTTCCAGGGCACCCCGGTCGCCGGCGCGGCGCGGGATCCACGCGAGCCGGACGCCGGTGCGCTCGACCAGGTCGTGCAGGGCGGCGAACAGGCCGGGGATCGCGGCGGCGCGCTCGCCGACCAGGACGACGGCGCCTTCGCCGCGCAGGGCCTCGTCGAGGTCCGGCGCGTGCTTGGCGATGCCCTCGACGGCCGCGGCCTCCTGGCCGGGGACGCAGGCGAGCAGCTCGCCGAACGTCTTGCGCACCGACGACGTCGTCCACTGTCCCAAGTGGACGACCCGGGTGCGGTTCCGGCGGGCCGCCTTGCGCAGCCGCAGGAACACGATCGGCGCCTCGTCCTCGGGCTCGAACGCCACGCACAGGACCGTGCGGGCGCGCTCGATCTCGCCGAAGGTGACCCCGGACTCCGGCGTCACGCCCACGACGTGCGAGGTCAGGAACGCGAGTTCCTCGGCCGAGTGCGGGCGGGCGCGGAAGTCGACGTCGTTGGTCTGCAGGGCGACGCGGGCGAACTTCGCGTACGCGTAGGCGTCCTCGACGGTCAGCCGGCCGCCGGTCAGGACGCCGACACCGCCGTTCGACCGGGCTTCGACGAGCCCCGCCGCCGCGGCGCGCAGCGCGTCGGTCCACGACGCTTCCGCCAGCTCACCGGTCTCGCGGTTGCGGACCAGCGGGCGGCGGATGCGGTCCTCGGCACCCGTGTAGCGGAAGGCGAAGCGGCCCTTGTCGCAGATCCACTCTTCGTTGACTTCGGGGTCGTCGCCGGCCAGCTTGCGCTGGACCTTGCCGCGCCGGAAGTCGGTCCGCTCGGCGCAGCCGGACGAGCAGTGCTCGCACACGCTCGGCGCGGACACCAGGTCGAACGGGCGGGAGCGGAACCGGTAGGCGGCGCTCGTCAACGCACCGACCGGGCAGATCTGGATGACGTTGCCGGAGAAGTAGCTCTGGAACGGCTGGCCGGACGTCGTCCGCGACGCGAGGTCGAGGACGTCCGCCGTCTCCGCCGTACCGATCTGCTGGTGGGCGCCGCGTTCGAGGAGCTCGATGAACGGGTCGCCGGCGATCTCGCTGGAGAACCGGGTGCAGCGCTGGCACAGCACGCAGCGTTCGCGGTCGAGCAGCACCTGCGTGGAGATCGGCAGCGGCTTCGGGAACGTCCGCTTGGTGTCGACGAACCGGGACTCCGTGCGGCCGTGGGCCAGCGCCTGGTTCTGCAGCGGGCACTCGCCGCCCTTGTCGCAGACCGGGCAGTCCAGCGGGTGGTTGATGAGCAGCAGCTCCATCACACCCTGCTGCGCCTTGTCCGCGACCGGCGACGTCAGCTGCGTCTTGACGACCATGCCGTCGGCGACGGTCATCGTGCAGGACGCCTGCGGCTTCGGCATCGGCCGGCCGCCCATCTCGACCTCCACCAGGCACTGGCGACAGGCGCCGGCCGGGGAGAGGAGCGGGTGGTCGCAGAACCGCGGGATGACCGTGCCGAGGCGCTCGGCGGTGCGGATGAGCAGCTCGCCCTTGGGGGCGATGACCTCTTCGCCGTCGATGACCAGCTTGACGTGGCCTTCGGGGACCGGCGTCACAGCCGTGTCGGGCTTATCGGGGGCGATCGTCATGATGCCTGCGCTCCCACCAGTTCGGGCTTGGTCGCTTCGTGCCGGTTCTTCTCGCACAGCGCCAGGAATTCTTCTCGGAAGTACTTGATGCCGCTGGTGATCGGCGACACCGCACCGTCGCCGAGCGCGCAGAACGACCGGCCGAGGATGTTGTCGCAGACGTCGAGGAGGGTGTCGATGTCCTCTTCGGTCCCGTGGCCCTCGACCATCCGCTCGAGGATCTGCGCGAGCCAGTAGGTGCCTTCGCGGCACGGCGTGCACTTGCCGCAGGACTCGTGCTCGTAGAACTGCGTCCACTTCATCACGGCCCAGGGCACCGACACCGTCTCGTTGAAGACCTGGACGGCGGTGGTGCCGAGCATGGAGCCCGCTTCCGCCGCGCCTTCGAAGTCCAGCGGAACGTCGAGGTGCTCGGCGGTGAACATCGGGGTCGAGGAGCCGCCGGGGGTCCAGAACTTGAGCGGGATGCCGTCCTTCATGCCACCCGCCATGTCGAGCAGCTCGCGCAGCGTCGTGCCGAGCGGGCACTCGTACTGGCCGGGCTTTTCGACGTGGCCGGAGATCGAGTAGATCTTCGGGCCGGGCGACTTCTCGCGGCCCATCTCGCGGAACCAGCTCGAACCCGCGTTGACGATGTAGGGCGCGCTCGCGATGGTCTCGACGTTGTTGACCGTGGTCGGCGCGGCGTACAGACCCGCGGCCGCGGGGAACGGCGGCTTGAGCCGAGGCTGGCCGCGACGGCCTTCGAGCGAGTCGAGCAGTGCCGTCTCCTCGCCGCAGATGTACGCGCCCGCTCCCGCGTGGACGGTGATCTTGAGGTCGAAGCCGGAGCCGAGGATGTTCTCGCCAAGGTAACCGGCCGCCTCGGCTTCGCGCACGGCCGCGTTGAGCCGGCGGATGCAGTGCAGCGCCTCGCCGCGGACGTAGATGAAGCAGTGGTTCGACCGCATCGCGTACGAGGCGATGATGCAGCCTTCGATGAGCGAGTGCGGGTCCGCCATCATCAGCGGGATGTCCTTGCACGTCCCGGGTTCGCCCTCGTCGGCGTTGATCACCAGGTAGTGCGGCTTGTCGAAGTTCGGCGGCATGAACGACCACTTGATACCGGCCGGGAAGCCCGCACCGCCGCGGCCGCGCAGGCCCGAGTCCTTGATCAGCTGGACGAGCTGCTCCGGCGTCCCCGCGAGGGCCTTGCGGATGGCGGTGTAGCCCTCCAGCGCCTCGTACTGGCCGATCTGCCAGGAGTTCGGCGACAGCCAGCGCTTCGTGAGGACCGGAGTGATGGGATCAGCGGTCATTTCTTCTCCACCTCCGGCAGCGGAACGTCCTGCGCGACCGGGGCGACCCAGCCGCGCTCCTGCGCGAGCTGCGCGCCCCGCAGGGTCTCGACGGCCTGGGACGGGCCGTCGACGTCCGCGCGGTAGGTCGCCTCGTCCTCCGGGAAGAACCCGGCGAGCTGCAGCTCGGCGCCCTTGAAGTTCGTCAGCGGGGCACCGCGCGTCGGGGCCGGCTTCTTGCCCGCCTGCAGCGCATCGACCAGCGCGACGGCCTTCTCCTCGGTCTGGTTGTCGAAGTACTCGTAGTTGACCTGGATGACCGGCGCGAGGTCGCAGGCCGCGAGGCACTCGGCGTGCTCGAGGGTGATCGAGCCCGGCTCGTTCGGCGTGCCCGCGGTCTCGTTGTGCCCCAGCGGGTTCTCCTCGGAGCCGAGGTGCGTCTGGAGCTTCTTGTAGATCGCGTCGCCGCCCATGGCCGCGCACAGCGTGTTGGTGCAGACGCTCACGAGGTGCTCGCCGCACGGGCGCCGCTTGTACATCGTGTAGAACGTCGCGACCGCGCTGACCTCGGCGTCGGACAGGTCGAGCTGCTTCGCGCAGAACGCGATGCCCTCCTGGCTGACGTAGCCCTGCACCGACTGCACGAGGTGCAGCATCGGCAGCAGCGCCGAGCGGGACATCGGGTAGCGCGCGATCAGGTCCTGCGCCTTCGCGTGGACGTCCGCGTCGAAGATGTCCTCGAGCGGCGTCTCGGTGATGATCCCGGCGGCCACATTGGGGTCCGGCGCGATGGCGACGACGTCGGTGTCCGGCGAGGCCGCCGCGTGCGTGGTGTCCGCGTAGTCCGGCCCGGGTTCGGGCAGTGCGGTGCTTGAACTCATCGGTCCACTCCCCCCATGACGGGGTCGATCGAAGCGATGGCGGCGATCACGTCGGCGACCAGGCCACCTTCGGCCATTGCGGGCATCGACTGCAGGTTCACGAAGCTCGGGTCCCGCACGTGGACGCGCGTCGGGCGGGTGCCGCCGTCGGACACCAGGTGCACGCCCAGCTCGCCGCGCGGCGACTCGACGGAGGTGTACACCTGCCCGGCCGGCACCTTGAAGCCCTCGGTGACCAGCTTGAAGTGGTGGATCAGGGACTCCATCGACTGGCCCATGATCTTCTTGACGTGCTCGAGCGAGTTGCCCATGCCGTCGCTGCCGATGGACAGCTGCGCGGGCCAGGCGACCTTCTTGTCCGCGACCATGACCGGGCCCGGCTCGAGCTTCTCCAGGCACTGCTCGATGATCTTGAGGCTCTCGTGCATCTCGTGGACGCGGATCAGGTACCGCGACCAGCAGTCGGCGCCGTTGTCGACGGGCACGTCGAAGTCGAACTCGTCGTAGCAGGAGTACGGCTCGGTCTTGCGCAGGTCCCACGGCAGGCCGGCGCTGCGCAGCACCGGGCCCGTGACGCCGAGCGCGAGGCACGCGTCGACCGGCAGGTACCCGACGCCCTTGAGCCGGTTCCGCCAGATCGGCTGCCCGGTGAACAGCTTGTCGTACAACGGAAGGCGCTGCTTCATCGTCTTGACGAATTCGCTGACCTTCTCGCGGTAGTCGGCCGGCATGTCCTGCGCGAGACCGCCGGGACGGATGAACGCGTGGTTCATCCGCAGGCCGGTCAGGTGCTCCAGCAGGTGCAGCACCTCTTCGCGCTCGCGGAAGCCGAGCGTCATCGCGGTGGTGGCGCCGAGCTCCATGCCGCCGGTGGCGATGTAGACCAGGTGCGAGCCGATGCGGTTGATCTCGAGCAACATCACGCGCAACAGCTGCGCGCGCCGCGGGGCTTCGATCTGCAGCAGCTTCTCGACGCCGAGGCAGTACGCCATCTCCGTCGACAGCGGGGCCAGGTAGTCCATGCGCGTCACGAAGGTGACGCCCTGGGTCCAGGTCCGGTACTCGCAGTTCTTCTCGATGCCGGTGTGCAGGTAGCCGATGACCGACCGCAGCTGCGTGACGGTCTCGCCCTCCATCTCCAGCACGAGCCGGAGCACGCCGTGCGTCGACGGGTGCTGCGGGCCCATGTTGATGACCATGCGCTCGTCGTGCGCCGCGTCGGCGATGACGTCGTCCCAGTCGCCGCCGGAGACCGTGTAGACGCGGCCTTCGGTGGTGTCGCGGGAGTCGGCGTAGTTCGCGTTGTCCGTGCTGTCGCTGCCGGTCTCGGTGGTCGAGGTTCCCGTGGTGACGTCGGACAGGTTCTCGGTGCTCATGAGTGCGTCCTCCGCTGGTGCTGACGCTGCCGGGATTTCCGCGCCCGACTAACCAGGTCGTTGCTGCTCACGAGTACGACCTCCGCTGGTCCGGCGGCGGGATCTCCGCGCCCTTGTATTCGACCGGGATCCCGCCGAGCGGGTAGTCCTTGCGCTGGGGGTGGCCGTCCCAGTCGTCCGGCATGAGGATGCGGGTCAGCGCCGGGTGGCCGTCGAAGACGATCCCGAACATGTCCCAGGCCTCGCGCTCCTGCCAGTCCGCGGTCGGGTAGGTCTCCACCAGCGACGGCACGTGCGCGTCCTCGACGTCGAGGGTGACCTCGAGCCGGATCCGGCGCCGGTAGGTCAGCGACGTGAAGTGGTAGACCGCGTGCAGCCGCTGCGGGACGTCGACGCCGTAGTCCACTCCGGACACCGAGCTGAGCAGCTCGAACCGGAGGCCGCCGTCGTCGCGCAGCGTCTTCGCGATGGCGGGCAGGTGCTCGCGGGCGACGTAAAAGGTGATCTCGCCGCGGTCGACCGTCGTCTGCAGGATCGCCTCGGCCGGGATCTTGCGGTCGGCGAGTGCGGCGTAGAACTCGTCGGCGAACTGGTCGAACCAGCCGCCGTACGGGCGCTCGGCCGGCGCCGGGCTGTACGCCGGGAGCCGGACGCCGCCGTAGCCGGAGGTGTCACCGCTGCCGTGCACGCCGAACATGCCTTGACGTGCGGAGCCGGTGACAATCGCTTCCCCACTGGCCTCGGCCGAACCCGGCCCCTTCGCCGTGAGGCCCGTTTCGGGGCGGTCGGCGCTGGACTGCTCGCCGCCGGTCTCAGGAGTTTCAGTCATCGCTCTACTTCTTCGCGTACTTGATCGACGACGCGACGAGCTCGGTGCGGGCCCCGCTCGCGGCGCGCAGGGCGGCGCGGCGGGCGTTGATCGGCTCGTCCTGGATCTTGGCGTGCAGCTTGAGGATCGCGTCCAGCAGCATCTCCGGCCGCGGCGGGCAGCCGGGCAGGTACATGTCGACCGGCACGATGTGGTCGACGCCCTGGACCACGGCGTAGTTGTTGAACATGCCGCCGGAGGAAGCGCAGACGCCCATGGCGAGCACCCAGCGCGGCTCGGCCATCTGGTCGTAGATCTGGCGCAGGACCGGGGCCATCTTCTGCGTGACCCGGCCGGCGACGATCATCAGGTCGGCCTGCCGCGGCGTCGCGCTGAAGCGCTCCATGCCGAAGCGGGCGATGTCGTAGCGGGAACCGCCGACCGTCATCATCTCGATCGCGCAGCACGCGAGGCCGAAGGTGGCGGGCCACAGCGAGTTCTTGCGCGCCCAGTTGACGAGGCCTTCGAGGCTGGCCAGCAGGATGCCGTTGGGGAGTTTCTCTTCCAGGCCCATGGGTCTAGTTCCAATCCAGGCCGCCGCGCCGCCACACGTAGGCGTACGCGAAGCCGACCGTCGCGATGAACAGCAGGATCTCCACCAGGCCGAACGTGCCCAGCGCGTCCGCCTGTACGGCGAACGGGTAGAGGAAGACCATCTCGATGTCGAACAGGATGAACAGCATCGCGGTGATGTAGTAGGCCACCGGCATCCGGCCGCCGCCGACGAGCGGCTGCGGGGACGGCTCGATGCCGCACTCGTAGGCGGAGAGCTTGGCCTTGTTGTACCGGCTGGGGCCGACGAGCGGGCCCAGCAGGACCGACAGCACGGCGAAACCGAGCGCCAGCACGAACAACAGGACCAGGGGCAGGTAGGGCTTCAGGCTCGGGGCCTCTTGCGCCAGCTGCACCGTGTCGGTTCGGGTCAGCAACATCAGCACGGGGTCTTCGCCATCCTTTCCGCGCCGCTGCGGTTGTGCTTGTGGTGGGGAACCGCTGGGCCTCGTCGGCACCCTAAGGGACCTGGGTCACACCGCCGAGGGTCAGGGTCTCCTTACGGCCCGTGGCTGGACCGGAAGGGACAACACTCTGCGCTTGTGAAATAGTTCACAAGCCACCCGTCGTGGATGTGAAGGGATTCACAAAGCATGGGGGGAGTCTAGGACGCGACTCACACTCTTGTCCCTAGTACCCCGTGTTATGAGGGTGCCCTAAGTTCTGCCGCCATCGTTGTCACAGGTCGGCAACACCGCCCGCGGGACCTGCGCGAAGAGGCTTCAAGATCGCGTTCCGGGCGGACAAACGGGCGCTGACCTGTGATCTATCCCACTGACCGCACGGCCAACTTGTTACGCCACCCGAGTGTCCGCGCGCGAGCCCCGACCTTCAGCGAGGGGTGGGGGTGGCGCGGGCGAGGGCCGAGATCAGGCGGTCGACGCCGTCGCCGCCCTTGGCGTCGTAGCAGCCCGACAGGCCCTTGTAGACCAGTGGCAACAGCTTGTTGATGCGCAGCCCGTACTTGGTGCAGGCGTGCATGATCTTCGGCTTGCCGATGATCTTCGCGAAGACGTTGCCCAGCGCGTAGTAGCCGCCCATCAGCTCGCCGACCGCGCGCGGGTACGCCTCCAGGGCCCGCTCCCGCGAAGGCCCTTCGCGCCGGGCGAGCGCCTGCACGACGACCTCCGCGGCGATCTGCGCCGACTCCATCGCCGCCGAGATGCCTTCGCCGTTGAACGGGCTGACCATGCCGCCCGCGTCGCCGAGCAGCAGCAGGCCGTCGCGGTAGTGCGGGGTGCGGTTGAAGCCCATCGGGAGACCGGCGCCGCCGACCTTGCCGATCGCGTTCTCCTCGCGGTAACCCCACTCCTCCGGCGTCCCGTCGAGCCACTGGCGCAGCAGCGCGCGGTAGTCGGTGCTGCGGAACGAAGCCGACGTCGAGAGCATGCCGAGGCCGACGTTCACCGTGCCGTCGCCGAGCGGGAACGCCCAGCCGTAGCCCGGCAGCAGCTTCGGGTTCCGCGGGTCCGAGCGGTCCCACAGCTCGAGGTGGCCCTCGATGAACGGGTCGTCGTGGCGCGGGCTCTTGTAGTACTGGCGCACCGCGACGCCCATCGGGCGCTTCTCGTTCTTCTGGATGCCGACGCTCAGCGCGAGCCGCGCGGACACGCCGTCGCAGGCCAGGACCAGCGGCGCGCGGTAGTGCACCGGCGTCTTCTCCGGGCCGACCTTCGCCTCGACACCGACCACGCGCCCGGACGGGCCGGTGATCGCGCCGGTGACGGTGGTGCGCTCGTACAGCCGCGCGCCGGCCTTCACGGCGAGCTTCGCCAGCAGGTCGTCGAAGTCGTGGCGGGTCCGGGAAACACCGTACGGCGGGTAGCTGGTCAGGTCCGGCCAGTCGAGCTCGAGGGTGAGGTCGCCGGTGAGGATCCGCAGGCCACGGCTGTGCACCCAGCCGGCGTCGGTGGCGGTATCTATTCCAAGGTCGATGAGCTGCTTGACGCCGCGCGGGGTCAGGCCGTCGCCGCAGACCTTCTCCCGGGGAAACTCGGTCTTCTCCAGCAGCAGCACGTCGACGCCCGCCCGGGCCAGGTAGGTGGCCACGGTGGACCCGGCCGGTCCGGCGCCGACGACGATGACTTCGGCGTCCTGGTCAGGGCTGCGTCGACTCATGCTTCGAATCTAACAGCGGAGCGAAGCTCCTCCGTTGAGGGCGGTGGTGGGGAGGAAGGCGGAGTTAGGCGGGCTTCCGCGCCCGGTGGATCGCCACGACGCCGAATGTGAGGTTCAACCACTCGACGTCGGTCCAGCCCGCGCCCGCGATGATCTCGCCGAGGGTGCGCTGGTCGGGCCAGGTGAGCATGGATTCGGCCAGGTAGGAGTAGGCGTCGGGGTTCGACGACGTCCGCTTGCCGACCCAGGTCAGCAGCCGCAGCATGAACCGCCGGTGGATGAACCGGATCGGGGCGAACGGCGGCGTCGAGACCTCGCAGATGACCAGGCGGCCACCCGGCTTGACCACGCGGGCGATCTCGGTCAGCGCGGCCTTCGGGTCGACGAAGTTGCGCAGCGCGAGCGAGATCGTCACGGCGTCGAAGCTCTCGTCGGCGAACGGGAGGTTCAGCGCGTCCGCGGCGACCATCGGGACCTTGCGGTGCAGGCCCGCGCGGAGCATGCCGAAGGAGAAGTCGGCGGCCAGGCACCAGGCGCCCCCGCGGGCGTACTCGACGGTGGACACCCCGGTGCCGGCGGCGAGGTCCAGGACCTTCTCGCCGCGGCGGGCGTCGAGCACGCGGGCGGTGGTGGTGCGCCAGCGCCGGTCGAAGCCGAAGGTCATGAACGAGTTCGCCCGGTCGTACCCGGACGCGACGCCGTCGAACATCGCGGCGACTTCGTGCGGGTCCTTGTCCAGGCTTGCGCGTGACATGGTTCGAATCTAGACAGTCGGGCAAGGCCCGTCCGCCGAGGGTGGCGGCCGGGGTACCCCAGGCCTCCCGGTCAGGTCGGCTCGTCCGCCCGTAGAAGGGCGCGAGCCGGACGATGTGCACGCCTCAGGCCGCGCGGGCGGCGCGGCCCTGCACGGCTTCGTAGTGCCCGACCAGCTCGTGGCAGACGGCGGGCCAGGTGCGGCCCAGCACCACCTTGCGCGCCTTCTCGCCGAGCCGGGCCCGCAGCGCCGCGTCCCGCAGGTCGCCGACCTTCGCGACCAGCGCCGGGCCGAACTGCTCGCGGTCCGCGGGCAGCAGGTAGCCGGTGCGGCCGGGCAGGACGAGGTCCTTCGGGCCGCCGGCGTCCGGGGCGAGGACCGGCAGCCCGGAAGCCATCGCCTCCTGCACCGCCTGGCAGAACGTCTCGTGTGGTCCTGTGTGGACGAAGACGTCCAAGCTCGCGTACGCCGCGGAGAGCTCTTCGCCGTACTTCGCACCGAGGAAGGCGGCGTCCGGCAGCTGCTCCCGGAGCGCGGGCAGCTCCGGCCCGTCGCCGACGACGACCACGCGGATCCCCGGCACGCCGGCCAGCGCGGCCAGCCGGCCGACCTCCTTTTCGGGGGCCAGCCGGCCGACGAACCCGACGAGCAGCTCGCCGTCCGGGGCCAGCTCGGCCCGCAGCGCCGGGTCGGCGTGCGCCGGGGAGAACCGGTCGATGTCGACCCCGCGGGCCCACCGGTGCACCCGCGGGACGCCGTGGAGCCGCAGCTGTTCGACGGAGTCGCTGGACGGCGCCAGCGTCCGATCGGCGCGCGAGTGCAGTCGCCGCACCCAGCGCCACGCGGCGCGGGCGGCGATGCCGAAGCCGTACGCGGCGGCGAACCCGGCGATGTCGGTCTGGTAGACGGCGATCGACGGCACCCGCAGCCGGCGCGCCGCGGCGAGGCCGCGCGCGCCGACGACGAACGGCGACGCCAGGTGGACGACGTCGGGGCCGAACGCGGCCAGCGCGTTCAGCACCGTGCGCGTCGGCAGGCCGATCGGCAGGGAGCTGACCCCGGGGACGTCGAGCGCGGGGATCCGGACCACCGGGGCGCCGCGGTAGGAGTCCGGGCCGGGGCCGGGCGCGATGATCAGCACGTCGTGCGCGCGTTCACGCAGGTGCTCGACGACCCGCAGGACGGAGTTGGTCACGCCGTTCACCTGGGGCAGGAAACTTTCGGTGACTATGGCGACTCGCACCGTCCGACCATCGCAGCCGATCCTGGCGGTGGCGTGACACTGCGGCCAACGGTGCCGGAACAGATCGGCTACGACATGTCATCTCAAGGTCGTGTCCCGGAAACCCGGGTAAGCCAGGCTAAGCAGGCATGACCCTCTTGTCCTCACGGCCGCCGCGGCCCGTCGAGCCCGGCCTGCTGTCGAGGGCGCTCGAAGTGGCCGGACGGCTGGCCAACGACGCCACCGACGTGATCACCGCGACCGCCGGCCGGGGCGCCCACCCTTCGACACTGGACTCGCCGTTCGACTGGGTCACCGACACCGACCGGATCCTCGAGCGGCACACGCGGCGCGTGCTGACCGCCGAATTCCCGGGCATCCCGGTGGTGGGGCACGAGTTCGGCGCCGACCACGGCGCGGACGTGGCCGAGTACCGCTGGGTGGTCGACTCGGTGGACGGCACCGCGAACTACGTCGCCGGGGTGCCGTGGTGCGCGTACAGCCTGGCGCTGGTGGACGCGTCGGGACCGGTGGTGGGCGTGGTGGCGGACCCGTACCGCGCCCAGATCTACGCCGCGGCCCGCGGCCGGGGCGCCCGCGCGAACGGCAAACCGGTCAAGCTGACCGACCGCTGCGTGACGGCGGGCGCACTGGTGTGCACGGAATTCGCCCGCCGCGGTCCCTGGCCGGGCATGGGCGGTTTCATCGAACGCGCGGCGGCGGCGCACGCCGGAGTCCGGGTATTGGGCTCGGCGGCGTTGTCGATCGCCCAGGTGGCCCTGGGTCACGCGGCGGCGGCGGTGCTGCACAGCTACCACGAGTGGGACGTGGCGGGCTCGGTGGCGATGGCCATCGAGGCGGGCGCGGTGGTGCTGGACAAGCACGGCGAGGACACGGCGCTGCCGACCGACGGGCTGCTGGTGGCGGCACCTGGCGTGGCGGACGAGGTGCTGGGCTGGTGGCAGGAGACGGCCCACGCCGGGTGAGTTGTCCACATCGGGTCCGGCTGTCCACAGATTCGCCGCGTCACCTCTTCGGGGCGCCCGGCGCCGATAGACTGGAGCAGGGCACGGCCCCCAGGGTGTGGCGGGGATCTGTCCGGTCAGGCCGCCGCCGGTGCCTCGGCCCTGGCGCGCTTGTTCTGCCGCCGGATCCACCACAGCGCCGGGCCCGCCACCAGCCAGGTGAAGAACACGAAACTCCCCAGCGGCAGCAGGGTCAACGTCGCCGAGCGCCCCGCCACCCGGGCCAGCTCCGGGTCGGACGCGTCGTACTCGATGCGGACCAGCTGTCCCGCCGCCAGGCCGTCCGGGTACAGCACCCCGTTCGCCGGGCTGTGGACGATGCCGTCCGGGGTCTCGAAGTGGATGATCGTGCGGTCGAACGCCACCGAGTCGACCGTGGCCGTCGCCGTGCCGAGCTGGGCCGAGATCGCGCCGTCGTTGCGGATCGCCGCGATCAGCAGGCACCCGCACATCACGGTGAGGAGCGAGGCGACGCCGAGGGTGGCCCACCACCCGACGCGCCTCGCCCGCTCGCCTTTCGTGCTCACGCCGCGAGCGTAGCGGTCTTGCCTACCCCGCGTGTTCCGCGGCGAGCAACCGGTGATTCGCCTGGATCTGGTCGTACGACTTCGGCTTCGCGGGAGCGACCGCGGCGCGCAAAGCCGGGGCAGCAGCGCCGTTCGGGCCGACCGAAGGCTTGCCCGCCGTGTACAGCCAGGTCTGGAACAGGTCGTGCAGCGGCTTGCCCGAGATCTTCTCCGCCAGCGCGATGAACTCGAGGATCCGGCCGTGCGAGCCGCCCTTCGTGGCCTGCCAGGTCTGCAGGATCTTGAAGAACGCCTGATCGCCGACGGCGGTCCGGAGCGCCTGGAGCGTCAGCGCGCCCCGGTCGTAGACGGCGTTGTCGAACTGGTTGTCCGCGCCCGGGTCGGCCGGGACCAGCTTCCACAGGTCGGCGTCGGCCGCGTTCGAGTCGTACGTGTACTGCGCCAGCTCGGCGACCGTGCCCTCGCCTTCGTGCGCCGACCACAGCCACTCCGCGTAGGACGCGAAGCCCTCGTTCAGCCAGATGTCGCTCCAGCGGCCGAGCGCGACGTTGTCGCCGAACCACTGGTGGGCGTTCTCGTGCGCGATCAGCGTCGTGTTGGAACCCGCGCGGAAGTTGCGGGCGCCGTACGTCGGCCGGGTCTGGTTCTCCAGGGAGAACGTGATGCCGGTGGTCACGACGCCGCCCTCGGCCTCGAACGGGTACGGCCCGAACTGCGTGCCGAGGAACTCGTTGATCTCCGGCGTCCGCTCGACGCTGGCCTTCGCCGCGTACAGCGAGTCGCCGAGGTCGGCGCCGTAGGCGGTGATGAACGGCTTGCCGTCCGGCGTGGTCGATTCGACGACCTCGTACTTGCCGACGATGAACGACGTCAGGTAGGTCGCCTGCGGCTTGGTGCTCCGCCAGTTCCAGCGGGTCCACCCGGCGCGGCTCTTCGTCTTGCGGACGAGGGTGCCGTTGGAGATGGCGGCGTTGTCGTCCGGCGCCTCGATCGAGACGTCGTAGGTCGCCTTGTCCGTCGGGTGGTCGTTGGCCGGGAACCACCACGCGGAGCTCTGCGGCTCGTCGATGCCGAGCGCGCCGAAGGAGCCCTTCTTCCACGCGTTGATGCCGTCCACCGTCTCGGTCGACGGCGTGTCCGAGTAGGCGACGACGACGGTCGCGGTCTGGCCCTTGAGCAGCGGCTGCGCCGGCGTGACGACGAGCTCGCCGTTGCCGGTCTGGTTCGTGAACTGCGCCGGCCGGTTGTTCACCCGCACGCTCGACGCCTTCAGCGCGAAGTCCAGGTCGAACCGCGAGAGGTCCTGCGTCGCGGTGAGCAGCAGCGTCGTGCTGCCCGAGAGCACGTCGGTCGCGGGCTGGTAGGTGAGCCGGATGTCGTAGTGCAGCACGTCCGTGCCGCCGTTGCCGGCGTTCGGGTAGTACGGGTCGCCGACGCCGGGGGCGCCGGGCGCGGGCGCCGCGCTCGCGGTGCCGGCGAGCAGCACCGAGACGACGCCGGCCGCGAGCGCGCCGAGACCGGTGTGCGTTCTTGCACGCATTCGAATCCTCCATAGGAGTGAGAAGCAGCGCGCTCGAACGTAGCCAGCCGGTGACCACCCAGGAACAGCCGAAGGGAGGTTTCTTGCCTGCTGGGATAGCACCCGGAAAGCGGTTGACGTCAGACCGCGGACACGGCCGAGGACACCGCCGCCCGCAGGCGGGCGTGCAGGTCGCGGTGCCGCGACCGGTCCACCCGCACCTCGACCACCCGCAGCCCCGGTGTGGGCGCGAGCGCCGCCCGGAACTCCGTCAGCGTCTCCGCGACGACGTGCGGGACGCGGTAGCCGGCGCACAGCGCGCCCAGGTCGGCGCCGTGCGGGGTACCGAAGACGCGCTCGAAGCTGGCCGCGTGCTCCGGTGCCCCCTGCTCCAGCAGCGAAAAGATGCCGCCGCCGTCGTCGTTGAGCACGACGATCGTCAGGTCGGGACGCTGCTCGGCGGGCCCGGTCAGCAACCCCGACGCGTCGTGTAGGAACGTCAGGTCGCCCAGCAGCGCGTACGACGGGCCGCGGTGCACGTACGCGGCGCCGATGGCCGTCGAGACCGTGCCGTCGATGCCCGCGACGCCGCGGTTGCGGTGCACCAGGACGTCCGGGCGCAGCCGGCCGGCCAGCGCGACGTCCCGGGTCGGGTTGGACGAGCCGACCACCAGCAGCGAGTCCGGCGGCAACGCGTCCACCAGCTCGGTCGCCACCCGCAGCCCGCTGGGCCACGGCTCCTCGGCCAGCGTCGCGGCGACCGCGGCGGCGGCCGCCTCGTCGGCCCGGCGCCAGCTGGCCAGCCACTCCGGATCGGCGGGCTTGGTCGGCTCGTCGAACCACTGCCCGACCTGCCGGACGTTGTGCGCGGGCGCCGGCCAGTCCGAGTCCGGGCGCACCAGCAGCACCTCGACCGAGGCGTCCGAGAGCACGTTCTGGATCTGCCGGAACACCGTCGGCCGGCCCAGGCAGAGCACCTGCTCCGGCTTGTGCCGCCCGATGAACTCCTCGACGCCGAGCAGCCACGCCCCGGACGAGATCGCCGTACCGCCGGACAGCCCGAGGCCGCCGGTCTCCGACACCACCGGCCAGCCGTGCAGCTCGGCCCACTCGCTGGCCGCCTGGACGCCGGTGTCGCACGCGATGACCAGGCCGTGCCGCGCCGAGGGCACCACGAACGACGGCAACGCGCCGAAGTCCGGCAGCTCGGTCCACCGGGACCCGTCCGCGCGGCCGTCCAGGGACTCGTACCACTCGCCGTCGTCGTCGAGGTCCGGCACGAGCGGCTCGCGGAACGGGATGTTCAGGTGCACCGGCCCGCAACGCCACTCGCCGTAGGCGGCGTTCCAGGCCCGGCAGATCTGGCTCCGCCAGTACGAGTTCTGCCCGGCCCGCCGCTCGGCGACGGCCAGCTCGTCGAAGTAGCGGGCGGCGTCGCCGTAGAGCTGGTGCTGGTTGATGACCTGCGACGCCCCTGCGGCCCGCAGCTCGGGCGGCCGGTCGGCGGTCATGACGATCAGCGGAACACCGGCCCGGTCGGCCTCCAGGACGGCGGGGTGGAAGTTCGCGGCCGCGGTGCCCGACGTGCAGAGCACGGCCACCGGGCGGCCGGTGCGTGCGGCGATGCCGAGGGCGAGGAAGGCGGCGCCGCGCTCGTCGATGCGGACGTGCAGCTGCAGCTTGCCCGCGGCCGCCGCGTCATACAGCGCGATCGACAGCGGCGCGTTGCGGGAGCCGGGGCAGAGGACGACGTGCGAAACGGTGTTGCGGACGAGTTCGTCGACGATCACCCTGGCCTGCGCGGTGGAAGGGTTCACCGGCAGGCTCCGTCGAGATCAGAAATGTCCACAGGTCCTATTCTCCCAAACGTGGATGACGCCCGAGTTTCCGAGCTGTTCGATCCGGCCGCGTGGACCGAGGTCGAAGGTTTCGCCTTCACCGACATCACCTACCACCGCTCCGCTGAGAGCCGCGGCGGCAAACGCGTCGTGCGCATCGCGTTCGACCGTCCCGAGGTTCGCAACGCCTTCCGGCCGCACACCGTCGACGAGCTCTACCGGGCGCTGGACCACGCCCGGATGAGCGCCGACGTCGGTTGTGTCCTGCTCACCGGGAACGGCCCCTCGCCCAAGGACGGCGGGTGGGCGTTCTGCTCCGGTGGTGACCAGCGTATTCGCGGACGGTCCGGGTATCAGTACGCGAGCGGGGAGACCTCCGACACGGTGGACCCGGCGCGGGCCGGCCGGCTGCACATCCTCGAGGTCCAGCGGCTGATCCGGTTCCTGCCGAAACCCGTGATCGCGGTCGTGCCGGGGTGGGCCGCGGGCGGCGGGCACTCCCTGCACGTCGTGTGCGATCTCACCCTCGCCTCGGCCGAGCACGCCAAGTTCAAGCAGACCGACGCCGACGTCGGCTCGTTCGACGGCGGCTACGGCTCGGCCTACCTGGCGAAGATGGTCGGGCAGAAGTTCGCCCGCGAGATCTTCTTCCTCGGCCGCGAGTACTCCGCCGAGCAGATGCACCGGATGGGTGCCGTCAACGCGGTCGTCCCGCACGCCGACCTGGAAAAAGAGGCGCTGACCTGGGCGTGGGAGATCACCCGCAAGTCGCCGACGGCGCAGCGGATGCTCAAGTACGCGTTCAACCTCGCCGACGACGGCCTCGTCGGCCAGCAGCTGTTCGCCGGCGAGACCACCCGGTTGGCGTACATGCAGGACGAAGCCGTCGAAGGCCGCGACGCGTTCCTCCAGAAGCGCGACCCCGACTTCAAGGACGTCCCCTATTACTACTGAGCTGCTCCCGGTCCACCTCGACGGCTCCCCCGCGGCCCTCGACACGCTGAAGGGGGCCGTCGCGGACGCGCTGGGCGGCGGCCCGGCGGTGCTGCCGTTCACCGACCCCGCGTTGCGGGACGCCATGGCGCCGGACGAGCCCGCCGAGCCGGGCACCGCCGTGGTCATCGCCACGTCGGGCTCGACCGGCGCACCCAAGGGCGTCCTGCTGTCGGCGCGGGCGCTGACCGCGTCCGCCGAGGCGACGCACGCCCGGCTCGGCGGGCCGGGGCACTGGCTGCTGGCCACCCCGGCGCACTACATCGGCGGACTGCAGGTGCTGGTCCGGTCGCTGCTGGCCGGGACGACGCCGGCGCTGTTGACCGGCACCGGCTTCCGGCCGGACGACTTCGCCGCCGCGGCGGCGACGCTGAAGGGCGGCCCGCGGTACACGGCGCTGGTGCCGACCCAGCTGGTCCGGCTGCTCGACGACGGCGGCGCGGGACTGGCCGCGGCGAAGACGTTCGACGCGATCGTGGTCGGCGCGGCGGCGACGTCGACGGCCCTGCGGGAGCGCGCCGCCGACGCCGGGGTCCGGATCGTGCCCGCGTACGGGATGAGCGAGACGGCGAGCGGCTGCGTCTACGACGGCCACCCACTCGACGGCGTCCGCGTCGACGTTTCCGGCGACCGGATCCGCATCGCCGGTCCCGTCCTCGCCCACGGCTACCGGCGCCGGCCGGACCTGACCGCGGAGGCGTTCCGCGAGGGCTGGTTCACGACGTCGGACCGGGGGGTCCGGCACGACGACGGCCGCGTCGAGGTGCTCGGCCGGGCCGACGACATGATCAACACCGGCGGGGTGAAGGTGTCCGCGAACGCGATCGAGCGGTGCCTCTGCGCGCAGCCGGGGGTGCGTGACGCGTGCGTCGTCGGCGTGCCGGACCCGGAGTGGGGCGAGGCCGTGGTGGCGCTCGTCGTCCCAGCCGGTGAGCACGGTGACCTGCGCGCGGCGGTCCGCGCGGAGCTGGGTGCCGCGGCGACCCCGAAGCGCATCGAATACGGCACCGAGCTGCCTCTTCGCGGGCCGGGCAAGATCGACCGGGCGGCGGTGAAGACCCGGCTCGAGTCGGGTTTGAGCGGCTGAATGGTCGCACTTCGTTGACATGCACGGGGTGCGCCCGCTTGGCTACTCACCATGACGCGCTGGATCAGAACCGCTCTCATCGGCACCGCCGTCACGCTGGGCCTTCTCGTGCCGTCGGCCACGGCCCTGGCCGACGGCACGGACCCGAACAGCGGGTCGCTCGTCTGGCAGTTGCCGACCGGCGACTGACTTCCCGGGTTCGGCGCTCGCCCGTGATCACCATGGCGTTGAATGGCGCCATGGCGAGCTTGAGCGAGTGGATCGAAGGAGCCCGGCCGCGGACGCTGCCCAACGCGGTGGCGCCGGTGGTGGCGGGCGCCGGCGCGGCGATCGCGCTGGACGCGTTCTCGTGGTGGCGTTCGGCGCTGGCGCTGCTCGTTTCCCTCTCGCTGATCGTCGGCGTCAACTACGCCAACGACTACTCCGACGGCATCCGCGGCACGGACGAAAACCGCGTCGGCCCGCTCCGCCTGGTCGGCTCCGGCGTCGCCAAGCCGAAGGCCGTGCTGACCGCGGCGCTGGTCGCGCTGGGTCTGGCCGGGGTGCTGGGCCTGGTCCTGGTGGCGGTCAGCGGGCACTGGTGGCTGCTGGCGATGGGTGCGCTGTGCATCCTCGGCGCGTGGTTCTACACCGGCGGCAAGAAGCCCTACGGCTACTACGGCTTCGGCGAGATCGCCGTGTTCGTGTTCTTCGGCCTGGCCGGCGTGCTCGGCACGGTGTACGTCCAGGCGGGCCGCGTGAGCTGGGCGGCGCTGGCCTGCGCGGTGGCGGTCGGCTGCTTCTCGACGGCGGTCCTGACGGCCAACAACCTGCGTGACATCCCCACGGACGTCGAGGCCGGCAAGCGCACCCTGGCGACGCGGCTGGGCGACCAGGGCACCCGGCGGTTGTACCTGGTGCTGGTGGCGGTGCCGTATGTGCTCAGCGTGGTCCTGGCGGTCACCGGGTACGGGCTGACCGCGCTGGCCGTGTTGACCATCGGCCTGCTGCTCCCGGCGGTCCGCGCCGTCCACGGCGGGAAGACCGGACGCGAGCTGATTCCCGCTCTGCGCGACACCGGCCTGGCCATGCTGGTGTGGGCACTGGCCACCGCGATCTGCCTGAACGTCTAACTCTGCGGGACGAACTTCCCGGTCGTCAGGAACTCCTCGAACAACGCCGTGTGCGGCGCCAGGTCCAGGCCTTGCTTGGCGACCCACTCGTCGTTGTAGTAGGTGTGCGCGTACCGCTCGCCGCCGTCGCAGAGCAGGGTCACGACGCTGCCCGCCTGGCCGTCCTCGACCATCCGGGAGATGAGCCGGAACGCGCCGTAGAGGTTCGTGCCCGTCGAGCCGCCCGCCCAGTGCCCGGTCCGCGTGCGCAGCAGCCGGATCGCCGCCAGGGAGCCGGCGTCGGGGACCTGGAACATCTCGTCGATGACGCCGGGGACGAACGACGGCTCGCAGCGCGGTCGTCCGATGCCCTCGATCCGCGACGGCATGCCGGTGGCGTAGTCCAGGGCGCCGGTCTCCCAAGCGCCGTAGAACGACGAGTTCTCCGGGTCGACGACGCAGACCTTCGTCGTGTGCCGCTTGTAACGCACGTACCGGCCGAAGGTCGCGCTCGTGCCGCCCGTGCCCGCGCCGACGACGATCCACGCCGGCACCGGGTGCCGCTCCGAGCGCATCTGCGCGAACACCGACTCGGCGATGTTGTTGTTGCCGCGCCAGTCCGTCGCGCGCTCGGCGTAGGTGAACTGGTCGAGGTAGTGCCCGCCGCACTCGGCCGCGAGCCGCTCGGCCTCGGGGTACATCGCCGGCGCCTCGTCGACGTAGTGGCACTCGCCGCCGTAGAACTCGATGAGCGCGATCTTCTCCTTCGACGTGCGCCGCGGCACGACGGTGATGAAGCGCAGCCCGAGCATCCGGGCGAAGTAGGCCTCGGAGACCGCCGTCGACCCGCTGGAGGCCTCGACGAGCACGGTGTCCGGCCCGATCTGGCCGTTGACGAGCCCGTAGAGGAACAGCGACCGGGCCAGCCGGTGCTTGAGCGAGCCGGTCGGGTGGACCGACTCGTCCTTGAGGTACAGGTCGATGCCCCACTCCGGGGGCAGTGGGAAGACGTGCAGGTGCGTGTCGGCGCTGCGGTTGGCGTCGGCCTCGATGATCCGGACGGCCTCGCGGACCCAGCTGCGGCTGTGCGGGCGGCTCACTCGGGTTGCCCGGCAGTGTCGCCGCGCAGCTGCGCGCGCAGCTCGGCACGGGCGCGGGCCCGCTTCTCGTTGCGCTTGGCCAGCCCGGCCGTCACGCGGGCGTTGAGCGGGCGGAACAGCAGCAGGCCGAGCGGCAGCCCGACGACCAGGCCGATCACCAGTGCGACCAGCAGCGGCACCCCCGTCAGGGACAGCACCCACGCGATCACCCCGACCAGCACGAACCGCGCCAGCAGGTACAGCGTCAGGTCACGGGGCAGGTGGTCGGCCTTCACGTCGCTCACATCAACGCAGGCTACGCCCCGCCCGACCGGTCCTTCTGCAGGCCCGCGTTGTTCGGGCGGCCCTCGAAGCGCGTCGAGAGCACCACCGTGGTGTTCGTCCGCCCGACGCCGGGGATGCGGCGCAGCCGGCCGAGCGTGCGCTCCAGCTCGTCGACGGTCGGCACGCGCACCTTGACGACGAACGCCTCGTCGCCGGCCACCGCGTAGCAGCTCTCGACCTCGTCGAGTTCGGCGAGCGCGTCGGCGACGTCGTCCTCCGTGGCGGTGTCGGTCGGGTGGATGCTGACGAGGGCGGTGACCCCGAGCCCGACCGAGCTCGGATCGACGACCGCGTGGTAGCCGGTGATGACGCCGGCCGCTTCCAGCTTGCCCACGCGCTCGTGCACCGATGACGCGGAGAGCCCGACGGCCCGTCCGAGGTCGGCGTAGGTGGCCCGTCCGTTGATGCGCAACGCTGCGATGATCTTCCGGTCCAACTGATCCACGGGGATCACTCTATGCGGTTGGACAATCCCCCATTGGCACCACGTCTCGCCGCCGGTGACCGACCGCAGCGCCGTCGCCGCACGTCAGGTCACCGAGGGTAGTTGCGGACTGTAAACAAACTGTCCGTTTTGACCTTTAAGGGCTCTTTACTCGCGGACAACCGTTCGAGTACCCGACGGGTGAAGTGCAACGATTGCCTCGTTGGCTACCCCGGCGCGACGGGCAGAAGGGCCCGGACGCCTCCGGTATAGCAGTGAGTTCGTTAAGGAGGCGGAAAATGACCGCGACGATGGGCGGACGCCTGCTCACCCCAGGCGAGGTGGCAGCGCTGTTCCGGGTGGACCCGAAGACGGTGACACGATGGGCGACCGCGGGCCGGATCGGTTCGATCCGGACCCCGGGCGGGCACCGGCGGTTCCGGGAGTCCGAGGTGAACGAGCTCCTCGCCGAGCTCACCACCGACGCCAGCGAACCGGCGCGCAACGCCTGAACCATCCGGACACCGGGGCCGTGTCGGGTACGGGAACCATCCCGTCCCGCACGGCCCTCGTGTTTTGGTGCACCGGTGTATTCGTGGCGCGGCTTCAGGCCCACCACACGGCCGGAGCGGTTAACCTCGGGGGACAGGCAGCCATACGGAAGGATCCGGCATGCTCGCTCTGCTCGCAGCGGTCGGCGCGCTGGTCGTCGCCCTGCTCTTGTGGCGGTCGTTCGCCGGTCAGCGGATCGGGGTGCCATCGGCTCCACGCCGCGCCCCGCTCGCCCCGGACGACGACCCCGATTTCCTGCGCCAGCTGGCCGAACAGCAGCGCAAACGCCGGGACGAAGACCTTTAGGCCCGCCTTTACCTTCACCGAACCCGGAACTCGCGTGATCCGGGCCGTCATCCACGTGATGGGAGCCGGAACTCGCGAGTTCCGGCTGCAATCACGCGAGTTCCGGCTCTGATCACGCGAGTTCCGGCTCTGATCACGCGAGTTCCGGCTCTGATCACGCGAGTTCCGGCTCTGATCACGCGAGTTCGGCTTAGCGGTAGCCCTGCGAGAGCGGGGTGGCGAAGCCGTCGGCGACGGTGGCCGCCAGCTCCAGCAGGGCCAGGCGGGTGTCGCCGGACAGGCGGTCCAGCTCGATCTCCGCGCCTTCCTCCAGGTGCGGGTCGAACGGCACCTTGCAGACCGCCCGGACCTTCGCGCCGAAGTGGGCCGACAGCTTGTCGAGGTCGACCGAGCCGCCCTTGGGCCGGACCGAGTTGATCACCGCGACCGAGCGCTTGACCAGCTCGCCGTAGCCGTGCGCTTCGAGCCAGTCCAGCGTCGCCGAGGCGCTGCGGGCACCGTCGACCGAGCCGGACGACACCACGACCAGCGCGTCCGCGACGTCCAGGACGCCCTTCATCGCCGAGTGCATCAGGCCGGTCCCGCAGTCGGTGAGCACGATGTTGTAGAAGTGCTCCAGCAGGTTGACCGTGCGCCGGTAGTCGTCCTCGGAGAAGGCCTCGGACACGGCCGGGTCCTGCTCGCTGGCGAGGATTTCCAGCCGGCTCGAGCCCTGGGACGTGTAGGACCGGACGTCGCTGTAGCGCGTGATGCGGGCCGCGTCGCGCAGCAGGTGGCGGACCGTTGCGGTGGTTTCCAGCGGGATCTTCTGCGACAGCGTGCCGCGGTCCGGGTTGGCGTCGACGGCGACGACGCGGTCACCGCGCAGGGACGCGAACGTCGAGCCCAGCGTCGTCGTCACCGTGGTCTTGCCGACGCCGCCCTTGAGCGACAGCATCGCGATCTTGTAGCAGCCCCGCAGCGGCTGGTTGACGCGGGCGATGAGCTCGCGGCGGCGGGTGTCCGCCGGGCTCTCCCCCGGGTTGACCAGCTTCCCGGTGCCGACGTAGAGCGCCTTGCGCCAGCCGGACTGCGGCGGTCGCTTGACCTGCTTGACCAGGTGCGCGGTCGCCAGGTCGTGGCCGTGGCCCGGCTGCGGCGGCGCCGCGTGCCGGCCGCCCTGGGGCTGCGGCAGGCCGGACGGCTGCTGCTGCTGCGGGTACTGGGCGTGGGCCTGCTGGTACTGCTGCAGCGGGTCGCCGTACTGCGGCTGCAGCGGCGGGAGGTTCTGGTCGTACCCGTACTGCGGCGGCACCTGGTGCGGGCCCGACCCGGCGGGATTGGGCACCTGGTGCGGACCCGACACCGCCGGGTTGGGCGGCGGGGCCACCGCCTGCGTGGGCTGCACGTCGTACGCCCCCGACGCCTCGGGGTGCGGGTGCGAGTCCGTCCGATCGTCGGCGAACAGCCCCGGCTGCTGCTGGGCAGCGGCCGGCTCAGCCTGTTCGGGGTGGCCAGGAGCCGATTCTTCGCTGGGTCCGGTCACCGGTGAAAACCTCCGCGCGCTCCGCCTGACACATCAGTCCCCCGGTGTCGAAGGTAGTCGGCGGACGCGCGGGATGCTCAGCCCACCCCGGCGTAGGAGTGCAAGCCCGCGGTGACGAGGTTCACGAAGAACAGGTTGAACACGATCGCGGCGAACCCGACGATGTTGATGGCCGCGGCCCGGGCCCCGCGCCAGCCCGCGGTCGCCCGCGAGTGCAGGTAGGCCGCGTAGACGACCCAGGCGATGAACGCGACGGTCTCCTTGGGGTCCCAGCCCCAGAACCGGCCCCACGCCGACTCGGCCCAGACCGCGCCGCAGAGCACGCCGAAGGTGAACACCGGGAAGGCGAAGATGGTGGTCCGGTAGGCGATCCGGTCGAGGACGTCGGCCGCGGGCAGCTTCGGGGCGAACCGGGCGAACTTGGCGCTGTCCTTGTCGTGCGCCGCGCGGAACAGGTAAAGCACGCTCGCCACGCCCGGCACGAGGAAGACGCCGGAGCCGATGATGGCCGCCGAGACGTGGATGACCAGCCAGTACGACTGCAGCGCGGGCTGCACCGGCGCGGCGGTCGTGTACAGCAGCGTGCCGTTGACGAACATCAGGATCACGACGGGCAGCAGCAGGAAGCCGGTGAGGTGCCGGACCGGGAACTTCGACATGACGACCAGCCAGGTGACCACCGTGATGAAGGTGACCGCCATGCCGTACTCGTACATGTTGCCCCACGGCGCGCGGTGCACGGCGAGCCCGCGCAGCACGATCGCCGACAGCTGCAGCAGCGCACCGAGCACGAGCAGCGCCGCGCCCATCCGGCCGATCCGCTCGGGGCGGCCGACCTCGCGCTGCGCGGCCGGGACCTCCTCGACGGGCGGGCCGCCGGCGCCGACGAGCTCGCGCGCCCGCAGCTTGGCGCGCTCGGTGGCGAGCCGCCCCTTGGCGCCGAAGCCCTGCTCGATCAGGGTGAACATCAGCGCGACGACGTAGATCGCGGCGGCGGTGGTGTACAGCCAGTCGCTGTAGGTCGACAGCGTCTCGTTGATCGGCATGCCTCAGCCCTTCTGCCCACTGATCAGGCGTTCGCTGACCCGGTGGAACTCTTCGCCGTACCCGGCCTGGTCCGTGCGGGCCAGCCCGGCGACCTCGATCACGGTACCCGGGTCGTCCCCGGTCCCCGGCTTCACCCGCACCCACAGCCGGCGGCGCTTGACCAGCAGGGACGCGCCGAGGCCGAGGAACATCGCGATGGCGAAGCCGAGCACGAAGCCCTGCGTCGGGTCGTGGGAAACCTGGAGGGAGACCCACTGCCCGACGCCGTCGAAGCGGATCTTCGTGCCGTCGTCGAGCTTGATCTCCTGGCCCGCCTTCAGGTTCTCGCGGGCGACCTTCTTCAGCCTGCCGTCGTCGACGAGCGACTGGTCGACCTCGAACACCGACTGGCCGCGCCCGGCGTCGAGGCCGAGGTCGCCGCGCAGGACGTCGACGGCGACGGCGGGGTCGTTCGCCTCGGGTGCCGACGAGGTCAGGACGTTGCCGTGCAGGAACGCCGTCGGTGCGAACAAGCCGGTGATGGCCAGCTGGCGGGTCCGCCGCTGCACCTCGTCGGTGACGCCGGGCTGGTCGAACTTCGTCGCGCCTTCGGCGAGCATCGTGGTGGGGTCGACCGTGCGCCACTGGGTGTTCTGGGTGCGCTGCGAGCCGTCCGGGAAGGTGATCGTGAACTTCGGCGAGTAGCCGTGGCCCAGCAGGTAGACGCGGTCGCCGGCGGTGCGCAGCGGCGAGTTGACCTCGAGGCCGTACGGGCGCCAGGTGCCCGTCTCGAGGTCCCGGCCGGACTGGTACTCGATGTTCGAGTGGTAGTAGTCGGGCTGGCCGGACTCGGTGTAGCGCGCGGTGAAGTCGTTCACCTTCACGCAGAAGGGTTCGAGCTCGGTGCCGTCGACGCGCAGGCCCGCGTTGAAGGAGTCGTAGTTGTAGATGCCGGCGTTGCAGAAGCTGTCGCCGTCGGCTTGGACGATGACCTGGCCTTCGTAGCCGTAGAGCTTGCCGAGGGCGAAGAACACGATCAGGCCGAGCATGCTGAAGTGGAAGATCAGGTTGCCGGTCTCGCGGAGGAACCCGCGTTCGGCCGAGATCGTGCGGACGCCGCCCGCTTCCTCGCGCTCGACGCGGCGCCAGCCGGAGAGCTGCTTGTGGACGGCCGCGATCTCGGCGGCGGCGTCGGCCTGGCCGCGGCCGAGCCGGTAGTGCGGCATCCGGGCCAGGTTGCGCGGCGTCAGCACCGGCTTGGCGCGCATGGCCTTGACGTACTCGAAGCTGCGCGGGGTCAGGCAGCCCACGAGCGAGATCATCAGCAGCAGGTAGATCGCCGAGAACCAGATGCTGGAGTAGACGTCGTAGAACTCGAGCTTGTCGAGCAGGGTCCCCCACCAGCCGTGGGCGGCGATGTACTCGTCGACCTTGGGCGCGTTGAGCTTCCGCTGCGGCAGGAGCGCGCCGGGCAGGGCGGCCAGTGCCAGCAGGAACAGCAGGACGAGCGCGGTGCGCATCGACGTCAGGCCGCGCCAGGTGTTGCGCAGGAAAGCGAACGTGCGCCTGGCGGGCGTGGGCCCCTGCGGAGCCACCGGGGGCGCTTCGACTGTGCTCATGCCGCCTCCGCGGGAAGAAGTACGTCGGCGAGCGTCACAGCGGCAGCCTCAGGTCGACGGCGAGTTCGTTGCGGAGCCAGCCCATCAGATCTCCCCAGACGCCGGTCGCCAGCAGGATGCCGACGATCATCAGCAGCACGCCGCCGAAGATCTGCACCTGGCGGCCGTGCCGGCGCACCCAGTCGGTGGCGCGCACGGCCCAGCGGGCGCCGAGCGCGATGAGCAGGAACGGCAGCCCGAGGCCGAGGCAGTAGACGGCGATCAGCACGTACCCGCGGACCTCGGCGCCGCCGGTCGCGCTGGCCAGGGTGGTGACGGCCGACAGCGTCGGGCCGATGCAGGGCGTCCAGCCGAGGCCGAAGATCGCACCGAGCAGCGGGGCGCCCCAGACGCCGCCGCGCGGGACGTGGTGCGAGCGGACCTCGCGCTGCAGGCCGGGGATCCAGCCGAGGAACACCAGCGCCATGGCGATGGTGAGCACGCCGCCGATGCGCTGCAGGAGGTCCTGGTTGAGCGTGAGCGTGGCGGCCAGCCAGACGAGGGTGCCCATGGTCGCGACGAACACGACGGTGAACCCGAGCACGAACAGCAGCGCGGCGCCCACGACGGCCCACCGTCCCCGCTTGCGCTCCTCATCGGCGCTGACGGCGGGAGCATCCGCCCCGACCAGCGCGGCGAGGTACGCGAGGTACCCCGGCACGAGCGGCACCACGCACGGCGAGGCGAAGGAGAGCGTTCCGGCCAGCAGCGCGACACCCGCGGCGAGCAGCAGCGGTCCGGAGATCGCCAGCTCGGTCACGGAGTTCACGGGATTGAGGGTAGGCAGTGAGGTCCCGGTGAGAACGCCGGGGCCGGTTCACAGGACCTCGGTCACAGCAGTTCAGGACCTTGGTCCCGCTCGGGCCAGGCCCGGCCCGAGCGGGACGGTGCGCTCCTTGAGCAGCGCGGACGCCGTCGTGGCCCCGGTCGACGCCGGCAGGCTGGCAAAAGCCATCGATCAGGTCTCCGCCGTCAGCCGCTGGGCCACCGGGAGCAGGTCCTGGGCCAGCACCGGCCGCAGGAAGACCGCCGCCACGCGGTGCTGCTTGTCCAGCACGATCGTCGACGGGATGATGTTGCGCGGGTAGCCGCTCAGCTTGAGCAGCACCCGGCCGTCCGGGTCGTAGATCGACGGGTACGTCAGCTTCCGGTCGCGCACGAAGTCCTGCGCCACCTCCCGCGCCGGGTCGCGGACGTCGATGCCCACCACCTGGACGCCCTGCTTGGCCAGCGACTCCATCTCCGGCGCCTCCGTGCGGCACGGGCCGCACCACTGGCCCCACAGGTTCAGGACCACGACCTCGCCGGGGAAGTCCGCCAGCGAGAGCTGCTTGCCCTCGTTCATCAGGTCGTCGCCGGCCAGGACCGGGGCCGTCTGGCGCTGGGCGACGTCGTAGGTGATGTCGACCTTGCCGCCCGGCGAGACGAAGCTGAAGCTGCTCCCCTGCACCACCGCGTCCTTGCCCGCGCTGCACCCCGCGAGGGCCAGCACCGCGGCCACCGCCCAGAAGAGCCTCATGCCCCGGTCACCTTCGGGTCGGTGGTGCCCGCGGGCTCGCTGTAGACGATCTCGCGCAGCTCGTCGCCGTCGAAGACCAGGCTGGTCAGCGAGGCCAGCGAGCACTGGCGGCGCCGGGGGTCGTGCCAGAGGCGCTTGCCCTCGAGGAACCGCCGGAGCGTCCAGATCGGCAGCTGGTGCGACACGCACAGGGCTTCGTGCCCGTGGGCCGCCTCGCGCGCCCGGTGGACCGCGCCGAGCATCCGGTGCGCGATCTCGAGGTACGGCTCGCCCCACGACGGCTTGAACGGGTTGACCAGCTTCGGCCAGTGCTTCGGCTCCCGCAGCGCGCCGTCGCCGACCGCGACGTGCAGGCCCTCGAACTGGTTGCCCGCCTCGATCAGGCCCTCGTCGGTCGCGATGTCCAGCCGGTGCGCGGCGGCGATGGGGGCCGCCGTCTCCTGCGCCCGCTGCAGCGGCGACGCGACGACGTGCACGAGGTCGTGCCCCGCCACCGCTTCGGCGACCGTGAGCGCCTGGCGCTGCCCGCGCTCGGAGAGCCGGTAACCGGAGAGGCGGCCGTAGAGGATCTTCTCGGGATTGTGGACTTCGCCGTGACGCAGCATGTGGACGACGGTGGTCACTGGACGGCTCCACCCGCCGCGCGCGCCGCCGCGGGCAGAGCCGCTTCGATCACCGCGAACGCTTCGTCGTCCATGGCCGCGTTGACGAACCAGGCCTCGTACGCGCTCGGGGGTGCGTACACGCCTCCGTCGAGCAACGCGTGGAAGAACGGCGGGAACCGCCAGATCTCGGACGCCTGCGCGCCGGCGTAGTCCCGGACTGGCGTCTCCCCGAAGAACACGCTCACGAGGTTGCCCGCGTACTGGACGTTGTGCGCGACCCCCGCTTCACTCAAAGCGGCGTCGAAAAGGTGGCCGAGGCGCTTCGCGTTGGCGTCGAGAGCCGCGTACACGGCGTGGTCGGCCGCACGCAGCGTCGCCAGACCCGCGGCCACCGCGACGGGGTTCCCGGACAACGTCCCGGCCTGGTAGACCGGCCCACCCGGGGCGAGCTTGGCCATCACGTCGGCGCGGCCGCCGAAGGCCGCGGCCGGCAGCCCGCCGGACATCACCTTGCCGAACGTGTAGAGGTCGCCGGCCACGCCTTCGAGGCCGAACCAGCCCGCGTGCGAGACGCGGAAGCCGGTCATCACCTCGTCCATGATCAGCAGCGCGCCGTGCTCGTGGGCGATGTCCCGCAGGCCCGCGTTGAAGCCCTCGTCCGGCGCGACCGCGCCCATGTTGCCGGCCGCGGCCTCGGTGATCACCGCGGCGATCTGCCCCGGATTGTCCGCAAAGGACTGCCGGACGGCGTCGAGGTCGTTGTAGGGCAGCACCAGCGTGTCCGCCGCCTGGGCGCCGGTGACGCCCGGCGACGTCGGGAGCCCGAGCGTCGCGACACCGGAGCCGGCCTGCGCGAGCAGCGCGTCGACGTGACCGTGGTAACACCCGGCGAACTTCACGATCTTCGACCGGCCGGTGAACCCCCTGGCCAGCCGGATCGCGCTCATCGTGGCTTCGGTGCCGGAGTTGACCAGGCGGACCCGCTCGACCGGCTCGACCCGGCCGATGATCTCCTCGGCCAGCTCGACCTCGCCGATGGTCGGCGTGCCGAACGAGAGCCCGGACGTCGCCGCCGTGCGCGCCGCCTCGACGACCGCCGGGTGCGCGTGGCCCAGGATCATCGGGCCCCAGGACGACACCAGGTCGACGTAGCGGTGGCCGTCGGCGTCCCACAGGTGCGGGCCCTCGCCGCGGACCATGAACCGCGGGGTGCCGCCCACCGAGTTGAACGCCCGGACCGGCGAGTTCACCCCGCCCGGGATGGCCGCCTTCGCGCGTTCGAACCATGCCTTGGACTGCTCGGTTCCAGTGCTCACCTCTTCAGTGAACCTCATCCAGCCGTCGGCCGGCGCGAGAGGTCACCGCAGGCGGCCGGTCGCAATCCGTAGCGCCGGCCTGACCAGGATGAGGTTCAGTCTCCCAAACCGGCCTAGGATGGCGGGCAGCCGCCCGGGGAGGGGAACAGCCGGTGACCGAACGCGTCCCACACCGCAACCCGTGGCTGGTGCTGGCCGGCTTCCTCGGCGTCGTCGCCGTGGTGGCCGTGGTCGGCGGCTTGGCCGCGTCGTCGGCGAAGGACGTCTACGCGCGGCTCGAACTGCCGCCGTGGGCGCCGCCCTCGTCCTTGTTCGGTCCGGTGTGGACGGTGTTGTACGTCATGATCGCGCTCGCCGGGTGGTGCTACTGGCGCACGGACGGTGAGACCCGGGGCTTCGCCGCGTACGGCATCGGCCTGCTGGCCAACCTGCTCTGGACGCCGCTGTTCTTCGAGGGCGGCGCGGCGAAGGCGGCGCTGGTCGACATCGTCGTGCTGGACGTCGTCGTGATCGTGACGATCGTCCTGTTCACCCGCCGGTCGAAGCTCGCCGCCGCGCTCCTGGTGCCCTACCTCGGCTGGATCCTCTACGCGACGGCGCTCAACACCGCGATCATCGCGCTCAACTAGCGCGCCGCCTCCTGGGTGATGGCCTGCGCGGTCACCGTCCCGTCCGCGCCCGCCTGGCCCTGGACCACGACGGTCGAGCCCGGCTTGAGGTCGGAAAGCTTGCCCTGCTGGGTCACCCCGACCGTCGTCGAATCCGATGTGGACACCTTGACGTCGGCACCCTGCGCGGTCTTGACGTACACCGTGGTGCCGTCGACGCGGTCGACCGTGCCCGTGGTGCCGCGGCCACCGCGGAACCCACCCTGCCCGGTCGTGCCCTGGGTACCGCCTTGGGTACTGCCCTGGGCGCCCGCAGCCGGCCGGGTGGTCGTCGACGGGGACGAGGACCCGAACGCCGCGTGCGTCCAGGCACCGCCGCCGAACGCGATCGCGAGGACGACGAGCCCGGCGAGCACCAGCGTGGTGCGGGAGAACGGCTTCGCGGCCTGGCGCATCTCGGCGTTCAGGTCACCGTCGACCGCCGGGCTGGCGACGATCTGCTCCGCGGTCGGCTCGACGGCCGGGAGGACGGCTGTCGGCTCGTCGCCCGGCGGGGTCGTCGTGGAGGAGGACAATTCGGGACTCCTTATTCGTGACGCAGGGCGTCGATCGGCCGCAGCTTGGCGGCCCGGTTCGCCGGGAAGCTGCCGAAGAACAGCCCGATCAGGGCGGACACCGCGAAGGCGAGCAGGATCGACGACGGCACCACGACGGGTTCGATCCCGGAGATGGTGAACCGGCTGCCGATCAGCCCGATCGCGACGCCGAGCAGCCCGCCGAACAGGCTGAGCATGGTCGCTTCGGCGAGGAACTGGCCGAGGATGGCCGAGCGCGGGGCGCCGATGGCCTTGCGGATGCCGATCTCGCGGATCCGCTCGGTCACCGTGACGAGCATGATGTTGGTGACGCCGATGCCGCCGACCAGCAGGGAGATCGCCGCGACCGCCGCCAGCAGCACGGTGAACGTCTCGGTCGCCGACGTCCGGGTCGCGAGCAGCTGTTCGGAGTTCTGGATCTGGTAGTCCGGGGTGCCGCCGAGCCGGATGCCGTGCCGGGCGTTCAGGATGGCGGTGATCTCCGACTGGGCCAGCGAGACGGAATCCGCGCTGGTCGCCTGGACGGCGATCTGGCTGAGGCTGCCGTAGCCGGCGAGGGAGTTCTGGACCGCCGAAATCGGCGCGATGGCGACGTCGTCGGCGTTCTGCAGCCCGGTGCTGCCCTTGGCCTGCAGCACGCCGATCACGGTGAACTGGATGCTGTTCAGCAGGACGTTTTTGCCGACCGGGTCTGTGGCGGTGCCGAAGATCGACTCCGCCGTCGTCGGGCCGAGCACGACGACCTTCCGCGCGGCCGTGACGTCCTCGCCGGTGAACAGCTGCCCTTGGGCGAGTTCGCGGTTGGTCGTCGTGAAGTACGCCGGTTCGGTGCCGGCGACGCTGGAGATGTCGTACGACGTCTGCCCGTAGGTCGCGGTCGCCGTCGTGTTCACCACCGGCGACGCGGCCTTGACGTCCGGCGCGCCGCCGGGGTCGGCGAGCGCGTGCGCGTCCTGGACGGTCAGCGGCCGCGCTGTCGCGCCCTGTCCGCCGCCGCGCGCCGGGGAGACGTTGACGACGTTGGTGCCGAGGCCCTGGATGCTGGCCGCGATGGCCGCCGACGCGCCGTTGCCCACCGCGACCAGCAGGATCACCGCCGCCACCCCGATGGTGATGCCGAGCGTGGTGAGCGCCGAGCGCAACTTGTTCGCCGTGAGCCCGCGCACGGCGAAGCGCAGGATTTCGAGGACGTTCACCGGACCGCTCCCACCGCGCGCGTCGTTTCGTCGGCCACGATCAGCCCGTCGTCGACCCGGACCACGCGGTGCGCGTGCGCCGCGACCTCGTCTTCGTGCGTGATGACGACGATGGTGCGGCCGAGCCGGTTGAGCCGGTCGAACACGCCGAGGACGTCCTCGGTGCTGTGCCGGTCGAGGTTGCCGGTCGGCTCGTCGGCCAGCAGCATCGCCGGGCCGGTGACCAGGGCCCGCGCCACCGCGACGCGCTGGACCTGGCCGCCGGAGAGCTCGCTCGGGAGGTGCTTGGCCCGGTCGGACAGCCCCACCATCTCCAGCGCCGCGAGCGCGCGGCTGCGTCGCTCGGCCCGCCGCAGTCCGCTGTAGACGAGGGGCAGCTCCACATTGGACAGGGCCGACGTCCGGGGCACCAGGTTGAACGACTGGAAGATGAAGCCGATCTTCCGGTTGCGCAGCAGGGCCAGCTGGCGTTCGTTGAGCTTGCCGACGCCGAACCCGTCCAGCAGGTACTGGCCGGACGTCGGCACGTCGAGGCAGCCCAGCATGTTCAGCAGCGTCGACTTCCCCGAGCCGGACGCGCCCATGATCGCGACGTACTCGCCCGGCCACACAGTGAGGTCAACGCCGCGCAGGGCGTGCACCGCCGTCTCGCCGGCCCCGTAGGTCTTGCGCAGCCCGGAGACCGCGATCACCGGGTTCATCCGCGTCCGCCGAAGCCGCCACCCGCACCGGTGCCGGTGCCGGTGCCGCGCTGGCCGCCGCCCGGGAAGCCGCCGGTGCCGCCCAGCCCGCCGGTGCCGCCCGTGCGGCCGGTCCCGCCGGTGGCGCCGGTCGCGGTCGTCCCGGTGAGCACGACGTTCTCGCCCTCGGCCAGCCCGGAGATGATCTGGACCGTCGATTCGCCGCGCAGGCCGACCTGCACCTGCCGGGTGACGTTCCGGCCGTTCTCCTGCACGGTGACGACGTTGGTGCTGCCGACGGTCTGCACCGCCGCGGCCGGCACGCTCAGCGCGTTCTGCGCCTCGGCGACGGTGATCACCACGCTCGCCGACTGGCCGGGCCGCAGCCCGTCCGGCGGGCTGGTCAGGGCCAGCTGCGCGCCGTAGGACACGACGCTGCCGCTCGTGGTCGGGGTCAGGTTGACGCTCGACACGGTCGCCTGGACGGGCTTGTCCGGCAGCGCGTTGAGCGTCACCGTGGCCTTCTGGCCCGCTTTGACCTTGCTGACGTCGATCTCCGCGACCGACGTGTTCACGACCAGGCCGGTCATGTTCGTGATGGTGATGAACCCGGAGCTGCTGGTGCTGCTCGACGCGGCGGCGGAGTTCGACGACGAACCCTGGCCGCCTTGGCCGCTGCCCGTCGAAGACGAGGAGGCGGCCGACGAGCCGCTGGAGGACTGCTGCCCGACCGCGCCGCTGATCGCGGTGACCGTGCCGGCGCCGGGGGCGTACAGCGTCGTGTTGTCGAGCGCCTGCTGGGCGGTCTGGACATCGAGCTGGGCTTGGTCGAGCTTCGCCTGCGCCGAGGTGACGCTGGTGGCCGCGCCGCTCTGGCCGCTCTGGCCGTTCTGTCCGGTGGCGGGGGTGTCCTCGGCCGTCTCGGCGGTGTCGAGGCTGTCCTGCGCGACCGCGAGATTCGCCTTTGCGACTTGAAGCTGCTTCGCCGCCTGGGTGCTGTCGATGGTGGCGAGCTTCTGTCCCGCGCTGACGACGTCACCGACCTTCACGTCGATCGAGGTGACCTTGCCGGCCGTCGCGAAGTTCGCCGCGCCGGTGTAGCTGCTGGCGAGGGTCCCGGCGGCGGAAACGGTCTCGGTGACTGTCGCCAAGCGGACCGGGGTACTGCGCGTCTGCGCCTGCGCCGAGCTCGGTTCGGGGCTGAACGCCTGGTATATCCCGAATCCCGCCCCGGCCAGCAGTACGACCAGAGCTCCGTTGATCACCCATGCCTTCGAGGCACGCACGCGCGTCATGCCGGCAACCCTGGTGCCGGTGCTTAGCAATTGACTGTTGGTTGCCTGTGCGTGAGCTGTGTATCAGCCCTTGGCTCGAGGCCTCCGCGCCCGGATCGCGAGCGACAGCTGACGGACCGCGTCGACCAGGAGGAGCGCGGCCACCGTGCCGAGCCCGATGGCGGCCGCGATCAACCCGCCGAAGGAGCGGTGCGACTCGAGCACCGCACCGTCTTCGGTCCGCGTGACGACGGTGGCGACGCTGCTGTGCCAGCACGCGTAGGCCGCCCAGCCGGCGAGGACCGCGAGCACGACCTCCACGACGGCGACCAGCGTCCGCCACGGTTTGTGCAGCCGCGCGCGCGGGCCGGGTTCTTCCGGCGGCCAGAGCTCGGCCCCGGTGGGCTGCGGAAGGTCGATCACAGCGGCGATTTTCTCATGCTTCACGCGGCGTCGCCCGGACGAGCCGGTCCAACGCCTCCTGGAGCGCCTCGACGTCCTTCGCCCAGGCGAGCACGACCGTGCCGTCGGCGAGCTTCACCGGCAGCGAGTCGTACTTGCGCGGCACCGACCAGCCACCGCCGAGCACCCGCGTGCCGACCGGCGTGCCGACGTCGGCGACCTCGGCGATCTGCCCGGCCGGCACCTTCTCCCGGCCCTGCCGCAGCTGCTCGGTGGTGACTTCCAGCGAGAGGAACCGCCGGCGCGCGTACACCCACGGCACGGTGAGGACGCACAACCCGAACCCGACCATCAGCCAGCCCACGACGTGCACCGGGCCGCCGGTGACGAGCTCGGCGAGCGCGCCCACCAGCGCGAACACCGGCCCCCACCCGATGGCGGCCCAGCTCACGCCGGATTCGGCGTAGAGCCGTTCGCTCACGGCTTCGGGCCGGCCTTGGGGAAGTAGCCGCTCACCGACGGCAGGTACATCGGCACCAGCGCGACGACGAACAGCAGCACCGCGATCAGCGACGGCAGGCTGCTGAAGAGAGCGAACTGGAACAGCACACACGCGATGGCGAGCCCGGTGAGCACGGTGCGGGCCGAGCGGGTGCCTTCGCGGGCCTTGTAGGCGAAGAGCGCGATCAGCAGGGCGAACACCACCGCGCCGACGAGGAGCAGCCAGAGGAGGGTGGTCGTACCGCCGGCCACCGCGGCCGGGTCGACCTGGCGGCCGGCCTCCCGGTTCTGCGTGATCAGCTGGTCGATCAGCTGCTGCTTGAGGTCGAGGGCGAGCACCTGGCCGCCGATCAGCACCACCCCGCCCACGAGCCACAGCCAGAAGGACACCTGCACCAACCTCGGCGGCGCGACCTTCGGCGCGCTCTCGCCCGGCAGCAGCGGGTCGGGCGAGAGGCCGCGTTTGCGCCGTTCGTCGTCGGTGAGACCGCTCAGGTCCTCGGTGTCTTTGTCGGCCACGCGTGGACTCTAGCCGGTCAGTCCAGCCAGGTAGCGGCTTCGGTGGCCCAGTAGGTGAGGATCAGGTCGGCACCCGCGCGGCGGATCGACGTGAGCACCTCGAGGACCGTCCGCTCGCGGTCGAGCCAGCCGTTCGCGGCGGCGGCCTCGACCATCGCGTACTCGCCCGAGATGTTGTACGCCGCCACCGGGACCGGGGAGATGTCCGCGGCCGCCTTGACGACGTCCAGGTACGACAGCGCGGGCTTGACCATGATCATGTCCGCGCCCTCGGCGAGGTCCAGCTCGATCTCGCGCAGCGCCTCGCGGGCGTTGCCCGGGTCCTGCTGGTAGGTCTTGCGGTCGCCCTTGAGCTGCGAATCGACGGCCTCGCGGAAGGGGCCGTAGAACGCGCTGGCGTACTTCGCGGCGTACGCGAGGATCGCCGCGTCCTTGTGCCCGACCTCGTCGAGCGCCCGGCGGATGACGCCGATCTGGCCGTCCATCATCCCGGACGGCCCGAGCACGTGCGCCCCGGCTTCGACCTGCGCGATGGCCATCTGGGCGTAGACCCGCAGGGTGGCGTCGTTGTCGACCGCGCCGTCGGCGTCCAGGACGCCGCAGTGGCCGTGGTCGGTGAACTCGTCGAGGCAGGTGTCGGCCATCAGCACGGTGGCGTCCCCCAGCTCCTGCCGCAGATCACGCAGGGCGACGTTGAGGATGCCGTTTTCGTCGACGGCTCCGGAGCCCTCGGCGTCGCGCGTGGTGGGGATGCCGAACAGCATCAGCCCGCCGACCCCGGCGTTGACCGCGTCGACGGCGGCCTTCCGCAGGGTGTCCCGGGTGTGCTGGACGACGCCCGGCATGCTCGAAATCGGCCGGGGCTGGTCGAGCCCTTCGCCGACGAACATCGGGAGGATCAGCTGGCGTGGCCGCAGCGTCGTTTCGCCCACCAGCCTGCGCATGGCCGGGGTGGTGCGAAGCCTGCGGGGACGATGCTCGGGGAACACCCCTCCAAGCTACTCCCGCCGCTTTTGCCGGAGTTCCGCAAGGGTGCTCAGGGCCTTGACGGCGCTCTCGCGCGAGCGCTTCGGTACGAGGGTGACCGAGTACGTCGAACGCCTTCCCGTGCCCGCGCTGGCCGAGGTCGTGCGGACGGTCTGGGTCCAGCGCACCGGTGACGTGCCCACGGGCAGCGGCACCTGCCCACGGGCGGGGTCGAGCTCCACTTCCCGGTCGGCGGCCGTCCCCGGCTGCTCGGCCCGCTGACCACGGCCCGGCTCGAAGTCGTCCCGGCGCACACCACCCTCGTCGGGCTGCGCTTCCGGCCGGGCGCTGCACCGCCGCTGCCGGTGGCCCTCGACGCCCTGGTCGACCAGCACCTGGACCTGGCGGACCTGTGGGGCGGCCGGGCCACCGGGCTCGCCGACGCCGTGGCGCGGGCCGGATCGCCGGAGCGGGCGCTCGCCGTCCTGCAGGCCCAGCTGCCGCGGAGTGCGGTGGACCCGCTGGTGAGGGCGGCCGTGCGGCTGCTCATGCCGTGGCGCCCGGTCGACATCGACTACCTCGCCGCGCACCTCGCGCTGTCCCCGAGGCAGCTGCGCCGCCGCTGCCTGCAAGCGGTCGGCGTCGCACGAAGGCCCTCCAGCGGAAGCTGCGGTTCCAGGGCTTCCTCGCGCTGGCCCAGGCGGGCGCCGCGGGCCCGGCCGGCCTCGCCGCCGACACCGGGTACGCCGATCAGGCCCACCTGAGCCGGGAGTGCCTCCGCCTGACCGGGCTCACCCCGCGCGCGCTCCTCGGCGGCAGCGTCGAGGAGTGCGCGTGCGGCCACGACCACTCCGCGTCCTACCGGCCGTTCCTGCGCGATTCGTTCAAGAACCGGCCGCCCGGCGCCCCTAGCCTGGCGCGATGATCCTCGTCACCGGCGGCCTCGGCATGATCGGCGCCCACACCGCCCGCGCCCTGCTCGACCTCGGCCACGACGTGGTCGTCACAGCGCACCGCCGCGGCGAAGTCCCCGCGTTCCTGGCCGGCCGGGTCACCGTGGAGGCGCTGGACGTCACCGACCGGGCCGCGTTCCTCGCGCTCGGCGAGCGCCACGCCATCACCGACATCGTCCACCTGGCCGGCAGCATCCCCGGCGAGAACCCGGTGGACTTCTTCCGCACGGACACGGCCGGCCTGCTCAACGCCCTCGACGCGGCCCGGGCCTGGGGTGTCCGCCGGTTCGCCGTCGCGAGCAGTCTCGGCGTCTACTTCGGCCGGCCCGAGATCCCCTGGACCGAAGGCCTCTCGCTTCCGACGGCCGCCCTGCCGCACCTGATCATCGCGTTCAAGAAGGCGGTCGAGCCGCTCACCACACACAGCCTCGCGGGCAGCGGCGTCCAGCCGGTGGTGCTGCGGATCGGAACGATCTGGGGCCCACTGGTCGACCCCGAGTCCCCGTTCTGCCCCATTCCGCCGTTGGTCAACGCGGCCCTGCGCGGCTCGGAACCCCCGACACTGCACGCCGAAGACGGCGGCGACGTCTGCTACGCGCCCGACGCGGGCCGCGCGATCGCCCTCCTGACGACGGCGGAGACGCTGCGGCACGACACCTACAACGTGTCGAGCGGTCGCCGCTTCACGTACGGCGAGTTCGCGGAGGTCCTGAAGCTGGACCTTGCGCCGGGACGCGCGAACGGCCCGGGCGAGGACCCGTACCTGGACATCTCCCGCCTCACCGAGGACACCGGCTTCAAGCCCCAGTTCGACGTCGCCGCCTCCGTGGCCGACTACGTCGCCTGGCGCGCCGAGCACCCCCGCTGAAAAGCCGTGAATGCCACCTTGAGGGACTCAAGGTGGCATTCACGGCTTTGGGAACCTCAGGAGCGGCGGGCCCGCTTCGCCTTCCGCGGCGGCGGCAGCGCACCCTCGGCGCGCAGCCGGGCGGCGTGCTCGGCGAGGGCGTCCACCAGGTGCGGGACGTCCGCCTTTTCCGGCTGGACGTCGACCCGGAGCCCGAACTCCACCGCGGTCTCGGCGGTCTTCGGGCCGATGCACGCGACCAGCGTGCGGGTGTGCGGCTTGCCGGCGATGCCGACCAGGTTCCGCACGGTCGAGGACGAGGTGAAGCAGACCGCGTCGAACCCGCCGGTCTTGATCATCTCGCGGGTCTCGGCGGGCGGCGGCGCGGCCCGGACGGTCCGGTAGGCCGTCACGTCGTCGATCTCCCAGCCGCGCTCGCGCAGGCCGGCCGACAGCGTCTCGGTCGCGATGTCGGCCCGCGGCAGCAGCACGCGGTCGACCGGGTCGAGGACGTCGTCGTACGGCGGGAATTCGGCCAGCAGACCCTCGGACGACTGCTCGCCGGACGGGATCAGCTCCGGGATGATGCCGAACGAGCGCACCTTCGCCGCGGTCGATTCGCCGACGCAGGCGATCTTCACGCCGGAGAACGCGCGGGCGTCCAGGCCGAACTCCTCGAACTTCTCCCACACCGCGCGCACCGCGTTGGTGGAGGTGAAGACGATCCACTGGTAGCGGCCGTCGACCAGGCCCTTGACCGAGCGCTCCATCTGAGCCGGGCTGCGGGGCGGCTCGACCGAGATGGTCGGCACCTCGTGCGACGTCGCGCCGTGGCCGCGCAGGCGCTCGGCCATCTCGCCGGCCTGCTCCTTGGTGCGCGGCACCAGGACCTTCCAGCCGTACAGCGCCCGCGACTCCCACCACGACAGCTTCGAGCGGTGCCCGGCGGCCTGGCCGATCGTGACGATCAGCGGCCCGACGAGCTCGCCGGCGTCGTTGGCCAGCTTCTCGAGCGTGGTGTCGAGGGTGCGCTGGGTGTTGATGGTGCCGTTCGCGGTGACCGCGACCGGGGTGGCCGCCGGCACGCCGTTGCCGGTGAGCGCCGAGGCGGCCTCGGCCAGGTGCGCCGACGACGCGTGCAGCACCAGCGGGCCGGGCGCGGCGGCCAGGGCCGCCCAGTCGACGTCGCCGCGGACGTCGACCTCGGTGTGCGTGCCGCCCAGCGCGACGCCCGCGTACGCCGGGACGGCCGCGGCCGGGGAAACCCCCGGGATGACGTCGAACACGGCGCTCGTGCGGGCGACCGCCTGGACCTCGGCCACCACGGCCGGGGTGGTCAGCGGGTCGCCCGCGACCAGGCGCAGCACCAGCCGGCCGGCCTTGGCCTCGGTGGTCAGGTCCTTGGCGACCTCGGCGGCCTCGCCGACGGCGGGCCGGACCTCGGCGCCCTCGGCGGCCATGGCCAGCACGGCCTGCGGCACGTCGGGGTCGGTCACCACGACCTCGGCCTTGGCGAGCAGTTCCTGGGCGCGGACGGTGAGCAGGCCGGCGTCGCCGGGCCCGGAGCCCACGAAGGCTACGCGCCCGGTGGTCTTTCGCGCGGGGGTCATCTGTGCGTTTCTCCTCTTGCGGCGGCCGTGCGGGATCGCCCGGCCACAGGTCTCCTACGTTCGGATGTGTGACGCCCAGGTCACTCGGCGGGATCGGCGAGTGCTCCGGCCCCTAGGTCCAGCAGCTCGGCGGCCAGGTCCTTGCCCAGCTGGGCGGCCTGGTCCTTTTCGGCCAGTGCGGAGGCCCGGACCATGTCCACCGCACCGTTCTCGCCCTCGGCCGCGGCGGTGCCGCGCAGCGAGATCCGTTCCACGACCTTGCCGTCGGCGTCGAGATCTTCGACGATCTCGGCGAGCGCGCCCACCGGCGCGCTGCACCCCGCCTCGAGCGCGGCCAGCAGCGCACGCTCGGCCGTCACCGCGGCCCGCGTGCCCTTGTCGTCCAATGTGGAAGCGAGCAGCCGCTCGAGATCCACGTCGGCGGTCCGGCACTCCACCGCCAGCGCGCCTTGTGCGGGCGCGGGCAGCATCTGGATCGGGTCGAGGGTCTCGGTGATCGCCTCGGCCAGTCCGACCCTGGCCAGTCCGGCACGCGCGAGCACCACGGCATCGAGCTCGCCGTCGGTCACCTTGCGCATGCGGGTGTCGATATTGCCGCGAATCGGCACGATTTCCAAACCGAGACCCAGCGCGCGCAGCTGCGCGGTGCGCCGCGGGGAGCCCGTGCCGACGCTCGAGCCGGGCGGCAGCTCGCCGAGCGTCAGCCCGTCACGCGCGACCAGCGCGTCCCGCGGGTCCTCGCGCGGCGGCACGGCGGCCAGCGTGATGCCCGGTTCGGGTGCGGTCGGCAGGTCCTTGTAGGAGTGGACGATGACGTCGACCTCGTTGCGCAGCAAGGCTTCCCGCAGCGCCGACGTGAAGACGCCGACCCCGATCGTGGGAATCGGGGCGGAGGACTGGTCACCGGGCGTGGTCACCTTGACGATCTCGACCTCGGCGCCGGTGGCGCGCAGGGCGTCGGCGACGGTCCCGGTCTGGGCGAGCGCGAGCTTCGAACCGCGCGTGCCCATGCGAATGACTCTGGTCACTACTACTTCTTCTCTGAGGGGGGCTTCGGGCTCGTCACCGCGGCGGGCGCCTGCGGGTCGAGGCAGAACAGTTCGCGCAACGCGTTCGCGTAATCGGTCTCGGCCGTCTCGGCGGCCAGCTGCTTGACCCGCACCGTCGGCGCGTGCAGCAGCTTGTCGACCACCCGGCGGACCGTCCGGCCGACCTCCTCGCGGACCCCGGCGTCGAGCTCGGGCAGGCGGTTGTCCAGCCGGAGCAGCTCGGCGTCGACGACCTCGGCCGCGCGGCGGCGCAGCGCGGTCACGGTCGGCGTCACCTCGGCGCTGCGCTGCCCGGCGAGGTAGTCGCGCACCTCGTCGAGGACGATCCCGGTCGCCTTGGCCGTCTGGCGCTCGGTGGTCGGCGTTCCCGCTTCGCGCATCCGCCGCTGGATGGTGGCCAGGTCGACCACCCGCACGTCCGCCAGCTCGCCGACCGCCGGGTCGACGTCGCGGGGCAGGCCGAGGTCGCAGACGACGAGGTTCCGGCCGCCGCGCGGCAGCACCTGCTCCGGCCCGAAGACGGCGTCCTGCGCGCCGGTGCAGCAGATCACGATGTCGGCTTCGCGGACCGCGTCGGTGACCGCGGACAGCGGGATCGCGCGGGCCGGTACGCCCTGCTCGGTGACGTTCGCGGCGAGGCGGCGGGCGCGGGCGTCGGTGCGGTTGGCCACGGTGATCTCGCCGATCCCGGCCTTCCGCAGCTGCGACGCGCTCAGCGCGCCCATCGAACCGGCTCCGACGATGACGGCGTGCTTGCCGGTGACGTCCCCGGCCGCGGCGAGCGCTTCGGAGACGACCGACGCGCCGAGGGCGTCGAGGCCGGTCTCGGTGTGCACGCGCTTGCCGACGCGCAGCGTGGTCTGGATCAGCTCGTGCAGCGTGCGGCCGACCGTGCCGGCTTCGCGCGCGGTGGCGTAGGCGGACCGGATCTGGCCGAGGATCTGCGTCTCGCCGACGACCATCGAGTCGAGGCCCGAGGTGACCGAGAACAGGTGCTCGACGGCGGCCCCGGCGTAGTGCACGTACAGGCTGTCGTAGAGCTCGGCCGGAGCCATCCCGGCCTGGCGGGCCAGCACCTCGGAGACGTCGTTGAGGCCGCCGTGGAAGGTCTCGACGACTGCGTAGACCTCGATCCGGTTGCAGGTCGAGACGAGCATGACCTCACTGACGTGCTCGGCCTGCTGCAGCTCGTCCAGCACCTTGCCGATCTCGGGCGCCGGAACCGCGACGCGCTCGAGCGTGCTCAGCTCCGCACTCCGGTGCGAAAGGCCGACCGCCAAAACGCTCATGAGCGCACCACCATTTCCCGTCCGCCGTCCGGACCCGTGCCGTTCCGCCTGCCGGTCCCGTTGCCGGACGGGAGCACCGCACCGGGTAATCCGGAATTGCCCTGATTACCGGCGGCTGTGGCTTCACTGTCCGCCCGGCGGGCCACATGGAACGAGAGTATCTGCAGCTCCACGGCCAAATCCACTTTCCGGACCTCAATGTGAGGCGGAACCTGCAGCACGACGGGAGCGAAGTTGAGGATGCACTGGACACCGCCCGCGACCAGCCGGTCACACACCGATTGCGCCGCGGTGGGCGGGGTGGCGATCACGCCGATGGAGATGCCGCGTTCGGCGCAGATCCGGGGGATGTCGTCCATGTGCGACACCGGGAGGCCGCCGACCGGCACGCCGATCAGGTCGGGGTCCAGGTCGAACAGCGCTTCGACCGGGAAGCCGCGCCCCGGGAAGCCGCCGTAGTTGGCCAGCGCGTGCCCCAGGTTGCCGATCCCGACCACGGCGACCTTGTGCTGGCGGGTCAAGCCGAGGATGCGCTCGATCTGGCTGACCAGGACGGCGACCTCGTAGCCGACGCCGCGGGTGCCGTAGGAGCCCAGGTAGGAGAGGTCTTTGCGCAGTTTCGCGGAATTGACGCCCGCCGCCTGCGACAGCTCTTCGCTCGAAACGGTCGTCGCACCCTGTTCGGACATTCCGGACAGGACGCGGAGGTAGACCGCGAGCCGGGCGACCGCGGCCTCGGGAATCGACTTCGCCCGGACGGCCTCGGGGGCGTCCCCGTTGCGGACCGGCTCCCCGGCGGGTACCGCGGGCATTTCGGCGGTCGGCGCGTTGTCGGCGTCCGGGACCTGACGGCGGGGCCGTCGTGGCGCCCGGCCCGGGGAGTCCGCCGCGTCGCGCCTCCCCCGCTCTGTCACCACGCCGTTGTCTCCTGCTCGCTGTGCGCGTCTGGCGGCCATCGCCGCGACTGTCGGAACTGTGCCTTGACCCCAGGACCCGGAGTCCGGTTCGATACCGGCCGTCCGGGCGATGGCCCTACGGTAGACCACTTGTGAACGCACGCACAAAGTCACTGGTCGGAGGCGGTTCCGGACCCGCCACGAGGCCCCGGCGATCACGACACCGCGTCAGAATCCTTGTCCGCCAGGCACTTCCGGGCCTCAGTGGGCGTCGAGGGTGATCGAGTGCCAGCCGGTGGCGCCGTCGGGCACCGGGTCCGCGCGGTTCTCCGTCTGCGCGTGGCCGTCCTGATCGGTGGCCCGGACGAACGCCTGGTGCGTGCCCTTCGGCACGTCGAGTTCGATCCACCACATCCGCCAGGTGTCCTTGCTCACCTCGGCCGAGAGCGTGGCGGCCCGCCACTCCCCCTGATCCAGCCGGACCTCGACCTTCGCGACACCGGTGTGCTGCGCCCACGCCGTGCCGGCCAGCCGGACCTTGCCCGCGGTGACGCCGGCGAACCCGTTCGGCGTATCGATCCGCGATGCGGTCTTGATCGGCGCCTGCTCGGCCCACCCACGGCTGAGCCAGTACGCCTGCCGGCCATCCCATCGGGTGAATTCGAGGGATTTGACCCACTTCGTCGCCGACACGTAGCCGTAGAGGCCGGGGATGACGATCCGCGCCGGGAAACCGTGCTCGACCGGCAGCGGCTCGCCGTTCATCCCGATCGCCAGCATCGCGCCGCGGGCCGGGTCGAGGGCGACGTTCGCCGGGGTGCCGCACGTCCAGCCGTCGACGCTGGTGGCGAACATCTGCTCGGCGCCCGCCCGCACGCCGGCCTCGGCGAGCAGGTCGGTCAGGTCGACGCCGATCCAGGTCGCGTTCGAGATCAGCGGGCCGCCGACCTCGTTGGACACGCACGTCAGCGTCACCTGGCGTTCGACCAGCGGCCGGTTGCGGATGTCGGCGTACGAGAACGTCACCTCGCGGTCGACCATCCCGTGGATCCGCAGGCTCCAGTCTTCGGTGCGGATCTGCGGCACGACCAGCGCGGTGTCGATGCGGTAGAAGTCCGCGTTCGGCGTGACGAACGGCGGTGAGCCGAGCTTCGCGAAGTCGGCGTCCGCGGGCAGCGGCGGCGCGGTGCGCGCGGGGACGAGCGGCCCGACGGCGGCCCGCGAGCCCTCGGCGTCCGAGCCGGTCCCGGCCACCTGGCCGACGACGGCCGCGATCCCCGACCCGGCGGCGACGCCGACCCCGGCGCGCAGGAACTTGCGGCGGTCGAAGCCCCGCTCGGGCCCGGCCGCCACGGGCTGCGCGATCCGGTGCAGGAAGGTGAACACCGCGAGCCCCGCGACCAGGGCGGCGACCGGCGCGAGCAGCGAGACCTGCCCGAGGTCGCTGCGCGCGTACACCGCCGCCACCCCGGCCGCACCCAGCACGAAGACGAGCACCTGCCCGGCCCGCGGCGTCCGGCGCGAGAGCTGCCCGGCCAGCAGCGCGCACAGGACCAGCACCACGGCGAGGCCGAGCTTGAGCACCGGCTTGTCCCAGGTGCCCAGCGTCCGCTCGGCCCACTTCACGATGCCGGTCGGGCTGTGGTCGACGACGTAGTTCGCCACCGCGATGAACGGCGACGCGGTGTACCCGACGAAGCCCGCGACCAGGTGCCCCACGCCGAGGGCGGCCGCCAGCGCCAGGAGGCCGATCAGCGTCGCGACCGGCAGCGAAAGGCGACGCGTTTCGGGCGGTGCGTCCTGCAGAGTGCTCACGCCTCCATCTTCGGAGCGCGAGCCCGCCGAGGCGGCCCCACGTGGCTTACGGACGTGTTACGTCTTACGCGAGCGCGCGCCGGAGCCGGTCCTCTTCGACGCGCCAGTACCCGTGCTCGGCGCCGTCGACCAGGATCACCGGGACGCGGTCGCCGTACTCGGCGCGCCACTCCGGGTCCGTGTCGACGTCCCGGGTCGTCCAGGCGACGCCGAGCTCGCCGCAGATCCGGGCGACGTCGGCCTCCGCGACCTCGCACAGGTGGCAGCCGTCCCGGCCCATCACCGTCACTTCGTGCGCCATGCCGTCCTTCCTACCGCAGCCGCATGCGGCGCAGCTTCCCGGTGGCCGAATGCGGCAGCGACTCGGCGAACTCCACCGCGTGCGGCACCTTGTACCCGGCCAGGCGGGCCGCGCAGTGGTCGACGACCTGCTGCTCGGACAGCGCCGCCCCGGCCGACGGCACGACGAACGCCTTGACCGCTTCGCCGCTGCGCTCGTCGACCACGCCGACGACCGCGGCCTCGGCCACCTCGGGCAGCTGCCCGATGACCTCCTCGACCTCGCGCGGGAAGACGTTGAAGCCGTTGACGATGATCAGGTCGTTGGCCCGGTCGACCAGGTGCAGGTCGCCGTCGGTGTCGAGGTAGCCGACGTCGCCGGTGCGGAACCAGCCCTCGGCGTCCGGGCCGTGGCCACCGTCGGGCCAGTAGCCGGAGAACAGGTTGGCGCCGCGGATCGACACCAGCCCGGTCTCGCCGTCGGCCTCGAAGACGTCGTCGACGTCGTCGGGGTCGAGCGGCACGGCCTGGTCGGTGCCGTCGCTGTCGACCAGCCGCAGCTCGATCCCGGGCAGCGGCCGCCCGACCGAACCCGGCTTCGGGTAGCCGGTGACCAGCGTGGAAGTCACCACCGGCGCGCACTCGGTGAGGCCGTAGCCCTCGTAGACGTCGAGGCCGGTGGCCTCGCGGATCGCGGTCAGCACCTTCGGGTGCAGCGGCGCGGCGCCCGACGTCATCCGCCGCACGGTGGCCAGGCCGCGGCGCAGCTCGTCGGCGCCCAGCGCGGCGAACTCGCCGTACATCGTCGGGACACCGGTGATCGAGGTGATGCGGTGTTCGGCGCAGTCGTCCAGCGTGCGCTGGGCCTCGAAGCGCTCCGAGAGGACCGCGGTCGCGCCGACGGCGGTGGCCTGCAGGAGGCCGGGCCCGAGGCCGTAGACGTGGAAGAGCGGGATGGTGATCAGCACCCGGTCGTCGTGTTCGAGGACGCCTTCGACCGCGCTGATCTGCTCGAGGTTGGCCAGCAGCGCGCGGTGCGACAGCATCACCCCACGCGGCGGCCCGGTGGTGCCGGACGTGTACGAAATGACCGCGATGTCCTCCCCGGACCCGCCGGCATCGGCGAACTCGCCTCCTCCGTCCGGGTCACCGGCCGGAGTGAGACCGCTCACCCCGTCCGGGAGGTCCTCGTCCGCGTCGCGCTGGACGACGACCTTCGCGCTGCTGTGCTCGAGCAGCTGCCCGAGTTCGGGCCCGGGCACCTGCGGCGACAGCGGCACGACGACCGCCCCCGCCCGGAGCGCGCCGAAGAAGGCGACCACGAAGTCCACCGACGTCGGCAGCCGCAGCCCGACCCGGTCGCCCGGCTCGACGCCGGCGTCGGCCAGCCGGCGGGCCTGGGCCTGGGCGGCCGCGTCGACCTCGCGGTAGGTCAGACTGCGCCCGGTGCCGGTCTCGCACACCGCCGGGTGCTCCGGCCACGTCGCCGCGGCCCGCGTGAGCAGCCCGCCGATCCCCGGCTGCGACCCCTGTTGAGCACTCACCCGCGGCCCACCTCTCCTCGTCCGTGCGAACCGTTGCAAGTCTGTCATCTGAAGCGGCGTCATGGGTGCTGACCACGAGCGTCGCGTCTGCGCAACCCCCGGAACCACTACCTACTTCGCGGTAACAACACGTATGCTGCACTGCGTCGCGCCGGTGGTGTTGATCACCGCCGCGACCGGAGAGAGGGAGTCGCCGTGACGAACTTGCCTGCCCACGAGGTCGTGGGGCACGCGAGACGGCAGGCCCCTGCTCGTCCGGGTTCCGGGGGTACCGTGGCCCACTGGGTCGAAGCCGCCGCCGGAGGTGCCGCCCGATGACCTTGCCGACCGCCGTGAGCCGCGGCCCCGTCTTCATGTTCGCCGAGCGCGTCTTCGGGCGTTCGCCGGCCGTGCCGCTGAGCAGGCAGGCGTCCGACGACGAGCGCGCCGAGGCCGCGAAGGCCGAGGCCTGGGAACTGGTGCGCGCCGCGCAGGACGGTGACTCCTCCGCCTTCGGCCGGCTCTACGACCGTTACGTCGACGTCGTCTACCGCTACGTGCTGTTCCGGCTCGGCGACCGCGACCTCGCCGAGGACGTCACCAGCGAGACGTTCCTGCGCGCGCTGCGCCGGATCACGTCGGTGAGCTACCAGGGCCGTGACGTCGGCGCCTGGTTCGTCACCATCGCCCGCAACCTCGTGCTCGACCACGTGAAGTCGAGCCGGTTCAAGCTCGAGGTGGTCACCGACGAGGTCACCGAGCCCGGCTCGGCGCCGTTCAGCGTCGGCGCGACCGCCCAGGTCGGCCCCGAACAGGAGGCGATCAGCCGCGCCACCCGGGCCGAACTGCTGCGCTGCGTCGCGGAACTGGGCGCCGACCAGCGGGAATGCATCATCCTGCGGTTCCTGCAGGGGCTGTCCGTCGCCGAGACGGCCGAGATCATGAACCGCAACGAAGGGGCGATCAAGGCGCTGCAGCACCGCGCGGTACGCCGTTTGGCACAGCTCCTGCCCACCGGATTGCGCTGAACCCGCGAACTTTCCCGATCGCCGGCCGAAACGGGTAACCCTCACGGCTTCTGGATCGTTACCCCACGCAGACCGGTGTCAGGACCGGCCGAAGCCCGGGATGGAGAGCAGCGCCGTGAGGTTTGCGCGTGAGCGAGCCGAGAGCGAGCGGTTCGCGCGTGCCCTGGAACCGTCGCCGGTACGCCGGGACGGTGAGTTCGCCGACGAACTCGCGCTCGTCGGCGCGCTGCGCGACCTCGGCGCGGCCGGGTCCCCGGACCTGGAGACCCGGCAGCGGATCCGCGCGGAGATCGCGGGCCGCCTGGAGACGGCGGCGGCCACCACCCCACGTCGGAGGTGGCGGCCGCGGACCGCCGACCTGGTGGCCGCCGCGCTTTTCCTGTTCCTCGTCCTCTCCGGGCTGACGCTGGTGCTCTCGCGCACCGCGTTGCCCGGTGACCCGCTGTACAACGTGAAGCGTGCCGGCGAGTCGACGGCGCTGGGCCTGACGTTCGGTGACCAGGAAAAGGCCCGCAAGCACCTCGAGTTCGCCACCAACCGGATCACCGAGCTCGGCGAACTGGCCGCCGAGGGCGCGGGCCAAGCCGACTACCGGACCGCTTACGACGACTTCGCCACCGACCTGCGGGCCGGCGTCGCCCAGATGTCCGCCGTGGCGACCAGCGACGGCGGCGGGGCGCAGGCGCTGTCCGACGTCCGGCTGTGGGCGCGCAACCAGGCGGCGAGGCTGGCCGCGCAGCCGCTCCCGGCCGACGCGGCGCCGGTGTTCGGCGACGTGCGGGACCTGCTGGGCAAGGTCCAGGAGCGCACGAGCGGGCTGGCGGCGCGGATCAACTGCTACCGGATCACCACCGGCACGTCCGACGAGCTGGGTCCGCTCCCGGCCACCGGCGAGTGCACCCAGCGGCCGGTCCCGTCCGCCGGCGGAGAGCCCACGACGGCCTCGGTCGCGCCGTCGTCGGCCGGGAGCACGGACCCGGTCGCGACCGGCACGCAGCTGCCCCCGTCGGACGCGGCGGCGACCCCGGGCATCCCCGCGCCGACCGGCGGGGTGACGCCACCCCCGGTGTACGGCCAGCCGCCGGCGACGTCCCGGCCACCGGTGCCGAGCACCACCACACCCGCGCCGCCGCTGGTGTCGATCCCGCCGTTGCTGCCGGGTCTGCCGCCGATCGTGATCGGCTGAGGTACGGCCCACACCTGAGACGGGGCGGTGGGCGGCTCGCTACGCTGTGCGAAGGACCCGGACGTTCGCAGGAACGCGGCCAGACGTGGGCAGACGTGGAGGCGGTGTGCGTGGCAGCTTGGCGTGGCAGGGACAAGAGTCAGGAGCTCGAACGGCTCGCCGCGCTCGCCGGCGAGGCGTCGGCCGAGGCTGCCCACGCCCGTGTGGTCTCCGAAGCCGCTGAGCCCCCGGCCCCGCCCGCGCCGCCGGACCTGACCGCGGCCGCGTTCTTCGACGTCGACAACACGATGATGATGGGCGCGTCGATCTTCTACTTCGCCCGCGGGCTCGCGGCGCGGAAGTTCTTCACGTCGTCGGACCTGGCCGGGTTCGTCTGGGGCCAGATCAAGTTCCGGCTCGGCGGCCGCGAGAACAAAGAGGACATCAAGACCCACCGCGAGCGCGCACTGTCCTTTGTGGCCGGCCGCACGGTGGCGGAGCTGACGTCGATCAGCGAAGAGATCTACGACGAGCTGATGGCGGACAAGATCTGGTCCGGCACCCGCGCGCTGGCCCAGATGCACCTGGACGCCGGCCAGCGGGTCTGGCTGGTGACGGCGACCCCGATCGAGCTGGCGGCGATCATCTCCCGCCGGCTCGGGCTGACCGGCGCGCTGGGCACGGTGGCGGAGACGCGTGACGGTGTGTACACCGGCCGCCTGGTCGGCGACCTCCTGCACGGCCGCGCGAAGGCCCACGCGGTGCGCGCGCTGGCGTCCCGCGAGGGGCTGAACCTCAAGCGCTGCACCGCGTATTCGGATTCGGCGAACGACATCCCGATGCTGTCGGTGGTGGGCACGGCGGTGGCGGTCAACCCCGACGGCGGGCTGCGCGACGTGGCCCGGGCGCGCGGCTGGGAGATCCGCGACTTCCGCACCGGGCGCAAGGCGGCGAAGATCGGCGTGCCGTCGGTGCTGGGCGCCGGCGCCTTGGCGGGCGCGGTGGCGGCCGGGATGGCTTACCGCCGCCGCTGACGCGGCCTTCGGTACAGCCTGCTGTACCGGCCTTCCGGGTGTGTGCGGGAGTGACCTCGCCCGCCGTTGACTGGTGTGCTTCGTCCACCGGAAACAGCGGCGTCGGCGAAGGGACAGCGTGGTGGCAACCCGTGTGGACATCGGAGAAGAACGGACCGGCGGCACCGGATGGCGGGACGGCATCCGCCGTCGTCCGCTGATCTGGTTCTTCGTCCTGGCCAACCTGCTGAGCTGGCTCGCGTGGACGCCCTACATCCTGTCGGAGAACGGGCTCGGGGTGCTGCACTTCCGCTTCCCCGAGGTGCTCGGCACCGCGCAGTTCGCCGGCGTCCTGCCGGGCGCCTACCTCGGTCCGATCGGCGCCGCGTTCTTCGTCACCGCGGTCGCCGACGGGCGGACCGGGCTGCGCCGCTGGGTCGCGCGGCTGGTCAAGTGGCGGGTCAGCTGGCTCTGGTACGTCGGGGTCGTGCTCAGCGTGCCCGCCCTGCTCACCATCACCACGATGGCGCTGTCGGAGCGGAACCCCGTGGTGCCGGCCGTGGCGACGCTGGTGGCCTATCTGCCGGGCCTGGTCCTGCAGATGGTCACCACCGGCCTCGCGGAGGAGCCCGGCTGGCGGGACTTCGCCCTGCCCCGGCTCCAGCACCGCTACGGACCGCTCGGCGGCACGCTGATCCTCGGCCCGCTGTGGGGTCTCTGGCACCTGCCGCTGTTCTTCAGCGAGTGGGGCGGCTGGCCGGACGTCACCTGGCTGACGCCGATCGAGTTCGTCGCCACCTGCGTCACCTTCAGCATCATCATGACCTGGGTGTTCAACCGCACCGGCCAGAGCCTGCCGCTGGCCATGCTGCTGCACACGAGCGTCAACAACTACTTCTCGATCGCCTGGTCCGAGATGTTCCCGGGGCTGACGGGCCGGGACACGACGCACGCGTTCCTGCTCGCCTCCACCGCGGTGGCGCTCGTGCTGCTCGTCGCGACCCGCGGTCGCCTCGGCTACCGGCGGCCGGCAGCGGAACCCGCAGTCTGACCCCGCGGCTCAGCGACCGCGCCGGGCGGTGTCCCTGAGGTAGTGCAGCACCGCGGTGACCCGCCGGTCGGCCCGGTCGGCCGGGGCGAGGCCGAGCTTGGCGAAGATGCTGCGGATGTGCTTGTGCACGGCGCCGTCGGTGACGACGAGCCGTTCGGCGATGGCGCTGTTGCCCAGGCCTTCGGCCATCAGCGCCAGCACTTCACGCTCGCGCGCGCTGAGCCGTTCGAGCCGGTTGTCCGGGCGGCTGCGCGTCAGCAGCTGGGCGACGACCTCCGGGTCGATGGCGGTGCCGCCGTCCACGACCCGGTGCAGGGCTTCCAGGAACTCCTCGACCCGGCCGACGCGCTCCTTGAGCAGGTAGCCGAGCCGGGCACCGCCGTCGGTGAACAGCTCGGTGGCGAACGCCTGCTCGACGTAGGCGGAGAGCACGAGCACCGCGAGCCCGGGCTGCCGGCGGCGGGCCTCGACGGCGGCGACGATGCCCTCGTCGGTGTGCGTCGGTGGCATCCGGACGTCCACAATGGCCAGATCCGGCGCGTGTTCGTCCACCGCGGTGAGGAAGTCCTCGGCGTTGGCCACGGCGGCGAGCACGTCGACCCCTTCGGCGCGCAGCAGCATCGCGACGCCTTCGCGCAGCAGCAGGTCGTCTTCGGCGATCACGATCCGCACGGCAGGCTCACCGTCAGGGTCGTCGGTCCGCCGACGGGACTGGCCAGCGCGAACGTCCCGTCGTGGGCCTCGACGCGGCGCCGGATGCCGGTGAGCCCGGACCCGGTGTCCTCGGCCGCCCCGCCGCGGCCGTCGTCGGTGACCTCCACGTGCACCCGGTCCGGCGCGTGGCGGAGCCGGACCGTGGCGGCGTCCGCACCACTGTGCTTGGCGACGTTGGTGAGCGCCTCGGCGACCACGAAGTAGGCGGTCGCCTGGACCGAGACCGCGAACCGGGCGGGCACTTCGGCGTCGATCCGGCAGGTCACCGGGCAGTCGGCGGCCAGGGCGGTGAGCGCGTCCGGGAGGCTGCGTTCGGTCAGCACCGGCGGGAGGATACTGCGCACCACCCCGCGCAGTTCGGCGAGTGCCTGCTCGGAGGCGTCCTGGGCCCGGTCGAGGATCTGCTCGGCGGCGGCGGGATCCCGCGCCAGCGCCCGCTTCGCCGCGCCGAGCAGCACGTTCACGGCGACGAGCCGGTTCTGTGTGCCGTCGTGCAACGACCGTTCGATCCGCCGCAGTTCGACGGCGTGGGCGTCCAGGGCGGCCGCGCGGGTGGCGGTGAGCTCGGCGACGCGCAGCGCCAGGTCGGCCCCGCGGTGGGGCGCGAGCAACCGCAGCCCCGGCCACGCCTGGCACCGGTCCAGCACCGGCATGACGAGGACCGTGACCACCAGCGTGGCGACGCCGAACAGACCGACCACAAAGGCGTCGCGCCAGGTCGTCGCGGTGAAGAAGCCTTGGGCGGGGGTGGCGGAGCTGGGCGAGACGAACCGCCACCACAGGGGGAACGACGCGTCGTGCATGACGTCGACGGGCAGGGTGAGGGCGATCAACCCGAGGAGCGTGCCGAGGGTGCTGTGGCAGACGAGCCAGCCCAGTTCACGCCGGACGGAGGTGTCGGCGAGGGCGGCCCGCAGCCCGGGCGGCACGGGCGGCGGGCGCAGGATCTCCAGCCGCGCCCGCTCGCGGTCGGCGACGACGCGCAGCAGCCGCAACCCGGCGGGTACCAGCAGCAGGCCGACCCCGGCCAGGCACAGCACCGCGGTCCCGAGCAGCCACAGCAAGGCGGCCACGGCCAGCACGGCGGTGCCCATGCCCCCGACGAGCCGTTCGAGGGCGTCCAGCGCGGCCCGGGCGCGCGCGACCGCGTCCCAGCGCCGCGCGTCCTCGGTGGCCATCCTCACCTCCTGGCCCGCAGAGGATAGAGCACCGGGCCGGGGTGACCGGTTCAGCCGCGGAAGACCGATTTCCGCTGCGAAAGCCGCTGGTACAGCGTCTGCTGGATCGACTCCCGGATCTGGTCGGTCAGCTGGAACACCAGCATCGGGTCATCGACGGCGTCCGGGCCGTAGGAGTCGGTCGCGATCGGCTCGCCGAACTCGATGCTCCACTTCGTCGGGAGCGGGATCGCGCCCAGCAGGCCCAGCATGGGGAAGAACGGCGTCACCGGGAAGTACGGGAGCCCCAGCATCCGGGCCAGCACCTTGATGTCGCCGAGCTTCGGGTAGATCTCCTCGGCGCCGATGACCGACACCGGGATGATCGGCACGCCGGCGCGCAGCGCGGCGGACACGAAGCCGCCGCGGCCGAAGCGCTGCAGCTTGTAGCGGGAGGCGAACGGCTTGCCGACCCCCTTGAAGCCCTCCGGCCACACACCGACCAGCTCACCCTTGCGCAGCAGGCGTTCGGCGTCCGCGTGGCAGGCCAGCGTCTGGCCGGACTTGCGGGCGAACGAGCCCACCAGCGGCACCTGGAACACCAGGTCGGCGCCGAGGCCGCGCAGGTGCCGGCCGCCCGTCTCGTCGTGCACCGCCACCGCCGTCATCAGCGAGTCGAGCGGGATCGTGCCGGAGTGGTTGGACACCAGCAGCGCACCGCCGGACACCGGCAGGTTCTCGACGCCGTACGTGTCGACGCGGAACCACTTCTTGTACAGCGCGCGCAGCGGCGGGAGGAACACCGCGTCGGTCAGCTCGGCGTCGAAGCCGAACTCGTCCACCGTGTAGTCGCCCGTCAGCCGGTCGCGGATGAAGGTGAGCGCGGAGCGGGCCGCGTCCGAAAGGACTTCGGGGGCCGGCGCCACCTGGTCCGCGCCGGGGAAGGCGACGACCGGCGCCGCGTTTTCCCGTGCTGCTTCCTCTTCGCGCAGGTCCTGCTCCGCCGCCACCGCCTCGGGCTTTTCCCGGCCCGGTCCGTGCAGGGGGATGACTCGCGCCTCGGCACCGCCCACCGTCTCCGCCTCGCTTTCGAAGTCGTCCAAGTCGTGCGGCCTGCTGTAACAACCGGAGCTTCGCTCCGGGCCGGGGGCTCCGCCACCCGGACCCCCGAACGGCATGCTCACCGGCTCGTCGCCTGCCCGGTCGCCGCGGCGACGAGCACCTTGCCGGCCAGCCCGGCCAGCTTGCCGCCGTCGAGCACCGGCCGGAGCCCGCGTCCCACGATGTAGTCGTCGAACGCCTCACGCGTGGTCCACCGCGGTGTGTACCCGAACTCCTGCTTCAGCTTGGCGATGTCGACGACCCGGCCGAAGTTCAGCAGCCGGACCTGGTCGGCGGAGAAGTCCACGACGCGGGCGCCGCGCAGGACCTTGCCCACCGACGGCACCACGCTCCGCGGCATCGGCAGCTCGACCCGGCCGGCTCGCCGGATCGCCTGCGAAAGGGTGAGTACCCCTTCCGCGCCGACGTTGAACACGCCGGGTTTGTCGTGCAGGGTCGCCCGTTCCAGCACCGACAACGCGTCCGAGGAGTGCAGCAGCTGGATGCGCGCGTCGTAGCCGAAGACCGTCGGCACCACCGGCAGCGCGAAGTAGCGGGCGAGGACGGTGTCGGTCTCGGGACCGATGATGTTGGCGAAGCGGAACAGCGTCGTGGTGATGTCGGGGCGGCGGCGCACCAGGCCGCGCACGTACCCCTCCATCTCGACGGCGTCCTTCGCGTACCCGCTGGTCGACGTGGGGATGAGCTCGGAGTCCTCGGTGAAAACGGCCTGCGAGCGGGCGCCGGCGCCGTAGACCGCCGCCGTCGACTTGACCACCAGCTTGCGGACCAGCGGGGACCGCTGGCACGCGGCCAGCAGCCGCATGGTGCCGATGACGTTGACTTCCTTGATCGCCGTGCGGCGGCCTGGCCCGGCCGGGTGCACGGTGCAGGACGCGTGCACCACCGTGTCGACCCTGGCCGTGCTAATCACCTTGGCGATCAGCGGGTTCCGGACGTCCGCGCGGACGAACTCCGCGTGCCCCATGCGCTGCAGGACCGCCTTGTCCGGCGGGACCGTGTCGACACCGATGACCCGTTCGACGTCGGGGTGGTTGCCCAGCCGGGCGAGCAGTTTCCCGCCCAGCTCCCCGGCGACCCCGGTGACGAGCACGATGTTCGACGGCATGCGACTCCCTGCGGCGTAGGGCATGTGGGGGGTGGACGGTCACCCGAGGCGCGCGAACCTGCACTCACTGGAGCATCGCGCGGACACCATTGAGATGTTACCGCTCTTCAGTGGTAGCTCAGGGTTCTCCGACGTGCTATTGCCCACGGTTCCCCGGAAAGCAACGCACGCCTCACTCGAACGGGCGGAACCTGCCCACCACATGGACGTGGCCCGTCCAGAGACTGGACGGGCCACGTTCGCGCTCAGCAGTGTTTACTTGCCGGCCTTGCGACGCTGCACTCGCGTGCGGCGAAGCAGCTTGCGGTGCTTCTTCTTCGACATGCGCTTGCGGCGCTTCTTGATCACAGAGCCCATGGGCGCTCCTTAGGTCGACGTCGGTCACGCTGCCCGGCGCAGCGTCCAACGGGTGGAGCGCACAGGCACGAGCGGTCTTTGAGGTTACCCGTGATGCTTCGCGGGCCGGTCGGCGGGCACGGTGTAGCGCTGCGCGCCGCAGGCCACGGCGTGCCCGGCGACCGGTTCAGCCCACGTCGTAGTAGGCACCCTGCAGGTACTCGTGCACTGCTTTCTCCGGCACCCGGAAGGACTTCCCCACCCTGACGGCGGGCAGCTCACCCGAGTGCACGAGACGGTAGACGGTCATCTTGGAGACCCGCATCAGCGTGGCCACCTCGGCAACCGTCAGAAACTGGACCTGCCCGACTGCGGGCAAATCCTCCTTTTTGTTGGGCGACATGTTTACCGCGTCCTTCGACACGTGTCGCGCCACGAGGCTTCCCCACCTGTGGTATCGACACGCACGTGCTCTATCGAGAGTAGCGGGACTGGTGGGACTAATGCGACGCCTGTCACCGAGATGGGCCCCTACCAGCGCTAACGCACAAGCACCCGGCCGTGCAAGACCTCCGGAATCGCCCGTTCCGGCGAATCCGGGCACCGATCACGCGTCCGGGATGGCCGTCGTGCCCCGGTTCGAGGGGCAGCCGGAGCGCCCGGACGGCGAACGAAATGGCGTGGCACCAGCCGCAGACCAGCGTCAGCTCGAGCGCGCCGTCCTCGCCGGCGGCGTCCACGACCGACCACGCCGGCACCGGCTACACGCTCACCGAACAGGGGAAAACGCTGTTCGAGACGCTGGTCCAGCTCGACGCCCGGGCCGCGGACTGGCGGCTTCGTCAGCCTTCGTGAGCCTTGCCCAGCTCTACGGACCGGTCCTTCGCCGCCTCGATGGCGGCCAGCATCGCCGCCCGGACGCCGTGCTTCTCCAGCTCGCGGATGGCGTTGATGGTCGTGCCCGCCGGGGACGTCACGGCCTCGCGCAGCAGCACCGGGTGCTCCTCCGACTCGGCGAGCATCTTCGCCGCCCCGACGGCGGACTGGATGATCAGCTGCCCGGCCAGCGCCCGCGGCAGCCCGAGCAGGATCCCGGCGTCGATCATGGCCTCGACCAGGAAGAAGAAGTACGCCGGCCCGGAGCCGGACAGCGCCGTGACGGCGTCCTGCTGCGCTTCGGGCACCTCGACGACCTGACCGACGTGCGAGAGCAGGTCCCGCACCACGGCCAGGTGGTCCGCGGTCGCGTGCCGGCCCGCGGAGATGGCGCTCATGGCCTCGTTGACCAGCATCGGCGTGTTCGGCATCACCCGCACGACGGGGACGCCCTCGGCGAGCCGCCGTTCGTACAGCGACGTGGGCAGCCCGGCGCACAGCGACACGACGAGCGACGACGGCCCGAGCAGCGGCGCCAGCTCGTCGAGCACCGGATCGATGTCCTGCGGCTTCACGGCCACGACCAGGATGTCGGCGCGCTGGGCGGCTTCCTCGACCTCGACGCCACGGATGCCGTACCGCGCGGTGAGCTCCTCGACGCGCGCCGGGTACCGCTCGGTGAAGAGGAGATCGCCCGGTTCGTGGCCGCCGTGCAGCAACCCCGAAAGCAACGCCTCACCGATCTTGCCCGCACCCAGCACCGCGATGACCGTCATGGCAGCAAGCGTGCCAAACGCCGCCCGGGATCCCAGAGCCGGGGCGCAGGGGGCGGAGCCGGCCTCAGCCGCCCGGTGCCGGGGCCAGGCCCAGCTGCCGCGCCTGGCACACCAGCCGGCCCTGGGCGTCGACCACCGTCGCGTCGGAGTCGAACCACGACTCGTGCACCGAGCGGGACTCGACCACCACCCGCAGCCACCCCGGCGCCGGGCGGGTCCGCAGCAGCGCCGTCAGCTGGACCGTCGGGGCCCAGCCGATGCGACCGAGGTTCATCACCACCGGCGGGTTCACGTCCGACGCCAGCAGCGTGAAGTACGGGTCGGCCAGGCCGTGCCGCGGCCGGACCCACAGCCGCATCCGGGGCGGCTCGCCCGTGCGCCCGGACAGGTAGCCCGCGGTCGCCGGGTCGAGGCGGACCTCGCAGCCCTTGGCCAGGTTGAACGGGCCTTCCGTGCTCTCGGCCATGGCGAGCGCCCCGGGCGGGGGCTCCGCGGGCATCGACGGCACGTCCGTCCACTCCGGGCGCCGCATCGGCAGCCGTCCCGTCGTCACCCTGGCTTCGACGCAGCTGCGGCCGCGCTGTTCGAGCCGGACCTCGACGACCGTCGCGCGGCGGCCGACCTTGCGGACGTCCGTGCGCAGCAGCACCGGGCCGAGCGCGGGCGCGTGCAGGAACTCCGCGCTGACGACGAGGGGCTCCGCGTGCGGCTCACCACGCTCGTGCAGCGCGGAGATCGCCGCCTTGGCCAGCAGGGCGAGCAGGAAACCCCCGTGCGGGTGCGAGCCGATGGCCCATTCCGCACGCAGCACCGCGGTGAAGGTGCCGTCCCCCAGCGACCGCGCCGCACTCGCCGTGTCGAAGGCCACGGCGGTGCCGTCCATTCCGCTCACGAACGGTCCGCGCCATTTCGGGAATCCGGGTAGGTGACAAGCAACGAGAGCGACGGGTTCACGGTCCGAACTTTACGGGTTGGACCGGCGGAAATGCACTCGGGAGTAGTTGTGCCCTGCCGGAACGTGCTCGGTTATTGCCCGAGGTGGAACCGCGCGAACAACAGCGCCTCGGCCAGGTCGCGGATCCGCTGGGCCGGGGTGACGGCGTGCCGGGTGTTGATCTCCAGCACGATCTGCCCGGCGAAACCGTTGCTGACCAGCTTTTCGAGCAGTTCGGCGCAGGGCTGGCCGCCACGCCCGGGTACCAGGTGTTCGTCCTTCGGGACGCCGGTGCCGTCGGCCAGGTGGACGTGCGTGAGGCCGTCGCCCATCCGCTGCGCCAGCGCCAGCGCGTCCATCTCGGCTGCCGCTGCGTGGGACAGGTCGAGCGTGTAGTGCCGGAACCCGACGTCCGTCGGATCGATCGACGGCCGGAACGCGGACACGCGGGAATTCCGCGAACCGCCGGGCGGCCGGACCTTGAACATGTTTTCGACGGCGATTTCGATGCCGCTGGACTCCTCCAGTTCGCCGACCAGATCACCGAACGAGTCGCCGTACCGGCGCTGCCAGCGAAACGGCGGGTGCACCACCACCGTGCGCGCCCCGAGCTCCAGCGCGGCGTCGACGGACATCCGCAGCCGCACGGCCGGATCCGGCGACCAGATCCGCTGCGTGATCAGCAGGGACGGCGAGTGCACCGACAGCACCGGCACCCCGGTGCGCCGCGACCAGCGCCGCAGCGCCGTGACGTCCTGGCTGACCGCGTCGGCCCAGACCATCACCTCGACGCCGTCGTAGCCGAGCTCGGCGGCCAGCTCGAAGGCCGTCCCGGCCTTGAGGGGCCACACGGACGCCGTGCTGAGTCCCACGGGGACCGGCTGCTCGTCTGTCACGCGGGCCATCCTGCCTCGTCACCGAGTGTGCCCGGCGTCGCCGGGCCGCCAACGGGACGCGGATCACCGCCTCAGCGGCCGACGAGCAGCAGCGCCGCCGGGGAGACCGTCACCACCAGGCCCACCAGCACGGCCAGCACCGTGGTCTGCAGGTCTTCGGCGCGGCGGATCTTCCGCACGATCCAGACCAGCGCGACGACGACCAGCAGCGCGGCGATCAGCGCGGCGGCCGGGATGTTCACCCACAGCCAGTTGAAGCCGAGCCAGACGGCGGCGCCGCCGACGACGCCCATCGCCAGCTGGCCGGCCAACGCCAGCCACTGCTTGCCGGGCGAGGCCGCGGGCTCCGGCTCCACGGCCGGCTCGGGTGCGTCGTCGTACTCGTCGTCTTCGTAGCCTTCGCCCTGCTCGTAGGCGTAGTCGTCCTGCTCGAAGTCCGGGCCGTCCGCCGGGTAGCCGTCGGCGAACTCGCGCTCGTAGGGCTCGAGGTCGTCCGGGATCGGCGCCCGCGGCGCCTGGTCGCCGGGCGCGAACGGCATCGGCGGCGGGTACGCACCGGTCGGCGGGCCCGCCTCGTAGGCGGCCTGGTAGCCGCTGCCCTCCGGGGCGAAGCCGTCGGGCTCGAAGTCGTCCTCAGGGTAGCCGTCGTCCGGGGTGTCGGTGGGCACCACCGGCATGACACCGATCTCGGTGTCCTCCAGCTGCTCCTTCTGCCGCCGCTTGCGCCAGTTCGCGAGGCCCGCGGGCGAGGACGGCGCCGGTGGCTCGGGTTTCTTGCCCTTCGGCGGCACCGGCGGGGCGGGCGGCTCGTCGTCGGGGACCGCCGAGAACTGCTCGGTGTGGTCCTCGCGCTTCGGCTCCGGACGGCGCGACGGCGCGCGGCGCGGGCGGCCGGGCGCGGCGGGCGGCGGCGGGAACGCCCCGCCGGCGATCGGGCCCGGCACGTCGATGTCGGCGTCCGGAGTGCCGTTGAGGCCGTCGAGCCGGGCCGACAGCGGTCCGCCGGGCGCCGGCGGGACCGGCAGCTGCTGCGACGGCTGGGGCGGCACGGGTAGCTGCTGTGACGGCTGCGGCGGGCCGGGGCGGCGGCGGACCGGCGGGACGGCCGCCCGGGTCTCCTCGGCCGCCGGCGGGACCGGCAGCTGCTGCGACGGCTGGGGCGGCACCGGCAACTGCTGCGACGGCGGGGGCTGGCGGCGCGGCGCGGCGCGCGGCGGCACCGGCAGCTGAGCCGATTCCTGCGGGCGCGGCGGCACCGGCGGCTGGGCCGGCTCCTGCGGGCGCGCGAACTGCCCGGACTCCTGCGGCGGCCGGCTGAACTGGCCGGACTCCTGCGGGACCGGACGGGCGTACTGGCCGGACTCGGCGCCACCGGGGGCGGGCCGCGCCGGGGGCGGCGGCACCGGCCGGGGCAGCGGCTGGGAGTCCTGCGGGACCGCGCGGGGCGCGGGCGGCGGCGGGGACGGCGGCTCGGCGCGACGCCGTCCGGCGGGCCGGGCGGGGGGTGCGGGCGGGGGTGGCGCACCCTCGGCGGCCACCCGGTCGATGATCGCCTGCGGACCGGTGTCGCTCACACCCGGCCGCCGGTGCGAGCCGGTCGCGCCGGGCGGGGCTTCCGGGGTGGCGGGTTCGTCGTCGTCGTCAGCCGCGCGCCGCCGCCGGCGGCGGCTGCCGTCGACCTGGGCGCCGTGCTGGGCGAGCAGCTCAGCCACGGTCTTCTGCGGCTGGTCGCCTCCGGTCTGGTCCGTCATACCTGGTAATCCCCTGCGCGTCCCGGGTCCTCGGCATCTCGCGAAAAGGCGCCTGACGGCAGCTCGGTGGCGCCGCGCGTGCTGTACGCCGACCTCTGCGTGTCCGTCATCTCTCCACCGTGCCCGTCTTCTCCGTACGAAGTCCAGCCGCTTGCTTTCACCGGTCCTCCTGTGCGCCGAAGCGGCCCACGAGGGCGGCTCCAGTCTCATCCGCGCCGTTCGAATGGTCCAGCCGCCGCAGGATGACACCCTCTCGCAGAGCCCACGGGCAGATCTCGAGTTCCGGCACCCCGAGCGCCCGCATCGTGGCCTGCGCGACGAGCGCGCCCGCCACCAGCTGGTGCGACCGGCCCGAGCTGACGCCCTCGAGCTGCGCGAGATCGGCCGAGGGCATCCGCGAAATGAAGGCCAGGAGCTGGCGCAATGCGGTTTCCGTGAGCGTACGTCGCACGCGCGGGCCCGCCGCCGAGGGGGCGGCGCCGGTCAGCCGGGCGAGCGAGCGGAACGTCTTCGACGTCGCCACGACCCGGTCGGGTTCACCCCATTTGGTGACCTTGCGCGCGAGCTCGGTGAGCTGGTCGTCGAGCCACGCCGACGTGGCGACGAGCTCCGAGCGCGTCGGCGGGTCGTGCCGGAAGCGGGTCCGCGTGGTCCGGCCGGCGCCCAGGGGCAGGGATTCGGCCAGCACCGGTTCCTCGTCGCGGCCCATCGCGACCTCCAGGGAGCCGCCGCCGATGTCCAGCACCAGCAGCTGCCCGGCCGACCAGCCGTACCAGCGGCGGACGGCGAGGAAAGTGAGCCTCGCTTCGTCGGTGCCCGAAAGGACCTGCAGTTCGACGCCGGTCTTGTCGGCCACGCGGGCCAGGACCTTGGCGGAGTTCTTCGCTTCGCGCACCGCGGACGTCGCGAACGCCATCAGCTCTTCGCAGCCGAGCCGGGCAGCGGCTTCCTTCGCGGATTCGACCGCGGTCACCAGGTCGTCGGCCCCGGCCTTGGCGAGCTCGCCGCCGGGGGTGATCTGCTCGGCCAGCCGGAGCACGGACTTCTCGGAATGCATCGGCGTCGGGTGGGCGCCACGGTGGGCGTCGACCACGAGCAGGTGGACGGTGTTGGAACCGACGTCGAGGACCCCTAGGCGCACGGGGGTCCAGCGTACCGGCCCCAGCGCCAGGTCTCGAACATGTAACCAACAACACTCGGTGCGGTACCGCCCCGGCGCGCCTCCACCCCCGGGCGATACCGCCACGAACGGGACTTTTTACGTCTCGAACTTGTAGCCGAGACCGCGCACGGTCACCAGGTGCCGCGGCGAGCCCGGGTCCGGTTCGATCTTCGAGCGGAGCCGCTTGACGTGGACGTCGAGCGTCTTGGTGTCGCCGACGTAGTCCGCGCCCCACACCCGGTCGATGAGCTGGCCGCGCGTCAGCACCCGGCCGACGTTGCGGAGCAGGTACTCGAGCAGGTCGAACTCCTTGAGCGGCAGCGACACCTCGGCACCGCCGACGGTCACGACGTGCCGCTCGACGTCCATCCGGACCGGGCCGGCCGAGAGGACCAGCGGGGCCAGCTCGCCGTCCGAGCCGGGCTCGCCGCCGCGGCGCAGCACCGCGCGGACCCGGGCGATGAGTTCGCGGGCCGAGTACGGCTTGGTGACGTAGTCGTCCGCGCCCAGCTCCAGGCCCACGACCTTGTCGATCTCGCTGTCGCGCGCGGTCACCATGATGACCGGCACGGCGGAGCGTTGCCGCAGCTGCTTGCAGACGTCGGTGCCGCTCATCCCGGGCAGCATGAGGTCGAGCAGCACGATGTCGGCGCCGTTGCGGTCGAACTCCTCCAGCGCCGCCTGGCCGGTGCCGGCCACGGCCGCGGTGAACCCTTCCTTGCGCAGCAGGAAGGCGAGGGGGTCGGCGAACGACTCCTCGTCCTCGACGATGAGAACCCTGGTCACAGGTTTCCTCCATGATCTGGGCTGTCCTGCCCGGTAACCACGAGCCTCTGGGTGCGCTCGGGGGTCTTCTCCTGCCGTGGTGCCGGCGAGGTCTTGGCCGCTCGCGCCGGCTCAGGGGCCGGGTCGGGGCGCACGTGCGCGGGGATGCGCAGGGTGAACGTCGAGCCGGTGCCGGGACGGCTCCACAGCCCGACCGAGCCACCGTGGTTGGCCGCGACGTGCTTGACGATCGCCAGGCCGAGGCCGGTGCCGCCGGTGGCGCGGGAGCGGGCCTTGTCGGCGCGGTAGAAGCGCTCGAACACGCGCTGCTGCTCGTCCTCGGCGATGCCGATGCCGCGGTCGGTGACGGCGATCTCGACCATCCCGTCGGCGAGCCGCCGGGAGATCGTCACCGGGCTGCCGGCCGGCGAGTACGCGACGGCGTTCTCCAGCAGGTTCGACAGCGCGGTGACCAGCAGCGTGCGGTCGCCCTCGACGAGCAGGCCGCTGGGGTGGTCGGTGGTGACCCGGATATCGGCCGACTCGGCCGAGAGCGTGGTGCGGCCGAGCGCCTCGCGGACGACGGCGTCGACCTCGACGACGTTGAGGTCGGGCAGCCGCTCGGCGCCCTGCAGCCGCGAGAGCGCGATCAGTTCGGTGACGAGCCGGCCGAGGCGCGTGGACTCGCGCAGGATCTTGCCGCCGAACCGGCGAACCTCCTCGACGTCTTCGGCGGCGTCGAGCACGGCCTCGGTGAGCAACGCGATCGCGCCGACCGGGGTCTTGAGCTCGTGGCTGACGTTGGCGACGAAGTCGCGGCGCACGGCCTCCAGCCGGATGGCCTCGGAGTGGTCGACGGCCTCGACGACGGTGAAGCCGTCGCCGAGCGGCCGGACCTGACCGAGGACCGCTTCGGGCTGGCGGCCGCGCGCTTCGAGCGGCGAGAGGTCGATCTCCATCGGCTCGTCGGTCTCGGCGACCTGCTCGGCGGCCTTGCGGGCCCGCGGGTCGGCCTGGTTGACCTTGACCAGGCCCAGCTCGTACGCGCGGGGGTTGTGCAGCACCATGTCGCCGAACCGGTTGAGCACGACGATGCCGTTGTTCGACGAACGGACCAGCCGTTCCAGGAGCTCCGCGACGGTCGGGCCCGGCGGCCGGGCCTCCTCCCGCCGGGTCCGCGCCCGCGCGACGAGGTAGCCGGCCACCGCACCGGCCACCAGCGCGCCGATGGCCAGTGCGAGTGAAACAGGCGTGGTCACGGGCCGATCGTAAGCGGTGATGTGGCCCTTCGGCCTAGCGTTGTCCGCCTTGTCGTGAGCACCGCGACACCTGGGGAGGACATGTTCGCCGGGGCGTCAGCCCGCGTTCACCCGGTCGATTCCCGACCGAGACCTTCCGGGTGAATCACCCTTCCCCGTCGAGGGTTTTCAGGTCGTCGTCGGTGAGCTCCAGCGCCGCCGCGGCGACGTTCTGCTCGAGGTGGGCGAGATCGCCGGTGCCGGGGATGGCGAGCACGTGCGGGCCCTGGTGCAGGGTCCACGCGAGCCGCACCTGCGCCGGGGTGGCGTCGTGGCGGCGGGCGACCTCGGCGACCCGCGCGTCCTCGCCCGTCCCGCTCGCGACGGCGAAGAACGGCACGAAAGCGATGCCCCGCTCGGCGCACATCCGGACGATCTCGTCGTCCTCGCGGCGCGCGGACAGGCCGTACTGGTTCTGGACGCAGACGACCGGCGCGATCCCGAGGGCCTCGGTGAGGTGCTCCGGGCCGACGTTGGAGATGCCCAGCTCGCGGATCATCCCGGCTTCGCGCAGTTCGGCGAGCGCGCCGAAGCCCTCGGCGAGCGAGCCCTCGCCGCGGTCGAGGCTCTGGCCGATCCGGTAGTTGACGACGTCGAGGTGGTCCAGACCGAGCTGGCGCAGGTTCTCTTCGACCTGGGCCCGCAGCTGGTCCGGCCGGGCGGTGTGGAAGGTGCCCTCGAAGTCGCGGCCGGGGCCGACCTTGGTGGTGATCGTCAGGTCGTCGTACGGCGCGAGGGCGCGGTTGATCAGCTCGTTCGCCGAGCGCGGGCCGGCGAAGTAGAAGGCGGCGGTGTCGAAGTGGTTCACACCCAGCTCGACGGCGCGCCGGAGCACGGCGATCGACGTCTCGCGATCGCGGATGCCGCCGTCCGAAGTGGACATCAAGCGCATGGCGCCGTAGCCGAGCCGGTTGACTTCGAAGGAGCCGAGCTTCCAGGTACCCGCTGCGGCAGCGGGAGAGGTGTTCGTGGTCATGGCTCCAGCCTTCCCAGCAGGCTCGATCGCCGCCGGGTTTGGCATCTTGCTGCCACACTGGAAGCGTGGAGAAGGTCACTGACGTCGTCATGGTGCGGGGCGAAGCCGAGCTGTTCGAGCGGACGGCGCACCTGTTCGAGGCCGCGACGGAGATTTCGTGCGCGGCCCGCGACCTGCACACGTGGTCGGTCGCGCACCCGACTGCTCCCGCGCGCGAGCAGTCGGTGCGCGGGATGACCGTGCGCAAGGTGTACCAGCCCGGCGTGCTCTTCGACCCGGCGCTGGCGGAGCACCTGCGGCAGATATCCGCGCACGGCGCCCGGATCCGGATCACCGAACGGGAGATCAACGAGACGATCCTGCTCGACCGCCGGATCGCGATCGTGGCGGGAAACCACGTCGGCGGCGTCCGCGGCTACACCGTGATCAGCAGCCCGGCCCTGGTGCAGGGCATCCAGTCGCTGTTCGAAGCGGCCTGGCACGGCGCCACCGACCTGGAGTCCTACCAGGCCCGCTTCACCGAGCTGGGCGCGCGGGAGATCCTGGAGCAGCTCGCGTCGGGCTGCAAGGACGAGACGGCGGCCCGCGCCCTCGGCGTCGGCCTGCGGACCTACCGGCGGCGGGTGGCGGAGCTGATGGAGCTGCTCGGCGCGACGTCCCGGTTCCAGGCCGGAGCGCGGGCCCGCGAGGCCGGCCTCCTCTGATCCCACCGCGGCCGGAAAGCCGTGTAATGCCACCTTCACGGACGCTAGGGCCCTGAAGGTGGCATTACACGGACTTCGGCGTCAGCGGCCCTGGTTGGCCACCGCGGCGGCGGCTTCCTTGGCGGCGGCGGGGTCGAGGTACTCGCCGCCCGGCTTCACCGGCTGCAGGTCTTCGGTGAGGTCGTAGCGCAGCGGGATGCCGGTCGGGATGTTGAGGCCCGCGATGTCGGCGTCGGAAATGCCGTCGAGGTGCTTGACCAGCGCGCGCAGCGAGTTGCCGTGCGCGGCGACCAGCACGGTCTTGCCCTCACGGAGGTCCGGCACGATCTCGGACTCCCAGTACGGCAGCAGCCGCTCGACGACGTCCTTCAGGCACTCGGTCAGCGGCGCGCGGTCGCCGAGGTTCGCGTAGCGGGCGTCGCCGGCCTGGCTCCACTCGTCCTTCGGGTCGATCGCCGGGGGCGGGGTGTCGTACGACCGGCGCCAGAGCATGAACTGCTCCTCGCCGAACTCGTCGAGGGTCTGCTTCTTGTTCTTGCCCTGCAGCGCGCCGTAGTGGCGCTCGTTGAGGCGCCAGTCGCGCTTCACCGGGATCCAGTGCCGGTCGGCCGCGTCCAGCGCGAGGTTCGCGGTGGAGATCGCGCGCCGCAGCAGCGAGGTGTGCACCACGTCCGGCAGGAGCCCGGCGTCGGCCAGTAGCTGACCGCCCTGGCGGGCTTCGCCCTCGCCCTGCTCCGAAAGCGGTACGTCCACCCAGCCGGTGAACAGGTTTTCCGCGTTCCACGTGCTCTGCCCGTGCCGCAGCAGCACCAACGTCCCAATCTCGGCCATAGCCACAGCCTGCCAGAACGGACCACGGGAGCCACCGGTGACCTCCGCCGCACGCCCGTCCTACCCAGAGTGTGTTACTGCGGAGTAACACCTCACTCTTCGACAAGTCCGGCCGCCAACAACGCGCAAAATCCCGGCAGCAGACTGCATACCGTTATCGCCGTTATGAAAATTCACTCGAACGGGCTAGCCGGTAGTCTTGTGATTACCCGTCGAGATCTGACAGGTTGACTACGTCCCGAGCGGCCGGATTCCACGCACTCCCCGGCCGGCTTCGGGCTTTGACCGCGGCTCGTCTCCCCCCTGCCGGGCCGCGGCCCGCCCGGCCCCGTTGACACCCCCCTCGTCACCGGGTCCTGATCGGCGGGAACTTCAGCGGGGCGGCTCGAGATCGCGACTCCCCCCTCCCTCGAGCCGTCCCGCCTGTTCCGCTCAGCTCTCGGTCGGTTCCGGCACCGGCGTCCGGCGACGGCGGTGCAGCCACCAGCCGAGCCAGCCCAGCGGCACGATGAACAGCAGGAACGGCGCGATCGCGCCCAGCACCGTCAGCAGGCCGCCGCCGAAGACGAGGAACGCGTGCCAGCCGCCGGCCAGCCCGCCGAGGAACCCGCTGTGGTCCTCGCTCGGGGGCGGGGGCGCGGCTACGCCGCGGATCGTCATCGCGACGGTCGCCATCGCGACGCTGCCCGCCAGCGAGTTCCGCTGCTGTTCGAGCGATTCGAGCGTCGACTCGCGGCTCGTCAGCTCGCTCTCGACCGAAGCGATCTCGGACACCGAAGTCGCCCGCGCCAGCAACGCGCGGATCCGCTCCACCGACGCCCGCTGCGTCGCCAGCCGCGCTTCGACGTCGACGACCTGCTCGGTCACGTCCTGGGTGTTCAGCTCCCGCTTCACCAGGCTGCTGCCCAGGTGCGAGAGCTGGTCGAGCACGCCGTCGAGCTTGTCCGCGGGCACCGCGAGGCTCAGCGTCGCCAGCTCTTCGCCGGTGCTCTCCTGCCCGGTGTAGCCGCCGGCGCCCTGCGCGATCCCGCGGGCCTGCGCGACGACGTCGGTGACCTTGGGCGCGGTCAGTTCGAGCCGGGCGCTGCGCGAGAGCTTGCGGTCGGTGGCCCCGGCCTGCGGCGGGGTCACCTGCTGGCCCTTGTTCGGCGTCGCTTTGCCGTTGCCCTGCTGCGGCGCGGCCGGCAACGGCCCGGACCCGGCACTGTCCGCCGTGGACGACGCCCCGTCTTGCGCCGCCGAGCAGCCGGCCAGCACGAACGCCACACCCGCGATCGCGAGCGCGGCTCTCCATCGAGTCCGCATCATGGGTCTCCCTCCAGTTTCGACTGGTGAGGAGACGGATGTCCGGTTCAGGGCCGTTGCACGGCCCGGGTCACGACTCGGTCAAGCCCGGTTCGTGCGCCTTCTCGGGCGCCACGAGGTGCTTGAACGCCTGCAGGTTGGCCAGGGATTCACCGCGGGAGACGCGCCAGTCCCACTCGCGCTTGATCGACGTCGCGAAGCCGATCTCCAGCAGCGTGTTGAAGTCGCCGTCGGCCGCTTCCAGCACCTGGCCGAGCACCTTGTCGAGCTCGTCGGCGGTCATCGTGTCCTTGCCGAACCGGCCGACCAGGTAGATGTCCCCGAGACTGTCCACTGTGTAGTGCACACCGTAGAGCTTCGCGTTGCGCTGCAACAGGAAGCGGTAAACGTCCTCATGGGACTCATCCGGACGGCGGCAGACGAAAGCCTCCACGGAAAACGCGTGGTCGCCGTCGACCAGCCACGCGTTCGTCTGCAGCTTCTTCGTTCCCGGCAGCGTGACGAAGTACTTGCCCGGCCCGCGCTTGTCGTACTTCAGCTCCGCCGAGTCCAAAGTAGACTGGATCAGCTCGTCCAGGCTCACACCGCCACCTCCGCGCGCAGGTCGAGCGCGTGGGAAAACGCGCTGGTGGCCTGAGCATAGATGTCGAGCAGCGCGTCCGTCGTACGGCGCCAGGAGAACCGCCGCGCGTGCACGATGGCGTTGGCGCCGAGCTCGGCGCGCCGGTCCGGGCGCAGCGCGACCGCGGCCAGCGCGTCCGCCCACTCGTCGGCGCCGTGCCCCGGCACCAGCAGCCCGGACACCCCGTGCGGCACCGCCACCGGCAGGCCGCCGACCTCCGCCGCGACCACCGGCGTCCCGCAGGCCTGCGCCTCCAGGGCGACCAGGCCGAACGACTCGTTGTAGCTGGGTACCGCGACGACGTCGGCGGCGCGGAAGACCCGGGCGAGCGCCTCGCCCGGCTGCGGCGGCAGGAACCGGACCTGCCGCTCGATGCCGAGGGAGACGGCGAGCTCGCGCAGGGCCTGTGGCTGCGCCAGTCCGCTGCCGGACGGCCCGCCGACGATCAACACGACCAGCTTCGGTGCCAGCTCGGGGCGCCGCCGCAGCAGGGCCGCTGCGGCGTGCAGCAGCACGTCCGGCGCCTTCAGCGGCTGGATCCGGCCGGCGAAGGCGAGCACGACGGCGTCGCCGGGCAGCCCCAGTTCGGCGCGCGCGACGTCCTTCGAGCCCGGCGTGAAGCGCTCGAGGTCGACGCCCGGCGGCACGGCGTGCACGGCGTGCGGCTCGGCGTCGTAGAGGTCGATGAGCTGGCGCGCCTCGACCGCGGTGTTGGCGACCAGCCGATCGGCCTCGGCGACCACCTGCTCCTCCCCGATCACGCGGGTGCGCGGCTCGGGTTTGTCGCCCTCGGCGAGCGCGGCGTTCTTCACCTTCGCCAGGGTGTGCGCGGTGTGCACGAGCGGGACGGACCACCGGTCGCGGGCCAGCCAGCCGACCTGGCCCGACAGCCAGTAGTGCGAGTGGATGAGGTCGTAGTGGCCGGGCTCGTGGAAGGCCTCGGTCCGCAGCACGCCGGAGGTGAACGCGCACAGCTGGGCGGGCAGCTCGTCGCGGCCCAGCGGCTCGAACGGGCCGGCCTGCACGTGCCGTACGGTCACGCCGGGCGCGAGCTCGGCCACCGGCGGCTGGTCGGACGCGGTCGCACGGGTGAAAACCTCGACCTCGACGCCGCGCCGGGCCATCTCGATCGCGGTCTGGCTGACGTAGACGTTCATCCCGCCGGCGTCGCCCGTCCCGGGCTGTTCGAGCGGGGATGTGTGCACGGAAAGCACCGCGATCCGGCGCGGCGCAGCCCGGAACCTCCGGATGTTGCTGGTCACCTGGTCACGTCTCCTGCGTACGTCAGCATTCCTCGGCGAACTGCCGCAGCACCGCGTCGAACTCGTCCGCGGACTCGGCGAAGGGCGCATGCCCCCCGCCAAGGAACCAACGTCCGACGGCACCCGGAATCTTCCCGATGGCGTGCTTCGCCGCCGTGGAGTCGATCACGCGGTCGTGCGAGCCGTGCAAGACCAGGGTGGGTTTGTCGATCGCGGGCAGGACCTCTTCACTACCGATGTCCCGGCGGAACAACGCCGCGCGGACCGACGGGGGCACGCTGAGCGAAGCGCCGAGCAGGGCTTGGGCCTGGGCGCCGGGCACCGGCCTCGCGGTCATCTCGCGGTTGAACGCGGTGAGCGCCGGGATCGCGATGTCCGGATCGTCCGAAAGCATCGCCCGCATGTGCTCGCGCATCAGGCTGCCGACCCGCCCGCCGGGCCGGTCGCGGCCGATCTCGGTGATGGCGCCGACGAGCACGAGCCCACGCAGCCGTGCGGTGCCGTGCACCCGGATGTGGTCGGTCAGGACCAGGCCGCCGTAGGACCACGCGACGACGATCGCGTCCGGGCCGGCGAAGTCGAGCACCGCGGCGAGGTCGTCGGCCCAGACCCGCGGGTCGTCATAGCCCGAGGCACGCTTTCCCGCCGAGGGCTCATCAGCGCGGCCCGAGGCCGGGACGTCGGAGGCGCCGTGCCCGCGCAGGTCCACCGCGACCAGCCGGAACCGCTCGGTCAGCGCGGGGTCGGCGAGCTGCGCGGCCCAGCAGCCGGACGACTGCGCCCAGCCGTGCACGAACACGATCGGCCTGCTGTTTTCGGTGCCCTCGACCCGCAGGCCGAGCCGGACCCCGCCGTGCCCGACGACTTCGGTGCGCACGGGTTACTTCGCACCCAGCCCTTGCCAGGCCGCCCAGCTGTAGTTCCAGTCCTTGACGTCCGAGTTCATCGGCGGGGACAGCTGCGAGCCGGTGATCTCGACCGGGTCGCCGATCAGCGCCGAGTCGAAGTAGTCCTTGGCGTCGGCCTCGAGGAGGTTGACGCAGCCGTGGGAGTTGTTGGTCTTCCCGATGTTGGCCGCGTTGTCCTGGTTCTCGTGGATGAACTCGCCGTGGTTGGAGAACCGGCAGGCCCACTTCTTGTTGACGTTCGTGTAGCCGTAGCGGGCGTTGTCGAAGATCGCCGACGGCTCCTTGCTCATGACGATGTAGGTGCCGTTCGGGGTGTTGCGGTCGACCTCGCCGTCCAGCCCGTTCGCGCACGGGTAGCTCTTGACCTGGGCGCCGCCGCGGTAGACGTGCATCTGGTGTTCCGGGGTGTTGATCTTGACGACCTGGTTGCGGCCGATCTTGAACTTCGTGGTGACGTCGGCCTTGCCGTACGCGCCGCCGCCCAGGTCGACGCCGTACAGCTTCGCCTCGACGTTCACGGTGATGTTCTGCGGCCAGTACTCCTTCGGCCGGTAGTCGACCTGGCTGTCGGACAGCCAGCCCCACGCGCCCTCGACCTCCTTGTCCGTCTTCACGGACAGGGCCTTCTCGACCGCGGCGCGGTTCTTCACCGGCGACGCGAACTTGACGCTGATCGGCATGGCCACGCCGACCGTCTGTTCGTCGGACGGGTTGAGCGTGGCGCGCACCTGCTTGGCCGGGGCGATCGTGGTGAAGCTGCCGGTGAACTCGACCGGCTTGCCGTCGGAGCCGGTGGCCTTGGCCGCGTAGGTGTAGGTCTTGCCGTAGCCGAGCGGCTCGGAGCTGGTCCAGGTGAGCCCGTCCGGCGAGGTGTCGCCCTTGACGGTCTTGCCGCCCTCGGCGCTCAGCTTGCACTCGGTGAGCTTGCCGTCGGCGACCTTCAGCACGGCGGGTTTGAGGACCGGGACGTCCTTGGCGTTGACGGCGGGCTCGGCTGTGATCTTCGCCACCGGCTGCGCGCCACCCTCGCCGTCGGCGTTCGCGCCGGTGGGCAGCGCCGTGCCACCGTTCTCACTGGAGCACGCCGCGGCGACCAGTGCGGCTCCAGCCGCCAGGGCAGCCTTGAAGACCGTACGCCGTTCGATCACCGAAAACCTCCTGTTTATTGCGGGGGCCAGGCCCCCGCACCCCAGCCGTGGGAGCTCCGCCCCCGGACCCCCCGAAGCCTTGGATCCCCCGCCGACCAGCGGGCACACGCCTTTGGCGCTGGTCACCCAGCCGACGTTACCCGCCGAAAGGTAAAGACCCTTCGATCAGGTGGCCATGCCTTTGTCGACAAAGACGTCCCAGACACGTACGGGTTGCCCGGTTCGGCTCAGATCACGCAGTTGATCAGCAGCGGTTCGGGGTGCAACCGGACGCCGAAGCGCGCGTACACGCCGTCACGCACTTCGCGGGCGAGCGCGAGCAGGTCCTCCGTCGTCGCGTCACCGCGGTTGGTCAGGGCCAGGGTGTGCTTCGTCGACAGCGAGACCCGGTTCCCCGGCCCGGGGTACCCCTTGGCGAAGCCGGCGCGCTCGATCAGCCAGGCCGCGGACAGCTTGACGCCACCGTCGGCCGGGTACTGCGGGACGTCGGTGCCGACGCTCCCGGCGATCCGCTTCAGGACCGCTTCGGCCTCGGCAGCCGGGACGATCGGGTTGGTGAAGAACGAGCCGGCGCTCCACGTGTCGTGGTCGGCCGGGTCGAGCACCATGCCCTTGCCGCGACGCAGCTCGAGGACGGCTTCGCGCGCTGCGGCGGCCGGGACGCGGGCGCCGATCTCGACGCCGAGCGTGCGCGCCAGCTCGGCGTAGCGGATGGGCGCGGACAGGCCGTCTTCGCGGATCTCGAAGCGGACCGAGAGGACTACGCCCGTGTCCGTGCCCTTGAGGACGCTGGTGCGGTAGGCGAAGCCGAGGTCGTCGGCCTTGAGCGTGCGCACCTCGCGCGTCCCGCGGTCGTACAGCTCCAGGGAGACGATCGACTCGGCGACCTCGCAGCCGTACGCACCGACGTTCTGGATCGGCGTCGCCCCGACGCTGCCCGGGATCCCGGAGAGGCATTCGAGCCCGCCCAGCCCGGCCTCGACCAGTGCGGCGACGAAGGCGTCCCAGTTCTGGCCGGCCTCGACCTCAACGACGGCACCGTCGCGGCGCCAGCCGGTGTTCGCCACTGCGACGAGCGTGCCGTCGAACCCCGCGTCCGCGACCACCAGGTTGGAACCACCGCCCAGCAGCAGCACCGGCTCGCCCGCCGCGTCCGCCTCGCGGACGGCCGCGACGAGATCTTCGCTGGTCACAGCGCTGACGAACCGGTTGGCCGGCCCACCGAGCCGCAGCGTCGTGTACGCGGAGAGCTTCGGCAAGGCCGGAGTGTGGGCGGAGTTCACGCGTCTGACGGTACTGTCCGGCTCATGGGAACCCGGATCGAGCACCGCGCTGAGTTCGCCGCGGACGTGGCGGCCACCTACGCGGCCGTCGCCGGCGAGGCCGCGCTGCGGGCGCGCCTGGAACAGCTCGGCGGCCACGACGCGGCTCTGCTGTCGTACGAGGCTTCCGACGCGGGCCTGCGGTACCAGCTGCGGCAGGGCATCAGCGCGGACAAGCTCCCGCAGGCGGTCCGGACGCTGCACAAGGGCGACCTGCTGGTGACGCGCACGCAGGTCTGGCGCCCGTCCGGCGCGGAGTACCAGGGCAACGCCTCGGTCGAGGTCGGCGGCGTCCCGGGCGAGATCGTCGCGCGGACGGCGCTGCTGGCCGACGGCGCCAAGACGGTGCTGCGGACGAGCGGCGAGGTGACGGTCCGGATCCCGCTGTTCGGCGGGAAGCTGGAAAGCGTGATCGTCGAGCAGGTCACGAAGCTGCTGGAGCGCGAAGCCGAATTCAGCGCGAAGTGGCTCACCGAAGCAAACTGACCCCGGTCGGCGCGCCGACGCGCGGCACGACCAACCCGAACCGCCTGCGCCGGGTCGACCGGTGGATCGCCGCGGCCCCGGTGACTTCCCGGCTGCTGCGCTCGGCGGCCGAGCCGCTGGTCGTCGACCTCGGGTACGGCGCTTCCCCGGTGACGACGGTCGAACTGGCCCGCCGGCTGCGCCGGGTCCGGCCGGACGTCCGGGTGCTGGGCCTCGAGCTGGACCCCGTGCGGGTGGCTTTCGCGCAATCCGCCGCGGCGCCGCCGTTCCTGGACTTTCGCCGGGGCGGGTTCGAGCTGGCCGGGACGCGGCCGGTGCTGGTCCGCGCGTTCAACGTGCTCCGGCAGTACGCGGAGGACGAAGTCGCGGGCGCGTGGGGCTTGATGCTGGACTCGATGCCGGCCGAGGGTCTCCTGGTGGAGGGCACGTGCGACGAGATCGGCCGGCGGTCGACGTGGGTCCTCGTTTCCGCCGCCGGGCCGATTTCCTTGACCCTGTCGATGCGGCTGGCCGGGCTGGATCGCCCGTCGACGATCGCCGAGCGGCTCCCCAAGGCGCTGATCCACCGGAACGTGCCGGGCGAGCGCGTCCACGAGCTGCTTTCTTCCCTCGACGCCTGCTGGGCGACGGCCGCGCCGCACCAGGCGTTCGGCGTCCGTTCGCGCTGGCTGGAGACGGTCCGGCAGCTGGCCGCGCGGGGCTGGCCGGTGCTGGGCCCGCCGTCCCGGATCCGCCTCGGCGAACTCACGGTCCCCTGGGCGGCCGTCGCGCCCTCCTAAAGAGGTCGCGACCGCCTGAAGAGACGGCCTACGGTCGTTCCATGCTCGAAGCGATCGACGTCCACGCGGACGGGCTGAAGCGGGCGGCGCTGCGGGCCGGTCCGGCCGCCCGGGTGCCGAATTGTCCGAAGTGGACTGTCCAGGACCTGGTGACGCACATCGCGTTCGTGCACGCCTTCGCCGTCGGGCTGGCGTTGAACCGGCCCGCGAAGCCGGCCCCGCCCCCGGACTGGGAGGACGTGCTCGGGTGGTGGGACGGCCAGCGCCTGGCCCTGCGCGAAGCGCTCGACCGCGCCCCGGAAGCCCCGGCCTTCTCGCCGTACCCGGGCTTCGACGTGACGGTCGGCGACTGGACGCGGCGGATGGCCCACGAGACGGCGATCCACCGCCTCGACGCCGAATCGGCGCTCGAAGACGTCCCGCCGACGCGCTTCTCCCCGGAGTTCGCGAACGACGGCATCCACGAGTTCCTGACCTACCTCACCCCGCGCCTGGGCAAGAAAGCCGATGTCCGCGTCACGACGCCCGAGCGCACGTGGACGCTGGGCACACCGAACGCGGAAATCGACGGCGCCGCCGACGACGTCTACCGCGCGCTGTGGGGCCGTCCGCACCAGGCGTCCGTCCGGGGTGACCTCGCACCGCTCGCAGCGCCCTGACCAGGGCAAGGAAGAATGCCTGGCGTGACCGCTCCCGAACGCCGCTACGTCATCACCTTCGGCTGCCCCGACCGCACCGGCATCATCGCCCGGATCTCCGGGTTCCTCGCCGAGCACGGCGGCTGGATCGTCGAGGCGGCCTACCACACCGACCCGGACACCGGCTGGTTCTTCACCCGCCAGGTGGTCCGCGCCGACTCGCTGCCGTTCGACGCCGCCGAGCTGCGTGCCCGGTTCGGCGAGGTGGCCGCGGACCTCTCCGCCGACTCGAGCTGGCAGGTCAGCGACACCGGCGAGCGGCGCCGCGTGGTGATCCTCGTCTCGAAGGCCGGGCACTGCCTGTACGACCTGCTCGGCCGCGTCGCCTCCGGGGAACTCGACGTCGACATCGCCGCGGTGATCGGCAACCACGGCTCGCTCGCCGACATCACCCGCGCGCACGGCATCCCGTTCCACCACGTGCCGTTCCCGGCGGACGGCAAGGCCGAGGCGTTCGAGCAGGTGCGCAAGCTGGTCGACGAGCACGAGCCGCACGCGGTGGTGCTGGCCCGGTTCATGCAGATCCTGCCCGCCGACCTGTGCCGCGAGTGGGCCGGGCGGGCGATCAACATCCACCACAGCTTCCTGCCGTCGTTCATCGGCGCGAAGCCGTACCACCAGGCGCACACGCGCGGCGTGAAGCTGGTCGGCGCGACGTGCCACTACGTGACGGCGGACCTCGACGCGGGCCCGATCATCGAGCAGGACGTCATCCGCGTCGACCACGGCGATTCGGTCGAGGACATGGTCCGCAAGGGCCGCGACATCGAGAAGGTCACGCTCGCGCGCGGCCTCCGGTGGCACCTGGAGAACCGCGTGCTGGTGCACGGCAACCGGACAGTGGTGTTCTGACCGGTTGCCGTGCTCCGGTGGTCACGCCCCGATCGTCTTGGCGTCGATGACGAACCGGTAGCGCACGTCGGAGTTCTCGACGCGCTCGTAGGCCTCGTTGACCTTGTCGGCCGAGATCGTCTCGATCTCGGCGCCGATGCCGTGCTCGGCGCAGAAGTCGAGCATTTCCTGCGTCTCGGCGATGCCGCCGATCATCGAGCCGGCCAGCACCTTGTTGCCGCCGAGCAGCGAGAAGGCGTTGTACGACAGCGGCTCGCCGGGTGCGCCGACGTTCACCATCGCGCCGCCGACCCGCAGCAGGCCGAGGTAGGCGTCCACCGGCAGCTTCGCCGACACGGTGTTGAGGATGATGTCGAACTTGCCGCGCAGGACGTCGAACGTCGCTTCGTCGCTGGTCGCGTAGTAGTCCTTCGCGCCGAGCTTGAGGCCGTCCTCCTGCTTCTTGAGGCTCTGGCTGAGCACCGTCACCTCGGCGCCCATCGCGGCGGCGATCTTGACGCCCAGGTGCCCGAGCCCGCCGAGGCCGATCACGGCGACCTTCTTGCCGGGGCCGGCCCCCCAGTGGTGCAGGGGCGAGTAGGTGGTGATGCCCGCGCACAGCAGCGGCGCGGCGACGTCGAGGTCGATGCCTTCGGGGATGCGGCAGACGAAGGCGTCCTTCACGACGATCTGGTTGCTGTAGCCGCCGTAGGTGTTCTCGCCGTCGAAGCCGACGCCGTTGTACGTCTGGACGTTGCCCTTCACGCAGAACTGCTCGGTGCCGGCGCGGCAGTACTCGCACTTGCCGCAGGAGTCGACCATGCAGCCGACGCCGACGCGGTCACCGACCTGGTACTTCGTCACGGCCGAGCCGACCGCGGCGACGACGCCCGCGATCTCGTGGCCGGGGACCATCGGGAAGATCGCCTGGCCCCAGTCCTCCTTGGCCTGGTGGATGTCGCTGTGGCAGATACCGGCGTAGGCGATGTCGATCAGGACGTCGTCCGGACGCAGGTCACGGCGCTCGATCGTGGTCGGCGCGAGCGGCGCGCCCGGCGCCGGGGCGGCGATGGCGTGCGTGGTCGTGCTCATGGAACCCTCCAAGTTCAAGTACCGTCGTAAGAGGTCTCATACATGTCCGACGTAAGAGGTCTCTTACATATTCCGAGCGAAAGATGTGAACCAGGTCATGGGCGGCAAGTACCACCACGGCGACCTGCGCGGCGAGCTCGTGCGGGTCTCCCTGGACCTGATCGCCGAACAGGGCCTGGAAGGCTTCTCCGTCGCGGAGGTCGCGCGGCGGGCCAAGGTCAGTCCCGGCGCCCCGTACCGGCATTTCGCCTCCCGGGAGAGCCTGCTGGCCGAGGTGGCGGGCAACATCGCCTGCCAGCTCGCCGATCGCGTCACCTCAGCCGCCGGTGCCCACGAAGACCCGGTGGACGCCCTGGCCGCGGCGGCCGGCGCGTACACGCGCTACCTGATCGAGCGCCGGGCCGGGATGAACGTCATCTACGCCGAGGGTCTCCACGGGCCGCAGCACACCGGCCTCCACGACCAGACCCGGCGGCTGACCGACGAGTTCCTGCTGCGCTGCCTGGTGGTCGCCCCCGATCCGGCGACGGCGCTGGAGCTGATGGAGCAGCTGTTCACCCAGGCTCACGGCTACGGCACGTTCCACCTCGACGGCGTCTTCGGCAAGCACGGCTATTCGGCGGACCTGGTGGTGCGGAAATCCACCGAGGCCGCGCGCGCCGCCATCGTGGGCCGGATTGTCGGTGGGGGGCGCTAGCGTGGGGGCATGGGGATCATCAACTCGCACGAGGCGCTGCGCGAAGTCATCGGCGAGGTCGCCGAGCGGACGCAGAAGAAGATCATCGACCGCATCGACGAGCACGCGCGCAAGCTCATCGCGCATTCGCCGTTCGTGCTGCTGGCGACGTCGGCACCGGACGGCAGCTGCGACGTCTCACCGCGCGGCGACCCGGCGGGTTCGGTCCTGGTGCTCGACGAGCGGACCCTGGTGCTCGCGGACCGGCCGGGCAACAAGCTGATCGACAGCTTCCGCAACATCGTGGACAACCCGCACGCCGGGTTGCTGTTCCTCGTGCCGGGCATGAACGAGACACTGCGGGTCAACGGCCGCGCCACGCTGGTGTCGGAGGCACCGTTCTTCGAGTCGCTGGTGGTGCAGGGCAAGCGGCCGAAGCTGGCGGTGGTCGTCGAGGTCGAGCAGGTGTACATGCACTGCGCGAAGGCGTTCCTGCGGTCGTCGCTGTGGGATCCGGCGACCTGGCCGGACCGCGCGGCGCTGCCGTCGCTGGGCACGATCCTGCGCGACCAGATGGCGCTGCCGATCTCGGCGGAAGCGCTGGACGCGGACCTCAACGAACGGGCGCTGAACCAGCAATACTGATTTCGGCGACCACGTCGAGCAGGCCGGGGAAACGGGCGTCGAACTCGTCGCGGCGGAGCCGGACGAACGTGCCGTTCCCGGCGTCGCGCTGCCGGACCAGACCGGCCTCGCGCAGCACGCGCCAGTGGTGCGTGCGGGTCGACTTGGCGATCGGCAGCGGGAACGACGAGCAGGCCCGCTCGGCGCCGTCGCCGCCGACGAGTTCCAGGACCACCGCGCGGCGGTGCGGGTCGGCGAGCGCGGACAGGACCGCGCCGAGGTCGACGTCGGCCATCTCCGGAATCGGCAGTTCACCAGGCATGCTGGACATCGTACGACAGCTGTCGTACCTTTCGTTAGGTACGAGAACCTTCGAACCTCCGGAGATGCGCATGCTGTGCGTGTTCGACGTCAACGAGACGTTGCTCGACCTCACGGCCATCGACCCCGTCGTCGGCGGCCCGGAGCTGCGGCGCGAGTGGTTCGGGCTGGCCATCCACACGGTGCTGACCGTGACGGCGACCGGCGGCTACCAGGACTTCGCCGGCATCGCGGGAGCCGCCGCCGTGGAGGTCGCGGCCCGACACGGGCGGGAGGTCGACGTCGCGAAGATCGGCGAGGGACTGCGCTCGCTTCCGGCCCACCCGGACGTCGAACCGGGCCTGGTGAAGCTGCGCGAGGCGGGCCACACCGTGGTCGCGCTGACGAACTCGCCGCTCGCGACGGCCGAGGCGCAGCTGCAGAACGCCGGGCTCGCTCCGCTGCTCGACCGGATCTTCTCGGCCGAGCAGGTGGGCAGGCTCAAGCCGGCGCCCGAGCCGTACCGGCAGGTCCTCGACGCCTACGACGTCGAGCCCCGGAACGCGGTGATGATTGCCGCCCACGACTGGGACATCGCGGGCGCGCAGGCGGCCGGGCTGCGGACGGCGTTGCTCGCCCGCCCCGGCGTCCGCCCGCTGCCCGGCTCACCCGAGCCGACGTACACGATCGCAGCTCTGACGGAGCTGGCCGAGCTCCTTTAGTCCGCGATGCGGACCAGCATCTTGCCGGTGTTGGCGCCCGACAGCAGGCCGATGAACGCCTCGGGGGCGTTGCGGATGCCGTCGACGAAGGTCTCCGAATACTTGACCTCACCGGAGTTCACCAGCGGCGCGATCTCGCTGACGAACTGCGGCTGCAGGTCCCAGTGGTCGAGCACCAGCAGGCCGCGGATCGTGATCCGCTTGGCGATGATCTGCGCCAGGTTGCGCGGCGCCGGGGTGGCCTCGGTGGCGTTGTACTGGGAGATCATCCCGCAGACGGCGATCCGGCCGTGCAGGTTGATCGCGTCGATGGCGGCTTCGAGGTGCTCGCCACCGACGTTGTCGAAGTAGACGTCGATGCCCTCGGGCGCGGCGGCGTGGAGCTGCTCGGCGACCGGGCCGTCCTTGTAGTTGAAGGCCGCGTCGAAGCCGAGGTCGTCGATCAGGTGCCGGACCTTCTCCGCCGACCCCGCCGAGCCGATGACGCGCTTGGCGCCCTTCAGCTTCGCGAGCTGGCCCACCAGCGAGCCGACCGCGCCGGCCGCGCCGGAGACGAACACGGTGTCGCCCGGCTTGAACTCGGCCGACTTCAGCAGGCCCGCGTACGCGGTCAGGCCGGGCATGCCGAGCACGCCGAGGTAGGTCGACAGCGGCGCCGCGGTGGCGTCCACCTTGACGAAGCGCCCGGCGTCGAGCACGGCGTGCGTGCGCCAGCCGGCCTGGTGCAGGACGTGGTCACCCGGCTTGACGTCGTCGATGTTCGACTCGACGACCTCGCCGACCGCCCCGCCGCCCATGACCTCGCCGACCTGGAACGGCGGCGCGTAGGACTTCACGTCCCGCATCCGCCCGCGCATGGCCGGGTCGACGCTCATGATCAGGTTGCGCACCAGGAGCTGGCCGGCCCCCGGCGTCGGCACCTCGGTGTCGACGATCTCGAAGTTGTCGTGCGTCGGAACACCTTCCGGACGCGACGCCAACCGGATTTCGGTCGCCTGGGTGGGTGCGTTCACCGTCGAACTCCTTCAGTCTCGAAGCGGGGCAGGCGCCCCGGATTCCACCTGGTGCAACCAGCTAAACGGGGCGATCATTCCGATTGTGATGGGTCACACCCGACCTCCGCACCACAGTCACACCAGCTCGGCCAGCTTCGCCAGCACGCCGTCGTAGATCTTCTTGAGTCCACCGGGCGCGAAGGTCTTCTCGAAGAAGCCACCGATGCCGCCGGCGCCGTCCCAGGTCGTCTCGATCTTCACGACACTGCGTTCACCCGCCTCGGTGACCGTCCAAGTGGTGACCATGCTGGAGTTCGCGTCGGTCTCGACCAGCGTGCCCGGCTTCGGCTCCGTGACGGTGGCCTTGACGTCGCGCACGCGCTTGGACGTCGCCTGCAGCTTCCAGCCGGCCTTGGTCCCGGCGCCGACGCCGCCTTCGGTCACCTCGTAGTCGCGGTAGTGCTCGGTAAGCAGCTTCGGGCGCGTTTCGGCGTAGTCGGCGACGAGCGCGCGCACCTTGTCCGCCGGCGCGTCGATCGTGCGCTCCGCGGTGGCCGTGACCTTACCCATTTCACTCCTTCTCCGAAGTTCGCGAACAGACTCCACGATTCCACCGCCGCCCGCACGTCCTGCGGGCACCCTCACGACGTCCCGGATACCGAGCGGCGGACGTCACGCCGGTTAGGCTGCGCTGAGCCGACTGATACGAGGAGCAGATGAGTTCGGGAGTCCGCCGTCGCCGGTCGACCGTGGCGGTGAAGGAGTCGCTGCGGGAGCTGCGCAACCAGCTGTCGCTGCTGAACCACCAGGTCAGCGCCCACCTGGCGCTCAAGGACGTCGACCTGGACTGCCTGGAGCTGATCGCCCGGCACGGCCCGCTCGGGCCGAGCGCGCTGGCCCGCCGGGCCGGGCTGCACCCGGCGACGCTGACCGGCATCCTCGACCGGCTGCAGAAGGGCGGCTGGATCGTCCGGGAACGCGACCCCGAAGCGGCCGACCGGCGCTCGATCGCCGTGCGCGCGGTCCGCGGTCGCAACGCCGAGCTCTTCCGGCTCTACTCGGGGATGAACACCGCGATGGACGAGCTCTGCGCCGGCTACAGCGAGGACGAGCTGGCGCTGATCGCCGGCTTCCTGCAGCGGGTGACGTCAGCTGGCCACACCGCGACCGATGCGCTGGCGAAGGACTGACCAGCGGTTTTGTGCTGTACTCGGTGCATGTGGCAGTCAGGCGACGCTTACGAGGCCTACATCGGACGGTGGAGCCGCCGGATCGCGGAGACGTTCGTCCGGCAGCTCGACGCCCCGGCGAGCCGACGCTGGCTCGACGTCGGCTGCGGCACGGGCGCCCTGACGTCGGCGGTGCTGGCGGCGGCCGACCCCACCGAAGTCGTCGGCGTCGACCCGTCCGAGGGGTTCCTGAAGACGGCTCGCGCGGGCGTGACCGATCCACGGGCGTCGTTCACCCTCGCCGACGCGCGATCGCTGCCGTTCCCCGACGACCGCTTCGACGTGGCCGTGTCGGGCCTGGTCCTGAACTTCGTCCCCGCCCCGGCCCGCGCGGCGGCGGAGATCGCGCGGGTAACCGTCCCGGGTGGATCGGCCGCCGCCTACCTCTGGGACCTCGCCGAAGGCATGGAGATCATCCGCTGCTTCTGGGACGCGGCCGCCGAACTCGACCCGGAAAAGGTCGCCGACCTGGACGAGGGGCGCCGGTTCCCGCTGTGCCGCCCGGAGCCGTTCGGCCGGCTGTGGACGGAAGCGGGCTTCACGGCGGTGTCCGTCGGGGAAATCAAGATCCCGGCGGTGTTCACGGATTTCGACGACTACTGGCAGCCGTTCCTCGGCGCTCAGGGCCCGGCGCCGTCGTACCTGGCCACGCTGCCGGAAGCCCGCCGCCACCAGATCCGCGAACTCTTGCGCAGCAGCCTGCCGACGGATCCGGACGGCTCGATCCCGCTGACGGCCCGCGCGTGGGTCGTGCGCGGCACCGCTTGACACTCGACGGCTTGCCGTCTTGCTGCCTTGCCGACCGCAGGCCGTCCCAAACCCGGGACGGCCTGCGGTCGGGGGGTCAGAGACCGGCCTGGGTCAGCCAGTCCTTCGCGACGTCTTCGGCCCGTTCGCCGTCGGAGTCGACGCGCTTGTTCAGGTCCCGCATGACGTCGGTCGTCAGCTTCGCGCTGACCGCGTTCACGGCGTTGGCGAAGTCGGCGCCACGCTCGTCGAGCACCTTCTTGGTCACCGCGGGCACGACGTTCTCGGTCGGCACGATGTTGAGGTCGTCCTTGAGCACCGTGTACTTGGCGTCACCGGTCAGCGGGCTGACCGAGTCGACCGGGATGACCGTGACGGCCCCGGACTTGAGCTGCTCGACGCGCGGCCCGGCCTCCTGGATGGTCTGGAAGCTCGCGTTCGTCAGCTTGTAGACGTCCTTGAAGCCGAGGAAGCACGGAAGGCGCTTCTCGCACTCCGGCGGGCCCGCCATGACGACCTTGTCGAGCTTCTTCAGGTCGCTGATCGACGCGATGCCCTTTTCCTTGGCCAGGTCGGACTTGATGATGTAGGTGTTCTTGTCCTCGGCGGCCGCGAAGTTCAGCAGTGCGATGCCGCTGGGCTCGAACAGCTTCGCCAGCTGCTCGTGCTCCTCCTGCGCGGTCTTGCCGGCCTCCTTGCCGAAGCCGGTGGTGATCGCCGCGCCCTGGTACTCCGGGATGAACTGCAGTTCACCGGACTTCAGCGACGGGTAGATCAGTTCCCGCGAGCCGAGGTTCAGCTTGCGCGTCACCGGATAGCCCTTGGCTTCCAGCGCCTGCGCGTAGATCTCGGCGAGGATCTGGCTGTCGGTGAAGTTGAAGGACGCGACGACGATCGGCGCCCCACCCTTGCTCTGCGCGGCGGGCTTGTCACCGCCGTCGCTGCCGCCACAGGCGGCCAAACCGAGCGTCGCCGCGACGGCCACCGCCACCACGGACGCGTTCCGGAACCAGCGCACGAATCCCCACTCCCTCGTCACTCGAACAGACGAAAGGACCCTAGCGCCGTCCTCCGACAAGAATCCACATCGTGGGAGGAAGCCCCCAGAATTCCCAGTCCGCGGAATTTTGCCGCCCGATCGGGGTAGGGTCGGCCGGTGCACGTGACCACGGTGACGCCGCTGGCCGCCGACAGCGGACCGCCGATCTTCCAGTGGAAGTGGGTGGACCGCAACGCCGACGCCATCATCGAGCGGCTCGTCGAGCACATCTCGCTGACGGCCACCGCGCTCGGCATCGGCCTCGTGGTCTCGATCGGGCTGGCGCTGGTCTCGCTGCGATTCCGCCGCACGTACGGGTTCATCCTGAGCACCACGGGCGCGCTGTACGTCATCCCCAGCCTGGGCGCGTTCGCCGTCCTGCGGCCGTTCTTCGGGCTGACGTTCACGACGGCGGTGATCCCCCTCGCGACGTACACGCTGCTCATCCTGGTCCGCAACATCGTCACCGGCGTCGACCAGGTACCCACGGAGGTCCGCGAAGCCGCGACCGGCATGGGCTTCACCCGCCGGCGGATGCTCTGGGAGGTCGAGCTGCCGCTGGCGCTGCCGGTGGTCATCGCCGGCCTGCGCGTCGCCGCGGTGACGACCATCGGCCTGGTCACGGTCACCTCCATGCTCGGCCTCGGCGGCCTCGGGTACTTCATCCGCCACGGCATCCAGAACGCGACGCCCAATTCGACGGAGATCATCGTCGGCATGGCGCTGTCGGTGGTCCTGGCGGTGGCCGTCGACCTCCTTCTTTGGCTCGGCGAACGCCTGCTGACGCCCTGGACCCGGAAGGCGCGGGCGCGATGAACTTCCTCGACCAGCTGAACGCGTGGCTCGCCGACCCGAACCGCTGGAGCTGGACCGACCGGGCGGGTGTCCCCTACCGGACGCTGGAGCACCTCAGGTTTTCCCTCCTCGCGCTGGCGATCGCGGCGGTGCTGACGATCCCGGCCGCGCTGTGGCTGGCCCACTACCGCCGCGGCGCGTTCCTCGCGAGCAGCGCGGTCAACATCGGCCGGGCGATCCCGAGTTTCGGGCTGATCATCCTGTTCTGGTTCCTGGCCAGCCACTGGGAACTGGACACGACGTTCTGGCCGTTGCTGCTGGCCCTGGTCGCCCTGGCGATGCCACCGCTGTTCACCAACACGTACGCGGGCGTGGTGTCCCTGGAGCAGGAGACGGTCGACGCCGCCCGCGGCACGGGTTACCGCGAGTGGCAGATCATGCTGCGCCTCGAGCTCCCGCTGGCCTCCCCGGTGGTCCTGGCGGGCGCACGGGTGGCGTTCCTCCAGCTGATCGCGACGGTGGCCATCGGCGCGATCGTCAACGACGGAGGCGGCTTGGGCCGCTACATAGTCGACGGCTTCGCGGTAGGCGTCCAGGGCTACGGCGCCATCTTCGCCGGCGGCCTGGCGGCGGTGGTGCTGGCCCTCGTGTGCGACGGCGCGTTCGCGTTGATCACCCGCATGGCGACACCGCGCGGCCTCGCGCTGCAGAACGCGCGTCGCGACTAGCCCGGTCCGCGCTGGGACAGCGCAGACCGCGCTTCCGCACACGTCCCGCACCGTCCGACGCCCACCGCCCCAGAACCTCCGGCGGCTACGCAACGCCACCTACCGCGCGCCACACGCCGGCCCCGCGCGCCACACGCCGGCCGAAGCCCGGCGCCGCCCGGACGAAGCCCCGCGACCAGGCAGCGGCCGACACTCGGCCACCCCGGCCGAATGGCGCGTTAGAACGCGCCGACCAGGATCAGCACGCCGAGCGCGATCAGCACCGCCGGCAGCAGCACGTGGCCCCACCGTGCGAGCACCCGGGCGATACCCGGCCGGGTCGCCAGGAACCGCCCGGCGACGCACCACGCCGCGACGCCCACCAGGAACACCACCACGTAGCCCACCAGGCCCGCGGGCCCGGTCGCGGCGAACGCGGGGACGTACACGCCGACGTTGTCGCCGCCGTTGGCGAAGCACACCGTCGCGATCCCGAGCAGTCCGGCCGCCGGCGTGGGCTCGTCGTCGTCCTGGCGCCACGCCTGCCAGGCCGCGCGGATCCCGAGCAGCACCGGCAGCACGCCCAGCCAGCGGACGGCACCGTCCGGCAGCAGCCCGGCCCCGAGCGCCCCCGCGACCGACACCGCCAGGATCGCCGCGAAGCCGAGGAACTGCCCGGCGACGACCTTGAGCTCGCCGCGACGTCCGGCCGCCTGGCCGAAGAACACCGCGAGCAGCACGAGATCGTCGACGTTCGTCACCGCGAACATCGCGGCCGCGCGCCCGAGCAGTCCGACGTCCACACCCACCTCCGCGATAAACCGCTGGGCGAAGGCCGGTGCGGCGCAGGACGATTCTGCCCATGTCCGTCGTCAAGCGCCGCAGCTACACCGGTCCGGCCGACCTGCGGGCCATGCAGAGCCTGGCCCAGCGGATCTGGTCGAAGGCGAGTTCGCTGCACGTCGAGGATCTCGCGTGGCAGCGGTTCCAGCACGCCGGCCGGGAAGCCGAGTGGCCGACCGTGCTGTGGGAAGCGGGCGGCGAAGTCGTCGCGTGGGGCTGGATTTCACTACCCGGTGAACTGACGCTGCTCGTGGATCCGGCGCGCCCCCAACTCGCGTCCGAGGTGCTCGGCTGGTTCGAAGACACCGCCCCGGCAGCCGAGCTCGCTGTCACCGTGCTCGACGCCGAGAAGCATGTCATCGCCGCGCTGGAGCGAAGCGGCTACGCGCTTCAGGAAAGTCCCGTTTTCCAGTCGTACCTCTCTCGCCTCCTCGTGGATCTGCCCGAACCGGTGGTGCCCGGTGGGTTCACGGTCCGGCCGGTCGGTCCGGACGATCTGGCTCGCCGCGTAGCGGTGCACCGTGTGGTCTGGCACCCGTCGAGGGTGACCGAATCGAGCTACCGCACCGTCATGGCCGCCTGGCCGTACCGGGGCCGGCTGGACTGGGTCGTGGAAGCACCCGACGGCCGGTTCGCCGCCCAGTGCCTGATCTGGCTCGACGACCGCAATGCCGTCGGCGAGCTGGAGCCCGTCGGAACCTTGCCGGAGTTCCGTCGGACGGGGCTCGCCCGCGCGGTGTGCCTCGCCGCGCTGCACGCGGCCCACCACGCCGGCGCTCGCGAAGCCGTCGCGTACCCGGTGATCGGTCATCCGAAATCCGTGGGTGCCCTCCCTCTCTATCGCGATCTGGGCTTCCGCCCGTATGCCCGCACCCTCACCTTCACGCGGACCCGCCGTCGTATCCCTCCTTCCCCGGGGTCCGCGTCCCCGGAGGGCGCACACCGACGAACGTAGCGCCCCGCCCGGCCCGGCTGTCCGTTTCGGCGGTGCCCGGCGGCCGGTTGTCCACATCTGGGCCAGCCTGTGGACAACCCGGTGGATTCCTTTACCCGGCCCGAAATCGGCGGGTTTCAGGTGAGCGTCGCCAAGTCGTTGAAGGAACTCGCCCGGCAAGCCGCGATCAGGCGCTCGACCTCGGGACCGAGCGGGCGGTCCGCGTCCAGCGGCGGCACCACCGACCGCACCCACCCGTAAGCCGCGCGAAGCCCCGGTACGCCATCGCCGTCGGCCAAGTGCCGGGCCTGGGACGCCGTGATCAGCTCGCACGCCGTGATCGCGAAAAGGTGGGAAGCCGCCGAACGCAATTGCTCGCCGGCCGCCCCCGCAAACGCTTGCACGTCCTCCTGACCGGCCGAGGTGTCGATCGAACCGAGCGTCGCCGGTGCCGCGAGCCGGCGCAGCGCGTGCAGTTCGCCCGCCGCTCGCTTGTGCAGCGGGACCAATCCCGCCTGTGGCCCCGGATCGGTCGTGAGCTGCGCCGGCAAGCCGCTGAACCGCTCGTCCAGCAGGCGGTGCGTCCGCTGCACCGAGAGTTCGCCGAGGTGCACCAGCGCGGCCGTCACCGCGTCCATCCGCAGGCCCAGGTCGACCGCGTGATAACCGGTCCCCGGCACGAACGAACCATCGATGAAGGAAGGCGAATCACCGGGCATCGTCTCCCAGCGTCGCCGGGTTTCCCGCAAATCGCTGGTGACGCGGGAAGCGTGCGCGAGCGCCCGCGGCGCGACCCGCACCGAAAGCGGGGCCTGCACCACGCCGGGCCGCACCGGACCGATGCCCACCAGCTCCATCAGCTCGTGCAGCAACGTTCGCAGGTGATCGTCGCCGCCCGCCATGACCGGCGAGAAGACCTCGCGCGGCGCGCCGAGCACGTCGATCGCCATCGCCGCGGCGAGCGTCTGGAGGTCGATGAGCTGCTGGGTCTCGGTCCAGCCGCGCTCCGCGTACATCACCGCCAGCGGAGAGCCCTGAAGCAGCGAAGCGCCTTCCTTCGGCCCAAGGACGTAAGGCGTGACACCGCGCGCAGCGAGCGCCGATGCGGCCGGCACTTCGACGCCGTCCTCCAGGACCGTCCCGATGCCGAGGAACGTCTGAAAAGCGTGCGACAGCGCGATGATCTCGCCCGAGCTGCCGAGGCCGAAGCGCGGGACCGCGGGCGTGAAGCCGTCGTTCAAGCGGTCCACCAGGAACTGCACCAGCTCCGGGCTCACCCCCGACCACGGCCGCAGGAAGTCGCGCAACCGGACGACGAGCAGCGCGCGGACGTCCTCGGGCGGCAGCCACGGCGGCCCGCCGACGGCGCGGCCGATCAGCAGGTTGCGCTGGTGTTCCGCCTGTTGCCGCGGATCGAGGGCGACCCCCGCGAGGCGGCCCATCCCGGTGTTGACGCCGTAGACCGGCTTTTCCCGCTCCGCGAGCGCTGTCAAGAGCTCTTTCCGGCGCCGCGTCAGGGCCTCTACCAGCGGTTTGTCCAGAACCAACCGTTCACTGTCGGCGAACTCGCTGTCGGAGACGATCATCGGTAGGGCAGCATGGTGCCGACGCCGGAAGCCTCGGCACGGGTGAGGATCATGTTCGCCACCGCGACGTCCGTTGTGGACAGTCCGCGGTGCCAGAACAGGATCCGTTCGGCGTCGTGCTCGCGGCCGGGTTTGCTGCCCGCCACGATGTCGCCGATCTCGGCGTGGACCCCGTCCGCGGTGAGGAGGCCGGCGTTGAGCTGCGGGCGCAGGGCGCCGAACCGCGGGTTGCCGGACCGTGATTCGCGCCAGTCGTCGACGACGACCTTGTCGATGTCGTCGAGCAGCGTGAGCTCGAGCGCGCTGATCGTGCCGTAGGGCACCAGGAAGGTGCCCGGCCGGAGGAACTCGCGGCGCACCAGCGCCTCGGGTTCGACGAGCCGGGAGGCCTCGACCTGGATGTCCGCGCCGTCCAGGGTCTCCTCGGCCGTGGCGCAGACGCGGACGTCCTTGCCGAGCCGCTCGGACAGCCGGCGGCCGAAGTCCTCGCGAGACTCCGGGCGCTTGCTGGTCACGCGGATCTCGGCGAAGTCGAACAAGGAGTCCAGCAGCACGACGTTCCACCAGGCGGTACCGCGGGCGCCGATGTGCCCGAGCACCCGGGCATCCGGGCGGGCCAGGTACTTCGCGCCGACGGCGGTCATCGCGCCGGTGCGGGCCTCGGTGATCATCGTGCCGTCGACGATGGCCCGCGGCATGCCGGTGTCCGGGTCGAGCAGCAGGATCAACGCCATTTCCGATGGGAGGCCCCGTTCGAAGTTCCCCACGAAGTCACCGACGACCTTCACGCCACTGACCTGCTTCGAGGACAGGTGCCCGCGGAGGATGTTGAAGTGGCCCTTGCCGCCGTTGTCCGGGACGAGGTGCGTCCGCGGCTCGAAGACGACCTGACCGCGGCCGTGGTCGGCGAGCACGTCCTCGACCGCGCCGACGATGTCCGCGTCCGTGACACCGAGCGAGTCGATGTCGGCACCGGTCAGGTACCAGAGCCAGACGGACGTCACCGGGCGAGGTCCTCGACGACCTCCGCGCCGGGCAAGGCGGCCAGTGCGGCGCCGGAGATCAGCAGCTTGCTGCCGCGGATCCCGCTGCCGATGACGAGCTCGGGTGCGTCGGCGACGCGGCGGTCGAGCAGGATGGGCCATTCGGCGGGCAGGCCGACCGGCGTGATGCCGCCGTACTCCATCCCGGTCAGCGAGACGGCTTCGTCCATCGGCGCGAACGACGCCTTGCGGACGTCGAGGCGGCGCTTGATGACGCCGTTGACGTCGGCGCGGGTGGTCGCGAGCACGAGCGCGGCCGCGAAGCGGACTTCGCCCGCCCGCTTGCCGGCGACGACGACGCAGTTCGCGGACGCCTCGAGCGGCGAGCCGTAGGCCTCGCAGAAGGCGGCGGTGTCGGCGAGCGACGGGTCGATCTCGGTGACGCCGACGGCGTCCGGGTCGGCGAGCGAGGCCAGGGCCTTGGCCACCGGCTCGGCGAGCAGGTCAGTACGCGTGGGGGCGGGAACGACGGTGAGGCTCCCGGCGATCGTCCAGGTCACGTCCCCATTAAAACAGCGCCCCCGCCACCACGGGCGGGGACGGGAAGGAGCTCACCAGCTGGAGCCGCCGCGCTGGACTTCGATCAGCTTCGGGCGGACGTCCACGATGTAGACGAGGGCCGCGGCCATGGCGGGCACGTAGAAGATCATCCCGGGGCCCATCACGGGGAACAGCACCATGGCGAGCGTCGCGCCACCGGTGATCAGCATCCAGATGGGCTTGGTCTTGCGGTCGGCCGCGGAGTACGCGTCGGCGCGCTGGAGCAGCGCGTGCACGAAGGCGAAGAGCCCGACCAGCGCGCTGCCCCAGTGGATGACATTGAGGATCCAGATGGCGACTAGCACAGCGACAGCTTACGGCAAACCGCCCGAACGACCCCGGCCCCGCCACCGGAGGTCCGGTGACGGGGCCGGGTGTTCACGGCGATGTCACTTGTCGGTCTTCGGCGCGGCCGGCTTCTTCGCGGCGGCACCGGTGGTGGTCGTCGCCGTGGTCGTGCGGCGGGCCGGGGCAGCCGTCTTCGGGGCCGTCTTGTTCGCGACCTTGCGGCTGGCCGAGCGGGTCTCGTGGGCGACGTCGTCACCCAGCTCCTCGATGGCGTCGGCGGTGTCGCCGGCGACCTCGGTCACCTTGCGGGCGGTCTTCTCGCCGGCCGAGCGGGTGCGCTTGGTCACCTTGGCCAGCACGCCGTCGACGCGCTCGCGGACCTCGGTGGTCACGCCCTCGACCTGGCCCTGCGCGGTGGTCAGGGCCTCTTCGAGCTGCTCGATGGCCTTCTTGACCTGCGGCTGCGTGGCGAGCTTGTCCCACGCCTGCTCACCGGACTCGGCCAGCTTGTTGTACAGCTTGAGCGCGGCCTCGGTGTACTCGTCGATGACCTTGCGCAGCTCGGCCGGGTCCAGCTTCTCGCGGAGGCTCTCGACGTCGGTCGGCAGCTCCTGCAGGTTCTTGCGGGCGACCTCGCCGCTCTTGGTCACGTTCTCCTTGGCCTTCGCCACGGCGTCGGTGACGGCGTGGGTGGCCAGGTTGCCGGCGCCGAGCGCGGCGAGCAGCGGGGTGCGGACCTGGTCGAGGGCGGTGGTGACGGCCTTCTTGACGTCTTCGGTCTTGGGGGTGGTCATGCTGACTCCTTGGTATCTGCGGCTGGGGTGTCTGGGGTGTCCGTGGCGGGAGCGGACCCGGCGGCCGGCCGTGCCGCGGCGTTCTCCCGGCGGAAGGACTCGTAGACGTCGAGCAGGACCTGCTTCTGCCGTTCGGTCAGCTCGGCGTCGGCGCGGATCGCGTCGCCCACCGGCCCACCCGTCGGCAGGTCGAGGATCCCGGCCTGCACGTACAGCGCTTCCGCCGAAATGCGCAGGCCCTTGGCGATCTGCTGCAGGATCTCCGCGCTGGGCTTGCGGACCCCGCGCTCGATCTGGCTCAAGTACGGGTTGGACACGCCGGCGAGCTTCGACAGCTGGCGCAACGAGATCTTCGCGGTGTTGCGCTGCTGGCGGATGTACTCGCCGATGTCGGAAGCGATGTCCGCGACCTTCTCCATGGGACTTCCGGATCCTGATGTCCCACCGGTTTCTGCCATCCGGTCACCTCCTCGCGACACCTTCGACGGTACGCGGAGGTGCTAGCTATTGCAAGCACTCTGCTTGCAACTATCGGGTGTGGTGGTGCTCACCGCTACCGTGGTCCCATGACGCGCTCGGCCCGGCTGCGGCGACGCCTCGTCGAGCACCTGCTCGACGAGGACGTCCTGCACGCCCCGGAGTGGATCGCCGCCTTCCGCACGGTGCCCCGCCACGTCTTCCTGCCGCGGTTCTTCGTACCGACGGGCGGGCTGTGGGCGGCGGTCGACCGCGGCGATCCGGGCTGGCTGGAGACGGTCTACTCCCGGGACGTGCTGGTGACGCAGCTCGACGACGACCCGGACCGCTGGGAGTTCGCCCGGCGCAGCGGCCCAGTGACGGGCACACCCACGAGCTCTTCGAGCATGCCGTCGATCATGGCGATCATGCTCGAGGAGCTGCGGGTGCGCGACGGGCAGTGCGTGCTCGAGATCGGCACCGGCACCGGGTACAACGCCGCCCTGCTGAGCCACCGCTGCGGGGCCGGCCGCGTGTCCTCAGTGGACATCGATCCGATGATCGTCGCGGCGGCGCGCGAGCGGCTGGCCGCGGCCGGCCACCACCCGGCGTGCGCGGTGGGCGACGGCGCGCTCGGCTTTCCGGCCGGGACGATCTTCGACCGGGTGCTGTGCACGGCTGCGGTGTCGTCGATCCCGCAGGCTTGGCTGGCGCAGACCGCGCCGGGCGGGCTGATCGTGACGACGCTGAACCGCCCGATCGGCGCCGGGCTGGTCCGGCTCGTCGTGGGCGAGGACGGCACCGCACAGGGCCGCGTCCTCGCGCGCGACGGCCGGTTCATGCCGCTTCGCGCGCACCGGCTGCCGGAGGCGGGGCCGCTGCCGATGCCGTCGCGCGGGGACTGGGAGCAGACGCGGCTGCCGATGTCGACGGTGCTGCAGCCCCGCAAGCAGTTCGAGTTCTTCGCCGGGCTGGCGCTGCCCGGCGTCCGGTCGGTGCGCGAAGGCGGCGACGACGACGCACCGGGCGTCGCGCTGGTCCACCCGGACGGCTCGTGGGTCCGCCACCGCAAGCGCGGCGGCGCGGACGAGGTGGCCCAAGGCGGCCCGCGTGCGTTGTGGGAGCTCGCCGAGGCGGCCTACGTCGACTGGTGCGAGCTGGGCAAGCCGGAACGCGACCGGTTCGGCGTGACGGTGACCGGCGACCGCCAGGAGTTCTGGCTCGACTCCCCCGACGGCCGCACCTGGCCCTTGCACTAGGGCACTAGGGCACTAGGGCAGCCGCGCGCGGATCCACTTCTCCACGTGATCGGCCGTCTCCTCCGGCGATGCCTCGGTGGTGTCGAACAGGTCGACGCCGAGCTCGGGGGCCGACCTCCGCAGCCAGTCGTTGAACTCCAGCATCTCCTCGATCCGCGGCTCGTCCCACTCCCGCCACGCCGGACGCGCCCGCAGCCGGGCCCGCAACGACGAAGGGGAGCCGACCAGCGCCAGGTAGTGGATGTCGCTGAAGAACGCGCGCTCCGGCAGCGGCTCGAATTCCGGAGGCGCCACCGTCCCGCACAGCACGACCGGGCGGCCGTTCTGGTGCAGCACCGCCGCCATCCGCAGCCAGACCGAGCGGAACGCCGCGACGTCGTCGCGCAGGGCACCGATCCAGAGGGTGTCCTGCTCCAGCAGCACGACGTCACCGGCGAACCGCTCGGCCAGCAGCGGCCCCATCGTCGACTTGCCGGCACCGCTCGGGCCGGTCAGCGCGAACAGCGGCAGCTTCCGGAACGGCCACTCGTGCCCGCACTTCGTGCACGTGATGACGGAGCCCGCCACGACCGGGCGGTCCGCCAGCTCGCCGCACGCCGGGCAGATCCGCAGGTCGAGACTCATCTCAGTCGAAGAGGTTCTCGAGGAAGCTGCGCTTGCGGTGCCCCTGCCCGTACGGACGCGGCGAATCCGAGTACCCGCGGTGCGGCCGCGGTGAGTCCGCATGCCCCCCGCGGTACGCCTTCGGCGAATCCGGGTGACCGCCGCGGTACGCCTTGGGCGAATCCGGGTGACCGCCGCGGTAGGGCCGCGGGGAGTCGGGGCGGCCGTGACCACCCTGGTACGACGGCGGCTGGTGGCCGTAGAACGAACTCTCCGCACCGACGATCGCTTCGAGCTCACCGCGGTCGAGGAAGATCCCGCGGCAGCCGTCGCACTGGTCGATGTGGACGCCGTTCTTGGCCACGGTGCGCATCTGGTTTTGACACTTCGGACAAATCACACCGCCGAGACTACGCAAAAACGCGTCAGCAGGCGCAGAGGCAGAACGGATGCCCCACCGGATCGGCGTAGACGCGGAACGTCTTCGGCTCGTCGTCCAGCAGCTTCGCCCCCAGGCCGAGCACGCGCTCGTGCGCCGCTTCCAGGTCCGTAACGTTCAGGTCCAGGTGCATCTGCTGCGGGTTTTCCGCGGACGGCCACGCCGGCGGCCGGTAGTCGGGCACCCGCTGGAAGGCGATGCCCGCGCCGCCCTGCGGGTTGGCCAGCGTCACCCAGTGCCCGTCTTCGGTCACCTCGGGCGCGTCCCACTCCAGCACCGCCCGGTAGAACTCGGCCAAGGCCACCGGGTCGGGGCAGTCGAGCGCCACCACACCCAGCGTCGGTACCGCACTCATCGTCGCTCCCTTCGATCATGAGTAACCATCGAAGCGATTATGTGGGTTAGCAGCGTCGGGGGCAACCACCGTCCGCCGTACACTCGGTAGGTGCACACCGACGCCTCCCTCGTGGTGGAGTTCCTCAACACGGTCAACGTCGAAGAGGGCACCGACCTGCTCGAAGATGCCGGGCAGTGGCGTGGGTGGGCGGCTTCGCACGCGTTGGCGGCCAATCCGGCCGCCGAGGCCCGCGCGGCGCGGGACGCCCTGCGCGCGGCGATCGGCGACCCGCGGCTGCCCGGCGGCAGCGTCGACGTCGGCACCCGGATCTCCCTCACCGCCGACGGGCCGGCGCTCGTCGCGGACGACGTCGTCGGCGCGGTCTTCGCGGCCTGCGCGCGGCTGGTCGTGCGCGGCGACTGGATCCGGCTGAAGATCTGCCCCGCCGACACCTGCCTCTGGGCGTTCTACGACGAGTCGCGCAACCGCTCGCGCACGTGGTGCTCGATGCGCGTGTGTGGCAACCGCGAGAAGGCGCGGGGCTGGCGCGCCCGCGCCGCGGCGGGCTGAGCGCCCTCAGCCGGGCGGCGGACCCTCGAACGGTTGTGGACAACTCGGGGACGATGCCCCACATATCCACGGCCGGGACCGCCCGGCCCCCACACGTTGTGGACAGCCGTTAGGCCATCACCGTGAAAACCTGTGGATAACCCGGGGGATAACTCAGCTTCCTGTGGACAACTGGTTTGAAGCGCCCCCGGCTGTGGTATATGAACCGGCTGCTCAGAACAGCAGCTCCGCGACGGCGTAGATGACGAGCCCGGCGAGTGCACCCACGACGGTGCCGTTGATCCGGATGAACTGCAGGTCGCGGCCCACCTGGAGCTCGATCTTGCGGGACGTCTCCTCGGCGTCCCACCGTTCGACCGTGTCGGTGATGATCGTGGTGATCTCCCGTGAGTAGTTCTTCACGAGGTACGCCGCGGCCCCCTCGACCCAGCCGTCGGCCTTTTCGCGCAACTGGTCGTCGGTGATCAGCCGCTGCCCGAGCGAGGTGAGCCCGAGCCGGACGCGCCGGCGCAGCTCGCTCGAGGGGTCCTCGGCCGCGGTGAGCAGCATCTCCTTCGCCGTGCTCCACGCCGAGCCGATCAGCCGCTGCACCTCGTCGTGGTGCACGATCTGGCCCTTCACCTGCTCGGCGCGGGCCATCACGTCGGGGTCGGTCTGCAGGTCCTGGGCGAACTCGCCGAGGAACTTGTCCAGCGCCAGCCGCATCGGGTGGTTGACGTCGGTCTTCACCGCCCACACGAAGGACAGCACCTCGCCGTAGACCTTGTCCGCCAGCATCTCGTCGACGAACTTCGGCGACCAGCTCGGCGCCCGGTCGGACACCACCCGCAGCATCGTCGTGTGGTTGTCGCGCACCCACTCGTAGGCGCGGTCGCACATCAGGTCCACGAGCTTGTGGTGCGCGCCGTCGGCGAACACGCCCTGGAGGATCTTGCCCAGCGGCGGGCCCCACGGCTTGTCGATGATCCGCCGCGCGACGGCCTGCTCCATGATCGCCTGGATGTCTTCGTCGCGGAGCACCTTCACGGCGGCGCGGACCACCGTGGCCAGCTCGGACGTCACGCGCTCGGCGTTGTCCGGCTCCGCGAGCCAGCCCCCGAGCCGCCGCGCGAGCTCGACGCGCTTGAGCTTGTCGCGCACGACCTCCTCGGACAGGAAGTTCGATCCGACGAAGTCGCCGAGGCTGCTGCCCAGCGCGTCCTTCTTGTTCGGGATGATCGCCGTGTGCGGGATCTTCAGCCCGAGCGGGTGCCGGAACAGCGCCGTGACGGCGAACCAGTCGGCCAGCGCGCCGACCATGCCGGCCTCGGCCGCGGCGCGCACGTAACCCACCCAGCCCGGCCAGCCGTTCGCCTGCGCCCAGCTGGTCAGCAGGAACACGACGGTGGCACCGAGCAGGAACGACAGCGCGACGAGCTTCATCTTGCGCAGCGCGCGCGCTTTTTCCGCTTCACCGGCTGCGCCGCCCGGCGGGTCGGCCGGGGTCACCTTGGCGGGGGTCAGTTGCTCCACATCCCCATTGTCCGTGAGGATGGCTGATCGTGCGCGAACCTGCTCTCGTCCCCCGCCTCCGGCCGTTCACCTCGACCATCTTCGCCGAGATGACGGCGCTGGCCGTCCGGCACGACGCGGTGAACCTCGGCCAGGGCTTCCCGGACACCGACGGCCCGGCCGGGATGCTCGAAGCGGCGAAGAACGCGCTGTTCGGCGGGGCCAACCAGTACCCGCCGGGGCTCGGCCGGCCGGAGCTGCGGGCCGCGATCGCGCGGCACCGGCAGCGGTACGGCACCGAGTACGACCCGGACACCGAGATCCTGGTCACCGCAGGCGCCACCGAGGCCATTGCGGCAGCGTTGTTGGCCCTGACCGAGCCCGGTGACGAGGTCATCGTCATCGAGCCCTACTACGACTCCTACGCCGCCGCGGTCGCGATGGCGGGCGCCGAGCGCCGGGTCGTCGGGCTGGTCGAGGGCCCGGACGGTCGCTTCGCCCTCGACGTCGACGGCCTGCGCGCCGCCGTCACGCCGCGGACCAGGGCGATCCTGGTCAACTCGCCGCACAACCCGACCGGCACGGTGTTCACCCGTGCCGAACTGGAGGCGCTGGCCGCCCTGTGCGTCGAGCACGACCTGATCGCCGTCACGGACGAGGTCTACGAGCACCTGGTCTTCGACGTGTCCAGCGGAGTCGAGCACATCCCGCTGGTCACCCTGCCCGGCATGCGGCCGCGGACGGTGAGCATCTCGAGCGCCGGGAAGACGTTCAACTGCACCGGCTGGAAGATCGGCTGGGTCTGCTCGACGCCGGAGCTCGTCGCGGCGGTGAAGGCGGCGAAGCAGTTCATCACCTTCGTGTCGGGCGGCCCGCTGCAGCCGGCCGTGGCGTACGCGCTCGACCACGAGCTGCCTTGGGTCGACGGGCTGCGCGATTCGCTGCAGGAAAAGCGTGACCGGCTTTCGACCGGTCTCGCGGACGCCGGGTTCGCCGTGCGGCCGACGGCGGGCACGTACTTCGTCTGCGTCGACGTGCGGCCGCTCGGCTTCACCGACGCCGCCGATCTGGCGTGGGAACTGCCGGGCCGGGTCGGGGTCGCCGCGGTGCCCGTGAAGGTGTTCACCGATCACCCGGACGAGTGGAAACACCTGCTGCGTTTCGCGTTCTGCAAGCGCAACGAGGTCATCGACGAGGCCATCACCCGGTTGCGCAAACTGGTCTGACGTCCACCGCCCGGCTCAGTAGACGATTTCCGCGACGGCACCGGCGGAGGAGCTTCGTCTCGGCGGAGGCGGCCGGGCCGGACCGGCCGGGCAGCGCGTCCACCACTGGCTCACGCATCTCGTCACTGTCCGCGATCAAGTCGAACTCCGCCGGTGACGGCCGCGGGGGCCGCGGAAGAGTTCGCGGCGCGGCGCTCCGCCTGGCGGCCTCCCGGCGCGCGTGACGCCTCGCGGGAACGCCGGACCGGCCGTTTCGTGATCACGGACCGCAGCCGGATCCGGGGTCGGTTCGAGCCAAGCGGTTTCGGCGCAGGACAACCGAAGCCGGTCGAGGAACCCGTTCGGCCCAGTCGTCGTCCCCGTTCCGGGTGTCGATCCGGTCACTTGGCCGGGGCGGCGGTGTGCGTACCGAGGGAAATCGAATCGGCACGGATTGCGATCGGGAGTGCGGAAACATCAGGTCAGCCGCCAAGTGTGCAACTTGCAGGATTCCGCCGAATGGCTGCAGGCGAACACCCGAACGGCACTCAGAGTGATCAACTTGTCGGCGGCAGATACCTTGCGCGGTCGGGCCGGTGCGCCTCACGGGCTGGATAGAACGCGGGAGAGATGAAAGACTCCCGAGCGGTGCTAGAAAGAGTGCAGCCCCGGGGGAACTGCGACCTGGCCGGAGAAAGACCCAGCAAGAACAGGCTCGAGCGGGTGTGGCGAGAGCCTCAGGCGCGGACGGTGGTGGTGGCGGTGAGCAGCACGGCGAACGTGCGCCGCGGCGCTCCCGCTCGTCCTGCGCTCACCCAGCCCGTGCTCACCACGGGTGAAACCGCCTCGCACGCGCGCGTACGCGCACCACGCCCGTGGGTGGCGTCCCTGCAGCGGCCCGCCGCCAAGATCCTGGTCGCCGGTGGCCTGACCCTCGCGGGCTGGCTGCTCGGCGCCGCGCTGTCCGGCAGCACCGCGTCGGCGGCCGGCGAGCCGAGGTGCCCCGAAGCGCCCGCGGTTTCCACTGTGGACCATGCCGCGAAACCGGTTCTGCACGAACGGCACCGCAAGAGCCACCACGAGACCGGCGCCGCCAAGTGCGCGGAGCGGCCGAAGATCGACAACGCCGAGGACGAGACGCAGCAGCAGGCCGACGAACCGCCCGCTGCGTCCGGGACCACAAAGGACGGCAAGGACACCTCGGCCACCGAGGACCCGGAGACCACTTCCTCCGGCGGCAACCTGCTCGGCGGCCTCGTCAGCGGCACCCTCGACACCGTCAGCGGAGCCACCGGGACCACAAAGGACACCTCGGCCACCCCGGAACCCGCAAAGGTCGCCTCCTCGGACAGCTCGCCCACCGAAGCACCGAAGGCCACCTCCTCCAGCGGCAACCTGCTCGGCGGCCTCGTCAGCGGCACCCTCGACACCGTCAGCGGAGCCACCGGGACCACAAAGGACACCTCGGCCGCCGAAGCGTCCACGAAGGCCACCTCCGCCGGCGGCGACCTGCTCGGCGGCCTCGTCGGCGGCGTCTTCGACGTGGTCGGCGGGACGCTCGCCACCGTCACGGGCACGCTCGACGTCGTCACGGACACGCTCTCCCACACCGTGCTCGCGCCGCTCACCCAGCCGTCCGCGGGCTACCCCGGCGCGCCCGCGCTGCTGCCCCTCGACGACATCCTGGGCCCGGTGCTCAGCGGCGGCTCCAACTCCGGCGGCGTCACCGCGGTCGTGCTCGGCGTCCCCGCCGTCGTCACGCAGGTGCCCGCCACGGTCGCCGAGACCGTCCCGGTCGCGGTCTCCGACGCGGCGCAGCAGCAGCAACAGACCACCCGGATCCCGGTCGCACACCTGGTCGTCCGGCACACGCAGCCGCTTCCGGTGGTCCAGGACCAGCCGCGCGACTCCGGGACCCACGCTCGCAACGGCGGTGGCGGCGACTCCACCCCCGGCCTCCCCGGCGGTACCACCGCCCCGAGCGCGCCGGCCCCCACCGCCGCTCCGGGCCACGACGGTTCCGGCGGCGCCCGCAACGCTTTCGCCGTCCACACCGACGACGTCACCACCACGCAGCTCAAGCTGATCGGCACCAGCCGAGACCACGAGGTCGACGGCGCAGGCAGGGAAGCCGCCCTGCCCACCACCTCCCCCGACTGACCCCGAACCGGGCAGCCGGGGACAAGTGCGTCCAAATCAAGATCATCCAGGCGCACCCGCACGCCGTTGAGGCGTGACGTTTCCCCTGCTCCAGTACGTGATCCGTGGTTCTTTCACGTCTCGCGACGCCTTGGCGCGTCCGACGTACCCCCAGGGGCGAAACCCATGCGAACCCACCGTCTTCCCGACGGACCCAGTCTTTCCGACCGGCCGACCGCGCCCGGCCGGGTCGGATCCCGGTCCCGGCGCCGCGCTGCCCCCGCGGCGCCGGGACCCACACCGGGTGCGTTCCGGGAGCCCTTGCTCACCGCGCCGAGCGAGGACTCGCAGTACCGAGAGCGCACCTGAGCCGCCGGCTTCCCGGCACGTTGAGGGGCGGTGCCGGGAAGCCGCGGTACCCGCGAACGGGGTCACGTCCGTGAGCGGGTGTGTGGAATGACGAACCGGTGCGCTGGATGCACATGAACGCCGCCCATCCCTGGGAGCAGGCTCGCATCCAGCGCACCGGTTCGTTCATGCGATGGGGGCGTCCAGCGAGGCCGGCGTCGCCCGAACCGACGCCGCCGCCGCGCTCAGGCGGCGGATCGCTTCGTGGATCTTCTCCGGCGGCAAGGCGAACGGCAGGCGGATCCAGCGCTCCATGCCGCCGTGGACGCCGAAGCGGGAGCCCGGGGCCACCTGGATCCCGTGGCTCGCCGCCGCCACCGCCAGCCGGGAGCTCACCGGTTCCGCCATCCGGCACCACAGCGACAACCCGCCCTTCGGGAGCGTGAACGTCCAGTCCGGCAGGTGCCACTTCACCGCGCCCGCCAGCGCGTCGCGGTTGCCGCGCAGCTCTTCGCGGCGACGGGCCAGTGCGGCCCAGCCGTCGGCCTCCAGCAGCTCGGAGAACACCACCTGCTCGAAGATCGGCGAGCCGAGGTCCACCGCGTAGCGCGCCGAAACCAGGCGGCCGAGCAGGTCCTCCGACGCGCGGATCCAGCCCAGGCGCAGGCCGCCCCAGTGGGACTTCGACGCCGAGCCGACGCAGATCGCCAGGTCGCCCGCGAACGCGGCCAGCGGCGGCGGCCCGTCCAGCGGGTCCCCCTCGAGGTCCAGCTCGACCAGCGTCTCGTCCACCACCACCGGCGTCCGCGCCCGGGCGAGGACCGCGCCGAGCCGTTCGCGGCCCGCGGCGTCCAGGCGCAGACCGGTCGGGTTCTGGAAGTCGACCACGAGGTAGGCCAGGCGCGGGGACGCCTGGCGCAACGCCGCGTCGATGCCGGCGATGTCCCAGCCGCGGGCGCCGGCCGGGTCGAGCGCCACCGGCACCGGGATGGCGTGCGCGGCCCGGATCGCCTCCAGCGCGTTCGGGTAGGTCGGCTGCTCCACCAGCACCCGGTCGCCCGGCCCGGTCAGCATCCGCAGGACCAGCACGAACGCGTGGTGCGCGCCGTTGGTGACCATGATCTGCCCGGCCGTCGTCGGCAGCCCGCGCTCGCAGTACCGCCGGGCGATCTTCTCCCGCAGGCCGAGCAGGCCCCGCTCCTGGTACCCGTGCTGCCCGAGGTGCTCCACGAGGGCGCAGCGCGCGGCGTCGACCGCCGCGATCATGCCCGGCGTGGCCGACGGCGACGCGTGGGCGAAGTCGATCAGGTCGTCGCCGTCCGGGACGACCGTGTCGCGGCGCCGCCGCCCGGGCGCGGTGATCCACGAACCGGCGCCCCGGCGGCTCGCGACGAACCCGTTGTCCCGCAACCGGTCCAGCGCCGCGCCGATCAGCGTCCGGCTCGCCCCGAGCGCGTCGGCCAGTTCCCGCTCGGCGGGCAACCGGGTGCCCAGCGAGAGCTGGCCGTCCAGTACCTGCAGCTCGATCGCCGCGGCCAGGTCCGCGGCCCCGTGCCGGGAGCCGCCCTGCCGCCACGAGCCCAGCATGACGGCCAATCGCGGACCAGAGATGCGTCCACCCAGCGGGATCAGAGGTTCCATAAGACCAATATCCCGGAATTGGCTATGGTTTACCAGACCACTTACCCCCGATAGTGGAACCGTGGCTCAGATCGATCTCCGGCCCGTCCGGATCACCCGTGACCCCGCCCGGCGCAGTGTCCAGCTGCTCGCGGGCCTCGCCCTCTACGGCACCAGCGTCGCCATGCTCACCCGCGCGCACCTGGGCCTCGAACCCTGGGGCGTGCTGGCCGAAGGCGTCATGAAGCACACCGGGCTGACCTTCGGCACGGCGACCGGCGTGATCTCGGTGGCCGTGCTGCTGCTGTGGATTCCGCTGCGCCAGCGGCCCGGCATCGGCACGGTCGCGAACGTCGTGGTCATTTCGGTGACCGTCGACCTGGTCCGGGCCGTCCTGCCGGAGCAGCACGACCTCGGCTGGCAGATCGCGCTCCTGGCCGGCGGGGTCGCGCTGAACGGCTTCGCGACCGCCACCTACGTCGGCGCCCGGCTGGGCCCCGGTGCCCGCGACGGCCTGATGACCGGGCTCGCGGCGCGCACCGGCCGGTCGGTCCGGCTGGTGCGCACCGGGATCGAGATCACCGTGGTGATCGCCGGGTTCGCGCTCGGCGGCACCCTCGGGTTCGGCACCGTGCTCTACGCCCTCACGATCGGCCCGCTCACCCACGCGCTGCTGCCGCTGGTCGTGTGGCGCGAACCGCAGCGCGAAGAACAGCAGGCCGTGCACTAACCCGCCTTGCGCTGCTGCACGGCCCGGCGCAGCGTGAGGTAGTCGGCGCCGCGCCGGGCGAGCACGTCGTCGGTGCCGCGCTGCTGGGCCAGCGCCAGCAGGATGTGCTCCTGGCCGAGGTGCTTGTCCCCCAGCCGGACCGCTTCCTTGAGGCTCAGTTCCCAGGTCTTCTTCGACTGGGCGGTGAAGGGGATGTGCCCGCGCTTGGCCGGGCCGAGCCGCCCGGCCAGCGCTCCTTCACCGTGCGTCTGCTCGACGCGTTCGACGATCTGCTCGACGTCGATGCCGAACTCGGTGAGCGCCTCGGCGTCGGCGTCGCTCACGCCGCCGCGGCGGCGGGTCCGCGCCAGCTCGGCGGCGATGTCGTCGGTGGACACGCCCAGCTCGGCGAGCACCTGGACGCCCGTTTTCACCAGCCCGGCGAGCAGGTGGGCCGGTCCGATCTCCACCGAACCGGACTCCCGCGCCACGATCTGCGCCTCGACGACCGCCATCCGCGCGTCGGCCGTGAACCTCTCGAACATCAGTGCCTCCCGTACTTCTTGTGCACGGCCTGCCGGCTGACCCCCAGCTCGGCGGCGATCTCCTGCCACGACCAGCCGTGCACCCGCGCGCTGCGGACCTGCACGGCCTCCAGTTGTTCCAGCAGCCGCCGGAGCGCGGCGACCGCGCGCAGCCCCACCCGGGGATCGCGGTCACCCGCCCGGGCGGCCAAATCCGTCGCTTCCGTCATGCTTGTCAACCTACGTTGACGCCTGTTCCTTGTCAACCGAAGTTGACGCGCTCAGCGTGAAGCCGCCGCCGGAGCGCCGTACAGTCGGGTGATGCCCGAGATCGCGATCGCCGAGCGGGCCGGGGTGGGCGCCGACGGCCACCCACGCCCCACCGAGGACCACGTCGTCGTGCTGGACAACGCGGTGCTCGTCCTCGACGGCGCCACCTCATCGGACCCCTCGCAACCCCCCGGCGGCTGGTACGCGGAACGGCTGGCGAGGCGCCTCGCCGACGACCTCCGCGCGGCCCCCGAAGCCGACCTGACCGACGTCCTGGCCGGCGCGATCGCCGCGGTCACGGCGGAGCACCGCCTGCGGCCGCAGCGATCGCCGTCGAGCACGGTCGCGGCCGTGCGCTGGCTCGAAGACCGCGTCGACGCGCTCGTGCTGGCCGACAGCCCGGTGATCGGCTTCGGCGGCTTCGGGGTCGACGTCGTCTCGGACGACCGGCTCGCGGGGCTGCGGCGGTGCGGGATGCTCCAGACCGGCGCCGACGTCCGGCGCCGGCGCAACGCCCACGACGGCTTCTGGGTCGCCGAAGCCGAGCCGGACGCCGCCGTGCACGCGGTCCGGCGCAGCTGGCGGCGCGCCGACGTCGACGCCGTGCTGCTCGCCAGCGACGGCGTTTCCATCGGCGTCGACCAGTACGAGCTGTTCGGCTGGCGCGAGGTCCTCGCGGTCACCCGCGCCGACGGGCCCGACGCCGTGCTGGACGCCGTCCGCACCGCGGAGAAGCAGGACCCGGACGGCGAACGCTGGCCCCGGCCGAAGCGGCACGACGACCAAGCCCTTGTCCTGGTCGATTTCAATTCGGGGGTTATTCAGGGTCTTCCCTGATCACGGGCGGCGCGTTTCCCGAGACCCTGGATGCCATGGGGACGGAAGCGGGGAACCGCACGAGACCGTGGCGGCTGGTCGCGCTGGGCGCGATCGGGTGGGGGCTGTTCACGGCCGTGGTGCTGCACATCATCAGCTCGCGCAACCCGGTGTACGACACGCTGTCGAGCTACACCGTGACCGACCGCGGCGAAGGGATGCTCGGGGCGAGCGTGCTCTCGCTGGCCATCGGGTCGCTCGCGGTCCTCGGCGCGCTGCAGGTCGCCGGCGTGCCGCTGTCGCGGACGACCCGGCTGCTGCTCACGTTGTGGTCGCTCGGGATGGCGGCGGCCGCGATCTTCCCGGCCAGCTACCCCGAGGCGCCGGACCCGGTCAGCGGCGAAATCCACCTCTACGCGTGCCTGGTGGCGTTCTGCAGCCTGCCCGGCGCCGCGTTTTCGCTGCTGGAACCGCTGAAGGGCCACCCCGAACGGGTCGCGCTGGTCCGGGCGATCCGGCTGACCGCGGGGGCGTTCGCGCTGTTCGCCCTGAGCTTCGTCTTCGTGCGGCTGAGCGAGGCCGGGATCGAGCCGTTCCGCGAGATCTCCGACGGTTTCCCGATCGGGGTCATGCAGCGGCTGCTGCTGCTCGCCGACGTCGTCCTGCTGCTGACGCTGCTGCAGCTGGCGCCCCGGCTCGAATCAGCCTTCGACGGCCGCCGCGAATTCGGGCGCGTAGCCGTACAGGCCGGGCATGCCGCCGGTGTGCAGGAACACCACGTGGTCGTCCGGGGCGAAGTGGCCCGCCCATTCGACCAGCGCGGCGGCCACCTTGCCGGTGTAGACCGGATCGAGCACGACGCCCTCGGTGCGGCCGAAAAGCCGTAGCGCGTTCCAGACCGCGTCGGTCGGGATGCCGTAGCCGGGGCCGAGCGTGGAATCGCCCAGCCGGACGTGGTCGAGCGACGGCGGTTCGACGCCCAGCAGCTTCGCCGCGCCGGTAGTCAGTTCGCGCAGGTTCTCCGTGGCCTCGTCGAGCGGGTGGCTGACGCACGCGATGCCGACGCCGAGGCCGCCGAGCAGCGCGGTGGCCAGCGCCACCCCGGCCGCGGTGCCGCCGCTGGCGTGCGGGACGACGAGGTGGGCCCGCTCGATGCCGCGGTCGGCGAGCTGGCGGGCCAGCTCGTGGGTGGCGCGGACGTAGCCGAGGGCACCGAGGTCGTTGGAGCCGCCGACGGGGATCGTCGCGACCTTCCGGCCGTCGGCGGCGGCTTCGGCGACCAGGCGGTCGTAGGTGCGGCCGGTTTCCTCGCCGTCGGCACAGATGTGGACGGTCGCGCCGAAGAGCCGGTCGAGCGGGAGATTGCCGCCGCTTTCGTACGCCTCGCCGTCGCGCGGGACCTTGGCGGTGAGCACGAGTTCGCAGCGCAGGCCGAGCTTCGCGCACGCGGCGGCGGTCTGGCGGCCGTGGTTGGTCTGGAGCGCGCCGAAGGTGATCACGGTGTCCGCGCCCGCTTCCCGGGCGGCGCCGAGGTGGTATTCCAGCTTGCGGAGCTTGTTGCCGCCCGCACCGAGCGGGTGCACGTCATCGCGCTTGAGCAGGAGGTTCGGCAGGCCGAGGGCTTCGCCGAGCCGGGGTGCCTCGTGCAGCGGGGTCGGCCAGCCGCCCAGGTCGACGCGGGGGATCGCGGCCAGCGCGGCATCGGGGAATCCGGCGAAGTCGAACGTCATCGGCCCTCCAGGCTCGGCTTTCCGCCCACTCTAGAGCGCCCCGAGGTGGCCTTGGTTGCGTCAGACGCACCGAAGGTCGCCTGGGGAGCGATCGGGGATAGCCGGAGACCGGCGGTATCCGGTAACGTTCGTTCGAACGAACGAGAACCTCCGGGGGCCGCCATGACCGCTACGAGCCTCGACTTCACGGGCCTCGCCGCCCAGTCCGCGCAGCTCGCCGCGGGCGAGGTCACCTCGGCCGAGCTGACCGCCGCCGCGCTCGGGCGCGCCCACGCGAGCCAGCCCACCCTCAACGCCTTCCGCCACCTGCGCGACGAGGAGGCCCGCGCCGAAGCGGCCGAAGCGGACCAGCGTTTGAAAGACGGGGACCGCCAACCTCTGCTCGGCGTGCCGATCGCGATCAAGGACGACGTCGACCTCACCGGCCTGCCCACGTCCTTCGGCTGCCTCGGCGAGTTCCCGGTCGCGACGTCGGACTCGCCCGCCGTCGCGCTGCTGCGCGAAGCCGGAGCTGTGATCATCGGCAAGACGAACACGCCCGAGCTGGGCCAGTGGCCGTTCACCGAGGGCCCGGCCTTCGGCGTGACGCGCAACCCGTGGCACCCCGGCCACACCCCCGGGGGTTCTTCGGGCGGGAGCGCGGCCGCGGTGGCGTCGGGGGTCATCGCGGCCGCGCTCGGTTCCGACGGCGCCGGTTCGGTGCGGATCCCCGCCGCGTGGACCGGGCTCGTCGGCATCAAGACCCAGCGCGGCCGGATCCCCACCGACGGCGAGCTGTTCCACGGCCTGACCGTCCTCGGCCCGCTCGCCCGCACGGTCGAAGACGCCGCCCTGCTGCTCGACGCGGCGGCCGGCACCGGCAGCACCTTCCGGGCCGCCGCGACCCGCGAGCCCGGCCGGCTGCGGATCGGGCTGTCGACGCGGATCCCGTTCACCGCCACGAAGACCCGGCTCGACCCCGTCGTCGAAGCGAACGTGCGGCGGCTCGCCGAGTCGCTCGCCGGGCTGGGACACGAGATCGTCGAGGTCGAACCGGACTACGGGTTGATCGGGCTGACGTTCCTGCCGCGCTCGCTGAGCGGCGTGCGCGACTGGACGCTGCGGGTGCCCGACCGGGCCGGGCTCGACCCGCGCACGCGCAGCAACGCCGGCCACGGCCGCCTGCTGGCCGGCCCCGCGCTGCGGCTCGCCCGCGCCCTCGAGCCGGGCCTGCACCGGCGGATCGGCTCGGTGTTCGGCCGCGTCGACGTCCTGCTCACCCCGACCACCGCGACCCCGCCACCGGCGATCGGCACGTTCGACGGGCTGTCCGGCTGGGAGACCGACCAGGCCATGATCGCCGCCTGCCCGTACGCTTGGCCGTGGAACGTGCTGGGCTGGCCCGGGGTCAACGTCCCGGCCGGGCAGACGGCGGACGGGCTGCCGCTCGGCGCGCAGCTGCTCGGCCCGTCGCACGCCGAGGAGCGGCTGATCTCCCTCGCCGCGCAACTGGAAGAGGTCGAACGGTGGCCGGAACGGCATCCCGCGACAAGCTGGTAAGCACCCGGGACGCCATCCTGCGCGGCGCGCTGACGGTCGTCGGGGAGCACGGGGTCGGCGGCCTGACGAACCGCCGGATCGTCGCCGCGGCCGGCGTCTCGCTCGGCACGCTGACCTACCACTTCCCGAGCCAGACGGCGTTGCTGCGCGAGGCGATGCTGCTGTTCGTCGAGGAGGAGACCGCGAAGCTCGGCGCGATCGTCGACGGCTACCGCGCGGACGGCTTGAGTGTCGAGCAGGCCGCGTCGATCGTCGAGCACGTGATCACCCAGCTGCCGTTCGGCGCCGACGAACTCGGCGCGCACGAGCTCTACCTCCAGTCCGCGCGGGATCCCGGGCTGCACGAAGCTTCTTCGCGCTGCTTCGCGGCGTACGACGAACTGGCCGTGACGATCCTCGAAGCGCTGGGCGTGCCGGAGCCACGGCGGCTGGCCGGGCCGGTGGTGGCGCTGATCGCCGGGCTGCAGCTGCGACGGCTGGCCACCGGCGACACCGACACCCCGGTGGCCGAGCCGCTGATGATGCTGATCCGCGGGGCCCACGCCTGAAATGGCCCCGCCGATCGTCCGCGGCACGGCGGCGTGGAAGTACTTCGGCGACTTCCGCGCCGCGCTGCTGGCCGGGCAGGTGCTGGTGCTGCAGGTGGCGCACCCGGTCGTCGCGGCGGGCGTGCGGGACCACTCGGACTACACGTCGGATCCGTGGACGCGGCTGACGCGGACGGTCGCGTCGCTGTCGATCTACGTCTACGGCGGTGCCGCCGGCGCGCGCGTGGAAGCCGCTCGGTTGCGGTCCTTGCATCGGTCGTTCACGGGCGTTTCGGACGGACGGCGGTACAGCGCACTCGATCCTGCGGCGTACGCGTGGGTGCACGCGACTCTGGTGAAGGCTCCCGTTGATGCACAACGGTTCTTCGGGGTTCCGCTGTCGGGTCCAGAGCTCGAGGAGTACTACGCGCAGATGTGCGACATCGGGCGGCTGCTCGGGGTGCGTGAGCGCGATCTGCCGCCGGACTGGGCGGCGTTCGAGCGTTACTACGACTCGATGGTCTCCGGGTTTTCGGCGAACCCGACCATCCACACGCTCTTCGAAACCATCCGGACGGCGCGGAAACCGGTGCGGTGGCTGCGGGATTCGTGGTGGCGGCCGGTCGGGGACCTGCAGCTGTTCTTGATCCGGGCGACGCTGCCGCCTTCGTTCCGCGCGCTGCTCGGTCTACAGTGGACGGAAGGGGACCAGCGGCGGTTCGACCGGTTCACGGCGTGCGTGCGCCTCGTGAGCACGCCGATCCCGGCCTGGCTGCGGACGGCGCTGATGCGGTGGGTCGGGCAGCTCAACGTGTGGTTCCGCGCGCACCCGCGGGCGTATCGGGCGTTGGTGCGGGGAGACGGCCCGGGATCGTTCAGTCGCGGTTGACCGTGCGCGCGTAGTGGGCTCGGGCCTTCGCCCGGTTCCCGCACCGCGCCATCGAGCACCACTGCCGGTTCCGCCGGGGCGAGGCGTCGCAAAACCGCTGGCCGCAGTCGTCCGCCGCGCAGATGCGCACGTCCGCGTCGCTCGTCGCCAGATCGATCGCGTCCGCGGCCAAGGCCGCGAACGCCGCCGCCACCGGATCCTTCGGGGCCGGGACTTCGCGCCTCAGCACGCCGTCCACCAGCGCCAGGCGCGGTGGGGGTGCCGGCGCCGACGCGGCCGCGTTGTTGACCAGGTCGATGTCCATCTTCTCCGGCACCTCGGGCGGCAGCAGCACCCGGTCGATCGCCTCCCGCAGCGCCTTCGCCGCCAGCACGTTCCCCGCCGTCACCGGCACCGGGCCCGTCGTGAACCCGGCCAGCGAAAGCCATTCGGCCAGCGCGTCCGGGCCGGTCAGCAGCTCCACCCCGCCCTCGTGCCGGCTGCGCATCGTGTTGACGAGGTCGAGGCACGGCCGTCCGCCGTCGAAGACCCATTCCATGGCGCCATCCTAACCCTTGAAGATAGTTAGAAGCGGCGCTACCGTCTAACCCCATGAACCGGTTAGAAAACACGGCCACCGTGAACGGCATCCGCATGCACTACCTCCGGGCCGGCGACGGCCCGCCGCTGTTCCTGCTGCACGGGTGGCCGCAGACGTCGCACTGCTGGCACAAGGTCCTCGCGCCGCTGGCCGAGACGCACACCGTGATCGCCCCCGACCTGCGCGGCTACGGCCGCACGGACAAACCGAAATCCGGCTACGACAAGCGCACGATGGCCGCCGACGTCGCCGCCCTCGCCGACCACCTCGGCTTCCCGAAGACCGCCGTCGCCGGGCACGACCGCGGCGGGCGCGTCGCCCACCGCTGGGCCCTCGACCGCCCGGACCAGGTCGACCGCCTCGCCGTGCTCGACATCGTGCCGACCCGCGCGATGTGGCAGCGGCTCGACGTCGTCGCGAAGTCCTCCTGGCACTGGCTCTTCCACCTCCAGCCCGACCTGCCGGAGCTGCTGGCCGGCCAGAACATCGCCGCCTACCTCGGCTGGTTCTTCGAACGCTGGACCTACCAGCGGCACAGCCTGGACGCCGACGCCCAGGCCGAGTACGTCCGCGCCTTCTCCCAGCCCGGAGCGCTCAGGGCCGGCTTCGACGACTACCGCGCCTCCTTCCCCGACGACGCCGAGCTCGACGACGCCGACTTCGACGCCGGGAAGCGCCTCACCCAGCCACTTCTCGCGCTCTGGGGCGCGAACGGCCTGCTCGCCTCCCTGCCCGCCCTCGAGATCTGGCGGGAGTACGCGAACGACGTCACCGGCGAGGCCCTCGCCGAGTGCGGGCACTTCCTGGCCGAGGAACAGCCCGGCGAAGTGGTCGCCCACCTGCGAAAGTTCCTCGTCCCCTGAGCCACTGAGGGCTTCCGGTCCCCCGAACTGGGGACCGGGATTCCCTCGTCACCGTGACGCCCGCCACCGGCCGCACCGGTTAGGTTCGGCCCACAATGGGGAACAAATCGAAAGCGGCATTGCTGATCCTGCTGGCCGCACTGGGGATCGCGGCCGGCGGCGGGACCGCCCACGCCGACGGCACACCGAGCGGCGCCGACGTCCAAGTGGCACAGACGCTCGGTGCGCGCGAGCTGACCGTGATCATCCGCCGCGTCGACACGACGCCGTCACCGCTGCGAGTCGACGTCGTGACGCACCGGGGCACCGCGCCCGGCACGCTGCACCTGGCCGCCGCGGCCGACGGGGTCACGAGTTCGCGAGCCGACGTGGTCCTCGGGGCCGAGCCGGGCGTCTACGCGGGGAATCTCCGAGTCGACAAACCGGGGCCGTGGGAGCTCTCGCTCAGCGACGGCACCGGCCCTGCGGCGACGATTCCGTTCATCGTGCCCGCGCGGGTGGTCCCGCCGTGGGAGCGGGCGACCTACGGCGGATTCGTCGCCGCGGGTGTGTTCCTGCTGCTGGCCCTGATCGTGGGGGTGCGGGCCAAGCGGACCGCGTTCGCGCTCGTCCCGGCGGCCGGTGCGGTCGCCGCGATCGCCGTCGCCGTCACCGGTGCGCTGCTGTCGGCGAGCACTCCCCCGCCGCCCGCGCCCGGCAGCCAGCTGGACCCCACGTTCGACAACGTCACCGATCCGTACGCGAACGCGCCGCTGTCCACAGTGGATTACTCGCGGCCGCCGGTGAACCTCGCCGTCGAAGCCCAGCTCGGAACCCTGAAGCTGAGGCTCACCGACGGCGCCACCGGGCGCCCGGTCGACGACCTGCTGATCCACGACAACGCCCTCGTGCACCTGGTGCTGGTCTCGCCGTCCGGCCGGCTGAGCCACCTGCACCCGGTGCGCGTCGGCCCCGGCGACTACCGCGTCCGCCTCGCCGATCCGGAGGCGGGCACGTACGCCGTGGCCGCGGAACTCGCCCGGCGCGGCGGCGGGGTCCAGCTCGCTCGATCCACTGTGGACATGAAGGGTACCGCCGCGCCCGCGCCCGAACCACCCGGCGCCGGACCGCGGACGGTCGACGGCACCCCGGTCGAACTCACGATCAGCCAAGGCACGCCGACCACCATCACCGCGCACTTCCCCGCCCAGGACCTCCAGCCGTGGCTGGGCATGCTCGGTCACCTGATCATCACCGGTCCGTTCACCGGGCCACCCGGGCCGTCCGCCGCGAAAGCACCGACGTGGGCGCACGTCCACGCGATGGTCCCGCCGGTCGCGGGCCAGTTCGGCCGCCCCGACGAGACCGTCGCCGCGTACGGCCCGGACGTCAGCTTCACCTACACCTTCGCCGAGCCCGGCCGGTACCGGATCTGGCTGCAGGCCGAACGCGGCTACCAGGTGCTCACCGTCCCCGCGGTGGTCGACGTCCCGGCGACCGGAGCCGGACGATGAAACGCCCGACGTTGCCGATCGTCGTCGTGGCACTGCTGGTCGCGGCCGGGGCCGCGTGGCTGCTCTGGGGCGGCGGCGGTGCGAAACCCACCACGCAGCAAGCGGTTTCGGGACCGTACACCGTCCAGTTCTCCGCGGACGAGCCGCGCATCGGCGGCAACACGTTCGCAGTGGCGGTGGCCGGGCCCGCACCCGAAGCCGTCACGGTCGCGCCGGTCATGGCGCAGATGGGGCACGCGCTCGCGCCGGTGCCCGCCGGACCGGACGGGCCCGGCCGCTTCCGCGTCGCGGACGTCGGGCTGCCGATGGCCGGACAGTGGGAGATCACCGTGTCGCTGCGCGGCCCCGGCGGGCGCGCCCAAGTCGTTTTTCCCGTGTTGGTCAAGTAAAGGAGGGTCGGGGGAATGGATCTCACCGCATCCGGCGTACACACGACGTCGGTGGCGAAACAGGCGCGAACGGGGTTGCTGCCCGCGAACGTCGTGCTCGGGGGGTCGCTGCTGTCGCTGGTCGGGTTGACCTGGGACATCCAGTGGCACGACGATGTCGGGCCGGACACGTTCTTCACGCTGCCGCACCTGTTCCTGTACGCGGGCAGCGCGGTGGTCGGCCTGGCGAGCCTCGCCGTGGTGCTGCTGACGACGGCGGCGCGGCGTGCGGGACGGCCGGTCGACCCGCGGATCGGCGGGCGCGTGGTCAACGTGTTCGGCCGGGCGTTCGCGGCCCCGCTCGGGTACCTGGTCTCCGGGGTCGGCGCGGCGACGTTCCTGCTGTACGGGCTGTGGGACCAGTGGTGGCACGGGCTCTACGGCTTCGACGCGGTCATCGACTCGCCGCCGCACATCGGGCTGCTGCTGTCGATCACGGTGTCGCTCATCGGCACGACCGCGGTGTTCGCCGCGGCGCGTGCGCACCGCTGGGGCCGGCTCGGCACGCTGGCGTCGCTGACCATGCTGCTGACGTTCGGGCCGGTGCTGGCGCTCGGATTGCAGCAGGTACCGGACGACTACGCCGACGCCGTCGCGCTCGGGACGTCGATGATGGCCGTGCTGCTGGTCGCCGTCGGTGCCGGGTTCTTCCGCCGTCCGGGCGGGGCGGTCGGCACCGCGGCGCTGGTCGCGGCGGTGCAGGCGGTGTTCTGGTGGTTCTCGCCGTGGGCGGCCCAGGCCTACGCCGACATGGTCGGCCTGCCGTTGCGGGACGCGGTTTCCGGGGTGCCGGCGATGCCGTCGCTGACGCCGATGGCCCTGCTGCCGGTGGCCGCGCTGATGGAGCTGGTGTACCTAGCCGGACGCCGCCGGGGGTGGCGTGCGGGCCGGGTGTCCGTGGTCGCCGGCGGGGTCGCCGGGCTGCTGCTCGGGCTGAGCGTGCCGCTCCAGCGGGTGCTGCTCTACACCGGCGCGCACCTGCCGCCGGCCTGGTACCTGATGACGACCGCCGTGCTCAGCGCGGCGCTGGGGCTGCTCGGCGGGTTCGCCGGGTGGCGGTTCGGCGGGATGCTCTGCCTGCTGGCACCCGCGAAGAAGGGGGAAACCGCTGATGCGTAAGACGTTGTCATTCGGGGCTCCGCCCCGGCCGGGGACTCCGCCACCCGGAACCCCCAAAAGACGGGCTGTGCTCGCCCTGGCCGCCGTCGCCGGCCTGCTCTTCGCCACCGCGGCGCCGGCGAACGCCTACGAGCCGGTCAACATCGTGCACACCGAGCGGGTGCAGGCCGGACCGTACGGGCTGACGGTCGGGTTCAGCACCTGGCCGTTGAAAGCCATGCAGTCACTGGACTTCACCTTCATCCCCGACGGCGGGATCGGGGACAAGTCCGGCACGCTCACGATGTTCAACCCGGAGGGCGGGCGGAACCGCACGCAGCCCCTGGTGCGCCACCCGCGCAAACGGGACGTCTGGGGCCTCGACGTCCGCTCGATGCCCCGGCCGGGCGACTGGACGTTCCGCTTCACCGTCAACGGCGCCGCCGGTTCCGGCACCGGCGAGCTGCGCGCGCTGCCGGTGCTGGAACAGCCGGGGCCGCCGATGGGCGTGAGCTGGGCGATCAGCACGCTGCCGCTGATCGGGCTCGTGGTGCTCGTCGTGGTGGCCTGGCGCCGGACCCGAAGCCGGTTGCGGGGCGGGGAACTCCCGGCAATCGGGTGAGATTGCCCTCACAGTCGGCGCTCGGACGTATCCACGCCGTCGCGAAGGCCTCCTTCACCGTAGAGGACGGGGAAGGGGGCCTTCACCATTTCCACGGACACGATCGGCCGCAGCGAGGTGACCACGGTCACCGGCTCAGGCGGGCAGGTCGAACTGCCCGGCCTTGACGGCGACCAGGAACGCTTCCCACTCGGCGGTGTCGAACACGAAGACGGGACTGGTCGCGAGCTTGGTGTCCCGGACGCCGATCAGGCCGTCGGAGCCCAGGTTGACCTCGACGCAGCTGCCGCCGTTGGGCTCACTGGCGAACGACTTCTCCCAGGCGGCCTCTTCGAACAGGGACACGGCCGTGTTCGGATCGTAATCCGCGAACGACGGATAATCCGCCATGGGTCGTACCTCCGAGGATCGATGGGGGGCGTGGTCGCGACCTGGTCGAAAGCACCCGCTCCCGGCTACTCAGTGTCTCAATGGAGCAAGCCACAGGGCCAAGCGGGTGATCAACTAGGTCCGGCCTCGACATGAAGATTATTCCAGGAGTAGGATTAATCGCATCGGCCGGGGCGCTGGTGTCGGTGAATGACTCCCTGCTCGCGGCGGGCGGTCGTCGAGGCAGGCCGAAGTGTCGAACGAACCAGTGTGGCAACGAACCAGCGCCGCAGCGAACCGATCCAAGCCACCGCAGGACCTCATGGGGGAGGATCAGCGTGATCGTCGAGGACAGCGCACCACCGGGTGCGCTGGTCGTGGGCCGGCCCACCGGGGCCACGACCGACCTGGTCCGCACCAGAGGCCGGGAAGCGTTTTCCGGCGGCGAGCCCGCCCAGGCACCGCGACGAGAGCTGGGGGTGTAGACGAATGGCCGTCCGGGTGAACTCGCTGTTCCGCCGCGAGGACGAACGACACCGCGGCCGCCGGGGCATCGGCGACGAGCTGCGGAACCGCTTCGGCTTCAGCCTGATCCAGGCGCCACTGCGCAAGACCACGACGTGGGCGACGGACCAGGACCTCCCGCTGCGGCGGCACTCCGACGGGGTCCGCACGACCCGGCCGCTGGAGGCCGCGATCGACCTGACGCCCCTGGTGCGCGGCCGCATCGGCTCGCGCGCCTGACGCCTGAACTGCCGTACCCACCACCGAAAGCCCCGGTTCCCCACGGAACCGGGGCTTTCGCACGTCAAGGCTGAGGTTTCCGCAGGAGCAAGGCACCGTGTCGGAGCGGCCGCTCGTCCGCGCCCGGCTCGCGGTACACGCGTCCCACCTCGGCGAGTCCCGCTGCGGCCGCCATCCCCGCCAGTTCGTCCAGCGGCCAGCAGTACGCCGTCGTCACCTTGTGGTCGAACTCGGCCAAGGGGCCGCCGCCGGATTCGAAGCAGCCCAACAGAACGTGACCGCCGGACGCCAACGTTCGGGCGAATTCGGCGAAGTACCCGGGCAGCTGCGCCGGCGGCGTGTGGATGATCGAGTACCACGAAAGGATGCCGGCGAGCGATGCGTCCGGCAGCTCCAGCGCCGCCATGGAACCCACTTCGAACCGCACCGACGGCTCCGCCGCGCGGGCCAGCTCGATCATCGCCGGGGACAGGTCGATGCCGAACGCGTCGAGCCCCAGCGAACGCAGGTGCACGGTGAGGTGGCCGGGCCCGCAGCCCAGGTCGGCGACCGGGCCGCGGCCGCGCACGCAGTCCGCGAACGCCGTCCAAGCCGCCCGCTCCAGCGGGTGCTTGTCCCACACCTCGCCGACGAATTCGGCGTACTGGACGGCGACCGCGTCGTAGGCGGCCGCCGTCACGGCTTGCGGCCCAGGCCGCAGAGGTGACCGACGAACGCCGGGTCGTTCGCGAGCTTCTTCGTGGCCTTGGATTCGATCTCCTCCGGGTGCCACTCCGGCAGGTACACGATGCCCGGCTCCACCAGCTCCAGCCCGTCGAAGAACGTCGTGAACTCCGCGCGGGTGCGCAGGTGCAGCGGCGTGCTGGACTGGTTGTACTGCTTCATGATCGTCTCGCGGCTGTCCGCGTCGGCCATCTCCTGCAGGCCGTCGCTCGTCAGGTGCGAGGACAGGAAGTACGAGCCGGACGGCAGCAGCGACAGGTACTTCCGGATGGTCTGCGCCACCGGCTCACCGGGGCCGAGGAAGTACAGGACGCCGACCATGATGAGGCCGATCGGGCGGTTCGGGTCGAGGACGCCGGTGTCGAGCGCGCGCTTCCAGATGTCGGCCGGGTCGCGCAGGTCGCCCTGCAGGACCGCGTGCCGTCCCGCGACGCCTTCCTGCTCCAGCAGGATCTGCGAGTGGGCCACCGCGACCGGCTCGTTGTCGACGTACACGCACCGCGCGTCCGGGTTCACCTCCGTCGCGACCTCGTGGACGTTCCCGACCGTCGGGACGCCGGAACCGAGGTCGAGGAACTGGTCGATGCCGTTGCGCGCCAGGTACCGGACACCCCGGCCGAGGAAGTCGCGGCCGGCCCGTGCGACGGTCTTGATCATCGGGAAGGTCTTGACCGCCTGCTCGCCGAACTGCCGGTCGATGGCCCAGTTGGCGTCGCCGCCGAGGAACCAGTCGTAGATGCGGGCCGCGTTCGGCCGGTCCAGGTCGACGCCTTCGGGGGCTTCGGGGTCCTGCGTCGTCATGTGTTGAGTCCTCCAGGCTTGCGGCCGACACCGCCGACCACGCTCGCGAGGGGGACCGTGGCGGCGCCGGGCTCGGGGCGCCACTCTCCCACAGGCACGATCCCGGGCTCGATGACGTCGAAGGTACCGAAGAACGCGGCGATCTCGTCGAGCGACCGGGACACCGCGGGCGAACTCGACCGCTCGGACAGCTTCACGAGTTTCCTGATCTGCTCCAGCTCTTCGCCCTCGACGCCGGATTCGGTCGCGTGCGAGAGGACGTACGCCGATCCGGGGGCCAGGAGCTTCCGGTAGTCGCGGATCGCTTCGCGGACGCCCGTGACGTCCGGCAGGAAGTGCAGCACCGCCACGGTCAGCAGGCAGATCGGCCGGTCCGGGTCGAGCACCCCGGTGGCCAGCGCGGCTTCCCAGACTTCTTCGGCGTCCCGCAGGTCGGCGTGCAAGACGGCGTGGCGCTCGGGGTCGCCCGTTTCCTCGAGCAGCATCCGCCCGTGCACGACGGCCACGGGCTCGTGGTCGACGTAGACGCACCGGCAGTCGTCGGCGTGGTCGTCGGCCACCTCGTGCACGTTGCCCGCGGTCGGGATGCCGGAGCCGAGGTCGAGGAACTGCGCGATGCCCTCGGACAGGCAGTAGCGCACGGCCCGGCCGAGGAAGTCGCGGTTGCTGCGGGCGAGCGCCTTCACCAGCGGGAAGGCCTGCACCGCCTGCTCGCCGTACTGCCGGTCGATCGCCCAGTTCGCGGTGCCGCCGAGCGCCCAGTCGTAGATCCGCGCGATGTTCGGCCGGTCGAGGTCGACGGCATCGGGAAGGAAGTCGGGGTCCACGATGTCCCCTTCGGGCGGCACTTCCGGTCAATTCGAGTGCAACAGGCTGACCTTACCGAAAGTTGTTCACCGCACGGGACAGCTGACAGGCCCATTCGCCCTATTGGAGCTGCTGCATCTGGGCGCGGTAACCCTCCGCGAGCTCCTTGAGGAACTGCCGGGTCTCCTGGCGCTCCAGCGCGGCTCCACGCAGCCGGTCCCACGAGTCGACGAAGATGTTGAAGTCCTTGACGTCGTCGAGGTAGAGCCCGCCGGCGGAGTGCTCGATGTAGACGAAGTCGCGCGTGCGGTCCGGGAACCGCATGATCGTGAAGTCGTTGGGCACCGCGGCCAGCCGCGCACCGAACGGCAGTACGTGCACGTAGACCCGCGGGTGCTTCTCGAGCGAGAGCAGGTGCTCGACCTGGTCGAGCATCACCGCGGGTGCGTACCCGCCCGGTGCCCGGCGCAGCGCGCCTTCGCTGATGATGAACCGGTAGTACGGCGGCTGCTGCTGCTCGAACACCGCCTTGCGGTCGAGGCGGTTGCGCACCAGCGACGTCACGTCCGTCGCGCCGGCCTCGGTGAACTGCTTGAGCATGTAGTGCTCGGACTGCAGCGGGCCGGGGATGCGCTCACCGTGCCAGGTGAGGATCTCCGCGGCCGCGGGCTCCAGGTCGGTGAAGGTGCGGAACCAGTGCGGCACCACCGAGCGGTAGCCCGACCAGTGGCCGCGCTGCCCGGCGGCGGCCCGCGCCAGGTTCATCAGCGTGTCGGCCTCTTCGCCGTTGATCCCGAACGCGTTCAGCATCGATCGCACATCCCCGAGCTTCACCCCGACGGCACCGGACTCGATCTTGTTGACCTTGCCCTGGGTGCAGCCGAGGACCTCGGCGACCTGCTGCTGTGTCATCCGCGCCGCGGTGCGGGCATGCCGGAGCTCGTTCCCGAGCTGCTTCCGGCGCGAGGTGACGGTGCTGGCCATCGCCCTGCTCTCCCGGACCACTACCAAGCAACGGCGGCCACCGGCCGCCGTCGCACGCGAACTATCGAACCCACCCAGGTTAGTGCTTCACCTTGCGGATCTCGATGATGACATCGCGCAGCGTTCCAGGAAACGCCGCGGAATGCCAGTCACCTGTGTCTTCACTCGCCTGGACCAGTGAATTCGTAATTTTTCCGCCAACCGGCGGAGCCCGCTCTCGGGCATAGTGGCCCGGTGACCGATCGTTCGCCCTCCGCCGCCGCCGTCACCCGGCTGGCCGACCGGGTCCACGGCTACGTCCAGCCGGACGGCTCCTGGTACATCAACAACTGCGGGTTCGTCGACGCCGGCGACCACACCGTGCTGATCGACACGTGCTCGACCGAGCGCCGCACGCGCGCGCTGCTCGAGACGGTCGAGGGCGCCACCGGCAGCCCGGTGACGACGCTGGTGAACACCCACCACCACGGCGACCACACCAACGGCAACTACCTCGTCGAAGGCGCCACGATCATCGGGCACCGCAAGACGCGCGAGCTGATGGTCGCCGAGGGCATCCAGACCTTCGAAGGCATCTTCGTCGGGAGCGACTGGGGCGAGCTCGAGTCCCGGCCGCCGGAGGTCGTGTTCGACGACCGGCTGACCGTGCACGCCGGCGACGTCACCCTCGAGCTGATCCACCCCGGCCACGCGGCCCACACGACCAACGACGTCCTGGTCTGGCTGCCGGAGCAGCGGGTCCTCTACGCCGGTGACCTGGTGTTCAACGGCGGCAGCCCGTTCGCGCTGATGGGCTCGGTGGCCGGCTGGCGCGCCGGGCTCGACGTCATCCGCGAGCTCGAGCCCGAGGTCATCCTGCCCGGCCACGGCGGCCCGTGCGACCTCTCCGTGGTGGAGACCGTCGACCGGTACCTGGCCTTCGTCCAGCAGACGGCCGAGCGTGGGAAGGCCGCCGGGCTGTCGCCCCTGGAGCTGGCCGAGGAGACGGACCTGGGCGAGTTCGCGTCGCTGAGCGAGCAGGAGCGGCTGCCGGGCAACCTGCACCGCGCGTACGCCGAGCTGGACGGCGCCGAGTGGGGCGCGCAGATCGACCTGCTGGCGGCGGTCACGGACATGGTCGCGATCAACCGCGGCCCGATCCGCTGCTTCTCCTGAACTAGGTGAGCTGCTCCTCCGTGGCCTTCCTTGAGGCGTCGATCGGACTATCCATCCATGCCCCCGCCACCACCCTCAACGGAGCGGCGGAGCCGCGCAGTGCCTTAGGGTGAATCGAGAGAGACTTCGGAAGGATTCGGATGAGCAAGAAGGCGAGCATCGGGGTCACCGGCCTGGCGGTCATGGGCCGCAACCTGGCCCGCAACCTGGCCCGGCACGGCCACACGGTGGCCCTGCACAACCGGTCCGAGGAGCGGACCCGCGCGCTGGTGGAGCAGTTCGGCGACGAGGGCGACTTCATCCCGGCGTACTCCGCGCAGGACTTCGTCGACGCGCTGGAGCGGCCCCGGCAGGTCGTGATCATGGTCAAGGCGGGCGGCCCGACGGACGCCGTCATCGAGGAGTTCGCGCCGCTGCTCGAAGAGGGCGACGTGATCATCGACGCCGGCAACGCGCACTTCGCCGACACGCGCCGCCGTGAGAAGGCGCTGCGCGAGCGCGGGCTGCACTTCGTCGGCAGTGGCGTCTCCGGTGGCGAGGAGGGCGCGCTGCACGGGCCGAGCATCATGCCCGGCGGCTCGAAGGAGTCGTACGAGTCCCTCGGCCCGCTGTTCGAGGACATCTCGGCGAAGGTCGACGGCGAGCCCTGCTGCACGCACATCGGCGCGGACGGCGCCGGCCACTTCGTGAAGATGGTGCACAACGGCATCGAGTACGCCGACATGCAGTTGATCGCGGAGTCGTTCGACCTGCTCCGGCACGCGGGCGGCTACGCCCCCGCCGAGATCGCCGACGTCTTCCGGACCTGGAACACGGGGCGGCTGGACTCGTACCTGATCGAGATCACCGCCGAGGTGCTGGCGCACGTCGACGCCGCGTCCGGCAAGCCGTTCGTCGACGTCGTCGAGGACGCCGCCGAGCAGAAGGGCACCGGCCGCTGGACCGTGCAGATCGGTCTCGACCTCGGCGTGCCGATCTCGGGCATCGCCGAAGCCGTTTTCGCGCGTTCGCTGTCGGGGTCCCAGTCGCTGCGCGCGGCGGCCCGCGGTCTCGGTGGTCCTTCGGCGGCGCCGCTGTCGGGTTCGTCGCTGGAGCGGTTCGCCGACGACGTCGAGCAGGCGCTGTACGCGTCGAAGGTGGTCGCGTACGCGCAGGGCTTCAACCAGATCCAGGCGGGCGCGACGGAGTACGGCTGGGACATCGACCTCGGCAAGGTCGCCTCGATCTGGCGCGGCGGCTGCATCATCCGCGCGAAGTTCCTCAACGACATCACCTCGGCCTACGCCGACGAGCCGCAGCTGCCGACGCTGCTCACCTCGGGCGGCTTCCGCAAGGCGGTCGAGGACGCGCAGGACTCGTGGCGCTCGGTGATCTCGACGGCCGTTCGCCTCGGCATCCCGACGCCGGGCTTCTCGACGGCGCTGGCCTACTACGACGGCCTCCGCGCGGACCGGCTGCCGGCCGCGCTGGTCCAGGGCCAGCGGGACTTCTTCGGTGCCCACACCTACCGGCGGGTGGACCGCGAAGGCTCGTTCCACACGGCCTGGGCGGCGGACGGCCGTCCGGAGTCCGACGCCTGACAAGTCCGTGAATGCCAGGCGGATTCACGCGGTGGTTGCAACACCTGTCGTTTGTTGATCTAACAGTAGCTTCGTGAGGGCCTCGGCTGGCGTTCGCCAGCCGAGGGT